>NZ_JBVLTJ010000023.1:0-41439 GCF_055597585.1 Streptomyces sp. AMJ-169
CAGCCCCCTTTCACCCCCGACCCCCGTCTCCCGCCCCCGTCCCCTGACCCCCCTCACCCCAACCCCCGATACCTCCCCCGGAAATAAACCAACGGCTCCCCCTCCCCACCCACCTCAGCCCCCAACACCCTCCCGATCACCAACGTATGATCCCCCGCCCCCACCCTCTCCTCAGTCCTGCACTCCAGATTCGCCAACGCCCCACCCACCAGCGGAGCGCCACTCACCGGCCCCCGCCGATACGGAACATCCGCGAACAGCAACCGATCACTCACCCGCCCCTTCATCGAGAACCGCCCCGCGATATGCCGCTGCGCCTCGGTGAGGACGGAGACGGACCACAGGGGCTGTTCGTCGAGGAGATCGTCCATGCGGGAGCCGCTGCGGAGGCTGATCAGGACCAGGGGCGGGTCCAGGGAGACCGAGAGGAAGGCGGTCGCCGTCATGCCGACGTCCTCGGCCGGCGGCGCGGAAGGATCGTCGGGGTCCAGCGAGAGTTCCTGCGCGGTCACCAAGACCACACCCCCGGCCAGCCGGGACATCGCGGCCCGGAACGCATCACTGCTCACCCCCTCAGCATGCCCCGCACCCACCCCGGGAGAGACCCCGGAAGAAACGCCACCGGAGGGAACGGCAGCGGAAGAGACAACACCAGCGGCAGCCACAGACGGCGGAATATTCGACACCCCCGCACGCTAATCACCACCCCCCACCCCGCACATCCGCCCCCCGCCCGAAACACCCCCGCCCAAGTCCTACGACCAGATCCCTACGACCAGCCCCCGCAGCCAGTCCAGTCCCCTACGGCAGACCGCCCCCCGCCTCCAGCCGGCACCCCTTTGTAGAACCCCCACGACAAACCCCTCACCACCTACCCCCAACCCTCCAACCCCCACCCCATAACCGCACAGGAAAAATGCAGAAACCTCACCCAATTGTTCACGTTCTGCTGTGACTTGAGTCACAAGGGGCGAGAATTGTTAACCCTGTGTACCGAGTGAGCGGCGCGCTGTGATTCAGTGGCGGGGAAACGGTACGCCGATGAACAACCCTTGATTCGCTGCGAAGTCTCGGGGGGAGGGCGAGCATGGAGACCGAGTCGGAGCCCTATGTCCGCCTTGCGTCCCTGCGGCAGCTGCACCAGGCCATGGCCGACATGAACACGGCACGGAGCCTGGCGGACACCTTGCAGACGGTCGCGGACGGGGTGGTGACGGCCCTCGGGTACGAGCTGGCGTGCGTCAACCTCGTACGCAACGACGGGAACCTGGTCGTGGCCGCGCTCGCCGGGAACGCCGCCGCGGAGGCGCTGATCACCGGCCGGGTCGGATCCCGGGAGTCCTGGGAGCGGCGGCTGACGATGGGGGAGACCTGGGGCGAGCTCGTCTTCATCCCGCACACCGAGGGCTGGGTGCTCGACGACGACGACGTACCGCAGTGGTACACCGACGGACCCCCGCCCCGGTTCGAGAACGAGTGGCATCCGTCCGACCGGCTCTTCGCGCCCATGTTCACCCCGCCCTCCCCCGGCGGCTCCGGCGGCGAGCTGATCGGCGTGCTGTCCGTCGACCGGCCCCGCACCGGCCGGCTGCCGGGCGCGTGGGGGCGCGAGGCGCTCCAGATGTACGCGTTCCAGGCCGCCATAGCCATCAGCAACGCCCGCCTGCGCTCCAACATGCAGCGCGCCCTCGTCCGGCTGGAGCGCGAGCAGCAGGCGCTGCGCGCCAGCGAGGAGTCGTTCCGGCAGGCCTTCGAGTACGCGCCCTCGGGGATGGCGATCGCCGAGATGGGCGGGGAGCAGCACGGGCGAATACTCCGGACCAACGACGCCCTGTGCCGGCTCCTGGGGCGGCCCGCCTCCGCGATGCGCCGGTACGCCTTCTCCGACCTCGTCCACCCCGAGGACATCGGCACCCTGCTGCGGACCTCCGCCGAGGGCGGGCGCGCCGAACTGCGGCTCGGGCGGCGGGACGGGACGTACGTCTGGGTCTCCCTCCGTAACTCCGTCGTCGCCGACGCCGCCGACGGGCCCCGCTTCCTCCTCACCCATGTCGAGGACATCGAGGACCGCAAGCGCCGCGAACTCCAGCTCGCCCACCGCGCCGCGCACGACTCCCTGACCGGGCTGCCGAACTCCGCCGAACTCCGCGCCCGCCTCTCCGCCCGCATCTGCCGGCGCCCGCAGTCCGCCCACCCGGCGGAGCTGGACGCGATGGACCAGCAGTACCCCGCCTCCCACGGCTTCGACTTCCTCCCCGTGAGCAGCACCGGCGAGCCCTACGACGGCTACGACCACCACGTCCACGTCAGCGCCCCCGAGGAGGGCGCGCGCGACGACGGGGCCAAGGGGCTCGCGGTGCTCTTCTGCGACCTCGACGGGTTCAAGTCGATCAACGACCGGTTCGGGCACAACGCGGGTGACGCGGTCCTCATCGAGGTCGCCCGGCGGCTCGGGCGGGCCGTGCGGGACGGGGACACCGTCGCGCGGCTCGGCGGCGACGAGTTCGTGATCCTCGCCGACGGGCTCGGCCGCGCCGACGCCGCCGACCTCGCCGTACGGCTGCGCGGGGAGATCATCCAGCCGATCCGGGCCGAGGGGCGGGCCGTGCGGGTGGGGGCCAGTTTCGGGATCGGGTGGGCACATTGCGGGATGACGGCGGACGAAGTGCTGAAGTCCGCCGACGAACGGATGTACGTCGAGAAACGATCTCGTCCCAAACAGCATCGCCGTGCGGGATAAAGCCCAGGTCAAGGGGTTTGTGCGAGCGGAGTCACCCGTTTGGATGACCCGGAGCGGGTAGGCTCGCTCTTCTCACCACCCCGTATCCGACCCGCACTGTTGAGGAGTACGAAGGGATGACGCCCGCCAACAACGGCGCTGGGACGCCGGAGGACGACGACCCGTTCGGCTACCTCTACGCCGACGGCCAGGCCCGCGGCGCCCAGCCGCCCTCCAGCGGCTACGGGTACCCGAACGCGGTGGGCCGCGCCCGCCCGGTCGGCGAGCGCCAGTACGGCGCCCCGCAGCAGACCGCCCCGCCCCAGCAGTACGGAGCCCCGCCCCAGCAGTACGGGGCCCAGCAGCAGTACGGCGTCCCGCAGCAGCAGGGGCACGGGCAGCAGCAGGGTGCCTACGGGCCGCCGCCCACCCAGCAGCCCCCGCGCTCCGGCGGCCGCGGCGCGGGCGGCCGGGGCCCCAACACCAAGGGCCTGCTCATCGGGGCCGTCGCCGTCGTCGCCGCGGTGGTCATCGGCATCGCGATCGCCATGTCGAGCAACAACACGGACGACTCGGCGAAGGGCAACGCGGGCAACAGCTCCACTGAGCCGACGGCTGATGCTTCCGCTTCCCCGAGCGAGTCCAGCAGCAGCGAGGCGAGGGCGGCGCAGCTGCCGAGCATCGACGCCAAGGCGCTCAAGCTGGACGGCGGCGCGACCACCGCCTCCGATGTGCAGGGGGCCGCGTCCGGGACCTACGTCGGTCTCAACAGCGAGGGCTCGGCGGTGACTTGGACGGTCAACGGCATTCCCGACGACGGCACGTACACCCTGTTCGCCAAGTACAGCGTGGTGGGCGAGGACCAGTCGATGACCCTGACCATAAATGGCAAGGTCTACGGCTCGAAGATGAACTTCGGCAACTTCACCCACACCAAGGACGACCCCTCCAAGGGCTGGACCAATACCTACGCCTGGCCCACCCTGACCAAGGGAACCAACGTCATCTCCATCTCCTGCGCGAGCGGTGACAAGTGCAACGTCCTGCTGGACCAGCTGTCGCTGAAGCAGGGCCAGGTCAAGAGCTGAACCGGGGTTCCAACTGCCGCTAGGCCGCGCTCGCCTCGCCGCTCACTGTTACCTGGTCCGTCGGTTTTCCGTATGCCAGGGCGCTTGCGTGGGCCAGGCGGGTGGGCCAGGGGAGGTGGAGGGTGGTGAGGAGGCCGGCTGTCAGGGCATCTCCGTTGCCCTGGGCGGGAGTTGGGGGCGTCGCTCGCCAGCGGGCGTCCTGGGTCGCCGCCAGGATGCCGTCGTGGCCCAGCGCCGCCACCACCGCCCGCGCCCCCCGCCGCCGCGCATCCTGCGTCGCCTTCAACGGCTCCTGGGAACCGGTCAGTTCGGCCAGCTGGACCGCGTCCGGTGTGATCAGGTCGGGGCGCGCCGCCACCCCCCGGCGCAACGGCTCGCCGCCGGTGTCCAGCAGCACGGGCACACCCGCCGCCCGCGCCGTACGCACCAGCCCCGCGTACGCGCCCACCGGCACCCCCTGCGGAAGACTCCCGCACAGCGCCACCACACCGACCCCGTCCAGCAGCCCGGCGTACGCCTCCAGGAAGGCCGTCCACTCCGGCGGGGTGATCAGCGGACCCGGTTCGTCCAGGCGGGTCGTCCCGGCCGCGTCAACCACCTTGATCCTGCGGCGAGTTGTACCGGAGATCGGCAACAGGGCGTCAACCACCCTCGGCATCAAGGCCAGTTGATCCTGTACGACCCGCCCCGTCAGGCCGCCCGCGAAGCCCGTCACCGTCACCTCGTGGCCCAGCCCCGCCAGCACCCGGGCGACGTCCAGCCCCTTGCCGCCGGGCCGTTCGCACACGTCCGTCACCCGGTGCGCCGCCCCCGGACGCAGCGTCCGTACGCGGTAGTCGATGTCCAGCGCGGTGTTGAGCGTGACCGTGAGGATCACAGACCTCGGCCTCTCTGTGGTTCATGCCCTCCCGGGGTCCACTACCCAACTGCCCTGCCGCATCACGCCCTTGAGGTCGAAGTTCTCGTCGAGTACGACGATGTCGGCCAGCTTTCCCGGTTCGAGTGACCCGAATTCGCCGTACCGGCCCAGGAGTTTCGCGGGGTTCGCGGAGAGGGCGGCCACCGCGTCCTGGAGCGGGATGCCGTCGACTGTCACCGCCCGTTTCAGCGCGCGGTCCAGGGTGAGGGTGGAACCGGCGATCGATCCGCCCTCCGCCAACCTCGCGACTCCGCCTTGGACTTCGACCTCCAGCGGGCCCAACTGGTAGGTGCCGTCCGCCGATCCGGCGGCGTCCATCGCGTCCGTGATGAACGCGACGCGGTCCGGGCCGACGTGCCGGAACGCCAACTCCAGTGCGGCGGGGTGGAGATGGACCCCGTCGTTGATCAACTCGACGGTCACGCGCGGGTCTTCGAGGAGGGCGGCGATCGGGCCGGGGGCGCGGTGGCCCAGTGGGGGCATCGCGTTGAAGAGGTGCGTCGCGACCGTCGCGCCCGCCTCGATCGCCTCCCGCGTCTGCTCGTACGTCGCGTCCGTGTGCCCGATCGCCGCCAGCACGCCGGCTTCCGTCAGCAGGCGGATCGAGTCCAGGCCGCCGGGGAGTTCGGGGGCCAGCGTCAGCATTCTGGCGTGGCCCTTCGCCGCGTCGATCAGTTTCCTGACGTCCGCCGGGTCAGGGTGGCGCAGCAGGGCTTCCGCGTGTGCGCCCTTGCGGCAGGGGGAGATGAACGGGCCCTCGAAGTGGATTCCGGCGATCTCGCCGTCCTCGGCCAGCTCGCTGAGGGTGCCGGCCTGGCGGATCAGGACGTCCATGTCGTCGGTGACCGTCGAGGCGACGAGGGTGGTGGTGCCGTGGGTGCGGTGCAGGTAGAGGGCGGTGCGGATGTCGTCGGGCGTACCGGAGAAGGAGGCTCCGCCGCCGCCGTGGGTGTGGATGTCGACGAAGCCGGGGAGGAGGTAGTGGCCGGTGAGGTCGGTGCGGGGGGCGTCCGCCGGGGGGTCGGCGGTGATGAGGGGGCCGTGGAGGGCGAGGTCCTGGACGGAGGTTCCGGTGGGGAGGACCACTTTCGCGCCGGTGAGGACCGTTGCCGGCTGCGGGTGGGATGCGGCTGGTCGCGCAGTTCCCCGCGCCCCTGAGTCGGCTGAGGTCACAGGGTCGCCTCCGGGTGGTTGGTGGTGGTCGCGCCCGCGCGGCGGAGCCGCGAGTTGATACGGTCCCGTGCCCCTGGGTTGGTTGCGGTCACGGGGTTGCCTCCGCGTGGTTGGGCGCGCCCGCGCGGCCGGGCCGCGAGTTGATGCAGCCTCGCGCCTCTGAGTCGGTTGCGGTCACGGGGTTGTCTCCGGGCGGTTCGTTGTGGTCGCGTCCGCGCGGCGTAGCCGTGAATTGATGCAGCCTCGCGCCCCTGAGCTGGCTGAGGTCACGGGGTCGCCTCCGGGTGGTTGGTGGTGGTCGCGCCCGCGCGGTGGAGCCGCGAATTGATACGGCCCCGTGCCCCTGAGCTGGTTGCAGTCACGGCGTCTCCTCCGAACCCTCAGTCCCAGAGGCGTTGTTCCATGTCATCCGCCGTTTTCCTCCCTCGCGTCCGCTTCGCCTAGAAGATCCCACGCCAGCACCCCCGCCCCCCTGCACCCCGCCGTATCCCCCAGTTCCGCGCGCACCACCTCCGGCATGTGCTGGAACGTCAGCCTCTCCCGTAGGGCCTTCCTCAGCGGGGTCAGTAGCGTTTCTCCTGCCTCCGACAAGCCCCCGCCCACGATCAGCGTGTCCGGGGTCAGCAGTGTTACCGCTGTCAGGAGGCCGTCCGCCAGGGCCTCAATCGCCGTCCCCCACAGCCGAGTTGCCCTCGCATCCCCCCTCTCCACCGCCTTCGCGCAGTCCGCCGCGTCGCCGCCCCAGGCCGTCGACACCGCCGCCGCCGACGCGTACCGCTCCAGGCAACCCCGGCTGCCGCAGGGGCAGTTGAGGCCGGCGGGGCGGACGATCACGTGGCCGATCTCGGCGGTCTCCACCCGCGCCCCGGGGAGACCGATCGCGCCGGCCACGCCGGTGCCGAGGGCGATGAAGAAGAAGCGGTCCGTGCCGCGCGCAGCGCCCAGGCGGGACTCGGCGAGGCCGCCGGCGGCGACGTCGTGGCCGAGGGCCGCCGGGATGCCAAGGCGCGCGGAGAGCAGATCGCGCAGGGGGACGTCCCGCCAGTCGAGGTTGGCCGCGTAGACGACCCGCCCCGACCCCGCGTCGATGACACCGGGTACGACCGCCCCGACCGCCGCCGCCCCCTCCCCCAACTCCCGTTCCCCGTAAGCTCGTAGCTCGGCGGCGAAGTCGAGCACCCCCTCGGTCACCGCCGCCGGACCCCGCTCGCGGGACGTGGGGCGGCGGGACTCGTGGAGGACGGCGCCGTCGGCGTCGTACAGAGCCGCTTTCATGGCGGTGCCGCCGACGTCCAGGGCGATGACATGTCTCACGGGGGACAGTGTGGCCGAGGACCCGCGAGAGGTCTAGTCCACTCGCGTGGTGTAGACCTTGATCCGGATATCGGACTAGTGCGCGTGGAGTGAAGCGGTAGTGCAGCGGGGTTGGGTCGGGGTCGTGTCCGCGTTGGGGCTGACGGTCGCGCTCGGGGGGTGCGGGGTCGTGGGAGGGGACTCGGGGGAGGTGACCCTGAGACTCGTCGCCGCCGACTACGGCGACAGCGCGGCCAACAGTTCCGCCGGGTACTGGGCGAAGCTGGTCAAGGAGTTCGAGGCCGGTCACCCCGGCATCAAGGTCGACGTCACCGTCCACCCCTGGAACGACGTCGACAGCGAGGTCAAGCGGCTGGTCGACGACGGCGACGCCCCCGACCTGGCCCAGACCGGCTCGTACGCCGACTACTCCGCCAAGGAGCTGCTGTACAGGGCCGGGGACGTGCTCTCCATCCCCGTCCAGGCCGACTTCGTCCCCCAGCTCGCCGCCGCCGGCAAGGTGCACGGGCAGCAGTACGGCATGCCGTTCGCCGCCTCGACCCGTCTCCTCTTCTACAACAAGTCCCTCTTCGCGAAGGCCGCCATCAAGCCCCCCACCACCTGGGACGAGCTCGCCGCCGACGCCGCCGCGCTCAAGGCGCAGGGGGTGAAGTACCCGTACGCCCTTCCCCTCGGGCCCGAGGAGGCGCAGGCCGAGACGCTTCAGTGGCTGCTCAGCGGGGGTGGCGGGTACACGTCCAACGCCGGGACGTACACCCTCGACTCCACCGAGAACGTCCAGACGTTCACCTGGCTCAAGGACGAGCTGGTCGGCAAGGGGCTCACCGGGCCCGTCGAGCCCGGCGAGTTCAACCGCGCGGACGCGTTCTCCGCGTTCGCCGCCGGGGACGCCGGGATGGTCATCGGGCAGCCCTCCCTGATGAGGACGGCCGCGCGGCAGGGGGTCCGGTACGGGGTCGTCCCCATGCCCGGGAAGGCCGGGGTCACTCCGCTCACCATGGGGGGCGCCGACTGGATGACCGCCTTCAAGCAGCGCGGGCATCGCGCGGAGATCGGGGAGTTCCTCGACTTCGTCTATTCCAAGGCGAACGTGCTCGCCTTCTCGCGTGCGTACGACCTTCTTCCCGTCACCTCTTCCGCCTCCGCCGCGATGAGCTCCGCCGGGCGGGACCGGGATCTGGAGCCGTTCCTTCAGGGGCTTCCGCTGGCCCAGCTGTATCCCGTGGACCGGACGTCCTGGGCGTCCGTCGCGCTCTCCGTCAAGCGGGGTGTCGGACGGGCCGTCGCCTCCGGCGGGCGGCCGGCCGAGGTGCTCGCGCAGCTGGAGAGCGATGCGATGGCCGCTGACAGTGGGGCGAGCTAGGGTCGGTCGTATGGATGAGCTGGGGGAGCTGGAGCGGGGGGTGCTGGCGCTGGAGCGGCGGGGGTTTCCGGGGCCGGGGGCGAAGGAGCGGGCGATACGGGAGGAGTTGGGGGTGTCGCCGGTTCGGTATTACCAGGTGCTGAACGCGTTGCTGGATGACCGGCGGGCGTTGGAGGTTGATCCGGTTACGGTGAATCGGTTGCGGAGGGTGCGGGAGGGGAGGCGGCGGGGGCGGTAGGGGGTGGGGGGTGTGGTGGGGTTCGGGGTGCGGGTCGTGTGGGGTTGGTCGCGCTCGCGCGGCGGGGCCGCAAATTGATGCAGCCCCGTGCCCCTAGGTGGTTGCGGTCGTGGGGTCGCTTCCGGTTGGTTCGTTGCGGTCGCGCCTGTGTGGCGGGGCCGCGAATTGACATAGCCCCGCGCCTCTGGGGTGGTTGCGGTCGCGGGGTCGCTTCCGGTCGGTTCGTTGCGGTCGCGCCCGCGCGGCGGGGCCGCGAATTGATGCAGCCCCGTGCCCCTGGGTTGGTTGCGGTCGCGGGGTTTGCTCGGGCCGCTTGTCGCGCCCGCGTGGCGGGGCCGCAAAATGACACAGCCCCGTGCCCCTGGGGTGGTTGCTGTCATGGGGGTCGGCTTCGGGCGGTTCGGTGTGGTCTCGCCTGCGTGGCGGGGCCGCGAATCGGTGCAGCCCCGCGCCCTTTAAGTTGCCCGCTCGCCGGCGTCGTCTCCGGGCCGTTCGGTGCAGCCTCGCGCCCCTTAAGTCGCCCGCTCCCGGCGTCGTCTCCGGGCCGTTCGATGCAGCTCGCGCCCCTTAAGTTGCTCATCTCCTCGGCGTCATCAGGCCAGCCCCGTGAAGCAATCCCCGCCCGGCGTTTCTTCTCGCCCCGCCCCTTCCCCGCCGCCATTAACCCCCGCCCCCTGGGTAACTTCCCCTCATGGGTTCCTACGACGCCCCCTCGCCCCCCTCTCCCGCCGCCCGTCTCGCGCTCTCCGCCATCCGCTCCTCCCCCTCCCGCTCCCTCCTCGCCTTCGACTTCGACGGGACCCTTGCCGCCATCGTCGAAGATCCCACCCGTGCCCGTGCCTATCCGGGTGCCCTTGATGCTCTCGCCGCCCTTGGCGTCAAAGGGGCCCGGATTGTCGTCATCACTGGGCGGCCCGCTGAACTCGTTCTCCAGTACGGGGAGTTCAGAGGTGTCCCGGGGTTGGAGAACCTGGTTGTGCTCGGGCATTACGGGGCCGAGCGGTGGGATGCGCGGAGCGGGGAGGTCGTGGCGCCGCCGGCTCCTGCGGGGCTTGATGCCGTGCGGCGTGAGTTGCCTGGAATCCTGGGCGGGACCGACGCGCATGTGGAGGAGAAGGGGCGTTCAGTCGCCGTGCACACCCGGCGGGCCGGGGATCCGCAGGGGCTGCTGGAGCGGCTGCGGGAACCCCTTTCCGACCTCGCCGTCCGGCATGGGCTGATCGTCGAGCCGGGCCGGATGGTCCTGGAGATCCGGCCGGCCGGGGTCGACAAGGGCGCTGCGCTGGCGGCACAGGTCGAGGAGACCGGCGCCGAAGCGGTCCTCTACGCCGGCGACGACCTTGGAGACCTCCCCGCTTTCGCCGCCGTCGAGAAACTGAGGGCGGGCGGGGTGCCGGGGGTACTGGTGTGCAGCGGCAGCAACGAGGTGGCGGCACTGGCGGACCGCGCGGACCTGGTGGTGGACGGTCCAGCCGGGGTCGTGGAACTGCTGCGGCGCCTGGCGGACGAGGCCGACTGAACGACATCCCGGCTGGCGCCCGTCACCCGATCAACGCGAGCTGAGCCACATCCCGGCTGGCGCCCGTCACCCGCTCAACGCGAGCTGAGCCACATCCCAGCCGACGCCCCTCACCAGACCAACGCCAACGGAGCTGCCCCTCAAGCAGCCCCCTCAGCGGATCAGCATCGCCCAGCGCCGCCAGCCCCCTCTCAACTGGTCAGTGCTCCCGCGCCGGCCAACCCCTGTAGCCGGTCGGCCTCCCCCAGCTGATCAACGCCCCCAGCAGCTGAGTCAGCCTCCGCAGCCGACCAGCCTCCCCTCCCAGCCGATCAGTGCCCGGCGCCTGCCTCAGCCGATTGGCGCCCCAGCGCCAGCCAGCCTCCCCGCCAGCCCCCCAGCCGATCAGCTCCCCCCACCCCCCAACCCCTCCAACTGCGACAAAAACCACTGAGTAGGCGGCAACGCCGTCGCCGCCGCCGCCAACCGCTTAGTCCGCTCCGCCCGCTCCCCCGCCGGCATCGACAACGCCTCATGCAGCGCCTCCGCCGTCTCCAGTACGTCGTACGGATTGATCGTCAGCGCATCCTCCCGCAGTTCCCAATACGCCCCCGCCTCGCTCGAAAGGACCAGCGCGCAGCCGTTGTCGGAGACGACCGGGACCTCCTTCGCGACCAGGTTCATGCCGTCGCGGATGGGGTTGACCAGGGCGACGTCCGCTAGGCGGTACGCGGCCAGGGAGCGGGCGAAGTCGTCCTTCAGGTGGAGCACCACCGGGGTCCAACTCGGTGTGCCGTACGTCGAGTTGATCTCGGCGGCCACCCGCTGCACCTCCTCCATGTAGTCCCGGTACACCTTCAGGTCCTGCCGGGACGGATACGCGAGGGCCACGTGGACGACCCTGTCGCGCCACTCGGGGTGGGTGTCCAGGAGGTGCCGGTACGCCAGCAGGCCCCGCACGATGTTCTTCGACAGCTCCGTACGGTCGACGCGGACGATGACCTTGCGGCCGACGCCGATCTCGTCCTGGAGGTCGGCCATCCGGTCCCGCACGTCGGCCCGTGCCGCCCGCTCCCGCAGGAAATCCGCGTCGGCGCCCAGCGCGTGCACGCCGATCTCCGTCCCCCGCGTCCCCTCGGGACAGCACGCGGCGAACGCGTCCGCCCACCGCCGGGTGAGGAAACCCAGCCGGTCCGCGCCGAGCATGCCGTCGAGGAGCTGGGCCCTGATGTCCCGGGGGAGCAGGGCGAAGTAGTCCGGCGGCGCCCACGGGGTGTGCGAGAAGTGCCCGATCCGCAGGTCGGGGCGGAGCGCGCGCAACATGCCGGGGACGAGGCAGAGGTGGTAGTCCTGTACGAGGACGGCGGCGCCGTCCGCCGCATTGCCGGCCAGGGCCTCGGCGAAGGCCCGGTTGTACGCCTCGTACGCCGCCCACCGGCGCCGGAACTCCGCGTCGAACACCGGCTCCAGCGGCGTCTGGTAGAGCAGGTGGTGCACGAACCAGAGGACCGAGTTGGCGATGCCGTTGTAGGCGTCGGCGTGCACGTCGGCCGGGATGTCGAGCATGAGGGTGCCGGGTTCGCGGACCCCGCGCCGTACGGCGGTGCGGTCGGCCTCGGAGAGGGCGGAGCAGACCCACAGGGCGCCGGCCTCGGGACCGATGGCGGAGAGCCCGGAGACCAGGCCCCCGCCGCCGCGCCGGGCACTGAGCGAGCCGTCGTCCAGCAGGTCGTACGAGACGGGTCCCCGATTGGAGGCGACCAGCACAGCGGAAGCAGCCATACGCCTGAACCTAGCCAGGGCCTGCGGCGCTCAAACCAGGAAACCGGGGGCCGCTGCCGTTGCGGGGTGCGGCTCGGAGGCGGCTGGTCGGCGCCCACCCGGCGGAGCCGCACCTCGGCACAGCCCCGCGCCCCCTGAGGTCCGTCAGCCTCACGCCAGTCCTTACGCCGCCTTCCGCTCCGCGTACTCCTCGATCTCCAGCACCGGCGGCCTCTCCTCCGTGTCCACCGAATACGTCCGCGCCTCGAACCCCGCCTCGCCCCGCTCGAACTGGGTCAGCGACGGGCGGATCAAGTGGCCCCTCGCCAGCCGGAGTTGAGCGGTCCGATAAATTTCCGCCGACATCCTTCCCAGGGCCTGGCCGTCCTGGTGGCGGTGTTTCCTCACGCCTACGTCCACCTGGGCCAGCGAGTCGAGGCCCACCAAGTGCAGTGCGTCCACCAGCATTCCCAGTTCCACGCCGTAGCCGACCGGGAACGGGAGCCGTTCCAGGAGGCTGCGCCTTGCCGCGTACTCGCCGCCCAACGGCTGGACGAAACCCGCCAGTTGAGGCCAGTGCATGTTCAGCAGCGGGCGGGCCATCAGTTCCGTGACCCGGCCGCCCTGGCCCGCCGCGCCGGCGAGGGGGCGGTCGTACATGCCCTTCACCAGGGACACCCCGGGGTCGGTCAGCAGGGGGCCCACGATGCCCGTCACGAAGTCGGAGGAGAAGTCCCGCAGGTCCGCGTCGATGAAGCAGACCACATCACCGCTGGTCACGAAGAGTGAGCGCCACAGGACCTCGCCCTTGCCCCGGACCGTGGGGATGCGGGGGAGGACCGAGTCGCGCGCGACCACCCGCGCGCCGGCCCGCGCCGCCACCTCCGCCGTGCGGTCGGTCGAGCCGGAGTCGAGGACGACGAGTTCGTCGACGAGGGGCACCTGCCGCATCAAGTCGTGCCGGATTATCGAGACGATGTCCCCTACCGTCGACTCCTCGTTCAGCGCGGGCAGGACCACCGACACCGACAGCCCTGCCGCCCGCTTCGCCGCGAGGACGCGGTGCAGGGGGCGGTCGGACAACGACCATGTACGGGTCGCCAGCCAGCGCTCGACTTCTTGCAGCACAGTCAGCGGCTCCTCACTGTCACGGTCACACTGCGACGTGTGATCCATCTCGCGGTTCGGACGACTATCTCAACTGTCCTGTGCTTCGGTTACAGTCTTGAACAACGCTGGTGACCATCGCATGTCGACGGTCGCGGATCGTATGTTCATACCGCTCAGCCTGCGTTCGACAACTTCATACCGCTCATCCAGAGGGGCAGAGGGATACGGCCCGATGAAGCCCCGGCAACCCTCCAGCCGGTCTCGCGCACGCGCGCCGAGGCTCCCGGCTAGGGAAGGTGCCAAATCCGTCTCACGGCGAGATGCGTCGTGAGGAAGATGAGGAGAAAGGGCCTCCCCTCCCATGGCTGTGCAGACCATCGCCGAGCAGCGGACCGGTACAGAGAAGACCGTCGACCTCGGACCTGCCTCCGCCCTCAGCTGCCGCGAATGCGGCCACCGCGTCCCCCTCGGCCCGTCCTTCGCCTGCGAAGAGTGCTTCGGCCCGCTGGAGATCGCCTACGACTTCTCCGCCTACGACGCCGAGGAACTGCGGGCCCGCATCGCCGCCGGGCCGGCCAACATCTGGCGTTACGCCCCCCTCCTGCCCGTCCCCGCGGACGTCGCCGACAAGCCGAACCTGAACCCGGGCTGGACCAAGCTCGTCCGCGCCGACCGGCTCGCGGCGGAACTCGGGGTCGCCGAGGGCAGGCTCTTCATCAAGGACGACTCCGGCAACCCGACCCACTCCTTCAAGGACCGGGTCGTCGCACAGGCGCTCGAAGCGGCGCGCGCGTTCGGGTTCACCACCCTCTCGTGCTCCTCCACCGGCAACCTCGCCGGAGCCGTCGGCGCCGCCGCCGCCCGCGCGGGCCTGAACTCCTGCGTGTTCATCCCGCACGACCTGGAGCAGGGCAAGGTCGTCATGGCGGCCGTCTACGGCGGTCAGCTGGTCGGCATCGAGGGCAACTACGACGACGTCAACCGCTTCTGTTCGGAGCTGATCGGCGACTCGGCGGGCGAGGGCTGGGGGTTCGTCAACGTCAACCTGCGGCCCTACTACGCCGAGGGCTCCAAGACGCTCGCGTACGAGATCGCCGAGCAGCTGGGCTGGGAGCTGCCCGACCAGCTCGTCGTCCCCATCGCCTCCGGCTCGCAGCTCACGAAGATCGACAAGGGGCTCCAGGAGCTGATCAAGCTGGGGCTGGTCGCGGACAAGCCGTACAAGATCTTCGGGGCGCAGGCCGAGGGGTGCTCGCCCGTCTCCGTCGCGTACAAGGCGGGGCACGACGTCGTCCGGCCGCAGAAGCCGGACACCATCGCCAAGTCGCTGGCCATCGGGAATCCGGCGGACGGGCCGTACGTGCTCGACATCGCGCGGCGGACCGGGGGCGCGGTCGAGGACGTCACCGACGCGGAGATCGTGGACGCGATCAAGGTGCTGGCGCGGACCGAGGGGATCTTCGCGGAGACCGCCGGGGGCGTGACCGTAGGGGTCACTCGCAAGTTGATCGAGAACGGGCTCCTCGACCCGGCGCTGACGACCGTCGTCCTCAACACCGGTGACGGGCTCAAGACCCTCGACGCGGTGGCCGGCACCGGTCTGACCGCGACCATCCGTCCGACCCTGGACTCCTTCCGAGAGGCTGGCCTCGCATGAGCGTGACCGTTCGTATCCCGACCATCCTGCGTACGTACACCGGCGGCGTCGCCGAGGTGAGCGCCGAGGGCGGGACCCTCGGGGAGGTCATCGCCGACCTGGAGAAGAACCACACGGGGATCGCGGCGCGGGTCCTGGACGACCAGGGCAAGCTGCGGCGGTTCGTGAACGTGTACGTCAACGACGACGACGTGCGGTTCGAGCAGGGTCTTGAGACGGCGACGCCGGACGGCGCCGGGGTCTCGATCATCCCGGCCGTCGCGGGTGGCTGACTTAATGTCGTTACCAACGGGTAGTAACCGTCGGTAACTGCCATTACTGAATGTTCATCGAATTGCCCTCTCCTGGTTCGAAACGGAGGGGGCAATTCTGTGTGGTTAGGCGCTGTAAGGTTGGGTAACGCGCCTTGGCTCTCCCGGTGAGCGCCCGATAAGAAATAGCCAAAGTGGCTGTCGCGGGTGCGGCATTCGCGGCCTTTGCCCGGCCCGGATTGCCCTGAATTCAGTGGAATTCTCACCACATTCCGGATCGGATCCGTCCAGAATTCTCGTCGGATTGACCTGTTGCGGACGGCAGTGGGGCGGATACATTCAGCGGCGGTCGACGCGTTCCGGCGCACGCCCCCAGTCATTGGGGGGTGAGGTCTGACCCGGATCCGCGAAGTGCGGATCTGTGCAAGGGCCAGTAATAGGGGAGTTAGGCATGGCTCAGGGCACCGTCAAGTGGTTCAACGCGGAGAAGGGCTACGGCTTCATCGCGGTCGACGGTGGTGCGGACGTCTTCGTCCACTACAGCGCGATTCAGATGGACGGGTACCGCACCCTCGAAGAGGGCCAGCGCGTCGAGTTCGAGATCTCGCAGGGTCAGAAAGGCCCGCAGGCCGACATGGTTCGCCTCACCGCCTGAAGATTTTCTGTACACCGTTTCCGGCACGTCGAAGGGCCCGCGTCTGTCCAGGACGCGGGCCCTTCGACGTGCCCGCGCGGGGGGTCCGCCGGGGTCCGGGCGAGGGGAGGGTGTCTTGCACTCTCGGGGGTCGAGTGCTAATCATTGGCGTTAGCACTCTGAAGGTGAGAGTGCTACGAAGGACCGAGTCGGTGAGGCTCGCGGCCGGGCGGGGCAAGGAACCGTCCGCGCCGGGGAGCCGTCCGTCGCGGGCGCGGGCGCGGTCCTCTGCGGTACTCACCCAGCAGTCCTGGAGGGACCACTTCACATGGCCAAGATCATCGCGTTCGACGAGGAGGCGCGGCGAGGCCTTGAGCGCGGCATGAACCAGCTCGCCGACGCCGTCAAGGTCACCCTCGGCCCCAAGGGCCGCAACGTCGTCCTTGAGAAGAAGTGGGGCGCCCCCACGATCACCAACGATGGTGTGTCCATCGCCAAGGAGATCGAGCTGGAGGACCCGTACGAGAAGATCGGCGCCGAGCTGGTCAAGGAAGTCGCCAAGAAGACGGACGACGTCGCCGGTGACGGTACGACCACCGCGACCGTCCTCGCCCAGGCGCTGGTCCGCGAGGGCCTCCGTAACGTCGCCGCCGGTGCCAACCCGATGGCGCTGAAGCGCGGTATCGAGAAGGCCGTCGAGGCCGTCTCCGCCGCCCTGCTCGAGCAGGCCAAGGACGTCGAGACCAAGGAGCAGATCGCCTCCACGGCCTCCATCTCCGCCGCCGACACCCAGATCGGCGAGCTCATCGCCGAGGCCATGGACAAGGTCGGCAAGGAAGGCGTCATCACCGTCGAGGAGTCCCAGACCTTCGGTCTGGAGCTGGAGCTCACCGAGGGTATGCGCTTCGACAAGGGCTACATCTCGGCGTACTTCGCGACCGACATGGAGCGCCTCGAGGCGTCCCTGGACGACCCGTACATCCTCATCGCCAACTCCAAGATCGGCTCGGTCAAGGACCTGCTGCCGCTCCTGGAGAAGGTCATGCAGTCCGGCAAGCCGCTGCTGATCATCGCCGAGGACGTCGAGGGCGAGGCCCTGTCGACGCTGGTCGTCAACAAGATCCGCGGCACGTTCAAGTCCGTCGCCGTCAAGGCGCCCGGCTTCGGCGACCGTCGTAAGGCCATGCTGAACGACATCGCCATCCTCACCGGCGGCGAGGTGATCTCCGAGGAGGTCGGCCTCAAGCTGGAGAACACCACGCTCGACCTCCTGGGCCGCGCCCGCAAGGTCGTCATCACCAAGGACGAGACCACCATCGTCGACGGTGCCGGCTCCTCCGACCAGGTCGCCGGCCGGGTCAACCAGATCCGCGCCGAGATCGAGAACTCCGACTCCGACTACGACCGCGAGAAGCTCCAGGAGCGCCTGGCGAAGCTCGCGGGCGGCGTGGCCGTCATCAAGGCCGGTGCCGCGACCGAGGTCGAGCTCAAGGAGCGCAAGCACCGCATCGAGGACGCCGTGCGCAACGCCAAGGCGGCCGTCGAGGAGGGCATCGTCGCCGGTGGCGGCGTCGCGCTGCTCCAGGCCGCGCAGGTCTTCGAGAAGCTGGAGCTGGAGGGTGACGAGGCGACCGGCGCTGCCGCCGTCAAGCTCGCCCTTGAGGCCCCGCTGAAGCAGATCGCCGTCAACGCCGGCCTCGAGGGCGGCGTCGTGGTGGAGAAGGTCCGCAACCTCACCCCGGGTCACGGTCTGAACGCCGCGACCGGTGAGTACGTCGACCTCGTCGCCGAGGGCATCATCGACCCGGCGAAGGTGACGCGGTCCGCGCTCCAGAACGCGGCGTCCATCGCCGCGCTGTTCCTCACCACCGAGGCCGTCATCGCCGACAAGCCGGAGAAGGCCGCTGCGCCTGCCGGTGGCGGGATGCCGGGTGGTGACATGGACTTCTGATCCGGTTTCCTGGATCGGTAGTCGCTACTGAGGGCGGTGCTTCTCGCTTCGGCGGGGGGTGCCGCTTTCGGCGTTTTCCGCGTTTTCCGCGTTTCCGTGGGGCGTTTCTTCAGTGCTTTCCGGAACCCCTTGTGCCTGTTCCACCGTCTTTCTTCGCATGACGGACGAGGAGAAGGACCGCGAGAAGTGGCGAGGTCGAGGGGTATTGCGCGGTGACGGGGGAGGGGGTTCGGGATATTGGGGGGATGGTGGGTGGGTGAGGGGTGTTGTCAGTCGGTGTAGTTCTTCAGCTCGGAGGTGTCGAGGGTGAAGTCGAGGGGGGACGGCAGCGGGACGTCGGTTTCCCAGGGGTAGGTGTCGATCTCCTGGTAGCGGCCGTTCTCGGGGGCTGAATGGACGACGAGGGTGTTGTCGTCGCGGTCGATGAGGAGGTACACGGGGATGTCGACCGCCGCGTAGCCGATGGGCTTGTCGACGCGGTCGCGTTGGTGGGTGTCGCGGTCGTGGGAGGTGACCTCGACGGCCATGAGGATGCCGTCGGACACGGACCACTCGCCCCGCCTGGTGAAGTGCCCTTTGCGCGCGACGGCTCCGTCCGCGCGGGCGCGTCCCTTGCGGTACGCCTCGCTCTTGACCCCGGACTCGCCGTAGAGGCGGAGGTCGGGCCGGTTCAGCATGACCTGCTCTTGCAGCCAGACGAGGATCTCCTGGTGATTGCCGTCCGGCACTGCCTTGACCTCTAGTTTTCCGTTGATGTACTCCAGCCGCACGGTCTCCGGCGCCCGGCGTTCCAGTTCCTCGAACTCCTCGACGCCGAGCGGGTCCTTGGAGTGGACCCGGCCGTCGATGAATTCGAGCCGGACGCCTTCGGGAGCGGCTGCGGCCAGCTCCTCGAAGTCCTCGGCGGACATCTGCGGGCCGTGGGCGGTGCTGGGGGTCATGGCGTCGCCTCCTCCCCTCCATCGTGCCCCGGGGTGGTGCCGCCGGACCGTAGGAGCGGTCATGCGGGTGTCCTTCCGTCTGTCAGCCGGCGTATTTCTTGAGGGGGCCGGTGTCGAGGGTGAGGCCCAGGGGGAGCGGGACGGCGGCTCCCCAGGGGTAGGAGGGGGAGAGTTGGTAGCGGCCGTTCTCGGGGGCGCTGAAGACCGTGAGGGTCATGGTGTTGCGGTCGATGAGGAGGTAGGCGGGGATGCCGGACTCCGCGTAGGCGAGGGGCTTGTCCTCGCGGATGCGCTGGTTGGTGCGGTGGTCGTCGGTCGTGATCTCCAGGGCCATCAAGATGCCCTCGGGGTCGGACCAGTTGCCGTGTCTCATGAAGTGCTCGTACGGCGCGAAGGCTCCGTCGAGGATGGAGCGGCCCTCGCGGCCGGCCTCTGTTTTGACGCCGACTCCGGGGTAGAGGGCGTGGTCGGGGCGCAGGGTCAGGAGGAGGCGCAGCAGCCACATGAGGATGGCGCCGTGTCTGCCGTCCCGCAGCGCTTTCAGCTCCAGCCGCCCCCGCGCGTACTCCAGCCGCACCGTCTCCGGCGCCCGTCGCTCCAGCTCCTCGAACTCCTCGACGCTGAGCGGGACTTCGGTGCGTACCTGCCCGTCCGTGCAGGTGAGCCCGAAGTGTTGGGGGACCGCTTCGGCCAAGTCCTCGAAGTCCTCGACCGGTACGTCCCGGTGTTCGGTGGGGCCGGTGGTCATGGGGTGCTCATCTCTCGCGGCGAAGGCTTCTCCCGTCGTGCGGCCATCGCAGCTCTGATCTCCGCCGCTCGGGTGTGGATCGTGGACGCGGGTGGGGCGGATGGAGGTGTGGTGGGTGGTGTGCAGCCTCTGCACACGCCCCCGGGGAGTTTTTCCGGGCGGCCTGGGGTTCCGCAGGCCGAGCATTCCAGGAGGCGTACCGGGGGTGGGGGTGCCGGGCGTCGTGGGGGTGGGAGTTTGGTGGTGAGGCGGTGGTGGAGGAGGGCCGCCGGGGAGTGGATCGGGGTGGGGAGGCCGGTGAGCAGGGCGGTGTGGAGGGTTTTCTCTGTCGCGCCGCGCTCGAACCACTGCTCCACCTGCGGGGACAGGCGGGCGCATTCCGCCGCCGACAGGGAGAGGGACGGGGTTTCCCGGCCCAGTGCCGCCAGGAAGATGTACGCGCGGGATCGCGTCCGCGGGCTCGGCGCGGGCTCCTCCGGGACCTCGCCCCGCGTGAACGCCGCCCACCAGTCATCCTCACGCGCCGTCCGCGTGAACCACGTTCGGGTGATCCAGCGGTCGCCCCCCGAGCCGGCGGGCGCGGGCAGCTTCTCCCGGCCCCGCCTCAAGTGGCCCGCCGCCTGAAGCCGGTTGAGGGCCGTGCGGAGGGCGCATTGCCCGTACGGCAGTGTCTTCGCCAGCGTTTTCACCGAGATGTCGGTGCCGTCGGGGAGCCGGTCCAGGTATCCGGCGATCGCCGCCTCGCGTGGCGGGAGGTGCGCGAAGTCGGCGTCCGTCCGGCGCAGTTGGCCGGGAGCCGTTCGCTTTCCGTAGCCCGGCTTGGCCAGGGGGTGCGCGGGGAGGGGCGGGGTACTAAAGTTGGCGTCAGCCACAGGATTCTTGCTCCAGTGGTTCATTCCCCCGCAGGTGTTGCGAGCACCTGGCGGGGGTTCTTTGCGTCTGTTGCGAGCACCGTAGAGCCATGTGACGGTCCGTCGCAACCTGGTCGCCCGAAGTCAACTCACGGGGTGGGAGGGTGGGTTGAAGCCCACAAAACCCATTCAAAACAAAGGGGGCTCGGGGCGCGGGGCTTAAGTCTCGGCGGCGTTGTCAGCGGTCTGTGGCTCGTGGGTGCCCTGTGCCCGCGAAGGTGATCCAGCAAGTCTCCCGGGCGGTGTCGAGGAGGTACCAGATGCGGCCGCCGCCGGTCACCTCGACCTGCCACTGCTCGCAGGTCTGCCCGCGATAGGTGCTGTGTGCCAGAGTGCCCTTGAGGCGGTGGTGCCGGGGTGTCTCGACGGCCGGTCTGGGGGTGGTGCGCATGGTGATCCACGCTCGGTAGGTGTTTTCGCGGGCCTGCTGGGCGAGGCTCTCCCAGCCCTTGGCCGAGGCGGCGTCGGCGAAACGGACTTCCCAGTGCCCGTCCGGTGCCGGAGGTGCGCCGCGGTCCGTGCTCATGCGACGCCCCTCGGGTCTTGGGTCGGGCCGAAGTCCTCGCCATGATCCCGGGTCAGCGCGGCCAGCAATTCGGGGTCGGAGTAGACCTCGGCCGTCTGCTGCCACGCGATGAGCAATTGGGCGACGGAGGCGCTGTTGCCGATCGAGTCGGCGGCACGCATGGTGTCGACCAGTTCGACGGCGAAGGCATGGAGATCGACCTCGGGCAGGAAACGGACCCACGGGAACGCGTCCGGCAGTATGCCGAGGAGCAACTCTCTGCTGCGGGACTCCTGGCGGGCCAGCGCCGCCAGCATTCTGGTGGCTGCCGACACTACTATCCGGTCCCGTTCAGCTCGGGTTGCGGTGGTGAGGACCAGATCCTCGCCGTCCCTGCGGTGCAGGAGCAGTCTTGGTGAATCGTGGAGCCGGGCGAGTGTCTGTTTGTTCTTGTTCACCAGTTCGGAGAAATTCACGGCTGCGGGTTCGGCACTCATGACTTTGAAACTACTTCGAAACTTGGTGTGGCGTCATTACCCGAAGGGGTGCATCCCGGTTGGGGAAGCTGACGAGAACGACAGCAAAAGGAGGCGTCCGTGATGTCGTCGTGGGAAGTAGCCATCGCCCAGGCTGATGTGACCGGGCATCTGGTGCTCCACACCCAGGCGCCCATCCTCGGGAAGCTGCGGGTGCGGGGAGTGCTGCCGGGGCCGGATGGGGTGCCTGCTGTACGGGTTGCTCTGGGGAAGCGGAAGGCTGTGCTCGGGGGGCTTCAGGTGATCTATGAAGTTCCGCTGTTCCAGGGGGACGCACAGGACGAGATGGTGCTCCCTTGGGAAGTCGTCGGGCGGGTGCGGCGTGAAGCCGGGGAGGTGCGGGTCTACTCCAACTCCCAAGTGGGGGAGGTGCTTGGGGCGCCTATGGTCCGGATCTCCTCCGACGCGGTCCGTGGGGAGCGGACGGAAGATCATGCTCACCGCCTGCTGACCACCCTCAGCCGGCCCGCGCCCGGGTACGAGGAGCGGGAGAGGGCTGACTCCTTGCTCGTCGGGTTTCTGTATCTCGGGGATGGGCTCATGCGGCTGTATGTGCGGCAGCAGGGGGAGGACGGCGTCGTCGGCTGCGACGTGCGGCTCTCCGACGTCGGGCCCGCCGTCATCGCCGAGGTGTTCTCGCGGGCCTGGGAGCGGGAGTTGTGGCGTGTGCCGCAGGGGGATCCGCATTGCTGTGCCGTGGTGGATCTGAAGCACTGAAGAAAGGTGAGGCTTGTCGGGCGTGGGTGGCCTCCGTTGCCCGAAGTTGTGTATGTGCGGCGGCACCGCGCTTTTCCTGGTGGCACGGGCTCCTCGGATGCTGTCCTCGGCTCTTGCCCGCTGGCGGTGGCGCAGTTCGAGGGCGGAGATCGCCGCGTGGGTGGTGTGGGTGGGGAAGCAGGTCAGCCGCAGTCCGTCGGCGTCGGTGAAGCGCAACTGGGCGCCGGGGTGCGGGCGTTCTTTGCGGGCGATCAGCCGCATGCCCTTTGGCCAGCCCTTGAGGCAGGCGCCGTCACGGATCTCTCCGTCGGGTTCGGTGGCTGCCGTCCAGGCCGGGGCGGGAACTTTCAGGACAGCGTGCTGGATGGCGTCGGTGATGGTCATGCCGACCGAGTACGACAGCCACCGGCCCCGCTGAGCGAGCCAGGCCACGAACTCGTGGGTGCCGCCGCCAGAGTCGGCCCGGATCAGGGTCTGCCGCCCGGGACCCGCTTGTCCGGCCAGCTTCCAGACGTGTTCTCGGACGTGGGCCCGTGCGGTGTGGATCGCCGCCAGGGCCTTCGGCCCGCCCGAAGCGAGGGCGTCGATGAGACGGGAGGCGGTGGGATCGGAGGCCACCGGACCGAACACGGCCGGCTCGGCCCGCAGCATGCCCACGTTGGCCAGGCAGTCTCCGCCGAACGCGACCGACAGGGCCACATCCAGCAGGATCTTCCCTGGATCGTGCACCGCCCGCGCTTTGCGCCACGGTGCCAGAGCCACCGATATCGCCTGGTCCAGCCCTGTCTTCCGGGCCGTCTCCACCAGCAGGACCCGATACGCTTCTTCACCTGGGAAGCGACGGGGTGGACACCCTGCCGACCGCCAAGTGCCGAGAAGCGGTGCTTCCCGGCACTCCTGTGAACGGCTATGACGGCCAGCGGTCGGGAAGTGTTCCGTCGCTGCCGCTTGCCGGAAGGACCCCATGGTTTGGCGTGACGGTGCGCCAGGTGCCGTCCGGGGCGTCCCGGGTCAGGAACAGGATGACTCGCTGCTGCCCGTTCAGCGGGTCTCCGTCCGGATAGGGGTCACCGCCTGAACACGCTCCGGGTGTGGAGACGACCTTGAGGTCGGTGAAACCCACGTCGTCCCCCTTCAGCACAGGAAGCCCTTCGGTGCTGACCGAATAAGCGTGTGCTTCGGCACCGAAGACGGACTCGCTGCCGGCCCTCCCCCTGATGTCGGCGGTGATGACATACTCCGCACCTTCAAGCGCGTCCTGCGGAGTGGCGTAGGCGGGCCAGTCACGGCATTTCCCGCTCTCGGCCTCGGCCCCGGCTGCCGAGGAACAGGCCGCTAAGCCGCCGAGCAGGAGTGGAGCCAGCAGAAGTCGTTTTTTCACAGTGGGCATCCTGTTCCCGTGGCCTCCGGGATCACCCGGTGGCGAGTGTTCCGATGTTGTAGGTGGAGGTGTACCCGATCCAGCTGTAGTGCCTGGTGGACCCGGTCGTCGCCGAGTGGACACCCCGTGCGACGTTTCCTGTCGAGTTGCTCGCGACCGCGCCGCCGCTGTCGCCGCCCTGGCTGGTGTAAGAGGCTGCCGACTGCCCGTAGACGGTGCAGTTGCAGGTGTTGCTTCTGTGGCTGGCGTTGGTGGACGAGATCGTTCCGCAGCGTGTGTTCTCAGAGTTCCGGCCGAACAGGCAGGACGTGGCTCCAACGGTACCCAGTGAAGTACCAGTCACCACACGGGCTTTGTTCGCGGCGTTCTGATACAGCCACGGCTGGCTGTTGCTGGGTATGGAGAGGAAGCGCATGTCGGCGTGGCTGCCGCCGCTGAGAGCGTTGGTGCCGGTCAGCGATCCGTAGGTGGCGCCACCGGAGTCGACCGCGCCGCTATTGCTGCCGTACCAGCAGTGCCCCGCGGTCACCGCTCCCCGTGCACCGCTGCGGTTCACCACCCAGCCGACGGTGCACACGTAGCCGGATCGGCTGATGCCGACCCCGCCGCGGCGGGGTGAGTCGCAGACGTTGCGGGAAGTGCATGCCTCCTCGACCGCGTCGCCTTCGGAGAACACCGCAGGCACACCGAGCCGGTCCAGAACATTCCGTACGCCGCTTTGCTCGGCCCCGGGACGCAGGACCACCTTGAGCCGATTCTCGGTGACGTCCTCCTCGATGGCGGCGACGGGTACCTCACTGCCGCCTGTCTCCTCGGCCCATTTCCAGACTGCCTCCATGGCGTCGGTGAGCTCTGCGGAAGAGTGCTCGACGACACGGAATTCGACGTCGGCGGCCGAACTTCCCGCCCTGACTGCGGTCTGCGTGAACGCGTTTCGCGCGCTCTCGGTAGGCAGGCCGTCGGCGAACTGCACCACCAACCGCCCGCTGTCACGGTTGTCGAGGAATTCGCCCGCGAATCCCTCCTGCTGCGCCCAGGTCTGCACGGTCGGCTCGACCGCGGAAACCAGTGCGTCGCGGCGCTTCATCTCCGCAGCCTCGGCAGGTGTTCCGATGAAGCCCCACTCGTTGACGAGGGAGTGGACAGGATTGTCCGCGGAGGCCGACCGGGACTTGAGGATCTCCGTCAGCTTTTTCTCGGTTGCCTCGAAGCCGAGCTCCCGGCGCAGGCGCAGGGATTCTCCGATGACTCCGTCGTCCGTCTGTCCAGCTAATTCGGAGGTCTGGAAATCCGGAACGGGAGCTTCATTTGCAAGTGCAGGAACAGAAGCGGGCACCAGCACGCCTGCTGCGGCCAGCGCAGACAGCATGGCGGTTCGCAGTCTCATTTTCCCCCCTGGGACGTGTGATCCGCACCGCGTCATGGACCCCCGCGCGGTTACGGTCACATATGTGAGCCATGAGGCGCAGTGGGCGCCCGGTTCGATAGTAAGAAATATCCAGAAGGTGTTCAAGGAAGGGTAAATAGCCGCCATTCGGATCTGGTTGAGTGGCTCGATTCAGAGGATATTTGGCCGGAATCTTTCTATTCTCTGGAGTGTCGGTCACGGAAACGGTTTTTGCCGGAAGTGTGGTGCAGGGCGAAGCTTTCTGTCTGACGGCATCGTGGAATTCCCGGTGGCCGTTTGGCCGGCCAACCTCGCGCTACCAAACGTTTCGCCTTCGACCGCAGTGTCTCCGTCTGAGGCGGTACCACATCCATGCCGAACGCCATGGCCATCTTCTGGTAGGTCAGACACGGCAGCTGTGGTTCTTGATCGTGCCGGTCGGCGGCGCCAGGCGGACCGGTGCGGCACGGTGGCCCGCAGCAGGCGGAGCAGTTCGCGGGCGCTGACCGGGACGAGTCGGCCGCGGGTGGCCTGGGTGGTGGTGCGCAGGCTGATGAGGGTCCAGCGCATCCAGGAGTTCCAGCAGGCGGTCTGGCCCTGGCCGAGGC
Organism: Streptomyces sp. AMJ-169; assembly: GCF_055597585.1. Taxonomy (NCBI): domain Bacteria; kingdom Bacillati; phylum Actinomycetota; class Actinomycetes; order Kitasatosporales; family Streptomycetaceae; genus Streptomyces; species Streptomyces sp. AMJ-169. The sequence continues at coordinate 25,411 of NZ_JBVLTJ010000023.1, forward strand.
CGCAGGCACTCTTGCCGAGCTGGAGATCCTCTTCGATCTTCCAGCGGCAGAAGGAGAGTTCGCCGGTAGATCGGTGGCGGCGGACGATCAGGTGGGAGTGGCCGGCGGGGGTGTCGTCGGCGGGTACGTCGAGCAGGGCCCAGTCGCGGTGGCGGTCGCCCTTGAGGCCGTGGCCGGTATGCATGCGTGCCCAGGCGGTCTTGGGAACGTGCCCGGCGAGTTCGGCGGCGGTGAAGGTGCCGGCGGATGTGGTGACGCGGTGGGCCGTCCTGACGGCCATGGCGTAGTCGAAGCCCAGGCGGCGGGCGGCCAGACCCAGGCGCCCATCCTGGGGAAGCGGAAGGCTGTGCTCGGGGGGCTTCAGGTTGTCTATGAAGTTCCGCTCTTCCAGGGGGACTTGGAGGGCGAGATGGTGCTGCCCTGGGAAGTCGTCGGGCGGGTTCGGCGTGAAGCCGGGGAGGTGTTCGAGGTGCCCGAGGAGCGGGAGAGGGCCGACTCGTTGCTCGTCGGGTTTCTGTATCTGCCGGGTGGCGGCATGCGGCTGTATGTGCGGGCGCAGGGTGAGGACGGCGTCGTCGGCTGCGACGTACGGCTCTCCCGGCCGCCCGCTCGGGGGTGAGGGGCGGCCGGGGGGAGTTTTCGCCTACGCCCGCTTCAGGTCCGCCACGAACGCCGACCATGCTGACGTCCGGAACGTGAGCTTCGGGCCCGTGGGGTTCTTGGAGTCGCGGACCGGCGTCAACTCCGGCTTTCCGTCAGCGACTTCGAGGCAGTTGCCGTTCTCGCCGCCGCTGTAGCTGGACTTGTACCAAGTGGCTTCGTCCAGGTTGTACTCAGTGCTGTTCCTCATGTGCGTAATCCTCTGCCACCGACTCGACCAACGCCAATGAATCTTGTGGGGTGAGCGCGTTGGCCGCGAGGAGATTGAACATCGTGGTGTGTCGGGTGACCATAGCTGGGTCGTCCAGCAGTCGGCCGACACCGGGCGCCTCGGCGAAGGAGAGCGAAGGGGCGTCGTCGTAGCCCATGATCTTCAGGGCTCCGGTCATCGAGGCGTGGGCGCCAGCGCTGTACGGCAGTACTTGCAGGATGATCCGGCGCTTCCTCACCAACTCCGCGATGTGGCGCAGGTTTTCCCCCATCACCGCCGGGCCGCCGACCGGTCGTCGTAACGCCGCCTCGTCCAGGATCACCCACAACATCGGCGTTGTCGGGTTGCTGAGGAGCTTCGTCCGCTCCATTCGCAAGGCGAGGTCGTCCTCGATGTCCTCGTCGGACGCCAGCGGCTTGTACGCGCGGAACACCGCGTAGGCGTACGAGCGGGTCTGTAGCAGACCGGGGATCAGGGTAGACCCGTACTCCCTGATCTCCGTCGCCTCGGCCTCCGCCTCCACCGTGTCCGCGAAGTGGTCGGGATACGGCGACTTCGCCAGCTCCCGCGAGTGACGGGTGAAGAAGTCCCCCGTCCCCAACGCTTCATCCAGTAGGGGGCCGAATTCCGGGCGAATCCGCCTCACTCCGGTCTCCATCAGGCCGATGTACGAGCCGCTGACGAACAGAATCGCGCCCAGATCGGTCTGGCTGAGTCCTTTTCGTTCGCGGGCGTGCTTCAGCTCTATGCCGAGGAGCGCCCGCGAAGAGACTGACGGGTCTTGGTCTTTGCGCCGGGCCATACGCGGACTCCCTTTTCTACACACGAAGTTGTGCCTGCGCCGTATCTAGCAGGGTAGAGCCGCCCCGGCCACGCTGTGTAGAGAAAGCAAACACCGAGCGTGGAGGAAGTGACCCCATGGACGAGCCGGACAAGAAGGACGCGACCGCCGGGACCATTCAGGAAGCCCTCGTGCAGCTGATGGAAGCCCTCGCGGTCGCCGGAATCATGCTCCCCTCCCTGCGAGTTGACCCTGTTTCGGCCAGTCACCGCAATACCGCGTACGCCCTCCTCGACCTCGGCCGCTGCAACCTGGCCGTCGCCAACCAGCTCATCGGTGCCCTCCGGCGGGCGGGAAAAGGCGAGTCCGAGTGAGCGGTGAGCACCAGCGGGCCGCCGCCGTCGGCTCGTACCTCCTCGACACCCGCGCCGGCCGGATCGGCGAGGTCATGGCCCAGCTCGGCGGCACGTTCCAGCTGCGGCCCGTCGGGGGCGGGCGGGAGTGGGACTGTCATCCGGCCGACGCCGAGGTCCCGGAGCCGGACGTGCTGCTCCGGGAGCGGGTGCGGTCGCTCAACCGGGGATCGCGGATGAGGCCGTAGGCCGCAGCGGGGGTGGCCGGGATCACACGCGGGCCCGGAGTCTCGTAGGAATGATGCGGACCACGGTCCGGTTGTCCTGTTCGCGCGGGCGTATGCGCGTGCACATACCTACCGGTTTCCCCATGTACTCACGAGGAGCTCCTCCGTGACCGCCACCCCCTCCCGGGCCGCCGAGATCCTGTCCCGGCCCGTCGCCATCAATGGACTGACCGTTGCGAACCGCATCGCCATGGCCCCGATGACCCGCGCGTTCTCCCCGGACGGCGTGCCGGGCGCGGACGTCGCGTCGTACTACGCGCGGCGGGCCGCCGCCGGGGTGGGGCTGATCGTCACCGAGGGGACGTACGTCGGGCACGACTCGGCGGGGGACAACGGGCGGGTGCCGAAGTTCCACGGGGACGCCTCGCTGGACGGGTGGGGGAAGGTCGTCGAGGCCGTGCACGCCGCCGGCGGGGCCATCGTCCCGCAGCTCTGGCACGTCGGGATGACCCGCGAGGCCGGGAAGCCGCCGGTCGCCGACGCGCCGCCGATGGGGCCGTCCGGGCTGCGGCTCGACGGGAGCGCGGGGCACGGCAAGGCCATGACCCAGGGCGACCTCGACGACGTCATCCACGCCTTCGCCGAGGCCGCCGCCGCCGCCGAGCGGATCGGGTTCGACGGGGTCGAGCTGCACGGCGCCCACGGCTACCTCATCGACCAGTTCCTGTGGGCCACCACCAACCGGCGCACTGACTCCTACGGCGGTGACGCGGTCGCCCGGACCAAGTTCGCCGCCGAGGTCGTCGCCGCCGTCCGCGAGAGCGTCTCCCCCGAGTTCCCGGTCATCTTCCGGTACTCGCAGTGGAAGGGCGTCCACTACGACGCCCGGCTCGCGCAGTCCCCGGCCGAGCTGGAGGCCATCCTCGCGCCGCTCGCCGCCGCCGGCGTCGACGCCTTCCACGCCTCCACCCGGCGGTACTGGCTGCCGGAGTTCGAGGGCAGCGACCTCAACCTGGCCGGCTGGACGAAGAAGCTCACCGGGAAGCCGTCCCTCACCGTCGGCTCGGTCGGGCTCGACGGGGACTTCATGAAGTCGTTCGCGGGCGAGGGGTCGCCGGTGCGGTCCATCGACGACCTGCTCGACCGGATGGAGCGCGACGAGTTCGACCTCGTCGCCGTCGGGCGCGCGCTGCTCCAGGACCCGGAGTGGGCCGCCAAGGTGCTGGAGGGGCGGGTGGGCGAGCTGGCCTCGTACGACGCCGCCTCGCTCGGCTCCCTCAGCTGATCCAGGCAGCTCTTCCAGGCCCGTCCATCTGTCCAGGTGGGCGGGCTTTCTCCTGCGATGCCGAGATTTAACTTGCCTAACTCAAGCAATCCTCTTATGGTTGCTTGAGTCAAGCACACGCTAATCCGGCAACCCCCCAGGAAAGGCCCCTCCCATGTCCGACGCACCCACCCGAACCGCCTCGCGGTCCTCGGCGGTCGTCCCGGTCCTCGCCTTCGCGGGAATCGTGGTCTCGACCATGCAGACGCTGGTCATCCCGATCGTCTCCGAGCTGCCGAAGCTGCTGGACGCGTCCGCCTCCAACGCGGCCTGGGCGGTCACCGCGACGCTGCTCGCCGCGGCCGTCGCGACGCCGGTCATCGGGCGGCTCGGGGACATGTTCGGGAAGCGGCGGATGCTGATCGTCAGCATCCTGATGCTCATCGCCGGGTCGGTCGTCTGCGCGCTCAGCGACTCCCTCGTACCGATGGTCGTCGGGCGCGCGCTCCAGGGGCTCGCGGCGGGGGTCGTGCCGCTGGGGATCAGCATCATGCGGGACGAGCTGCCGGCCGAGAAGCTGGCCGGGTCGACCGCGCTGATGAGCGCCTCGCTGGGGGTCGGCGGTGCGCTCGGGCTGCCGGCGGCCGCCCTGATCGCCGACAACTTCAGCTGGCACGTGCTGTTCTGGGCGCCGGCCGGGCTGGGGGTCGTCGCGCTGGGGTTCGTGATCGCTTTCGTGCCCGAGTCCAAGACGCAGAGCGGTGGGCGGTTCGACCTCGTCGGGGCGGTCGGGATGGCCGTCGGGCTGGTGTCGCTGCTGCTCGCGATCTCCAAGGGCGGTGACTGGGGGTGGACCAGCGGGACGACCCTCGCGCTGTTCGCCGTTGCGGTGATTGTGCTGCTGGCCTGGGGGTTCTTCGAGCTGCGGACCTCTCAGCCGCTGGTCGACCTGCGGTCCACCGCGCGGCGCCAGGTGCTGTTCACCAACCTCGCCTCCATCGCCTTCGGGTTCTCGATGTTCGCCATGTCCCTCGTGCTGCCGCAGCTGCTTCAGATGCCTGAGGCGACCGGGTACGGGCTGGGCAAGTCGATGCTGGTCGCCGGGCTCGTCATGGCTCCGCAGGGGCTGGTCATGATGGCGTTCGCGCCGGTCTCCGCCGCCATCACCAAGGCGCGCGGGCCCAAGGTGACGCTGATGATCGGCGCGGCCATCGTCGCCGTCGGGTACGGGGTGAACATCCTGCTGATGTCCGAGGTGTGGCACCTCATCCTCGCCTCGTGCGTCATCGGCGCGGGGGTCGGCTTCGCCTACGGGGCCATGCCCGCGCTGATCATGGGGGCCGTCGACCCGTCCGAGACCGCCGCGGCGAACAGCCTCAACACGTTGATGCGGTCCATCGGTACGTCGGTCGCCAGCGCCGTGGCTGGTGTGATCCTGGCGCAGATGACCATGAACCTCGGGGGGAACTCGCTGCCTTCCGAGAACGGGTTCAAGGTGGTCATGGCGCTGGGGTCGGGGGCGGCGCTGCTGGCGTTCTTCCTGGCGGCGTTCCTGCCGGGGCAGCGGAAGGCCGGTGCTGAGGCTGTCGCTGCTGGGGGCGCCGAGGTTGTGGAGGTCGCCGGGGCCAAGGCGTAGGCGTTTGCTTTGACTGGGGCCGGCTGCTCTTCGGGGCGGCCGGTCCTTCGGCGTTCAGGGGGTCGTCTTCTTTGGTGTTCAGGGGGTCGCCGGGATCGGCCAACGGGGGCCTGTGGCGGGGTCGTTGGCCCAGATGTACTGGGTGGCGCCCTCGTCCTGCACGGTCATGCCGAAGTCGTACACATCCGGTTGCCCCAAGGTCAGCCAGGTGTTCCAGGCCTCTTCCAGCTCGTCGGCGAGGGGGCGGGGGCCGCCTTGGGTGGCGATCGTCGTGCCGTCGCTGTCGCCGTCGCCTGTCGCTGAAAGGGTCGCCCAGGAGCCGTGGGGGTCGTGCAGCCAGGCGTTCAGGCCGTCCTCGTCGCTCGCCAGGCGGATGCGGATGTCGGGGAGGGCCACGCGCAGGGCGAAGCGCAGGTGCGCGTTCTCCTTCAGGGGGGTGAGGCCGAGGGGGAAGGGGCGCTCGGTGCGGGGCGGGGCGCTCGCGCGTACGTCGGTGAAGGCGCGGTCGGCGCGGGGGGTGTTGCGGGTCGGCATGAACTGGGCCAGGCCCTGGAACCAGCCGGTCGCCGAGCTGCCGTCGGCGGCGGTCGTCAGGGCCAGGTGGCCGAGGTGGCCCCAGGGGGTGACGATGCGGGCTCCCGGGCGGGTCTGCGCGATCCACGTCCACGGGACGCGGTCCACGGCGTACGTGGCGATCAGCCGGTCGTAGGGGGCCCTCGCCGGCCAGCCCTCGTCCCCGTCGCCCGTCTCCACGGTCACCGCCGCTCCGGCGGCCTTCAGGTTCCGGGCGGCCGTCGCCGCCAGATCCGGGTGCGCCTCCACGCTGACGGTTCGGGCGGGGCCCGTGCGGTGGTCCAGGAGGGCGGCGTTCCAGCCGGTGCCCGTGCCGAGTTCCAGGACCTCGTGGCCGGGGGCGGGGAGGAGGGAGTCCAGCATGTCGGCGACCACGGCCTGGCAGGAGAGGCTGGAGGTGGGGACGCCGTCGGTGAGGTGGGTGACGGTCGCGGTGTCCGGGTCCGGGTAGACCTCCCGCGCCCAGCGGGTGGGGTCCTGGGTGCGGTCCACGGGGGTGTAGGCGTGGCCGGTCCATGCCCAGACCTGGTCGGGGGCGAAGCGGTGACGAGGGAGGTCGGCCATGGCTCGCGGATCCAGGGGGAGCGGTTCGGCCAGGCGTGCTGGGCGGTCATGGCTGCGTCGAGGGTTTGGCGGAGGGTGCTGAGGTTGGTCGTCACGGGGAGGTCGGTCGTCACGCTGGGGTCGGTCGTCACGGGGAGTGCCGTCCTACTTCTTGTGCTTTCCGTCGTTGGGGGGAGGCGGGGGGACCTGGCCGTCGGTGTTGCCGGGGGGTGGGGTGCCGGTGTTCGGGTCCGGCGGGGGCTTCTCGTGTTCGGCCATGGGGAGTTCCTTCGTGCGGTGGTGGCTTTCTGTGAGTATCGGCGGGTGGCGGGTGGTTGTCCGCCGAGTGCGATTAGTGCACCGGAAGGTGGAGTTCGGGGGGAGTTATTGACGGAGGTGCGTTTCGATGAGGCGGGCCGCTGCTTCCGGTCGCAGGGTCGTCGTGTCGATCTCCACGTCGTATCGGACGCCCTTGTGCACCAGCTTCGCCTGGGACTGGGCCATTCCTGGGACTCTGTCTCCCCTCGCGGCCTCCCTTGCCGCCAGCTCCGTCGGGTCGCAGTGCACGCCTACCCATAGGACGTTCAGGCCGGTCAGGGCTTTCTGCCACTGGGCCTGGGAGGTGGCGCCGGCCAGGAAGACGTCGTCTACGACGATCTGGGCGCCGGCGGTTGCCATCGCCGCCAGGCCGTGTTGCCAGGCGGACTGGAGTTTTTGGAACTCCGTGCCTGCTGATACTTCGCCGGTCGGTGCGATGCCCAGGAGGTGGGGTGGGGATGCCTCTACCAAGGTGTCGATGCTGAAGGTCAGCCAGGGGGTGGGGAGGGTGGTCTGGAGGGCTCGGGCGAGGGTGGATTTGCCTGAGCTGGAGGGGCCGTTGAGGAGGATCAGGTGGGTGGGCATGGGGGGAGGGTAGGGAGGGGGTGGGGGTTAGGGGAAAGGGATTATGTCGGGGGTGGGTGCGGGTGCGGGTGCGGGTGCGGGTGCGGGTGCGTGGGGCTGAGGGCGTGGTCGTACGTGGGGGTGGGGGCCGTTGTGTCGTACGGGAGGGGTGGCGCCGGCGTCGTACGGGTGGGGTGGCGTCGCCGTACAGTGGGCCCGTGCCGCTTGTCGAGATCACTTACGCCCCGCATGTCGCTGAGAGCACGCTTCGTGAGTTGGGGGAGGTGTTGCCGCATCTTGTTTCGCTTGCTGTGGAGTGTCCTGAGGAGCCTTATGACGGGGATCTTCAGCCGGGGGATGTGGAGTTGAGGTTTCGGCGGTTGGGGCCGTTGGACCGGAGTGGGTTGGATGTGGTGATCGAGGTGCGGTCCAAGTGGTTCGAGAGCAGGGCTGTGGATCGGGAGGGGAGGGTGGAGCGGTTGCATGAGGGGATTGCTGCGGCTACGGGGCTGGGGGATTTCGGGGTTTATCTTTCGTTGCCGGTGGCGGCTTGGGCTCAGGGGGAGTGAGGGGGGTAAGGGGGGTGGGGGGTTGTTTGAGGTGGGGGGCATTCCTGCGGGGGTAGGTCTGGCTGGGGCTGGAGCTGGAGCTGGAGCTGGAGCTGGTGGCTGAGTGAGTTCGGTGGCTTCCGGTGGCGGCGGCCAAGCTCTGGGCCCCTGAAACTTTGGCCTTCCGGCAGCGGCGGGCCTTGGCGGCTTGCGGTCACCCTGGCCGAGCTTCGGTCTCCCTGAACTCCGGCTCTCCGGGCTTCCGGCTCTCCGGCCTTCCGGCCGGTCGTGTCCCCCGTCGTGGTGTAGCCGATCACGGTCCGTCGCCTTCGCTTCGGAGCCGTCCGGTACGTGCCGCTGCGGTCCGTCGTGCGATCACCGCTGGTCCCGGCTCGGTGAGCCCCAACAGGGCCGCCGGCGAGGGCGATTCGGGCCGCGACCTGCGGATTCCACCTGCTTGATCGGCTACACCACTCGGCGGGACGCTATCTTCCGGCCTTCCGGCCTTCCGGCCTTCCGGCCTTCCGGCCTTCCGGCCTTCCGGCCTTCCGGCCTTCCGGCAGCGCCGGCCCTTGGCGGCTGGCGGTCACCCTGGTCAAGCTCCGGTTCCCTGAAACCCGGCTCCCCGGCGCACTCCGGTCTCCCGGGAGTTCCGGTTCTCGACGGCTCCGGCCCTTTGGCGGCTCCGGCCCTCCGGCGGCCCGGCCCTCCGGCAGTTCCAGCTCTCCGGCAGTCCCGGCCCCGGCGTCTCCGGCCCCCGTCGTCCGCCCCCGGCAGCCCCCCCCCGCAACTCCCAGCCCCCCGAATTCCCCCCACCCCCCTACCCTGGCTCACATGAACCACGCCCAGCTCACCGCCCTCGGCCGTGCCCTCCGTCTCGTCGGTGAGCATGGCGAAGCGCTCACCTCGGACACGTCGGACGCGAAGTTGCACGAGGTGAAGGCGGATCTGCGGCGGGCGCTGGAGTTGCTGGAGGACAGCGTCACGGCGGCAGCCCCCGTCACCCGGTGCCCCGAGCATCCTCAGGGGCCCGTCGACAACTCCGCCCCCGACCTCTGCCTCCTCTGCGAGACGCGTCGCCGCTCGGCGAAGCGGGTGGAGATGAACGGGCCCGGGCCGGCCGTCCAGCCGGGCACCGCGCCCAGCCGGTACGGCGTACGGGAGGACCGGCCGCAGCCGCAGCAGCGGTATCTGCCGGAGCTGTGGAACGGGCAGGAGTGGCAGCTGTGCGGGAGCCCCCGGCGGGACCGGCGTGAGACGGAGAACTACATCGCGGCCCAGCGGAGGGCGCCCCGCGCGGCGATGGCGTACCGGTTGGTCCATGAGTTCACGGACTATGAGGTGCTGCGGGTGTGGGGGACCCCGGTGAGGGTGGAGATCGAGCCGCTGGGGAATCTCTGAGGACGCCGGCGGCAGGCTTCGAGGGGCGACGGGGAGTACGACTTCTGCGGCACCGATGGACGGCGGCCTCAGCCAACGGCCTCAGAAGCGACCCGCCCTGAAGTGCCCGCCAATTGAAGAGCCCGCCAACTGAAGAGCCCGCCCCCTCCCCGCGCCCCCTCTGTAGCAACCTGCTTCTGTAGCACCCCGCTTCTGTAGTGGCCCGCTTCTGAAAGGGCCGCCCGCTGAAAAGCCCCACCCCAAAGCCCCGCCCCCAAAGCCCCCGCCCTCACCCCCCCACCGCCCCCAACGCCCCCCGCAACCTCCCCCCCGCCTCCCCCAACAACCTCTCCGCAACCCCCGCATCCACCCCCGCCAACAACACCAGCACCGCGTTCTTCACCTCACCCCCCGTCGCAGCCAGCGCAGCGTCGATCTCCTCCGCCCCCGCCCCCGTCGCATGCGCCACGATCCGATGCGCCCGCGCCCGCAGCTTCTCGTTCGACGCGCGTACGTCGACCATCAGGTTCCCGTACGTCTTCCCCAACCGCACCATCGTGATCGTAGAGATCATGTTGAGCACCAGCTTCTGCGCCGTCCCCGCCTTCAGCCGGGTCGAGCCGGCGATCAGCTCGCCGCCCACCACCACCTCGATCCCGAACTCGGCGGCAGCCGCGAGCGCGCTGCCCGGGTTGCAGGACAGCCCGACGGACAGCGCGCCGAGCGCCCGCGCGTGCTCGACGGCGGCGACCGCGTACGGCGTACGGCCCGACGCGGAGATCCCTACGACCGTGTCGTCGCCCCCCACCCCCAGCCGCCCCAGCTCCGCCACCGCCGCCTCCCGCGAATCCTCGGCGCCCTCGACGGAGTCGACCAACGCCCCCGTCCCGCCGGCGATCACGCCGACCACCTGCCCGGGCGCGGTGTTGAACGTCGGCGGACACTCGGAGGCGTCCAGCACCCCGAGCCGCCCGGCGGTCCCGGCCCCGGCATAGATCAGCCGCCCGCCGCGCCCCATACGGACGGCGATGGCGTCGATGGCGGCGGAGATCACGGGCAGCTGAGCGGCCACGGCCTCCGGCACCCGCGCGTCCTCCGCGTTCATCAGCCGGGCGAGTTCGAGCGTGGGCAGCTGATCGATATCGGCGAGATCAGGCCGGAAGGCTTCGGTGGGGAGGGAGGAGAGCTGGGCGCGGAGATCGCGGGAGGAGGGCATAGAGAGTTTCTTTCAAGGACGGGGCGATATGAGTGACGCCTACGGTCTTACCTATGCCGGTGCGCCAGCGCCTCGTACGACGCGGCCAAAGCGGGCGCCGCCGCCTCGTACGTCCGCTGCGCCACCCCCACGAACAGACAGTCCACGATCAGTAACTGCCCCGTACGCGACGCCATCGCCGCCGGCCGCAGCTCGCTCTCCCGGGCCGAAGCCGTCGTCAGCACATGATCGGCGTACTGCGTCACCGCACTCCCCGCCCGCCCGGTGATCACCACGGTCGTCGCCCCCCGCTCGAACGCGACCCGCAACGGCTCGATCACATCCCGCGTCGACCCGGAGTGCGTGATCGCGACGGCGACATCCCCGCCCCGCAGCTGCACCGCGTTGGTGACGGCCAGATGCGGATCGCTGTGCGCGTGCGCGATCAGCCCGATCCGCAGGAGCTTCTGTACGAGGTCCTGGGCGACGAGCCCGGACGCGCCGACACCGTAGACGTCGATACGGCGGGCGCGGGCGGCGGCGCTCACGGCGGCGGACAGCTGGCCGGTGTCGAGGGCGGCGGCCGTGTCCGCGAGGGTCTGGCGTTCGGCGGCGGCGAGTTTGGCGACGACGTCGGGGAGGGCGTCGTCGACGGCGATGTCGGTGGTGAGGGCGGGCGCGCGGCCGGACCGCTGGTGCGCCGCGAGGCCCGCGAGCGCCAGCCGCAGATCGCGGTAGCCGGGGTAGCCGAGCAGGCGGGCGGTGCGCACGACGGTCGCCTCGCTGGTGCCGGTGCGTTCGGCGAGCGCGGTGACCGTGAGGGCCGCGCAGCCGGCGGGGTCGGCGGCGACCGCTTCGGCGACGCGCCGCATGGACCGGGTCATGGCGGGGGCGAGGGTGCGGACCTTGGCCGCGAGCGCCCCCGCGGGCTGTGTGCCGAAAGTTTCCTTCACTTCCTGACCCATGCGCTGAAAGATATTTTCGGTTCGGCGGGGCGGTCAAGAGTGCGCACAATGGGCGTATGGAATCCCACCCCGCCGCCCCTGGCCCCCTGGAGCAGGTGCTTCACACCGCCCGCGCCCGTGTCCTCGCCGATCTCGTGGCGGGCGAGGTCGCGGACGCGGAGGTGGTGTCGCTGGTCGAGGAGTCCGTGGCGCGGCGGCGGTGGTGGGTGGAGCAGTGGCCGGCGGGCGCCGAGTTCGTGGCGGGGCTGGTCGCGCAGGACGTGCAGGACGCGCTGCTGGAGCGGTACGGGCGGTGGCCGCTGTGCCCGGTGTGCGGCGCGGGGGAGCCGCACGCGCTGGAGGTCGAGCCGGAGCTGGGGCCCGATCCGCACTGGGTGTGCCACAAGGCGGGGGTGCGGGTCGCGGACGTGGGCTCCTTGGGCGGCGCCCTCGGCGCTCACCCCTCCAGCTGAGGCGCGGGGGCTTCTTGCCGGGGCGCGCCGCACAGCTCGTACGCGATCAACTCCCCCTCCCCCGGCACCCGTACGAACCCCGCCCGCGAAAGCACCGCCTGGGACGGGGAGTTGGCGGGCTCGGTGTGGGCGAAGAGGGACTTCGCCGGGGTGTGGGCGAAGGTCCGGGCCGCCAACGCCCGTACCGCTTCCGTCGCGTAGCCCTTGCCGCGCGCCTCCGGCACCAGGTCGTACCCGATCTCCGTACGCCCCGCCGCGTCCGGCGCCGAGTGGAAGCCGAGACTGCCGATCGCGCGCCCGTCCTCCTTGCGGACGATGACGAAGATCCCGAACTCGGCCCGCAGACACCCGTTCTCGTACGACGACCAGGCGAGCCCCGCCGCCTCGCGGGTGCCCTCCAGCGGGCCCGCGCCGAGCCAGCCGAAGCCGCCGCCACCGCCCGCGCGCAGCTCCGCGAGGGCCGCCGGGGAGGCGCACTCCAGGTTCAGCCGGGGGGTGGGCACGGACAGCGTGTTCTGCCACCGCCAGCTCAACACCGGCTCCCGGCCCGGGAGTTCGCCTCTTCCCGTCGCCCACAGGAGAGTTCGCCACGCGTCCAGTCCCGGCCGCACCTCCGGGAAGATCCGCGTCAGCACGAACTCCGGGAGTTCCGGCGCCGGTTGGTACGCCACCCCGAGCGCCTCCGCGATGTCGTACGTGTGCAGCAGCACCTCCGCCACACCCATCGCCGCGAACCCCACCCGCTCCGCGCTGCGGAACGGCGCCGGGTGGAACGCCCGGACGCCCGGGGGCGTGGTCCGCAGGGCCGCCGCGAACAGGACGGCCGTCGTCTCGATGACGTCGACGACGCCGGCGTCGCCCGTGCCCTCGTCGAGGGCGAGGGTGAAGGGGACGTACGCGTCGCGCGCCCGGCCCGCCAACTGGGCCGCGTAGGCCAGGAGATCGTCCGCGATGTGCTGGGCGGTCTCGCGGCAGCTCCAGTCCAGCCGGGCCGCCTTGATCCCGTCCCAGTCCCGGCCCACCGCCGCCCGCAGCACCAGGGCGCACCCGGCCACGGCCGCCTCCAGTTCGTCCTCACCTGTCGTGCTCTTCTGCATGGAGTGCAGGGTAGGGGTAGGTCAGGGGGCCAGTCGCGCGAGTTCCGCCGTCAGGTTGCGGCGGGCCTGCTCCTCCCAGTGGGTCCTGCCGTGCGGCGTCCTGAACAGGGTTGTGCGGGACAGGAGTTGGCGGAGGACGTCCGCCCTCCCCGTGCTGAAGGCCGGGTCCGGGATGAAGTGGTACTCGGCGCGTACGGCCGTGGTGCAGGCGGCGTACTCGTGCTCCGGCGCGGCCAGGATCGCCAGGTCGGCGTCGCACAGGACCTCGCCGTTGGGGTCGTGCGGGGGTGGGGTGTGGGTGCGGGTGAGGAGGATCAGGCGGGTGACCTCTTCGATTTCGGGGGGCGCCAGGCCCGCTTCCGTCAGCGCGCGGTGGGCCAGCCGCGCCGAGCGTTCCTCGTTCGTCGAGCGGTCCGGGAGGTGGACCGCGTCGTGGAACCAGGCTGCCAGGCGCACCAGTTGGGGGTCTTCGGCGTGGTCCTGGAGGAGGTCCACGTGGTCCAGGACCTGCGTGAGGTGGGTGGGGGTGTGGTAGCGGCGGTGGGGTTCGCGCCAGCGGGTGAGGAGGGCTTCGGCGTAGGGGGCCGGGAGGGGGCAGCGGGCGGCCAGGGCTTGTTCGGGGGTGGTCATGGGCGTCAGCTCTCCCGCTTGATCCACTCGCTGCCGCCCAGCGGGTAGTCGTACCCCGGGCGGTTCACGTCGGCGCTCGTGCGGAACGGGACGCCACCGTTGTCGATGTGCACCGTGCCCCGGCGGGCGCCGCTCGACCAGTCCAGCGTCAGGTCCCAACGGACGTCGTGCGCCGAGGTGTTGGCGGTGACGTAGAAGACCTCCGGGTCCGACTCGCTGACCTTGTAGGGGAAGTCGCGCTGCCCGTTCTTCACGGCCGCCGTCGGGCTGCCGGCGTCCAGATCCACGTCGAAGGACTTCGTCTCCACCCCACCGCCGCAGCCGACCCCCATCGCGTAGTCGTTCCAGGCGAGGGGGGTGTCCTTGCTGATGATCCGGACGTGGAGGGCTTCGAGTACGACTGTCTCGGCGCCGGTGCCCTGGACCGTGAGGGCGACGCGCTGCTCGTCCGAGGAGACCGCGCCGTAGGCCGCCGCCCAGCGGGGGGCGTCCTGTTCGCCGGCCGGGGGGCCTACCTGGGCGGGTTCGCTGTCCACGAGGAAGCGCTGGCTGCACGGGGAGTCGTAGACGTAGGGGCGGGTGGCGACGGTGAGGGGGGTGCCGGTGGGGGTGGGGGCGGGTGTGGTCGAGGCGGTGGTGGGGGTGGTGCTGGGTTCGGGGGTGGTGCTGGTGGAGGGGGACGGGGTGGGGGAGAGGGAGGCTGCGGGGTTCGGGTCGGGGGTGGGGAGGCGGGCGCCTGCCTCGGCTCCGGTGGCTTGCTGGGCGCGGGAGTTGTCGGTCTTGGTGGAGAAGGGGTTGAGGAGGAGGGTGGTGAGGGTGATGGTTGCGGCGGTGGCCAGGGCGGCGGCGATGAGGGGGGTGCGGCGGCGGGGGGTGGGGGGGTGGTCGGGGGAGAGGGGGGGTTCGGCTGGGGGTGTCGGTTGCTCTGTCGCTTCCGCCGGCTGCTTTGCTGCCTTGGCTTTCGTTACGGCTTCGGCGGTGGGGGGCGGTTCCGTGTTCGCCGCTGCTTCGGGGGCCGGCTCTGTTGTGGGCGTCGGCTCTGCTGGGGGTGGTGTGTCCGCTGTGGGTGTCGGTGCTGCCGGGGGTGTCGTATCCGATGCGGGCGCCGGGCTCGGCGTCGCTCTCCTCCTGCGTGCGTCGTCCGCGACGATCCATCGGCGGTGGAGCTGGACCAGCTCCTCCGGCGTCGCCTTGCACACCCTCGCGAGGCGTTCGACGGGGGCGTACTCCGTCGGGACCGCTGTGCCGTTGCAGTAGCGGTGCAGGGTCGACGTACTCATGTGCAGGCGTTTGGCCAGCGTTCCGTAACTCAGTCCCGAGCGGTCCTTCAGGTCCCGCAGCAGTGCCGCGAACTCCTCGGTCTCCCCGGTACCCGGCGTCCCCGACACCTGTTCCTCCGTCTTTCCGTGGTCGTTCCGTCGATGTTCTGTCGTCGTTCCGCGTCCCGTTCGGGCGTTCCAGGGGGGTAATAACTTCCCAGGTCAGCGGCCGTTTCCGCGTTCCAGTGTCCCTGATGGGCGCTGGGCGGTGGCGGCTGGGACGGGTCTCCCCGCAAGCTCCGGTCATCCAAGCACCACAGCGACCCTCACAACGAAGGGGAACCCCAGCATGTTCAGCATTCGTACCGCCCGTACTGTCCGTACCGCCCGTTCTTCCCGCACCCGGCTCGCCAGTGCGGCGACTGTCGCCGCGCTCGCCGCGTTCTCGCTGAGCGCGTGCAGCAGTGGGGCGGGGGTGCAGGATGAGGGGGCGTCGAAGGTGGAGACTCCGTCGGTTTCGGAGGTGGGGGATTCGGCGCCTACGGGGGCGGCTCAGGGGGGCTCGGGGGCGGGTTCTCAGGGTTCTCAGGGTTCTGGGGGGTCTACGGGGTCTACGGGTACGTCGGGGTCCTCGGGGTCCTCGGGGACGTCCCCTAAGGGTTCCTCGGGGTCTTCCGTTACGGGGTCGTCGTCCACGGGGGGTGGGTCCGGTACCGTCGCGAAGCCCGAAGCCTCCGCCGCGAAGCCGGTCGTCTGCGAGGGGTCCAACACCAAGACGGTCGCCGCGCCCGTGAACCGGCCGGTGAACCACATGCTGCTCACGGTCACCAACACCGGTTCCAGGTCCTGCTACCTGTACACCTATCCGGCGCTGCGCTTCACCGACGCGCAGGCGGTGCCGCCGGTTCTCGACGACTCGATCCCGCAGGCCGTCGTGACGCTCGCGCCGGGGGAGTCGGGTTACGCCGCCGTCCTCCTCTCCGCCGCCGACGGCTCCGGCACCAACGGCCGCACGGTCAACTCCCTGGAGGTCTACTTCCACGGCCGCTCCGGCAACGAGAGCGTGGGCAGCGCCGCCCGTCCGGCGCTGCCCAAGCAGGGGGTGTACATCGATGACTCGCTGAAGGTGACGTACTGGCAGAGCACGATGGACGCTGCGCTGAGCTGGTGAGGTGGGGGAGGGGGCGGCGCCGGCTTGGGGGCTGGCGCCGCTGTTCGCCGGGGGCGGTGCGTCGGGCGGCTCTGTGCGGGGGCGGGGGCGCGGCTTTGGAGGATGGGGAGAGGCTGGCAGGTGGCCTGAGGTGGCCTGAGGTGGCCTGAGGTGGCCTGAGGTGGCCTGAGGTGGCCTGAGGTGGCCTGAGGTGGCCTGTACG
>NZ_JBVLTJ010000023.1:41522-91048 GCF_055597585.1 Streptomyces sp. AMJ-169
CTGAGGTGGCCTGAGGTGGCCCGTACGGCTCCGGGGCGATGGCGGTTGCGGGGGTGTGTGGGGCTCGCGCTGCCGGCCGTCTTGCGGAACCGGCGCTGCTGTTCGTCTGCGGCGGTGTGTTGGGTGGCTGCGGGGACGGGGGTCGGGTGCCGTCCGCCTGGTCGGCGCTGCCCTCGGTGGGGTGCGGTGCCCTCGGGGTTGCGGCGCTCCGGGCATACGGTCCCCGGGAATGCAGTGCCGCCCCCGGCCTGACGCCCCGCCCCCGACCTGCGGTGCCGCCCCGCCTCGGCCTGCGGTGCCCCCGGACAAGTCGGCCCGCCCCGGACCTGCGGTGCCCCCCCCGGACCTGTCGGCCCGCCCCGGACCTGCGGTGCCCCCCCCGGACCTGTCGGCCCGCCCCGGACCTGCGGTGCGCCCCGCCTCGGCCTGCGGTGCCCCCCGGACCTGTCGGCCCGCTCCCGATCTGTGGTGCCCCCGGACAAGTCGGCCGCCCGGACCCGCTGCCCCGACCTGCGGTGCCCCCCCCGGACAAGTCGGCCGCCCCGACCCGCCGCCCCGCCCCGACCTGCCGCCCCGCCTCCGTCCCGTCCCCAGGTTCGTGTCGTACTCTCCGGTGGACTAGACCTGTAGGCCCTGTGGAGGGAGTCGGATGAGTGCCGTCCTGGAGGTCATCGCGTTGGGGGGCGCGGATGCGGTGGGGGCTCAGGCGGGGGGTGCGGATCGGGTGGAGCTGGTTGCGGAGATGGCGGCGGACGGGCTGTCGCCGGCTGTCGCCACGTTCCGTTCCGTCCGGGCCGCCGTCGACATCGACGTACGGGTCATGCTGCGGCTCGAAGCGGGGTTCGGCGCCGGGGATCTGCGTCAACTGGAGCGGCTGGCCGGGGAGTTCCGTGCGGCCGGGGCCGATCAGTTCGTGCTCGGGTTCCTCGACGCGGCCGGCGCGGTCGATCTGGGGGCCGTCGAGAGGGTCGTAGGGATGCTGGACGGCTGCCGGTGGACTTTCCACCGCGCGCTGGACCACTCCGCCGACCGGGGGGCCGTGCGGGAGGTGTTGCGGGGGGTGCCGGGGCTGGACACCTACCTCACGGCGGGGTCCGCCGAGGGGGTGGCGGCGGGGCTGCCGGTGCTGCTGGAGGAGGCCGGACGATACAGCCAACAGCTCCTCGTCGGGGGCGGGTTGAGCCTGGAACACGTGCCCCGGCTGGTGGCGGCCGGAGTGGACGCCTTCCACATCGGGAGCGCGGCCCGGCCTGGGGGGTGGGGGGAGCCGGTGTCGGCGGAGGCGGTTGCGCGGTGGCGGGGGGTGGTGGACGGGGGCGTGTAGGGGAGCGGGGCTGGAACGGTGACTGGAGCGGGGGCTGGAACGGGGGACTGGAACTGGAACTGGCCTCGGCTTGGGCCGACTTGGCCGAAGCCTCGGCTTGGGCCGACTTGGCCGGCCCGCACCGAAT
Organism: Streptomyces sp. AMJ-169; assembly: GCF_055597585.1. Taxonomy (NCBI): domain Bacteria; kingdom Bacillati; phylum Actinomycetota; class Actinomycetes; order Kitasatosporales; family Streptomycetaceae; genus Streptomyces; species Streptomyces sp. AMJ-169. Next base: position 42,974 of record NZ_JBVLTJ010000023.1, read on the forward strand.
CACCCCCTAATCACCCCACCCGCGCCGAAAAGCTCCCCCAATCACCCCACCCGCACCAAATCGCCCCCCCAATCACCCCACCTGCACCGGCAGTTCCCCCACATGCGTCACAACCAGCCCCGAAACAGCCCGAGTCAGCGCCACATACAGCCTCCGCAGCCCCGTCCGCTCGTCCGGCTCCCCCTCCACCACCGCCTGCGGCTCGTCCAGGACCACATAGTCGTACTCAAGTCCCTTGGCCAGCGAGGCCGGTACGAGGGTCAGGCGGGTCTCCTGGGTCGTCTCCGTGCCGGGGGGCAGGTGGGTGAGGCCCGCCTTCGACAGGGCCTCCTCCAGCACCGGGATCCTCGCGTCCGCCGCGATCAGGCCCACCGAACCCTCGTTGCTCAGCAACTCCTCACAGGCCGCCACGACTTGCGCCGTCTCCTCGATCGCGCGGACCTCGAAGAAGCCGGGGTTCTCGCGGACGGAGGCGACCGGGGTGAGGCCGGGGGCGATGTGGGGGAGGAGGCGGGAGGCGTAGGTGATGACGTCTGTCGGGACGCGGAAACCGGCGGTCAACTCCTCGATCACCGCCTCCGGTTTGCCCAGGTGGGCGAGGGCCTCGGCCCAACTCCTCGTCGCCCAGGGCGTCGTACCCTGCGCGAGATCGCCGAGCACGGTCACCGAACCGGTCGTGCAGCGGCGGCCGACGGCCCGGTACTGCATGGGGGAGAGATCCTGGGCCTCGTCCAGGACGACATGGCCCAGGGAGTGCGTGCGCTCGATGAGATCGGCGGCCTCGTCGATCAACACCGCGTCCGGCGAAGACCACTTGGCGGACTTCGGGGAGCGCGCCGGCTTCGCCCAGAGGATGCTCCGCTGCTCGTCGGCGGTGAGGACGCCGTCCGCGTGGGCGGACAGGAACTCCGGTTCGCTCAGCAGGCGTTGGACCAGTTTCACCGGGTCGACGGCCGGCCAGACCCCCTTCACCGCCGCCTTCACCGCGCTGCCCCGGGCCACCGCGTCCTGCACCCGGTCGTCCGGCGCCTCCCCGGCCCGCTCCATCTGCACCAGCACCGCGTGCGCGATCCGCTGCGGCAACGCCTCGCGCGCGGCGCCGTACCGGATGTCGCGGTCCAGCAACTCCCTTACGATCTCCTCCAGTTCATAGGCCGCCACCCGCCACCGCCGCGAGCCTCTGACCACCACGACCGGCTCGGCCGGCATGCTGACGTGCGCGTACACCGCCCGCCGCAGCACCTCCGCCATCCGGGCGTCGCCCTTGACGACGGCCGCCGCCGCGTCGTCCACGGACCGCACCTCGACGTGCGCGACAAGGTCGTCCACCGTCGCCTGACGTACCGTCAACTCACCCAGCGCGGGCAGCACTTGCTCGATGTAGTGGAGGAATGACCTGTTCGGCCCGATGACCAGCGTGCCGGTGCGGGCCAGCCGCTCGCGGTGGGCGTACAGGAGGTAGGCGACGCGGTGCAGGCCGACGGCCGTCTTCCCCGTCCCCGGACCGCCCTGCACGCACACGCTGCCCGCGAGCCCGCTGCGGACGATCTCGTCCTGCTCGGGCTGGATGGTCGCGACGATGTCCCGCATCGGGCCGACGCGCGGGCGCTCGATCTCCTGCTGGAGCAGCTTGCTGGTGCGGGCCGTCTCCGCCGGGTCGGAGAGGTGCTCGTCCTCGTACGCGGTGAGGTCGCCGCCGGTGTAGCCGAAGCGGCGGCGCAGGCCGACGTCCATCGGGTCCTTCTTGGACGCGCGGTAGAACGGCTGGGAGACCGGGGCGCGCCAGTCGATGACCATGGGGTCGCCGTCGCCGTCGTGCACATGGCGGCGGCCGATGTAGAAGCGTTCCCCCTCCGCGCCCTCCGCCTGCTCGGCGCCCGGCGCGTGGAGGTAGTCCAGGCGGCCGAAGAACAGCGGGGTGTCGCTCAGGTCGGCCAGCGCCTTGATGCGGTCCTCGATCTGGCGGGTCAGGACCTCCGCGTTGACCCAGTTCGCCGTCACGTCCCGGATGTCCAGCGACTCCACGTCCTGCCGCATCGCCGTGAGCGCGGAGCGGGAGGCGGAGAGGTGGGAGCGCTCGCGGGAGAGGGGGTCTTCGGCGGCGGGCAGGGGTGCGGGCTGGTGGGGGGACTGCGTGGACAAGGGGGTGCCTCCGGGCGGACGTACACGGGTGGTCGTGCGGCTGCTGCTGGGAGCCGTCCGGTTTCCGGCCGGGGCGGCGGCACTCCGGGGTGGGAGGCGGGGAGCGGAGAGTGTAGGCGAGGGGGGTGGGGGGAGGCCAACGGATTTACGGAGGTCCGCAGGATTACGGGGCTCCCCTAGGGGGCTGCCCCTGTCAGGGGGTTCCCGTACGGGCTGACCCTGTCAGGGAGCTCCCGTACGGGCCGACCCTGTCAGGGCTCCCCGTACCCCTCAAGTCGTACGCCCCCGCGCCGGAAGTCGTACGAGCGCCCCCCGAATTCGCCCCCGAGACCGATGCCCCCTTTATGTCCGGTAACGCACCATGGAGACATGAGCGCAGCGACCCTGAACCCAGTCCAGGCCCCCGGTCGTCGCCCCTCCGGAGCGACCCCCTCGGCCGCACCTCACCGGCACCGGCTGGGCGACGCCCTGCACGCGATCCGCGTGTACGCGGGCGCCGCCTTCGATGTGGTGATACTCGGCGAGTACGGCGAAGAGGCCGGCGTCCGCCGAAGGCGCTACTGACCCTCCCCGGCCAGCAGCTCGTCGGCGTCCACGATCCGGTACGCGTACCCCTGCTCGGCCAGGAACCGCTGGCGGTGCGCGGCGAAGTCCTGGTCGATGGTGTCGCGGGCGACGACGGAGTAGAAGTGGGCCTGATGGCCGTCCGCCTTGGGGCGCAGCACGCGGCCGAGCCGCTGGGCCTCCTCCTGGCGGGAGCCGAAGGTGCCGGAGACCTGGACGGCCACGGTCGCCTCGGGCAGGTCGATGGAGAAGTTCGCGACCTTGGAGACGACGAGCACGCTGATCTCGCCCTCCCGGAACGCGTCGAACAGCTTCTCGCGCTGGGCGTTGCTGGTCTCGCCCTTGATGACCGGCGCGTCCAGGTGTTCGCCGAGCTCGTCGAGCTGGTCGATGTACTGCCCGATGACGAGGATCTGCTGCCCGGCGAACCTTCGTACGATCGCCTCGGTGACCTTGCGTTTCGTGGCCGTGGTGGCGCAGAACCGGTACTTCTCCTCCGCCTCGGCGGTCGCGTACGCCAGCCGCTCGGAGTCGGTGAGGTTGACGCGGACCTCCACGCAGTCGGCGGGCGCGATGTACCCCTGCGCCTCGATCTCCTTCCACGGCGCGTCGAACCGCTTGGGCCCGATGAGCGAGAAGACGTCCGACTCCCGCCCGTCCTCGCGCACCAGCGTCGCGGTCAGCCCGAGCCGGCGGCGGGCCTGGAGGTCGGCGGTGAACTTGAAGACGGGCGCCGGCAGCAGGTGGACCTCGTCGTAGACGACCAGCCCCCAGTCCCGCGAGTCGAACAGCTCCAGGTGCGGGTAGACGCCCTTCCGCTTGGTGGTGAGGACCTGGTACGTGGCGATGGTGACGGGCCGGATCTCCTTCTTCGTCCCGCTGTACTCGCCGATCTCGTCCTCGGTCAGCGAGGTCCGCTTCACCAGCTCGTGCTTCCACTGCCGGGCGGAGACGGTGTTGGTGACGAGGATCAGCGTCGTCGACTTCGCCTGCGCCATCGCCCCCGCCCCGACCAGCGTCTTGCCCGCCCCGCAGGGCAGGACGACGACCCCGCTGCCGCCGTGCCAGAAGTTCTCGACGGCCTGCTTCTGGTACGGCCGCAGCGCCCACCCGTCCTCGGCCAGCTCGATCGGGTGCGCCTCGCCGTCGACGTACCCGGCGAGGTCCTCGGCCGGCCAGCCCAGCTTGAGCAGCGTCTGCTTGATCTGGCCGCGCTCGGAGGGGTGCACGGCGACGGTGTCGGGGTCGATGCGGGTGCCCACGAGGGGGGCGATCCGCTTGGAGCGCAGCACCTCTTCGAGCACCGGGCGGTCGGTGGAGGTCAGGACCAGGCCGTGCGCGGGGTGCTTGCTGAGCGTGAGCCGGCCGTAGCGGTCCATCGTCTCGGCGATGTCGACCAGCAGCGCGTGCGGCACCGGGTACCGGCTGAACTGCACCAGCGCGTCGACGACCTGCTCGGCGTCGTGCCCGGCGGCGCGCGCGTTCCACAGCCCGAGCGGCGTCAGCCGGTACGTATGGATATGCTCCGGCGCCCGCTCCAGCTCGGCGAACGGCGCGATGACCCGCCGGCACGCGTCCGCCTGCTCATGATCGACCTCAAGCAGCAGCGTCTTGTCCGACTGGACGATCAGGGGTCCGTTCACGGGGGCACGTCCTCTCCGCCGGGGCCTCGGGGGAGGCTGGGGGCAAACGTCCAGTGTGCCTCATGGGCGGGGGGTCGTGCGGGGCGAGCCGCGTCCCCTAAGGGTTCCGGCCCCTAAGGGCCCTGCCCCTAGGAGTCCCGCCCTTAAGGGTCCCGTCCCCTAGGGGGCCGTCGGTGGCTTACTCCTCCGCCAGTTCCGCCACCCCCGTCACCCGATGCAGCGGGTACGTGCGGACCTCGTCCGCTGTGTGGTCGTAGGCCGTGACGTAGCCGCCCTCCACGCGGACGGGGGCGATGAGGCGTTGGGTGGCGGTGCCCTCGGCGTTGACGTAGCCGATCCAGAGGGCGTCGCCGGTGAGGACGGCGGCCTGCATGGTGGCGAGGGTGTCGGCGGGGGTGGTGCGGGGGAGGGCGCCGGGGGCGGGGGCGCGGTCCGGCTCCGGGGTGTCCGCAGCCGGCGGCGGCTGCTTGCGCGGGGCCGTCGACGCCAGGTCGCCCGCCCTGATCGCCCTGATCGCCGCCGTCAGCAGGACCGGGTCGGGGAGCGGGGGGCCGTCGGGGACCGGCTCGGGGGGTGTGCGGGGCGGGGTGCGGTGGGCGTCGGGGCGGGTGATCAGTACGTCGCCGGCCGGGGACTCCGCCGCCGGCGCGTAGCCCATCGTCCGCAGGCCGTCCAGCAGCGTCGCCGGGTCCGCCTGCGCCGCCAGCACCGTCGGGGCCAGCCGGCGCAGCCGCAGCGGCGCCGAGCGGCGGTCCGCCAGGATCTCGTTCAGCAGCGCGTCGTCGTCACAGCGCACGTACGCCGACGCCACGCCGACCTTCAGATGACCGTGCCGGCGGGCCACGTCGTCGATCAGGTACGACAGCGGCTGCGGCACCGGGGTCCGGGAGTGGGCCGTGAGGAAAGCGTGCAGGTCGGAGGCGGTGCGGCCGGCGTCGAGGGCGCGGCGTACGGAGGCCGGGGTGAACCGGTAGACCGTCGCGCCGCCCTTCGACTCGACCTCCGCCAGCACCCCGAGCAGCTGCGCCAGCGGACGCTCCAGCGGGCCCGGCGCCACCGCCGTGAGGTCGGCCTGGAGGAGGACGTGGTCCAGCGGATCGGGAAGCAGCGGCGCGAGCAGCTTCGCCGCCGTCGCCGCCGCCACCGACTGTTCCGCCGGGGTGAGGGGGGTGTGGGGGGCGAAGGGGTGGTGCGGTCTGTGGTGGGCGGGGAGCTTGTCGCCTGCGGCGGAGGGGGCGAGCCCGGCCAGCCCCTGCGCCGGCCCGCCGCCTCCGAGTACGTTCCCTTGCGGCCCGCCGCTCTCGCGTACGTTCCCTGCGGTCGGCCCTTGCGACTCCGGCCCGCCGCTCCCGCGTAGGTTCCCTGCCGCCGGCCCGCCGCTGCCGCCTACGGTTCCTGCGGACGCCGCTTCCGCCTCCGGCCCGCCGGCTCGCCGAACGGCTCCTGCGGCCGGCCCCTGAGACTCCGGCCCGCCGGCTCGCCGGACGTTCCCTGCGGCCAGCCCTTGCGATTCCGGCCCGCCGCTCCCGCGTAGGTTCCCTGCGACCGGCCCCTGAGACCCCGGCCCGCCGCTCCCGAGTACGGCTCCCGCGGCCAACCCCTGCGACGCCCCGCCTCCCCCTCGAACCCCGACCCCCACCAACACCCGCCCGACCCCGGACAGTGCCCCCCTCCCCGTGACCCCCAGCAGCTCCGCCTCCGCCAGCGTCCACCGGGCCAGCTGGCCCCGCAGGTCACCGTCCCGCTGCGGGCCCCTTAGGGGGCGCTCCCAGCGCAGTCTCGCCAGGAGGGAATCGCCCGTAGGGGACACCCCCTCCGGGAGGTCCGCCAGGAGGGCCAGTACCCGGTGGCGTACCTCGGGGGCGATCGAGCGGTCCAGGCCGGGGCCTAGGGCCGAGAGGGGGTGGTCTTTGGAGTCGCGGCTGCCGACCAGACCGGACGTGCGGGTCGCCGACAGCCAGGTCCGCGCCAGCAGCGACCACCGCTCGGCGGCCGGCAGCGCCAGCCACTCGTCGTACACGGGCGTCGGCGCGTACCGCTCGTCCGCCTCGCCGTCGGAGGCCAACAGGCCGCAGGCGTAGGCGAGTTCGACCCAGAACGCGGCCATCGGCTCGGGCACGTCGAGGGCGGTGGCGGTCCGTTTCAGGTCCCGCACGCTCAGGCCCCCGGCGCGCAGCACCGCAGGACCCCCCTCGTCCCACTCCTTCAGCAGCTCCTCCACCATGGCCAGCGAGGCGTGCGCCTGGGCGGCGGCGGTGGCGTCCACAACCTGTGGATGGTGGGTGCCGGCCGCCTCGACGGCGGGCGGCAGCGGCTCGGGGGTGCGGTGCGCACGCCCCTCCCGCAGATGCAGCGCGACCTCCCTCGGCAGGACGACCGTCCCGGGCGCCGTCGGCAGCAGCAGCCCCCGGTCCAGCAGCCACCGCAGCCTCGCCGCCGGATCGGCCGTGACCTGCCCGTACGGGGGACCCCAGACCAGCCGGGCGAGCACGTCGAGGGAGTCGGCCGGGGCCTTCGCGAGGAGCGCCCGCAGCTTGCGGCGGCTGGAGAAGAGCGCGGTGAGACCGGCGATCGCGCTGACCGAGTCATGCGTGGAGGGCAGCCCGGCCCGCGCGACGATCTCCTGGATCCGACCCGGAGACATCCCCGAGGCCGCCTCCTGCACGCTGGGCCCGAGTCCCGTAGGGGACGGGTGCTGCTGGGAGGGGACCAGCAGCTCACGGGCGGTCCGCACCAGCCGCAGCTGCTTGTCGTCCCCCCACACCAGCGCCTGACCCTTAAGGAGCCCCAGGGCCCGGGGCAGCGCCGCGACGACGACGGGGTCCCGCTCGTCCCCGGCCATCAGCCCGACCAGCTCGGCGTACGACGCCGGCTCCCCGGCGACGGCCAGCGCCTCGGCGGTCTGGAGCGTGAACCGGTCCAGCCGCTCCAGCGCCCGCACGACCGACGCCCGTGTCCCCGCCCTGGTCGCCAGCTGGGTGAGGTCGGCCGGCACCGGGCTCACCAGATCGGGCCGGTCGCGCAACAGCGCGGCCAGCGAGTCGTCATCACCGGCGCGCAGCGCTTCCGCGAGGGAGCGAGGGGTGCTCATCTGGCCCACGTTAGCGGGTACGGGGGCCGAGGGGTGGCCCCTAGGGGGAGGGGCGGCGGCTCGGGAGCGGCCGGCGAGGAGTCCCGGGGGCGGCTCGGGGGCGGCTCGGGGGTGGCCCTGGAGGAGTCGCCGCTTCCCCTAGGGACGTCCTCGCCGCTTCCCTAGGGGACGCCTCCGCTCCTGCGCCCCCTCCCGAACTCCCCGCCCGGCAGACCCCCTTGGCGCGATAGCTTCTTTTCCGTGGGTATCGAGAGCGACCAAGTCGTCTACGAGTATCTGAGCCGTGTCGGGGACGTGGCCCAGCAACAGCAGCTGGCCTCCGCCACCCGTATGCGGCTGGTCTCGGAGCTGCGGGACGAGATCGACCGGCGGCGCGCGAAGACCTCCGTCGACAGTCCCGCCGCCGTCCGGCGCATCATCTCCCGGCTGGGGAGCCCGGACGACGTCGTCGCCGCGGCGGGGGGTCCGGCCGGGGCGGGTGCGCCTGGCGTCCCCGCCGCCGCGATCCCCGCCCAGCCGCTCGCGCCCGCGTCCCCTAAGGGCGATCCCTCAGCGTCCCTCCGGAAGGACCCCGCCCCTAAGGGCTCCCCTAAGGGCACCGTCCCCGAGCCCCGCGCCACCTCCGACCACCGCCCCCTAGGGGGCTTCCAGGACTGGTGGCAGAAGGACTCCGGCCTCCCCGGCGACGGCGGGCCGGGCGGCCCCGGTGGCCCCGGAGTATTCGGCGGACCGGGCGGATTCGGCGGGCTCGGCGGCCCCGGCAACCCCTTCGGCTACGACGACGAAGTCCCCGGCTTCATCGGCGGCGTGGAGATCCCCGAACTCCTCAAGCGCCCCACCCTGGAGAAGGACCCCGCAGAGGCCGAGGCTCAAGCCCCGGCGACGGAAGCCACCCCGGACGCCACCGGCACCGCCGACGACACCCCCGCCCCCCGCAGACGCCGCTTCCTCCCCCTCCCCGCCCGCGCGAGCGCCCTTACCCCCGGCTGGACCAACCCCCTCCTCCTGCTCGCCGCCGCCTGCCTCGTCGCCGGCGCGGTGCTCGGCAACTTCCTCGCCCTGCTCGCCGGTTGGCTCATCGCGTACGCCTCCCGCCGGCTCACCGACCGGGAGACCAAGTGGGCCGTCTTCTACCTGCCGGGCAGCGCGCTGGCGGCCGGGCTCGTCTGGCTGTGGGGGCGGACCGACGGGCGCTGGGGCGACCCCATCGCCGACGGGCACATGAACGACGCGATCGCACAGACCTGGCCGTGGGTGGTCAGGGGAGCGGCGGTGCTGTCCGCGCTGTTCCTGGTGTGGAGGTCACAGCGCGGCAAGTAGGCCCTGGCGGCCGGAAACCCCACGGCGGCCAGCGGCCAGGGCCCCTCAGCACCTAGGGCCTGTCCGGCGGATCCTGCTGGGGTCGCGGGGTCTGGCACGCCCTCCAGGGGGTACCCCCAGGCGTTGTCGTCGGTTGCCGACGTCCCCCAGCCTTCGGCCGGGAGGTGCCCCCACCGCGTCGCCCGCTGCGGCAGCGGCAGATGTCAGCGTCTCCTCCGCCTTGCAGCCGCACGCACCAGACCCCGCTCACGCCAGCCGGCCGACACCGTTCGCTGCCGGCTGGCCTGATCCGCCGGACAGGCCCTAGGGGCACGCCCGTAAGGCACCGCCCACACCTAAGGGCACACCCTTAAGGGGCCGTCCACCTAAGGGCATGCCCGTAAGGGCCGCTCACCTAAGGGCACGCCCTTAAGGGACCGTCCACCCAAGGGCACGCCCTTAAGGGACCGCCCGCCCAGGGCACCCCTTAAGGGATCGCCCACGGGACACAATGACCGGTATGACCTCCTCGCCCTCCTCGCCGCCCGCCCCCTCCCCCTCCGCCCCCGTCGTCGGCTTCGACCTAGACATGACCCTCATCGACTCCCGCCCCGGCATCCACGCCTGCTACACGGCCCTCGCCGCCCGCACCGGCACCCCCATAGACGCCGACCTGGTCGTCTCCCGTCTCGGTCCGCCCGTCGAGGACGAGATGGCGAACTGGTTCCCCCAGGACCGCGTCGCCGAGATGGCCGCCCTGTACCGCGCGATGTACCCGGCGCACGCGATCACCGGTACGTACGCCCTCCCCGGCGCCCGTGAGGCGATCGAGGCCGTCCACGCGGCGGGCGGCAAGGCCGTCGTCGTCACCGCGAAGCACCAGCCGAACGCCCAGCTGCACATGGAGCACCTAGGGCTGAACCCGGACGCGGTGATCGGGGATCTGTGGGCCGAGCGCAAGGCGGTGGCGCTGAAGGAGCACGGCGCCGGGATCTATGTGGGGGACCACGTAGGGGACGTCAGGGGCGCCCGTGCCGCCCGCGCGCTCTCCGTAGGGGTCACCACCGGGCCCTGTGATGCGGAGGAACTGCGCGGGGCGGGTGCGGATGTCGTGCTGGCCGGTCTGGCTGAGTTCCCGGGGTGGCTTTCGGCCTATCTGGCGGCCGTGCCCGGCAGCGGCGAGGCCCCTGCGGCCCCTTAGGCGGACCCCCGGGCCTGACGGCGGCCGGCGGCGATCGAACGCAGGACGCCCGCGCCCGCGATGAGGAATCCGACCCCCATGAGCATGCTCAATCCGAACATGTACGTCGGAAAAGGCGTCGTACCGAGGAACAGCGGGGTCACGGTGACGAGAGTGGCCGCGGCCCCCGCGAAGAACACGAGGGCACCGGCGCGGATCAGTCGGTCACCGGGAACGGCGGAATTCGTTTGGGTTTTGTCGCGCACCGGACCAGGGTAGTTCCCGTCCCGAAGGAACAGCCGGGGGACGTCTTGTCACCCGGGCACAGACCATTAGCCTTGGTACCGGCGGGTCATGGACGACCCGCTGTACTGCTGTCCAGAGCTGTTCCGCGGGTGCCGAGGGGTTCCGGGTCCAAGGGTTCCGAGGTCCAAGGACGGTTTTCAGAAGCGGTTTTACGACAGAAGCAGTTTTCCGACGAGTACGAGGACGAGGACAGACGTGCCTACCGGCAAGGTCAAGTGGTTCAACAGCGAGAAGGGCTTCGGCTTTCTCTCCCGCGACGACGGCGGTGACGTCTTCGTCCATTCCTCGGTCCTCCCCGACGGAGTCGATACGCTCAAGCCCGGCCAGCGCGTGGAGTTCGGCGTGGTCGCCGGGCAGCGCGGTGACCAGGCGCTCTCCGTCGTCGTCCTCGACCCCACCCCGTCGGTCGCCGCCGCCCAGCGCAAGAAGCCGGACGAACTGGCCTCCATCGTCCAGGACTTGACGACCGTCCTGGAGAACATCACCCCGATGCTGGAGAAGGGCCGCTACCCCGACAAGGCCTCCGGCGCGAAGATCGCCGGCCTGCTGCGCGCGGTCGCCGACCAGCTCGACGTGTAAGCGAGGGAACGGCCCCTACGGGAACGTCCCCTAAGGAAACGTCCCTTACGGGAACACCCCTTACGGGAACGTCCCCTACGGGAACACCCCTACGGGAACACCCCTACGGGAACACCCCTACGGGAATTCGAGCGCGTCCGGGCCGAGGGGCGGAAGCAGTCCCTCGGCCGCCGCGCGGGTCAGCAGCCCGCGCACCGCCGCATAGCCGGCCTCACCGAGATCCGCCGTGAACTCGTTGACGTACAGCCCGATGTGCTGGTCGGCGACGGCCGGGTCCATCTCCTGCGCGTGCTCCATCACATAGGCCCGCGAGGCCTCCGGATCGTCCCAAGCGGCCCGTACGGACGCCCTGATGGACCGCGCGAGCCGCTCCAGCCGCTCGGCGCCCAGCGACCGCTTCGCGATGATCGCGCCCAGCGGGATCGGCAGCCCGGTCGTGCTCTCCCAGTGCTCGCCCATGTCCGCGAGCTTGTGCAGCCCGTAGTTCTGGTACGTGAACCGGGCCTCGTGGATGACGAGTCCGGCGTCCACCTTCCCGTCCCGCACGGCCGGCATGATCTCGTGGAACGGCATCACCACGATCCGCCCCACCCCGCCCGCCACAACGTCCGCCGCCCACAAGCGGAACAGCAGATAAGCCGTCGACCTCTCGCTCGGCACGGCGACCGTACCCCCGGTCAGATCCACCCCCGCCTCGCGGGTGAGCACCAGCGGCCCGCACCCCCGCCCCAGCGCCCCCCCGCACGGCAGCAGCGCGTACGTGTCGAGGACGTACGGCAGCACCGCGTACGACACCTTCAGGGCGTCCAACTCGCCGCGTTCCGCCATGCCGTTGGTGATGTCGATGTCCGCGAACGTCACGTCCAGCGGAGGGGCCCCGGCGATCCGGCCGTGGGCGAGGGCGTCGAAGACGAACGTGTCGTTCGGGCAGGGCGAGTACGCGATCCGCAACGGCCCGTCGAAGGGGGTGTCACTGCTCATGCCGGTTCCAACTCTCCAGTGCGGGGCGGAGCTTCCCGAACCCCTCGGTCAGGGCCGCCAGCGCGGCGGGAACGCGCCAGGCCGAACGGTCGCGCGGGCCAACGGGGTTGGAGACCGCCCGGACCTCCAGAACCTCAACTCCGTGCGCCACGGCGGCTTCCGCGACCCCGAAGCCCTCCATCGCCTCCGCCAGCGCGCGAGGGTGGCGCGCACGCAGCAGCGCGGCCCGTGAAGCGGTACCGGTGACCGTCGAGACCGTGAGGACCACGCCGGTACGGGCCCCGGAGACGGCTGCGGCGCCGCGTACGAGGGCTGGGGGCGGGCGGTGGGTGACCTGGCCGAAGCCCAGCTCCGTGACCGGGAGGAAGCCGTCTGCGGTCTCCGCGCCCAGGTCGGCGGCGGTGATCTCGTCGGCGACGATCAGGGCCCCTAGGGGGGCGTCAGGGGCGAAGCCGCCCGCGATGCCGGCGCTGACGACCAGGCCGTAGGGGGTGCCCTTAAGGGCTGCGGCGGTGAGGGCGGTCGCGGTGGCCGCGGCGGCCAGTGCGGGGCCGACTCCGGCGGCGACAAGGTCGTAGGGACCGTCCATGTGGTGGAGGGTCAGGCCGCCCGGGATCTCGGACGTGTCGGTGGGTGTGAACGCCCGTGCCACCGCGTCCCGTTCGGCGGGGACGGCGGTGGCCACGAGGATGCGCGGTGCGCTCGTGCGGGACGTGGTCAGTCGTCCTTCTTCAGCCGGAAGGACCACAGGCCGGTCACGGACTGGCTGCTCTTCTTGCCGTCGCCCGCCTTGATGGTGACGAGCGTGGAGTCGCCCTGGGCGCCGTACTGGGCGTTGAAGAAGACGCTGCCCGGGATCGTGCGGTACGTCTTGTCGCTGTCGTCGGTGAGCGGCTGGCCGTTCATCAGGATCGTCCAGCGCTTGTCGGCGACGTCGGGGTCCACGCCGAAGCGTACGGTCGCCTCGGGGTCGACCTTGATGGACTGGATGTCGCTGTCCTTGAGGCAGGTCGTCAGGGCCGCCGTGTTCAGCGACTTGCCCTCGCCGCCGCAGGTGGCCTCCTCGCTCACCGACGACGTGCCGACGGTGATCGTCGCGCGCGGGGTCGGCTTGTCGCAGGCCGAGAGGACGAGCAGTCCGGCGGACACGGCGCCGGCGGCGGCGACGGCGCGGCGGCGTCGCACAGCAGCGGATTGCTTGGTCATGGGCGGAAGGCTATCGGGCGCGTACGCCGGTCGGCTTACGCGGGGTACGACGTCGCGGTGCGTTACGCCACGCGGGGCTGGGGTTTGCACCGCATCAGCACCGGCTCAGCACCGCCTCAGCACGGCCTCGGCGCGGCCTCAGACGACCCTCGTACGCGGCGCGCCCCCGCGCCTGGCCGCCCCCAGCAGCCCTTTCGCCGTGGTCAGCCACCCCGTCGCGACGACCGCCGCCGCGACCGCGAGCCCCAGGGGCCCGTTCAGCGGCATCGCGATCCCGACCGCCCCGCCGAACACCCACGCCATCTGGAGCAGCGTCTCCGAACGGGCGAACGCGGAGGTGCGGACGAGTTCCGGCACGTCCCGCTGGATCAGCGCGTCCAGGGACAGCTTGGCGAGCGCCTGCGAGAACCCGGCGACGGCGGCGAGGCAGGCGACGAGGAACGCGCCGAAGAAGACGGCGGAGGTGAGCGCGGCGCCGAGGACGACGGCGACGACCGTCACCACGATCAGCTCCGGCGCCTTGGAGCGCAGCGCGGACCCCACGGCCGTGCCCAGCGCGTTGCCCGCGCCCGCCGCGACGGCGACCATGCCGAGTGAGACGACGGCGCTCTGCCCGGTCAGCGGGTGCTCGCGGAGCAGGAAGGCGAGGAAGAAGGTGAGGAAGCCCGACAGCCAGCGCAGGGCGGCGTTGGCGCCGAGGGCGTGGGTGACGCCGGCGCCGACCGTACGCAGCCCGGGGCGCTTGGCGGTGCGGCGCAGGGGGCCGTGCAGATGCTCCTCGTCGGCCGCGAGGAGGGCGACGTCCTCGCCCTTGGCCGAGTCGACCTTCGGCGGCAGCGAGAAGGACAGGAACGTGCCCGCGACGAAGATCACGAAGGCGCCGTAGAGCGGCCAGCCCGGCCCGATCGCGTGCAGCCCGGCCCCGATGGGCGCGGCCACCCCGGTCGCGAGCAGCCCCCCGAGCGTGACCCGGGAATTGGCCCTGACCAGGGAGAACTTCGGCGGCAGCAGCCGGGGTACGACGGCCGAACGGACCACCCCGTACGCCTTCGAGGCGACCAGGACGCCCAGGGCCGCCGGGTACAGCTCGATGCTGCCGGTCGCGACGGCGCCGGAGAGGACCAGGGCGAGCAGGGCGCGGGCGAGCATCGCGCCGGCCATGGCGGCGCGGCGGCCGTGCGGGAGGCGGTCCAGGAGGGGGCCGACGACGGGGGCCAGGACGGTGAACGGCGCCATGGTGATGGCGAGGTAGAGGGCGACCCGGCCGCGGGCCTCGTCGGTGGGGACGGAGAAGAAGACGGTCGAGGCGAGCGCGACGGTGATCATGACGTCGCCGGCGCCGTTCACCGCGTGCAGCTCGATCAGCCGGCCGAGGCCCGACTCACCGGCGCCGTGCGCGTTGGTCGCCTTGCGGATACCCCGGGCCGTACCGCTGAACGGAGTGTTCAGGGCACGGCCGATCGAGCGGAGGAGTCCGCCGCCCCGGCTCCTGCCGGCGTCGCCTCTGCCGCTTTTGCCGATTCCGGTCGCGCCCTGGGGTGTACGCGCGGTAGCCACGCCGTTCATAGTGCCCCGAGAAAGCCCTGAGTAGTGCCGTTACCGCGCGTATGGACGCGTACTTGTCCGACCCGGGGTCCCGTCGGTGTGGGCGCGGCGGCCTTGAGCAGGTAGCGTGCGTATCTCAGCCATCCCGCACAATGGATGGCACAGGTGCGCCCGAGCACGTTTCGGACGCGGACGTCGACGCGGCCCACAGGTCCGCTCCGTTTCGCGGCCGCTGCTGCTGCCCGAGACACCGCACCCGACAGACGGCGTAGGAGAGAAGCGATACCTGTGAGCGCAGCGACCACGCGAAGCCGCACCCCCGACCGCCTGTGCGCGGAGGCCGTCGACCTCGCGCGCACCGCAGCCGAGGAGGCGGCGGCGCCGGGCGTCGTAGGCGAGCATGTCGGCCTGGTCTCGGAGGGTGACCGGGTCGTCACGCACTTCTTCGAGTGCAAGGAGCTGGGGTACCGGGGGTGGCGGTGGGCGGCCACCGTGGCGCGCGCGTCCCGGGCGAAGCTGGTGACGCTCGACGAGGTTGTGCTGCTGCCGGGGCCCGATGCGATTCTGGCGCC
Source organism: Streptomyces sp. AMJ-169 (assembly GCF_055597585.1). NCBI lineage: Bacteria > Bacillati > Actinomycetota > Actinomycetes > Kitasatosporales > Streptomycetaceae > Streptomyces > Streptomyces sp. AMJ-169. The sequence continues at coordinate 58,082 of NZ_JBVLTJ010000023.1, forward strand.
CGAATGGGTGCCGTGGAGTGAGCGGTTGCGGCCTGGGGACATGGGGCCGGGGGATCTGCTGCCTACGGAGGCGGAGGATCGGCGGCTGGAGCCGGGGGTTGTGGAGGGGGCGGCGGGGGCCGGCGGTTCTGGGGCTTCTGCGGCTGTTGCGGCTTCTGAGGTGTCTGCCGGTTCCGAGGCTTCTGCGGCTGTTGCGGCTTCCGGTGTTTCCGAGGCTTCCGGTGCTTCTGCGGCTTCCGGGACTTCTGAGGCTTCCGAGGCTTCCGAGGCTTCCGAGGACGATGGTGACGCCGGCGCGAACGGTGCTGTGGACGATGCCCGGCTGAACGCCGGTGACTCCGGGGACGACGAGCCGGCCCCCAACTCCCCGCTCTCGCCCGGTCTCGCGGCGCTGGTCGAGGCGGAGGACGCGGATCTCACCGCCGGTTTCTCGGCCGTGCCCGCGCGGGGGTCGATCGCGGCGGTGGCCGAAGAGCTCGGCCTGCGGCGGGCGCGGGTGCTCTCCCGGTACGGGCTGCACATCGCGGCCGACCGCTGGGAGGAGGCGTTCGGGGCGCAGACCCCGATGGCCCAGGCGGCGCCGGCGACCTGTGTGAGCTGTGGGTTCCTCTCGCCGATCGGGGGGAGTCTCGGGCAGGCCTTCGGGGTGTGCGCGAACGAGTTCTCTCCGGCGGACGGGCGGGTCGTGTCGCTCGCGTACGGGTGCGGGGGGCATTCGGAGGCGGCGGTGATGCCGGCCGCGCCGAAGCCGCCGGAACCGGTGATCGACGAGACGCTGGTGGATCCGTTCCCGTTGCGTCCTGCCGCTGATTCCGGGTCGGTGTCGGTGGGGGCCGGGGATTCGGAGTCGGCGGAACTCGGGCATTCGTAAAGGGCTGATGTGCGGGGCGTCGCTTCATGAGGTGGGGAAAGGGCTTCGGGACGGTGGTGTCCCGGGGCCCTTTTTCTGTTTTCGGTGCCGGCGCGTCTCGTCATCCCGTCACGCGAGCCCGGGTCGCCGCAGGTCAGGCCGGTGCCCGGCCCGGAATCCCGTCATCTGGGGTGGTGAGGTGGGCGGTGGGGGCGCGGGTTCGGCAGGATCTGGGGCAGCGGCAGATCGTCGTAGGGTGTTTTCCGCGGGGGAGAGAATTCAATGCGTGCTGTTCGGGATATGCGGAATGTGTTCGCCGCTCTAGCGGCGCTTTTCATCGCTTTCGCGGCCGTGGGTTTCTCGGTCGGGACGGCGTCGGCGGTTACGGGTTTCGCGCCCGGTCCGGCGGCGCTGAAGGGGTACACGAAGACGTACACCGTGCCCGCTCCGGCGGCCGAGTGTGCCGTACTGAAATTGCCCAAGGGCTGTAAGAACAAGGTGACGGTGCACCAGGATCCGGTGAAGCTGGTGCGGCCGGGGGTGCGGGCGCTCGCCCGGACCGGGGCGGCGCGGCCCGCCGCCGTCTACAACACCGGCGGCACCGCCGAGGTGTGCAGCGCGATCAGCTGCGGCGTCTGGCACGCCCGCGAGCACGCCTCGTTCAACTTCACCGGCGGCTGGGTCCGCGACGCGGGCAACAACTGCGGTGACTACGGCGGCTTCGGCGTGAGCTTCACCGTGACGTGGTGCGGGAGCTGGAACAGCGGCACGACGTCCCAGTCGGCCGGCGGCGGCCAGATGTACGACGGCGAGAACGTCCTGGTATCGGCCCTGGTCAAGGGCTTCCCGGAGAGCGTGAACTATCAGATGCGGATCTGGTGCAACGTGGATGGGGTCATCACGTTCAAGTAGGGGCCGGTGAAGCGAAGGGGCTCCTTGCGGGGCCCTTTCCGCGTGTCCGGCCCGGTGGCCGCCAGGTCGGTCAGTGGAGCCAGACCAGGACCGGAATCCGGATCTGCCGTTCCTCGCGGATCACGGCGTACTCGATGATGACCGGTTCGCCCGCGACCTCCAGCGAATACCGGACCCCGAGGTCGTCCATCGGATCGCCGGGTGGCTCGCGGTCCGCGTCGACAGCGGCACCCGCCTCGGCCCCCAGAGCGAGCAGGAAGTCCAGGATCTTCGCCGAGAGGTCCGCGAGAGGTCCGGGGGCATGTCGAGCATGACGTCTGCCGGGATCTCGTCCGTCCACACGGTCCAGCCGCGCTGTGACGGGTGGGTCATCCGGTCCGCCTTTTCACCTGCTCCAGCAGATCCTCGACGGAGACCAGGCGGCGGCCGTTCATGGCGTTGGTCCGGCTGATGTCGGCGCCCGGGGCCCGGTTGAGCATGGCGGTCTTCCACCAGCGGTTCATGACGGCAGGGACGTCGTCCTGTTCGGTGGCCAGGACCTCGCCGTAGAAGAGGGCGCGCTGTTCGCCGGTCAGGGCGTCGCCGATGGCGTTGATGGTGTGCGGGACAGCCGGGATACGGCGGTCCGCCGGGTGTTCGGGCTGGGCACTCACGGCGCTTCTCCTTCGGGCTGGTGCGTCAAGTGTCCTACGGGGCGGGTGATCGTGGTGTGCGGTCGGCAGTCCCGGCAGAGGGTGCCTGGGGGGACCGGGGTGCGGGAGGGGTAGGGGTGTTCGCATTCGGGGCAGAGGGTGGGTTGGCGGCGGCCTGGTGGCGGGGGTGCCGGCGGCCATGCCGGATCTGCCGGATCTTGCGGGGCTGGCGGCCATGCCGGATCTTGCGGGGCTGCTGGTCCTACGGTGCTCGCGGGTGGTGGCTGGGGTGCTCGGCGGGTTCCCAGCCTTGGCAGGGGCGGGAGTTGGGCCGTGAGGCGGTGGGCCAGGAAGGCTGCTGGGCGGTGCAGGGGTTCGTGGGGGAGGTCGGCGGTCAGGGCTCGGCGTACGGCCGTGAAGGAGAGGTCGCGTTCCAGCCATGCGGCGGCGCCGGGGGCGAGGTGTTCCACGTCGGCGGCGGAGAGGAAGAGACGGGGGTCGAGGCGGTGCAGGCCGGCCAGGACGTCGGCGGCTTCCTGGAGGAGGGCGGGGGCTTTGCAGGAGGGTTGTGGGACTGGGGGGAGGGTGTTCTTGCGGGGCGGTGGGGGGAGGGGTGGGGTGCTGGGGCGTACGGGGCTGGCGGGGTCGCCGTTGTTGCTGTTGGGGTGGGTGCTGTTGGAGTCGTTGCGCTCGGTGTGGCTGTCGCCGCTGTTGGAGTGGGCGTCGGTGGAGTCGTCGCCCTTGGCGTGATCGTCGCCGGAGTTGCCGCCTTCGGTGTGGGCGTTGCTGCTGGCGTGATCGTCGCCGGAGTTGCCGCCTTCGGTGTGGGCGTTGCTGCTGGCGTGATCGTCGCCGGAGTCGTCGCCCTCGGAGTCGCCGTTGCTGCTGTTGGCGTGACCGTCGCCCGAGTTGCCGCTCTCGGTGTGGCTGTCGCCGCTGTTGGCGTGGGCGCTGTTGGAGTCGTCGCCCTTGGCGTAACCCTCGCCGGAGTCGCCCCCCTCGGCGTAACCGTCGTCGCTGCTGAAGCGGGCGTCATCGGAGTCGCCGTCCCCGATGCGACCGTCCCCGCCGTGAGCCTCGGCGAAGTTGCCGCCGCCATGTCCGGTGCCGTGCCTGTTGCTGATGCCGCGCCTGCCGCTGCCGCAGGACTGCCCGCTGCCCTCTCCGTGCCGGAGGCCATGCCCGCCCCCGCTGCCCTCTCCGTGCCGGACGGCGTGACCGTAACTCTGCCCGCCCCCGCCCCCGTTGCCCTCCCCGTCGGTGTGGCCCCCGCCCCTCCTCGGCTGATTGCAGGACACCGTCCGCGTGATGATCTGCCCGCCCTGCACCCGCTCCCGCACCCGCCGCAGATACCCATGCGCCTCCAACTCCCGCAGCGCCGCGGCGATTCGGGTCACGCCCTCGGGGAAGCGGCCCGCAAGTGCCTTGATCCCGGCCGGAGTTCCCTCGGGCAGCGACTGGATGTGGGTGGCGAGGCCGATCGCCAGCAGGGACATCACGGGGTGCTGGGCGAGATGGTTGCCGATGACCGTGAAGTGGGCGGTATGGCGGGAGTTGTCGTGGGTCAGACCCGCGTTCGGATGCCGCCGGATCGGGTGCTTGTCCGCGCCGGGACGGGACTGCGGGCGCATGGGGACGGTAGGGTTTTGAACGTCCATCGGGAAGGTGAAGCTTCCTGTGTGGTGGGCCAGCGGGAAGGTGAAGCTTCCTTGTTGGTCAGGCCCTCGCAGTGGGATGCCAGTCCCCGCGAGGGCCGTCGTATGTCTGGGGTGGTGAGGCCGAGCGTAGGGCATACAACCCGCCCCCAATCCACCCCTGTTGGTGATGTTCACCCGGGAGAGTGAGAGCGCCGGAGCCGCTGCCGACCTGGGGAGGAAAGGTGGGGTTTGGTTTGGTTTCTTTCCCTCACGGTTCTTCGTAAAAGAAACGTCCCCCGACACCGAGTCCCGGTTCCCCAAGTCCCGGTTCCCCGGATCCCGGTTCCCCGAGTCCCGGTTGCCCGGGTTCCGGTGCGGGCACGGCCGGGGACGACCGGATCACCGGGAACCCGCGACAGCGCCGGAGACCACCCGTCCGGTCACGGCGTCGATCACGACGTCCTCCTTGCCGCTGCCCACGAACCAGACCGGCCGCCACACCCCCCGCACCCGCTGGGCAAGGAGCAGCGCGGATTCAGCCGGCAGACCGGTCGTGTTGCGCGCGATGCTCTTGGCTTCGCCCTTGTCGACAGTGGCCGGTGGCAACGCCGGGTCGTCGACGGGGCTGGACGTGAACCCGATGACGCGCGCTGTCGTGGTGATCGTCAGGTCGAGCCGCATGGGCATCAACACGCCGTGGGAATAGCGCCGGTACGTCACCAGATAGGCCCGCGTCGGCCCGTCGCCCATGGGCCGGACCGACCGTTCGCTCCCGGCGACGCTCTTGGGAAACCATTTCGCGGTGAACTTGTCGGCGGCAGAGGCGACTTGGGTCTCGTCGAGGGTGCCTTCGTCTCCCCGGGAGTTCGACGACCAGGCGCGTTCCAGGCTCTTCTGCGGCCACCATCCTGTGATGCCGCCCCGGTTGCTCTCGGCGGTGACTTTCAGCCGGTCGCCCGACTTTTCGGTGCTGGTCTCCCGGACCCGCGTGTCACTTCCGAAGACGTCGGAAGCCGCTGTGGCGATCCACTCGACGGCCTCGACCGAGGACTCCGTGAAGTCGTGCCGCCGGTCGTCCAGGGTCACGATGTCGACAGGTTCGATCCAGGAGTGGAAGAAGGCCGTCATCGAGACCGCGCCGACGACGGCGACCGCGGCCCCCCAGAGCAGGTCACGTGCGGGGCGGCGGACCGGCTCCCGGCGCAGGCGCAGGAAGAGGGCGCCCGCGAGGCAGCCGAGCACCGCGCCGGTCGCGTTGGCGGCGACGTCTTCGAGGCTGCATGAGCGGTGCAGGTGCAGCACCGACTGGGCGAGTTCCACGGCTCCGCTCAGGCAGCCGAACCCCGCCGCGACGGTGACCGGTCGTCTGAACAGCACGACGGCCAGTGCCGCGCCGGGCGCGAAGAGGGCCATGTTGAGCAGGGAACTCGGTGAGGTGAACAGGTGGACGGGGACGCCGGTGTCGCACTGCCCGGCCGCCAGGCCGCCGCTGCCCGGCAACAGGGTCACGGTCGCGACGCCGGTCAGGCAGATCGCCAGCGCCGTCCGCGGCCGCCACGGCTTGTTCCGCGCCTTGGCGATCAGGGCTGTCGGTGCCCCCACGATGACGGCGAGGACCAGAAAGACGGCGACCAGGCCGGGGACGGCCGCGATGGACGCGTTAAGCACAAGGTGATCCTTTGGAATGCGCGTGGCCGGAGCGCTTCGTACGCGCCCCGGCCACTTGAGGAACCGGCTAGCAGATGTTGAGGTTCGGGGTGTAGTAGTTCCCCGTACGGGCCTTCATGTAGCCGGCGACGGAACACCCGCCCGCGTCGGACTTCTTCTTGCCGCCCCAGTTGCGCGACACGGTCTGACCGGCGGAGACCGGCCTCTGCTCGTCCAGGAAGAGCTTGGTGTCGGTGACCAGCGCGAGCTGGATCGTGACTTTGCTGCCACGCGTCTTCTTGTACGAGGTCTCGGTGTAGTACAGGGAGCAGTTGTTACTCACGAGGCATCCGTCGTCCCCGTTGATGGCCAGCGTCTTCTCCAGCATCCCCGATTCCCCCCTCTTGGCCGGGCGGATCGTCGCCGAACGCGAGATCAACGGGACTCACGGTAGGTGAGCGGATCTCAGCATGCGGGCGGATTACTGATTTTCCTCAAATAGTATCGTTTCTGCTGTCGTTGCCGCCTGCCGCAGCCACCCGTGCGCCCCCAACTCCCTTGCCGCCGGAACCCCGCCACGCCGACTCCGGTACAGGCAGCGCGACTTCGGCCCAGACCGTCTTGCGTGGGCGCGGCCCCTCGTCGACCCCCCAAGCAGTGGTGAGTGCCTGGACGATCGTGAGGCCGCGACCCGACTCGGAGTCGTGCGGCGGGAGTTGGGGGAGGGGGAGCCGTTCCGCGCGGGTGTCGGCGACCTCGATGCGGAGGGTGCTGCCGAAGTCCTGGAGGTGGAGCAGGAAGTCCCGGCCCCGGATATGTCCGTGCAGGAACGCGTTGTTGGCGAGTTCGGCGATGACCTGGCGGGCGGGGTCCAAGGGGAGGTCCCAGGACCGGAGTTGCTCCGTACCGAGGAGTCGGGCCAGGCGGGCGCCTCGGCGGGTGGGGGAGAGCTGGACGCTGAAACTCCGGTGGGGGGTGGGGAGTTGGCGTGGCTTTGAGGGCGGGGGAGTTTTCTGGTTCACGCCACTCAGCGTGGCCGGATGCGCTTACCTTTTCAGTCAGGTCGCGGCTACGTAGAGCGACTGTCCAATCGCTGTCCAATCGTGTCGTGCTGGTCGAGGCGGGGTGCGGGGTAGTGGCGGCGGGTACAGAGTCGTGCGACCGAGGGGTGAGGATGAGTGCTGACGGTGACGCGGACAGGCTGGCGGCCGAGGAGGACGAGCCGGGCTGGGAAGTCGATCCGGACGACGAGTGGGGGAAGCAGGTACTCGTCAGCGTAGGAAGGCAGTTGAAGCTGCGGCGCGAGGCGAAGGGGATTCGGGTCGCCGAGTTCAGCAGGTCGATCGGGTACAGCGAGGACATGGTGTACAAGATCGAGTCCGGAGCGCGTATCCCGAAGCAGTCCTACCTCGACAGCGTCGACGAACTCCTGGAAGCGAACGGGCTTGTCTCGGCGATGTGGGAGGACGTGAAGAGGGTCCGGTATCCGAAGGAGATCCGGAACCTCACGAGGTTGGAGGCCAAGGCGGTGGAGTTGCAGTCCTACGGCAGCCACGCCCTCCACGGCCTGCTCCAGACCGATGACTACGCGAGGGCGTTGCTGAAGACATGGCGCCCCCTGCTCTCGGATGGCGAGCTGGAGTCGGCGCTGACCAGCCGCATGGTGCGCAAGTCAATCTTCGAACGCTCGCCCGCCCCGCAACTCAGCTTCATCCTGGAGGAGATGGCGCTGAAGCGCCCGATCGGGGGCATGATGGTGTGGCGCAGGCAGCTCGAACACCTCCTGGGCGTAGGGCAATTGCGCAACGTCGAGATTCAGGTGATGCCGATAGAGCGTTGGGACCACCCGGGGGTGGGAGGGCGCATTCAGGTACTGAAGTTCGCGGACGGTACGGCGGTCGGGCGGATGGATACCAGGTTCGGCGGCCGCCCTGTGGACGATCCGAAACAACTGATGATCGTCGATATGAGCTATGGCATCATCCGGGGCGAGGCCCTGACCGTCCAGGAGTCACGGGTCTTCATCGAACGACTGCTGGGAGAGACATGATCCGCAAGTCCACGACCGGTGACTCCTCCGGGCTGGCGTGGTTCACGAGCAGCTACAGCGACACCAGTAACCCGAACGACTGCGTCGAGGTCGCCCTCAACTGGTTCACGAGCAGCTACAGCGACACCAACAACCCCGCTGACTGCATCGAGGTCGCCAACACCCCCAGCACCATCCACATCCGCGACACCAAGTACAGCCGCTACACCGACGACACCCCCACCCTCGTCCTCACCCCCCGCACCTGGACAGACTTCCTCACCTACGCCGCACAGTGAACGAAGGGGCCCACCCAAGGGCCCCTTCGCGCGTAGCTGCCCCGTCACCTCAGGCGCCGTCAGACCCCCCGGCCGCCCAAGCCCTCAACACCCCCTCCACCCCCTCCCCGATCTCCTCGATCTGCTCATCGCTGAAGCAGTTCGGGCTGTACGGGAGGTCGATCTGGAGCCGGCCCTCGAACACGAAACTGCACGCCATCACGGCGCCCTGCCCCGTCTCCGGGAAGTAGTCGTCGAGTGCGGCGATCGCCCGCTGGTCGGTCAGGCGCAGGCCTGCGGGCAGGCGCGGGGCGGGGATGGTGCCGACGTTGGTCGACAGGGCGGACGAGACCATCAGCTCGGGATGGTCCGCCATGTGCTTGATGACCTGCGCCTGTTGCGCGTACTCACCCCTCCGGACGAACCCGCGCGCATGATCGGTGATCGCGTCGGCGAGCAGCAGCGGATCGGTGTCGTGGTCCACCGTCACCAGCGCCGTGCACGAGGTGACGGCCGGGGTCAGGGCCTCGGGCGCCAGCTTGGGGCGCAGCTTGCGGCGCAGGTCGACCGGGTACGAGCAGCCCAGGACCAGGGGGCCCGGAGCGCCCCCGAGCCGACGGCGGACGGCCAGCAGGGTCGCCGCGCTGACCAGGCCGTGGGCTGACGTACCGGCCTCCCGCAGGCGCCCGTTCAGCCGCTCGGTGGTGTCGGCGTCGAGCAGGACGCGGCGGACGCGTACGGTCCCGGCGGGGTGGGCGCCGTTCTCCGCCTCGTAGGGCAGGACGGAGACGGGGTGGCGGCGGACCTCGGCGGCGAGGCGGTCCGCGTACGCCTTCACCTCCTCGGTGGCGGCCGGGGGCAGGAGTTCCGACACGGGAGGGGGGAAGTCGTGGGGTCGGCGTTCGGGGGCCGGGCGCTGTTCGACCAGGTCGGTGTAGGTGTCCCAGATGCCGGCCTGGAGGGCGAGGATGCTGCGGCCGTCGCAGACCAGGTGGTCGGCGGCGAGGAAGAGGATGTGTTCGGCGCCGCTGGTCAGCAGCCGTGCCCGGACCAGGGGGCCGTCCGGCGGCAGCAGGACGTTCCACTCCGCGTCGAGCGCTCCTGGGGTGTTCGGCGCGATGTCGAGGACGGGTTCCTCGTCGGGAGGCAGCGGTCTGAAGGCGGGGCGGCCGTCCTCGGTGACGACCCGGGAGCGCAGTGACGGGTGTTCGGCCACCTTGGCGGCGAACGCCTCGGCGAGCAGCTTTTCGTCCAGGTCACCGTGCGCCATGGACGCCAGCATGACCCGGGTGCGCGGCATCAGGTAGAAGGATTCCAGCGGGCACAGTTCACGGCCGGCATGTGAAGATTCGGCCGAAAGGGAGTGGGGGGTGTACATGATCCAACGGTCCCTGAACCGGCCGTCGTTCAGGTCATCGGCGAGCAAAGGATCATGACCCCCCGGTGAACATCAGGAGCAGCTCCGCCGCCGCCTCCACATCCCCCGTGAGGTTCCGGTCCGCGACGGACGGATCGAGCCGCGCCGCCGCCCGCGCGTAGAACTCCCCCAGCTCCCCGGCCGGTACGACCCCTCGCATCCGCAACGCCCGTACCGCCGCCACGAGTTCGCACCCAAGCACCAGACCGAAGTGCTCCACCGACTCCCGCAGCCGCCGCGCCCCGGTGGACGCGAAGCTCGCGTGCTCCTCGACGCCGCGCGAGATCACCGCGTGCCCGAGCGTCACCGGCTGGGCGGCGCCCCGGAGTTCGGCCAGCGCGGACTGGGCGGCGTACTCGGTGATCATCACGCCGCTGCTGCCGTCCAAGTCCTCGGCCAGGAAAGGCGGCAGGCCCGTGAAGGCCGGTTCTACCAGGATTCCCAGGCGAGTTGTGGACAGCTCCGCCGTCGCCAGCAGGCCCAGCCGGAACTGGTCCGACGCCAGGGCGAGACGTGCCAGATGGAAGCCGCCGTGGTGGTGGTAGTCGTCCGACTCCACGTCCAGCAGAGGGTTTTCGGAGGCGGCGTTGATCTCGACGTACAGCACCTCGTCCAGCGCCGACCACGCGTCGAGCGCCGCGCCGTGCACCTGGGGCAGGCAGCGCAGGCCGAACGGGTCCTGGACCAGCGGGGGTTCCCAGTCCGCCGGTGCCAGCAGCTCCCGCATCCGTGCCGCGAGCCGCTGCGCGCCGGGGTGCGGGCGGCGGTCGTGCACGGCGGCGGCGTACGGCTCGGTGGAGCCGCGTACGGCGGTCAGGGTGAGCGCGGCGACCAGCGGGACCTGGTCGAGCAGGCGGCCCAAGTCGGTGGCGGCCAGGGCCGATTGGGCGATCGTCAGGGCGCCGCTGGACATCAGGGGGAGCGCGTCCCAGCGGGTCAGGGTCAGGGGAGCGGGAGTTGGACCCGTCCCGCCGCGCCAGGGGCGTTCGCCCGCCAGGGTCAGGCCCAGCTCGCCCAGCGCGGAGAGGTCGCCGGTGCCGATCGCGCCCAGGGCGTGCACCGTCGGCAGATGGCCGCCCGCGAGCGCCTCGGCGAGGGTGTCCAGGACCGCGACGTCGATCGCCGAGCCCGCGCCCAGCAACTGGTTCAGCCGCACCGCGAGCATCGCCCGCGTCTCGTCGTCCGGTACGACCGCCCCGACGCCGCCGCTGTGACTGCGCAGCAGCCGCATCCCGAAGGTGTCGGCGGTCCCCTGCTGCGGAACCGTCGTCGTCCGGTTGGCGCCCACGCCCGTCGTGTAGCCGTAGACCCGGCGGCGGGCGGTGATCCGTACGGCGCTCTCGCGGGCCTCGGCGACCCGGCGGCGGGCCTTGGCGTCGAGGCGGGGGGTGGCCGCGCCCCGGGCGAGGGCGGCGACGTCGGACGGGGTGAGCGAGCGGCCGTCCAGGGTCAGGGCCGGGGCGGGCATCAGTGGGCCCACTCTTCGGCGGTGAGGGTGTCCCGGGTCTCCGGCGCCCACGCCATGCTGACGACCGTACCGAGCAGCAGGACCAGGGCCAGCCAGCCCATCGACCAGCCGACGCCGAGGCTGTCCAGGCTGACCGGCAGGACGAACGTGCCGATCGCGGAGGCGATGCGGCTGGTGCCGTTGAGGAAGCCGACGCCGGAGCCGCGCAGCGCCGTGGGGAACAGCTCCGCCGGATAGACCTGGGTGATGTTGGAGGCCGCCGACATCACGAAGGTGTAGACGAGGAACGGCACCATCAGCACCCAGCCGGAGGCGCCGCTGAACACGGCCATCGCCCCGAGGCTGACCGCGAGGATCGCGAACGTGACGATCGTGAACGGGCGCCGTCCCATCCGCTGCACCGGCCACAGCCCGATCACCCCGCCCAGCAGCAGCGCGATGTTGAGCACCAGGTTCTGGGTGTCGGCGTCCGAGATCCGCAGGGTGCCGAGGATCTGCGACATGAAGGTGTAGATCGCGAAGTACGGCAGCACCTGGGCGCTGTAGAACAGCACGCCGAACCATGTTTTCGTCGCCTGCCCGGGGGCGAAGAGTTCCCGGTAGCGGGCGGCCGGTTTGGGCGTCGTCGCGAGCTCCTGCGCGGTGACGGTCTGGCCGAGGTACGTGCGCCGGATCTCCGCCGCCTCCTCGGTGCGGCCCCGGGAGGCCAGCCAGCTCGGCGACTCGGGTATCCCGATCCGCAGCAGCAGCACCAGCAGGGCCGGCAGCGAGCCGCTGGCCAGCAGCCAGTGCGCCGCGTCGTCGCTGATCGGGAGGTAGGTGCCGAGGATGTTGGCGACGACGTAGCCGACCGTCCACAGCACGGTCAGCGAGCCCAGCAGGACGCCGCGCAGCCGGCGCGGGGCGAACTCGGAGAGCAGCGTCGGGCCGACGGCGTAGTCCGCGCCGAGGCCGAAGCCGATCACCAGGCGCAGCAGGAACAGGGTCATCGGGTCGTGCGCCCAGAACTGGGCCGCCGAGGCGATCGCGATGAGCACGAAGTTGTACAGGTACAGCTTCTGCCGGCCGATCATGTCGGCGACCCGGCCGAGCAGGATGCTGCCGAAGAACAGGCCGATCAGCGCCGAGGCGCCCAGCAGGCCCTGCCACACGCCCGACAGGTTCATGGTCGTGGTGAGCACCGGCAGGACCGCGCCGATGATGCCCAGGGCGTAGCCGTCGGAGAAGTTCGCCCCGAATGTGGTCGCCGTCACCCGCAGATGGAATCCGGTGAGGGGCTCCGTCGCCGCCTGGTCCACCGCGGCCGAAGCCGGCGCCCCTTGTGTCGTCGCACCTGATGCCATGCCTGTCTCCCGGCGGCTGGTGGTGTTGAGGTGGCGACAGAATGCATGAATTAATTCGCCCAAGCAATAGGTCTATGAATATTCACATTCAATCCTGGAGTGCGTGCCCACGACACCGGGGCGGTACGGTCTCCTCACGCCGATGAGGAGAGTGAACGTGAGCAACTTCGTGCGGCCCGCAGCGGAGGGGGCCGACCCCTTCGGCACGGCACGGCTGCGGCGCGGTGTCCTGGACGCCTGGGCCACCAGCCCCGCCCGCTTCCGGGAGGACGCCAACGCCGAGGAAGACCTCGTGCTCGGCGGGTACCGGGACCGGCTCGTCGTCGAACTCGCCCAGAACGCCGCCGACGCCGCCGCCCGCGCGGGTGTTCCCGGGCGGCTGCGGCTCACGCTCCGCGAAGGTGTCCTCGTCGCCGCGAACACCGGTGCGCCGCTGGACGCGGCGGGGGTGGAGTCGCTGTCCACCCTCCGCGCCTCCGCCAAGCGGGACACGCCGTCCGTCGGCCGCTTCGGCGTCGGCTTCGCGGCGGTGCTCGCGGTCACCGACGAGCCGGCCGTGGTCGGGCGGCACGGGGGCGTGCGCTGGTCGCTCGCCGAGGCCCGCGACCTCGCCGCCGGCGTCGCGCGGCACAGCCCCGGCCTCGGCGACGAGATCCGCCGCCGCGACGGCCACGTCCCGGTCCTGCGCCTGCCGTACGCCGCCGAGGGCACGGCTCCGGACCCCTACGACACGGCCGTGATCCTTCCCCTAAGGGACAGCGCCGCCGCCGATCTCGCGGCCCGCCTCCTCGACGCCGTCGACGACAGCCTCCTCCTCACCCTCTCCGGCCTGGCGGAGGTCGTCATCGAGAACGGGGACGCCGCGCCCCGCACCCTGCGCCGCCGCACCGACGCCGCCTTGACGGTCGTGGAGGACTCGCGGGACGGCACGACGGCCTGGCGCACCCTCTCCGCGCACGGCGCCACCGCCCCGGAGCTGCTGGCCGACCGCCCGGTCGAGGAACGGCTGCGGCCGCACTGGTCGCTGACGTGGGCGGTGCCGGTGGACCCCCAGGGGGAACCCGTAAGGGCCCGCACCGCACCGGTCCTGCACGCCCCGACCCCGAGCGACGAGCCCCTAGGGGTACCGGCGCTGCTGATCGGCTCCTTCCCGCTGGACACGGCACGGCGCCGGACGGCGCCGGGTCCTTTGACGGACTTCCTGGTCCAGCGGGCGGCCGATGTGTACGCCGAGCTGCTGGCGGGGTGGCGGCCGGTGGGGGTGGGGGTCATCGATCTGGTGCCCGGACCTTTGGGGAAGGGGGAGCTGGATGGGGCGCTGCGGCTGGCGATCTTGGAGAGGCTGCCGGGGACGGCGTTTTTGCCGCGGGCGGTGGGGGTGGGGGCGGCTGCTTCGGCGGCGGGCGGTGGCGAGACGGCCGGTCCGGCGTTCGGAGTTGCGGAGGGGTTGCACGCCGTTGCTGCCGACTCCGGCTCCGCTGCCGCCAACTCTGGCTCTGCTGCTGCCGATTCCGGTTCGGCTGCTGCCGGCTCCGGCTCCGCCAACTCCGGCTCGCCCAGCTCCGGTTCCCCTCTCTCCGATTCCCTCCGGCTTCCCGAGGAAGACCCCGAACCCCTCGACGCCCTCCCCCCAACCCTCCGCCCCCGGGACGCCGAAGTCGTCGAAGGTGCCGGGTCCGACACCGTCCAGGTGCTCGCCGAAGTTCTCCCCACCCTCCTCCCCGTCGGTCTCGAACGCCGGGTCGAGCTGCGGACGTTGGGGGTCGTGCGGCTTTCGCTCGCGGACGTCATCGACCGGCTCGCCGGGCTGGAGAAGGACCCCGGCTGGTGGTACCGGCTCTACGACAGCCTCGCCGGGGTCGACCCCGACCGGCTCTCCGGGCTCCCCGTCCCCCTCTCCGACGGGCGTACCGCCATCGGCCCCCGTCAGGTGCTGCTCCCGCTCCCCGACACCGCCACCGACCCCGAGACCCTCGCCCGGCTCGGACTGAAGGTCGCGCACGAGGACGCCGCGCACCCCCTCCTGGAGAAGCTCGGCGCCCTCCCCGCCTCCCCGCGCGCGATCCTCACAACTCCCCAGGTCCGCAACGCCGTTGCCGCCTCCCTGGACGAGGACGGCGGCGCCTGGGACGACGACGCCCCGGACGCCGAGGAACTGGCGGAGACGGTCCTCGCCCTCGTGCGTGAAGCCGGACTCGAACCCGGCGACGAACCCTGGCTCGGCGCCCTCGCCCTCCCCGACGAGGACGGCGAACTCGCCCCCGCGGGCGAACTCGTCCTCCCCGGCAGCCCGTTCGCACAGGTCATCCGCGAAGGCGAACTCGCCGAGGTCGACCCCGAGTTGGCCGACAAGTGGGGCGCACAGCCGCTCACCGCCTGCGGAGTGCTCGCCGACTTCGCCTTGGTCCGCGCCACGGACGTGGTCCTCGACCCCGACGAACTGGAGCCCCGCGAGGGGGACTTCGCCGAACCGGACGACGCCGGGCTGCTGGACGCCGTCGACGTGTGGGCGGAGGACATCCTGGACCGCTTCCCCGACTCCCCGGTCCCGCCGGTCGCCACGGAACTGATCGCCGTGCGCGACCTGGACCTCGTCGACGAGGACAAGTGGCCCGAAGCACTGGCCCTGTTGGCGCAGCCGCCACTGCGCGACGCCCTCATCCAGCCGCTGCGCGTCCTCCTCCCCGACGGCACCCACGAGATCGTCCGTTCCTACACCGCCTGGTGGCTGCGCGGCCACCCCGTCCTCGACGGCCGCCGCCCCGCCGGCCTCCTCGCGGCCGGCGGCGACCCGCTGCTGCGCGGTCTGTACGACGAGGCCGACGCGACCGGGTTCGACGACGAACAGGTCCTGCGGGCCCTGGGAGTCCGGACCTCCGTACCCGCCCTCCTCGACGAGCCCGGCGGCGCCGCCGAACTCCTCGACCGGCTCGCCGACCCGGAGCGCGACGTCAGCGGAGCCCAACTGCACGGGCTCTACAGCGCCTTGGCCGACCTCGACCCCGAACAGGTCACACTGCCCGAGGAGTTGCGGGCGGTCGTCGACGGGGACGTCGAGGTCGTGGACGCCGCCGACGCCGTCGTCGTCGACTCCCCCGACCTGCTCCCCTTCACCGGCGGCACCCCGCTGCTGCCCGTACGGCCCGCGCGGGCCGCCGAGTTGGCGGAGCTGTTCCAGGTGCGGCGGCTGAGCGAGTCCGCCACCGGGGAGGTCGACTCGGAGGGCACCGAGCACGACGTGCCCGAGTCGGTCGCGGTGCTGCTGGGGGCGCGGACGCCCACGTCGTACGTCGAGCACGACGAGCTGATCGTCGGCGGGGTCGGCATCGACTGGCGGCTGAGCGACGACGGGGTGCTGCACGCGGCGACCCTGGAGGGGGTCGCGGCGGGGCTCGCGTGGGCGGCGGGGCAGTGGCCCCGGCGGTTCGAGGTGGCGGCGCTGCTGGAGGATCCGTCGCGGACGGGGGAGCTGGCGCGGGACCGCTGGTTCGACTGAACAGCGGGTCCAGAAAAAAAGTTCACCAATACTCTTCAACCTTCTACAACTTTTCGCATCCCCCGTGGGTCTGATCAGCGAGTCAACAGACTCGTTGATCATTCATCCCAACTGGGGAACGCACATGCGCATTCGCGCCACCGCCACGGTCGCCGTTCTGGGCGCCGTGGCCCTTTCCGCCCTCGCCGTCCCTGCCGCGCAGGCCGCTCCGGCCGCCGCAGGACCGAAGGTGACCTTCTCCAACCTCAAGTTCAACAAGGGCGCGGCGATCGTCGCCGGGGCGACGGGCAAGCTGTCCGTGCCCGTCACCTACACCGTGACCAAGCCGGCGAACCTGAGCACCGACTCCTTCGAGACCGGGCCCCTGATCTACCGCGGCGCGACGGTCAGCAAGCCGTCCGACATCTTCATCAGTGACGAGCCGGGCACCTGCAAGGCCGCCTCGACGACCGTCCTGAACTGCACCGCGACCCTCGCGTTCAACATATCCGCCGGCGACCTCATCAATGAGGAGGCCGGTGCGTGGAAGGCCGGCGGGCTCGCCGTCGACGAGAAGAACCCCACCTGGCAGGGTGACCTCGGCGCCGTCAAGCTGCTGCGCTCCGCCAAGCTCGCCACCGCCACCGTGAGCGCGAAGACGGTCAAGAAGAACGCGACCGTCACGCTCAAGTCCACGCTGACCCGCGCCAATTGGGACACCAACAAGTACGGCGTGTACGGCACCCAGTCCGTGCAGCTCCAGTACAAGAAGTCCGGCGCCACCGCCTGGACGACCCTGAAGACCGTCAAGACGACGGCCAAGGGCGCCCTCAGCACCACGGCCAAGGCCACCGCCAGCGGCTACTACCGCTACAACTTCACCGGCAACTCCGTGACGTCGGCGACCGCTTCGGCCGCCGTCTACGTCACCGTCCGCTAGAACTAAGCCGGCCAGCGGCGGTCGACCCACCTCCACGCGAGTTCGAGGACGGCCGCCGCCACCACGGCGATCCCCACGGCGATCCACGGCATGGTGGTCCCCACCAGCTTCAGCGCGAAGAAGTGCTGGAGCCAGGGGACCGCCAGCACCACGACGAACGCCAGCCCCATCGCCATCACCAGCAGCACCCGCCACCACGTGTACGGTCGCGCGATCACCGCGAGCACCCACATCGAGACCAGGAACAGCGTGAGCGTCGCCGCACTGGTCTCCGCGTCCAACGCGTCGGCGCCCGTGTAGTGGTGACGGGCGATCAGATACGACACGAAGGTCGCGACCCCGGCGATCACCCCGCCCGGGATCGAGTACCGCATCACCCGCCGTACGAAGTGGGGCCGCGCGCGTTCCTTGTTGGGGGCGAGGGCGAGGAAGAACGCCGGGATGCCGATCGTCAGCGTCGACAGCAGGGTCAAGTGCCGTGGCAGGAACGGGTATTCGACCTGCCAGCAGACCACGAGCAGGGCGAGCAGCACCGAGTACACGGTCTTCACCAGGAACAGCGTCGCCACCCGGGTGATGTTCCCGATGACCCGCCGGCCCTCCGCGACCACCGAGGGCAGCGTCGCGAAGCTGTTGTCGAGCAGCACGATCTGCGCGACCGCCCGGGTGGCCTCGGAACCGGAGCCCATCGAGACGCCGATGTCCGCGTCCTTCAGGGCGAGGACGTCGTTGACGCCGTCGCCGGTCATCGCGACGGTGTGCCCGCGTGACTGGAGGGCGGCGACCATCTCCCGCTTCTGCTGCGGAGTCACCCGCCCGAACACCGTGCCCTCGTCCAGCGCCTTCGCCATCTCCTCCTGCCCGGAGGGGAGCCCGCGGGCGTCGACGGCCGTGCCGGTCAGCCCGAGCTTTCCGGCGACCGCGCCGACGGACACCGCGTTGTCGCCGGAGATGACCTTCGCCCGGACGTTCTGCTCGGCGAAGTAGCGCAGGGTGTCCGCCGCGTCGGGGCGCAGCCGCTGCTCCAGGACGACGAGGGCGGCCGGTTCGAGGCCGGCGGCCACCTCGGGGTCGTCCAGCTCACGGCGGGCGCGGGCCAACAACAGGACGCGCAGGCCCTGTTCGTTGAGGCGCTCGGTCTCCGCCAGCGCCGGGTCGGCCGCGTCCAGCAGGACGTCCGGGGCCCCCAGCAGCCAGGTGCTGGTCTCGCCGTTGCCCTCGCTGAGGCTGGCGCCGCTGTACTTGCGGGCCGAGGAGAAGGGCAGCGACTCGGTGCAGCGCCAGTCGGCGGCGTCCGGGTAGGCGTCGATCACGGCCTGGAGGGAGGCGTTGGGGCGCGGGTCCGACTCGCCCAGGGCGCCCAGGACTTGGCGGACGTACCCCTCCTCCTGGCCGTCCAGGATCCGGAGTTCGGTGACGTCCATGCCGCCCTCGGTGAGGGTGCCGGTCTTGTCGAGACACACGGTGTCGACCCGGGCCAGGCCCTCGATCGCGGGCAACTCCTGGACGAGGCACTGCTGTCGGCCCAGCCGGATCACCCCGATCGCGAACGCGACCGACGTCAGCAGGACCAGACCCTCGGGGACCATCGGGACGATGCCGCCGACCGTGCGGGCGACGGAGGACCTGAAGTCGTTCTCCTTGACGATGAGTTGGGTGATGACAAGGCCGATCGCGGCCGGGACCATCATCCACGTCACGTACTTGAGGATCGTCGAGATACCCGTCCGCAGCTCCGAGTGGACGAGCGTGAACCGGGAGGCCTCCTCGGCGAGTTGGGCGGCGTACGCCTCGCGGCCCACCTTCGTCGCCCGGAACGCGCCGCCGCCCGCGACCACGAAACTGCCCGACATCACCGGATCGCCGGGGCGTTTGACGACCGGGTCGGCCTCGCCGGTCAGCAGCGACTCGTCGATCTCCAGCCCGTCGGTCTCCGCGCAGACGCCGTCCACGACGATCTTGTCGCCGGGGCCGATCTCTATCAGGTCGTCCAGGACGATCTCCGAGGTGGCGATCCCGACGGCCGCCCCGTCGCGCCGGACCGTCGGCCGCGCCTCGCCGATCACCGCGAGCGAGTCCAGGGTCTGCTTGGCCCGCCACTCCTGGATGATGCCGATCCCGGTGTTGGCGAGGATCACGAACCCGAACAGGCCGTCCTGGATCGGCGCCACCGCCAGCGTGATCAGCCAGAGCACGCCGATGATCGCGTTGAACCGGGTGAAGACGTTCGCCCGGACGATCTCCCCGAGCGAGCGGCTGCTGCGCACGGGGACGTCGTTGACCTCGCCGCGCGCGACGCGTTCCGCGACCTCGGCGGTGGTCAGCCCGCCGGGGCGCGGGGCTGGGGCGGGCGGAGCGTCGTCCGCCGCGTCGGGATGGGCCATGCCGTCGGTGTGGGCCATGCCCTCGACGGTACGTGCCAACGGGGTGGATCACCCGCCGAGGAGGCGGAAGATCAGACTGAGGGAGGAGGCGGGTAATGCCCTGGTTGTAGCGGGCCTGTACTACACAGGGCCGTCTGCCGCGGTCCGCGCCTGGAGTGCCGCGTGGCGTTTGATCGCCGCGTCGCGCCGGCGGACGATCCACGTGCCGAGCAGCCCGAGGCCGGTGCCCGCGAGGCAGGTCCACAGCCACAGGAGGCGGCCGTGGTCGGCGTACCAGCCGTAGAACGGCAGCTGAGCGAGGAAGAGGACGAACCACACGATCGTCCCGCCGGTGATGGTCGCGACCACGGGCCCCTCCAGGGGCTCCGGCGCCTCGTGCTTGGGGGTCCACTTCGCCATGCGGTCAGTTTACGAGCCGGTCACATCTACCCGCGAAGATAGGTGCACCGGCTGCTATATGTTCATACTGAAACCGACTACATGTGACCACTTCTCTTCGTAGGAACCACCAAACGATGTCTTCCCCGACTCCCGGCGCCCTCGACCGCTACTTCAAGATCTCCGAACGCGGCAGCACGCTGTCCCGGGAGATCCGGGGCGGTCTCGCGACCTTCTTCGCGATGGCGTACATCATCGTGCTGAACCCGATCATCCTCGGCAGCGCGAAGGACATGTACGGCCATCAGCTGGACAACGGCCAGCTCGTCACCGCGACCTGTCTCTCCGCCGCGCTCACCACGCTCCTCATGGGCGTCATCGGCAACGTCCCGATCGCGCTCGCCGCGGGGCTCGGCGTGAACTCGGTCGTCGCGCTCCAGCTCGCGCCCCGGATGTCCTGGCCGGACGCGATGGGCATGGTCGTCCTCGCCGGTCTCGTGGTCATGCTGCTGGTGGCGACCGGCCTGCGCGAGCGGGTCATGAACGCGGTCCCCTTCGGTCTGCGCAAGGCGATCAGCATCGGTATCGGTCTGTTCATCATGCTGATCGGCCTGGTCGACTCCGGCTTCGTCAGCCGCATCCCCGACGCCGCCCACACCACCGTCCCGGTCCAGCTCGGCGGCGACGGCCACCTCGTCGGCTGGCCGGTTCTCGTCTTCGTGCTCGGCGCGCTGCTGACGCTGGCGCTGATCGTGCGCAAGGTGCCCGGCGCGATCCTCATCTCGATCGTCACCATGACGGTCCTGGCGATGATCATCGACGCCGTCGCGAAGGTCCCGTCCTGGGGCCTGACGACCCCGAAGTGGCCCGGCAACCCCGTCGCCAGCCCCGACTTCGGGCTGCTCGGCAAGGTCAGCCTTTTCGGCGGGTTCGACAAGGTCGGCGTGCTGACCGGCATCCTCTTCGTCTTCACCGTCCTGCTGTCCTGCTTCTTCGACGCCATGGGCACGATCATGGGCATCTCCGACGAGGCGAAGCTCACGGACGCCGAAGGCCAGATGCCCGGCATCAACAAGGTGCTCTTCGTCGACGGCATCGCGGTCGTCGCGGGCGGCGCCACCTCCTCCTCGGCCACCACCTGCTACGTCGAGTCCACCGCCGGGGTCGGCGAGGGCGCCCGGACCGGTTTCGCCAACATCGTCACGGGCGCGCTCTTCGCCGTCGCGCTGTTCCTCACGCCGATCGCGACCATGGTCCCGTCCCAGGCCGCCACCCCCGCGCTGGTCGCGGTCGGCTTCCTGATCCTGTCCGGCTCGGTCAAGGAGATCGACTGGGCCGACCACACCATCGCCGTCCCGGCCTTCATCACGATGCTGATGATGCCGTTCACCTACTCGATCACCAACGGCATCGGCATGGGCTTCATCGCCTTCACGGTCCTGCGGCTCGCCGCCGGCCGGGCCAAGGAGATTCCGGTGGCGATGTATGTGGTGTCGGCGGTGTTCGCCTTCTACTACCTGATGCCGGCGCTGGGTCTGACCTGAGCCGGTGGGGTCTCTCAGGCGACTTCGGTGCCCTAGGTGAGCCCGTAGAACTTCTCTGTCTCCTCGACGGCGGCGTGGAACCGCTCGTCGAAGTCGTCCCGAATGAGCGTCCGGACCACATAGTCCTGGACGCTCATTCCTCTTCTGGCGGCGTGTACCTTGAGCCGTTCGAGCAGCTCGTGGTCTATCCGCAGGCTGAGCACGCTTGTCCCCATGCGTACGAGGGTCGCGGCACGGCTTCGGGTCGCGGGAGACCTTCGGCGGAGCTGTCACCCGGATGAGTGAAACGGGGGATCGCGGCGTTTCGGCTGGTCTTTAGCGAGAGTAATGAGGTAGGCTAAGGACATGCCGGACTTCGACCACTCCGACGACACCTTCAATGCCGACACGGCCGCTGAGGACGCAGCCGCCGTGAACGCCCTCCGATCCGCGGTGATGCGGCTCTCCCGCCGTCTGAAACACCAGCGGGTCGACGAGTCGCTGAGCCCGACCGAGATGTCGGTGCTCGGCACCCTGTCGCGCTGTGGCAGTGCCACCCCCGGTGAACTGGCCCGCAAAGAGCATGTACAGCCGCCGTCGATGACCCGCATCGTCGCCCTGCTCGAAGCCAAGGGGCTGGTCCGCCTGGAGCCGCACGCCGAGGACCGGCGCCAGAAGGTCGTCACCCAGACCGAGCAGGCCGAAAGCATGCTGGAACAGTCCCGTCGCAAGCGGAACGCTTTCCTGGCGGGCCTGGTCGAGGATCTCGACGACGAAGAGTGGGCCAAGCTCAGAGCCGCCGCGCCGGTACTGGAGAAGCTCGCGCATCTGTAAGGCAGTCCACAAGAGGAGGCGACCCGCATTGAGTTCGGGACCCGGAGCAGAATCCGCACCCGCGCCGATCATCCCTACTAGTTCAGAAGAAGCTGCCGCTTCAGAGGCGGCGGCTGCGGAGAGTGCGCGGTCCGAGTCCCGTAAGCCCTCGGGGTCCCGTAAGTCCCCTAAGTCCTCTAAGTCCTCGATGTTCAGTTCGCTGAAGGTGCGCAACTACCGGCTCTTCTTCGCGGGGCAGGTCGTCTCCAACATCGGTACCTGGATGCAGCGCATCGCCCAGGACTGGCTGGTTCTCAGCCTCACCGGCTCCGCGACCGCCGTCGGCGTCACCACGGCGCTCCAGTTCCTGCCGATGCTCCTGTTCGGCCTCTACGGCGGAGTCCTCGCCGACCGCTTCCCCAAGCGCCGCATCCTGCTGATCACGCAGACCGCGATGGGCCTGACCGGCACAGCGCTCGCCCTGCTCACCCTCTCCGGACACGTCCAGGTGTGGCACGTCTACGTCGCCGCC
Organism: Streptomyces sp. AMJ-169; assembly: GCF_055597585.1. Lineage (NCBI taxonomy): Bacteria > Bacillati > Actinomycetota > Actinomycetes > Kitasatosporales > Streptomycetaceae > Streptomyces > Streptomyces sp. AMJ-169. The sequence goes on from NZ_JBVLTJ010000023.1 coordinate 80,340, forward strand.
TTCGCCGTCGGCCTCGCCACGGTCGTCGACAACCCCGCCCGCCAGTCCTTCGTCTCCGAGATGGTCGGCCCCGAGCAGCTCCAGAACGCCGTCAGTCTGAACTCCGCGAACTTCCAGTCCGCGCGCCTCGTCGGCCCCGCCGTCGCGGGCGTCCTGATCACCGGCGTCGGCACCGGCTGGGCCTTCCTCTTCAACGGCCTCTCCTTCATCGCCCCCCTCGCCGGCCTCCTCCTCATGCGCGCGCGTGAGCTGTACCCCGCCAAACGCGCCCCGCGCGGCAAGGGCCAGCTGCGCGAGGGGCTGCACTACGTCGCCGGCCGCCCCGACCTGATCTGGACCATCGCCCTGGTCGGCTTCATCGGGACCTTCGGCTACAACTTCCCCGTCTACCTCTCGGCTTTCGCGGACGACGTCTTCCACGCCGGCGCCGGCGCGTACAGCCTCTTCAACATCCTCATGGCCGTCGGCTCCCTCGCCGGCGCCCTCCTCGCCGCCCGGCGCGGCACATCCCGGCTGCGCATACTCATCGCCGCCGCCATCGCGTTCGGCGCCGTCGAGGTGGCCGCCGCGTTCGCGCCCTCGCTCTGGCTGTTCGCCCTGTTCATGGTCCCGATCGGGATGTTCGGGATGACCGTCAACGTCACCGCCAACACCGGCATCCAGATGTCCACCGACCCCGAGATGCGGGGCCGGGTGATGGCGCTGTACATGATGGTCTTCCTCGGCGGGTCCCCGGTGGGGGCGCCGATCGCCGGGTGGATCACCGACGCGTACGGGGTCCGGGCCGGGCTCGCGGTCGGCGGGGCGATAGCCCTGCTGGCGGCCGTCGTGATCGGGCTGGTCCTGACGAGGGTCGGCGGATACCGGTTGTCGTTCGGCTGGAACGGGGGGCATCCTCGGGTGCGGTTCCTGCCCAGGGAGGGCAGCCGAGAAGGGGAGCTGGCGCCCGCGGCCTAAGGGAGCCGTCGCTCCAGGAGTTGGCCCGGCCAGTCGGCGCCGACGGTGAAGGTGTGGGTCGGGGTGAAGCCGTTGGCCTCGTAGTAGGCGACCAGCTTGCGGTCGTCGCCGGCGTAGCAGTCCACCCGGAGCAGGGCGATGCCCCGGCTCCGGGCGAGCTCGGCCGCGTGGGCGAGGAGGGCCGCGCCGGTGCCGTGGCCCTTGAAGCGGCGGTCCGAGGCCAGCCAGTGGATGTACAGCTCGGGCTCGCCGGGCGGTGGGACGAGGGCGCTGAGGTAGGGGCCGGGGGCGCCGGTGAGGGTGAGGGTCGCGGCCGGGACGCCGTCCGCCTCCGCGATGAACACCTCGCCCTCCGCCATGTACCGCGTCACCGACTCGACGGTCTTCGGGTTCGCCGACAGCGGCTGCGACCCCCACTGCCCCGTCCGCCCCTGCGCGGTCAGCCACTGCACGCCGCTGTCCAGCATGGCGAGGATCACGGGGAGGTCGTCGGGGGCGCCCGCTCTGATCGTTATGTTCATGCCGGACATCATGCGGGGCGGGACAATCGCCGGCATGAGACTTTTTGCCGCCGTGCTGCCCCCGGAGGCCGTGGCCGCTGAACTCGCGCTCACTGTCGAGGAGTTGAGGGCGCTGCCCGGTGCGCAAGAGCTGCGCTGGACCGGTCGTCCGGGCTGGCACTTCACGCTCGCCTTCTACGGCGACGTCGACGACTCCCTCGTCCCCGCGCTGGCGGAGCGGCTGGCGGGGGCGGCGCGGCGGGCGGGGCCTTTCGAACTCGCCGTGCGCGGGGGCGGGCAGTTCGGGCACGGCAGGGTGCTGTGGGCCGGGGCCGGCGGGGATCTCGGCGCGCTGCGGGTGCTGGCCGGGCGGGCGGAGGCGGCGGGGCGCAAGGCCGGCGTGGACACGGCGGAGCACCGGCACTACCGGCCGCATCTGACGCTCGCGCGCAGCAGGGAGGCGGTGGCGGCGGACGCGTTCACCGCTCTGCTCGGGGAGTTCGCGGGGGCGGCCTGGCGGGTGGCGGACCTGGCGCTGGTCCGCAGTGAGCTGCCGCGTTCGGGGGTCGCGGGGGAGCGGGCCCGGTATGAGGTGGTCGGGCGCTGGGCGCTCGGCGGGGGCGGTTAGGCTCGACGGGTGGACCCTAAGACCAGGAACCGGATCATGGCCGGTGCGCTTGTATTGATGTTCGCTGTGGTCGCCGTGGCGGCGGCGGTCGGGAGGTAGGGGGCGGACGGGGCTTCTCGCGGGGGGCTGCTGGGGAGGGGTGAGCTTCTTTGGCGGTGGCGGTTTTCGGCGGGGCGAGCCGTCTTCGGCGGCGCTTTTCGGCCGGGTGGGCCTCTTTGGCGGGCGGCGGTTTTCGGCCGGGCGAGCCGTTTTTGGTGGCGGCGCTCTTCTGCGGGGCGGGCCTCTTTGGAGGGGCGAGCTGTTTTGGGCGGCGGCGTTTTCCGGCGGGGCGAGCTGTCTTCGGCGGCGGCGCTCTTCTACTGGGCGAGCTGTCTTTGGCGGTGCCCTTCTGTCGGGCGGGCCTCTTGGTCGGTGGCCTTCTTCTGTCGGGCGAGCCTCTTTAGCGAGTGGCCTTCTCCGGAGGGGTGAGCCGGGGTGGCGGGGTGGCTGCTGTGGAGGGGTGAGCCGCTTCGGCGGGCCAGGCTTTCTGGCTCTGCGGGGCGGGCCCGGTCGGTCCGCCGCCGGTGATCCGGGTCGGTCTGCCGGCGGGCGGCCCCCTTCTGTCGGGCGGGCCTCTTTGGCGGGCGGCCCCCTTCTGTGAGCCGGCGTGGGTCAGCCCCCCGCCGGGGACGGGGTCTGGTCGGGGGCCTCGGTGTCCGTGCGGATCGAGAATGCTGTTTCGCCGGCGATCGCGATCAGGGTGTCCTTGAACAGCAGGGCCGTCGGGGTCGTCGATTCCGGGGAGTCGCCGGGGGCGTCCAGTTTCTCCGTCGTCCAGTCGACGCCGCCGGTCGGGCGGTCCAGGGCGATGGTTCTGCCGTAGCGGTTGACCAGGAGCAGGCTGTCGTACTTCGGTGAGAACACCGGCTTCGAGAGGTTCTCGACCGCCGTGTCCTGCTCCCACACCCGGGTGCCGTCGGACACGTTGTGGGCGGTGACCGTGCCGTCGGGGCGGACGAAGTAGAGGGTGGCGCCGATGAGGGTGACCGTCCCGCGCGGGGTCTCCTTCAGCGGGACCCGGGTGACGGCGCCCGCGGCCGGGTCGACCTTCAGCAGCGCCGGGTACGGGGTGTCCAGCGGGTCGGTGAAACCGCTCGCGGCGAGCTTCGGCTCGGCGAACAGGAGCTTTCCGCCGCTGACCCCTAGGGGTACGGCCCCGTTGGGGAGCGTCGCGATCTCGTGCGGGGTGCCGTCGGCCGGGTCGAGGCGGAGCAGGCTCCAGTTTCCCTTAGTGGGGTCGTCGGCCCGCGCGCACAACCCGTAGGGGGCGCCCCCGAGAGCGAGCGGGGTGCAGTGGGTGCCGGAGGCCGACGCCGACTTCGTCGTCCACAGCACCTCACCCGTCTTGGAGAGGGCGATCAGCCGCGCGTCCCCCGGGCTCACCGCGAGGGCGCCGCCGGAGAAGACGACGGCCGGTTCGACCTCCTCGATCCCGTGCGCCCACAGCCGTTTCCCGGTCCCGGCGTCCAGCGCGAGCAGCTGCCAGCGGACGGTGTCGGAGTCGGGCTTCTCGTAGATGTACAGGACGCCGTCGCGCAGGCCGACGGGCCGGGCCGTCTGCGGGCTCACGCCGTAACGCCACAGGACCTTGCCGGTGGCGGGGTCGAGCTTGGCGACCGTGAAGCCGACTCCCGCGCAGTACAAGGAAGTTGGGGTGGCTGTGTTGCCGACTCCCGTGCTGGTGGCGGTACTTGGACCGGCGTCGGTCAGGCAGCCCCAGTCCGAGTTGGACACCAGGCGGTCCGTGTCGACGGACGCCACCGGCTGGTTGAGGTCCGTGCGCCAGGGGTGCCAGCCGGTGGGGAGGGCGGGGGCGGGGGAGTTCTGGAAGGAGGCGACGGAGGGGGTGCTGGAGGTGACCCACCACACGGTGCTCGCCGTGCCGCCGGAGAGGACGGCCAAGGCGAGGGCGAGGACGGTGAACCGGCGTCGTCTGCGGGGGGTTTCACCGGCGGGCGGGGTGGTGTCGTCGGTGCCGCCGGCGTCGGCGTGCGTGGTGTCGTAGGGGCCGAGGGCGTGTGGCTGACTGGCCTTCGTCGCGGGGGAGTTGGCGGGGAGCGTGGCCGACGGCAGCGGCGGGTCGTCCGGGAGGGCGGCGAACTCGGCGTACAGCTCGGCCAGTTGGGGGCGAGAGGCCGGGTCCTTGGTGAGGCAGCGTTCGACGATCGCCCGTAGTGGCTGCGGGACGCAGCTCAACTCGGGCTCGTTGTTCATGACTTGGTAGCCCGTGAGGTACGGGCTCTCGCCGTCGAAGGGGCGGTTGCCGGTGGCGGCGTAGGCCAGGAGCGAGCCGAGGGAGAAGATGTCGGAGGCGGCGGTGACGTCCCGGGGGGAGACGAACTGCTCCGGGGACATGAAGGGCGGGGTGCCGATCAGGCGGCCGGTGACGGTCAGGAGCTGGCTGTCGGCGGCGCGCGAGATGCCGAAGTCGATGACGCGCGGCCCGTCCCCGGCCATCAGGACGTTGCTCGGCTTGAGGTCGCGGTGCACGACCCCGGCCTGGTGGATGTCGCGCAGCGCCTCGGTGAGGCCGAGCGCGAGCACCCTCAACTCCCGTCCGCCGAGCGGTCCTTCGCCGGTGACCAGCTCGGCGAGGGTGCGGCCGGGCACGTACAGCGTGGCCATCCACGGGACCTCGGCCTCGGGGTCCGCGTCGACCACCGGCGCGGTGAACGCCCCGCTGACCCGGCGGGCCGCCGCGACCTCCTGCCGGAAGCGGGCGCGGAACTCCTCGTCCTGCGCGTACTGCGCGTGCACGACCTTCACCGCGACCTGCCGCCCCGACGCGGACCGCGCGAGGTGGACGACGCCCATGCCGCCGCTGCCGAGCCGCTCGACGAGCGTGTAGCCGCCTGTCACCGCGGCGGCGGGGCCCGATCCACCCGTGCTCGGCATTCCCGGTCGCCCTTCCCGTGTACGTACGTCCTTCGAGGTCCGGGGGCCCAGCCTAGGGGACGGGGGTGGAGGGGGTGGGTGCCCCTAGGGGGCTGGGGGTGAGGGTTCGCCCTTAGGGGGGCGGCTGCCCTTAGGGGACGGCTGCCCCCTAAGGGACAGCTCCCGGTTCGCTTCAGGCGCCGTCCCCTAGGGGAGCCCCGGTCCACCGCTGGGCGCCGTCCCCTAAGGGAGTCCCGGACCTACCAGGCGAACGCCTCCGGGGACGGCCCCGGCCCCGGGAAGATCTCGTCGAGGCCGGTCAGCAGGTCCTCGTTCAGCTCGGCCGCCACCGCGCGGACCGCGGAGTCCAGCTGTCCGGCCGTACGCGGGCCGATGATCGGGCCGGTGACGCCGGGGCGGGTGAGCAGCCAGGCCAGGGCGGTCTCGCCGGGGTCGGCGCCGTGCTTGGCGAGGAGGTCCTCGTACGACTGGAGCTGGGCGCGCTTCGCCGGGTCGGCGAGGGTGTCGGCGGCGCGGCCGGTGGCGCGACGGCCGCCCTCGACCTCCTTCTTGATGACACCGCCGAGCAGCCCGCCGTGCAGCGGGGACCAGGGGATGACGCCGAGGCCGTACTCCTCGGCGGCCGGGAGGACCTCCATCTCGGCGCGGCGTTCGGCGAGGTTGTACAGGCACTGCTCACTGACCAGGCCGAGCGAACCGCGGCGCGCGGCGGTCTCGTTGGCCTGCGCGATCTTGTAGCCGGGGAAGTTGGAGGACCCGGCGTACAGGATCTTGCCCTGCTGGACCAGGACGTCGACGGCCTGCCAGATCTCCTCGAACGGGGTCTGGCGGTCGACGTGGTGGAACTGGTAGACGTCGATGTGGTCGGTGCGCAGCCGCTTCAGCGAGGCGTCGACCGCGCGGCGGATGTTGACCGCCGAGAGCTTGTCGTGGTTGGGCCAGGGGGCGCCCTCGGGCGCCATGTCGCCGTACACCTTCGTCGCGAGGACGACCTTCTCGCGGCGGCCCTCGCCCTTCGCGAACCAGTTGCCGATGATCTCTTCCGTGCGGCCCTTGTTCTCGCCCCAGCCGTAGACGTTGGCGGTGTCGAAGAAGTTGATGCCCGCGTCGAGCGCCGCGTCCATGATCGCGTGGCTGTCGGGCTCGTCGGTCTGGGGGCCGAAGTTCATGGTGCCGAGGACGAGGCGGCTGACTTTGAGACCGGTGCGGCCGAGCTGTGTGTACTTCATGGACGTAGCCAACGGCGTGGAGTGGACTCGAATCAAGGGCTTCGCGGGGGTGGGTCGGGGCGCTCTCTGGTGGTTAGTGCTTTCGTGTGGTTAGTATCGGGGGAGCTTGAAAGTTCAAGCTGGATCTCGTTCGAGCTGGACTCGTTCCGGAGGAGTCACCGTGTCCCCCACCACGTCCGCCCGCAGGGCTCTCGTCGCCGCGCTCGCCGCAGCCGCGCTCACCGTCGGGGTCGCCGCGCCCGCGCTGGCCTCTTCTGGTCATGGCGGCCGGCCTGCCGCTGTCGCGTCCCCGTTCCGGCTGGCGTACCAGAAGGAGGTCGCCGCGAAGGTGCTCAAGGGGGTGTTCGAGCAGGGGGACGGCTCGGTCGTGGACCGCTATGTCCGGCCGGACTACATCCAGCACAACCCCTCCGCGCCCGACGGCGCCGCCACCCTGAAGAACCTCGCCGGGGCGCTGCACCAGCAGTTCCCCGAGCTCCGGTACGACATCAAGAGGGTTATTTCCGAAGGGGACTTGGTCGTCGTCCACTCCAACGTGGTCCTGACGCCCGGGACCAAGGGCAGCGCCGTCTTCGACATCTTCCGCTTCCAGGGCGGGAAGATCGCCGAGCACTGGGACGTCGTACAGAACGTCCCGGAGGCGTCGGCCAACGGCAACGACATGTTCTCGACGGTGAGTTGGCCGCGCACCGAGCAGCCCGGACCGGCGTGGGCGACCTCGTACAACAAGCGGCTCGTGGCGAAGGCGTTCGGGGAGTTGCTGGTGAAGAAGGACGTCAGCGCCGTCGACCGGTACTGGCGCGGCGACTACCAGCAGCACAATCCCAACATCCCCAACGGCGCCGACGGCGTGAAGGCCGGCCTCGGCGCCTACTTCGCCCAGTTCCCCCAGCTGCGGGTCGAGCCCAAGAGGGTTGTCGCGGAAGGGGACTTGGTGGCCGTCCACAGCCACTACATCCCGGCCCCCGGCGAGCGGGGCCAGGCGATCGTCGACCTGTTCCGGGTGCGGGGCGGGAAGATCGTCGAGCACTGGGATGTCGTGCAGGACGTGCCGGAGAGTTCGGCTAACGGCAACACGATGTTCTAGAGCGGGAGTTGGGGTGCCCCCGGGGCGGCGCACGACCGGCCTCGGGGGAACTCGGCTGTTCTGAGGGTGAGTTCGAGGGGCGTCCCGGTCAGATCGAGGTCCCTGCCGAAGTCGGCCCGCAGCGTCTGGGTGTACTTGCCGTGGGCGGGCGCGGTGTGTACGTGGCAGCGGCCTTGGTGGGGGTCGGCGATGAGGTAGACGGGGACTTCGGCGGTGGCGTAGGCGGTGAGTTTGGGGCCGTAGTCGTGGGCGGCCGTACCCTTGGAGACGACTTCGGCGACGAACTCGACGTCCTCGTAACTCCACTGCTCACGCGCTGACTTGGCCGCGGTTTCGGTCAGCAGGGTCAGGTCGGTCGCGAATCCGTTGAGGTGGCCCGGGTAGTCGACCCGGACGTCCGACAGCACGCGTTTCAAGGGGTACTTGGCCCGCAGCTGTTCGCAGAGGTCCATGACGATCTCCCAACGGGCCTCCTCCTTCGGCGTCATGTGGACGCAGCCCTCGATGATCTCGACTTTGTAGCCCTCGGGGGCGGGCATCTTTTCGAGCCGGTCGAACCACTCGTCGAGCCGGCTCGTGTTGTTGCTCTCGGTCATCGCCGGCGGTCAGTCGCGGGGGAAGCCGTCGGTCTTGAGGATCAGGTCGACGACCGTGCCGGTCAGGTCGACGTCCTTGCCGAAGTCGACCCGCAGCATCTTGGCGTAGGCGCCCGCCGCCGGGTCCGTATAGACGTTGCAGCGGCCCTGGTAGGGGTCGGCGATGAGGTAGACGGGGACTTCGGCGGTGGCGTAGGCGGTGAGTTTGGGGCCGTAGTCGTTGGCGGCCGTGCCCTTCGAGATGACCTCGGCGACGAACTCGACGTCCTCGCAACGCCAGCGGCCGTTCTGCCTCTTGGCGGAGTCGCGCATCTTGACCACGTCCGGGCAGAAGCCGTTCTTGTCACCGGGGAAGTCCACGCGGACGTCCGAGAGGACGGTGACGTCCATCCCGAACCGGTCTTCGAGGGCTCGTACGATGCGCCGGACGATGGCCCAATGGGTGTCTTCCTTCGGCGCCATGCAGATGCTCCCCTCGACGATGTCGACCGTGTATCCCCCGGGGACGGGCATCCTCTCGAGCTGCTCGAACCACTCGTCGAGCTGACTCGTGCCGCGATCCTGAGCTGTCGCGATCCCGTTGCCGAGGACGGTCATCGTGGCACTCCTCCCGGCTGCCCGCGTCCAGGTGCAGCCGTGCGGTACAACGATACGTACGGTGATCAGGTCACGCACGGGCCCTCGGGGGCCGTACACCTGTGCCCCGGTCAGCCCCTGCCCCCCTCGTACTCCTCGCCCAACCCCCACTCCTCGTACATCGCCTCCGCGAACGCCCCCGCCAGCCGGTGCTCGCCGCTCGTGTTCGGGTGCGTGCCGTCGTACGTGTCCAGGTCGATGTCGTATCCGCGCGGGATCGAGGCCAGGAGGAGGGAGGAGTTCGGTTCGTCCAGGTCCAGGGTGGCTTTCTCCAGGAGGGTGTTGAAGAGGTCGACCTGTTCGGCGAAGTCGGGGTCGGCGGTGGCTCGGATGTTGGGGATGACGGGGAGGATGACGATGCTGATGCGCGGGTTGGTCGTTCGGGCGGCTTTGATGAAGGAACGAACGTTCTCCGCCGTTTGTTCCGCGTTCGTGTAGAAACCCAGGTCGATCAGACCCAGGGACACCAGCAGGACGTCCGCCCGGTGCGCGCGCACCGCCTCCCCGATCAGCGGGGCCATGTGCATCCACCCCTCGCCCCAGCCGGCGAGGTGCCCGGAGGGGAACTCCGGGTCGGCGTACGCGTACGAGACGGGGGCCTCGGCCTCCTTGTCGTACAACGTCTCGCGGGGGCCGACCAGCGTGAAGGGGCCGCCGTAGGTGGCACACAGGTGCCGCCAGAGCCGGTACCGCCACGTGTGGTCGCCCGCGCTGCCGATCGTCATGGAGTCACCGACGGGCATGAACCTGAGCATCCGCTCATGATGGACGATCACAGCCCGTGGCGGGATGTGAACCCCGACACCTAGGGGAGCCGGTCCCGTAAGGGTGCCCCTGAGAGGGCCGGCCCCTAAGGGTTCCCCAGCCCCAGCACCTAGGGTTCCCGTCCCTTAAGGGGAAGCCCCCTAAGCCCTCTGAGGCCCCGTCCCTTAAGGGCCCCGCCCGCAAGATGGCACGCTGGACCCATGCGCCGACCGTTCGTCCTCCTCGCCGCCGGCCCCCTCCTCGCCGGAGCCCTCGCCACCGGAGCCCTCGCCGCCCCCGCCTCCGCAGCCGACGGCGGGTTCACGATCAAGGACTCCCGCATCACCGAGTCCAGCGGCCTCGCCGCCTCCCGTCTCCACCCGGGGGTGTACTGGACGCACAACGACAGCGGCTACGGCCCCCAGATCTACGCCGTCGACAGCGCCACCGGCGAGACGGTCGCCACGGTCACCCTCAGCGGCATCGGCACCCCACGCGACGTGGAGGCGATCTCCATCGGCCCCGACAACCAGCTCTACGTCGGCGACATCGGCGACAACTTCGACGGCCGCTGGCCCTACGTCTGGATCTACCGGCTCCCCGAGCCGAAGGAGCTGAAGGACCAGACGGTCCGCGCGACGCAGTACATCGTCAAGTACACCGACGGAGGCCGCGACGCCGAGTCGATGGCCGTCCACCCGAAGACCGGCCGGGTGTACATCATCGACAAGAAGGAGGAGGGCGGCCACCTGTACGAGGGCCCCGCCCAGCTCTCCCCGACCGGCACCAACACCTTCCGCCCCATCGCCCCGGTCGACCTCTGGGCCACCGACGCCGCCTTCTCCCCGGACGGCCAACACCTCGCCGTACGCGGCTACTTCGGCGGCATCGCCTACGACTGGAACGACGGGAAGATCGAGAAGACGGGCCAGCTGGACGTCCCCCTCCAACGGCAGGGCGAGTCCCTCACCTACTCCACCGACGGCACCGAACTCCTTTACGGCAGCGAGGGTTCACAGAGCGGCGTCGTCGCCCGCGACGCCCCGGGTGCGAGCAAGTCCCCCGCGAAGGAAGGCAGTTCGGCCGCCTCCGGGGAGAGTGACGCTGCCGGCGACGGGGTCACCAAGGGCGCCGTCGCCATCGCCCTCGTATGCGCCGCTTTCTTCGGCCTGCGACGGCTGCTGCGGCGCAGCTGATCCCCCCTCCGCTCAGGAAGTGGCGTCGTACGTCTTGACGGGCCGATGGGACCGGTCTTCTCTGGGAGGTGCGGGAGTGGGAGCGCTCCCACTCGTTCCGGCCCGCGCCTGCCAAGAGGTTCGCGAGAGCTTTCCGAGAGACATCTCGCGTGCCTAACAAGTCAAGCCGCTGCGGCCAGAGCCACTGAATGACCGGAGGTGA
>NZ_JBVLTJ010000024.1:0-80248 GCF_055597585.1 Streptomyces sp. AMJ-169
GAGGCGCTCCAGGACACGTGCCTCCAGGCCCGGCAGGCGCTGCCTCAGATCCGGCTCCGTCAGCTCCGCTGCTGCTGGCCGACGCGATCCGTGCCGACCCCTGGTCCGACCTCAGCCGCCCCCTGCTGATGGCCCCGGCCGGCACCGCGTGGCTCAGGGCCGTGCCGATGTCCGACCCCGTCTCGGCCGCCGTACGCGAACTCGCCGCCGACGGCGGCGACGGACCTCTCCGCGTCCTCACCGAGAACGACATGATCACCGTTCTCGCCGTCTCAACCGCCGCACGCGGGATCGGAACGTGGGGGTTGGAGGGGACCCTGGAACGGCTCGCGAGGGCGCGTGAGGTCGTGGCGCAGCCGTAGATAGGCGCAGCTCAAGGGCCCGCGTCCGGCGTCGGGGCGGGCCCTGAATAGTGCTGAAGGTACTGCGGCTACTGCACTTCAGTACCGCAGTGTCGCCGTAGTTGCCGGTCCTGAGGCGGTCGAGGACACACTCCTCCAGGCCCGGCAGACGCTCGCCGGCATCAGGCTCCGTCAGCTCAGCCAGGAGAGCACACGCGACCTGAGCAAGGGCGACCTCCGTAAGGTCAAGGCGCAGCGCAGCACTGTTCGTCCAACGCCTGCCCCCGGCCGGGCAACCGACTTGGCTCCTGACCAGCATTGAACCTATGGCTCGCTAGGGCAAGCGGTCTTGGGCCCCGGCCGGGGAAGCCCAACCATCTGACTTGGTCTTCGTGGCGGACTTTGAAGACTTTCCTAGCGGGAGACGAGCGGCGCGTGGGCGGGAACCATCTGACTTGGCTTTCGTGACTCACTTTGAATACTGCGGCGTGTCCGTACCTCCCCGCTCGGCCGGACCGGGATGATCAGCGCATGAACGTGGAGTTGCCCACTGAGCAGTGGGACGAGCTGTGGCTGCCGTTGCGGCCGTACGCGACGAACCGGCTGCAAGAGGGGATCCGGCGCGAGCGTCGTCCGGTGGCGATGACCCGTCGGTACGTGGAGGCGAACCCGTCGGCGATCAGCAATCTCCTCGTCGTGGATGTGGACCATTCGGATGCGGTGCTGCGGGCGGTGTCGTCGGTGGGGTCGCACCCGCTGCCCAACGCGGTCGTGGAGAACCCGGTGAACGGGCACGCTCATGCGGTATGGGCCCTGGCGGAGGCGGTGACGCGGACCGAGTACGCCCGGCGCAAGCCGCTGGCCTACGCCGCTGCCGTCACCGAGGGCCTGCGCCGCGCGCTGGACGGCGATGCGGCGTACTCGGGGCTGATGACGAAGAACCCGCTGCACACGGACTGGAGCACCGAGTGGCTCCACGGGGGACTCCACACGCTCGGCGGCCTGGAGGAGGCGCTGAGCGGCCACATGCCGTCCGCCCGCTGGCGGGAGACCAAGCGGTTCCGCACCAACATCACAGGGCTGGGGCGCAATTGCTCGATCTTCGAGACGGCCCGGACCTGGGCGTACCGCGAGGTACGCCACCACTTCGGCAGCCCCGACACCCTCCACACCGCCATCCACGCAGAAGTGCACACCCGCAACGCCGAGTTCACGGAGCCGCTGCCGACATCTGAGGCCCGCGCGATCGCCAACAGCATCCACCGGTGGATCACGACCAGGTCGAGGATGTGGAAGGACGGTGCGGCGGTCTACGAGGCCACCTTCGTCGCCATCCAGTCCGCCCGCGGCAAAAAGGGCGGCGCCAAGGGCGGGAAGGCTTCCGGGCAAGTACGAGCTGCGCGCCGGGACGAGCGTGCAGCAGCAATGCTGGAGTACATGAGGGGGACGTCGTGACGCAGGAACCCAACCGTGAACGCCGTACCGCGACGGCCCGTGAGCTTGCGGACCGGTTCGGAGTGTCCCCACGGACGGTGGTGCGCATGGTCGCTGAGGAACGCGCGGCGTACGAGGGCCGCTCCCGGCAACGACGGGACCGGATCGTCGAACTGCACCGGCAGGGACTGAAGGGCTACGAGATCGCGCGCGAACTGAATGTTTCCGCCGGCCTGGTGTCCACCCGGCTCAAGGAAGCACGCTCAGCCGGTGTCGACCTCACCCGCCACGCCGCCGCCGGTTCCTGAAACCACCGCAGGTCAGCAAGTACGGTGTGCGGTCCGGCTGTTGGGTGCGGAACAATCGACGGGCCTGCGTCGGCCGATGGGCGGCGCGAGCGTCGTGGTGCAGACCGAGGGGAACTCATGAGCGTCCGGACACGTGAGCTCCTCCTTCAGCCGCCGCACCTCGGGGTCGGCGAGCAACCCCGACCAACGACACCCGGCCCAACCGGCCTCAGTCAGGTACTGCACCAACTGAACCCACTGACATCACTGAACAACCCCCACCCACCCCCAACGGCACCAAGCCGGCTCCACCACCGGGCCCTCAGACGCCCCTGAAGGCCCCTCAGACGCCCTGGAAAGCCCCCAGCCAGGCGAGCCCCGGCGGAGCCCAGACGCCCGCACAGAGCCCCCCAGGCACCGAAAGGGCCCGCCACAACCGGCACGGACCCCAACCTCAGTAACCCACTGCACTAACTGCACTTCAGTAAACACAGCCATAGGCAACTATGAACGCATAACCCCGCAGCCGCGGTCACCCGGGAGTAGACGAACCAGCCTCCCCGACAAGGGAGTTCGCCTAACTGACAGGAGCACGCGGAAACCTGTCGTGATGCCTGCCGGCGGCGCTCTACCGTTTGCCGGGTGACCAACGACCCCCCATGGACACCTCTGTCCAACCGCGACACCCCCACCCCCCGCACCCTGCGGGACGGCGTTCCCGCCGGCCTCGAACTCCCGCTCCGGGAGTGGGTGCGCACCACCGCCGACCGCAACACCGGTGCCGCGAGGCGAGCCGCCGTGCGTACCGACACCGTCCTGTACGCGGAGGACGACGGGTTCGAGGACGCCGGTGTCGGCGAGCGCCTGGCTTACGCGCCGCCCGCCGAGAGGCTGCTGGACGTCACCGACGCGCTCCTCGACCTGGTCCCCACCGGCGGCTGGCACAACACCCCGCAGACCATGGGCCAGCCGAAGTGGCAGGCCACCCTCGTCGGGCTGAACTCCCTGCCGGACGTCCAGCACCGGGTCCCGCTGCAACGGCTCCTCGACGACGCGGGCTCGCTCTACACGATCCGCCGCGACGGGCGGGCCCTGGCGCGGCGCGTCGACCCGTCGGTGGCGGCCGTCGTCGCCGAGGCCGCCGGGGCGGCGGACCGTCCCGGGCGCGGGTCGGCCACCCGGCACCTGCGGCAGGCATTCAACGCCGCGTACGCGCTGTACCCCGACCCGGTGCGGGCGTACAGCGAGGCGATCAAGGCGGTCGAGTCGGCCGCGCACGCCACCCTCCAGCCCAACAACGCCAGGGCGACGCTGGGCACGATGATCGGGGAGTTCGCGCAGATCCGGCACAAGCTCAGCGTGCCGATCGCCGGGAAGACCGGGGCCGAGGGCCTGACAGTCGTCGAAAGCATGATGAACCTGCTGTGGACAGGCCAGACCAGCCGTCACGGCAATCTCCAGGAAACCCGGGACGAAACTGTTGAGGAGGCACTCATGGCGGTGCATCTCGCCTCGACGCTGGTCCAGTTGTTCGCGTCGGGAGCCTTGCGCCTCTCGTAATAAGGCCCGTGCTGACAGCCGGACGGGAATAGCGGGGTCCTGTCAGGGGTGGGCTGCTGCGTCTTTTATGGGATAGGCGGCCCAGACCTTTCGAGTCTCTGAGCCGCTTCTTTCCTGATCTCGTCAAACACGTCGCGGGCATCGAGACATCCACTCAGGGCAGCAGGAAAGTTTTCCTTTTCGGACCCTCACGGAAGTAACACATTAGGAATTGCCGGAGCGCCTTCGACTTCAGTCAGGTACTGCGCCGACTGATGTGCAGTCGGCGCAGTAGGCATGTGCAGGCGGAGCGCCCAGGTGCCGCTTGGGGCCCCTGCAACGCCCTGGAGGGGGAAACCCCCACCAGGGCGTTGCAGGGCGTGTAGACGGCAGCGCAGACCCGTCGGCGCCTATGGGTTGCTGACCTCACTGCGGATCAGTGAGGTCAGTACCGAGCTGGAGTGTAGTCCGCGTGCGGGTCGTAGCCGGCTTCCAGGAGTACTCCCGCCTCCTGCCGGAGTTCGCCGGCCGTCGTGCGGCCGACGCTGAGGTCCCCCTCGATGTCGGCGAGGGTGACGACGTCGAGGTTCTGATCGTCGCCGCCGGCGGCGACGATCATGCGAGCCACCCGGCGGGCGCGGCGCTCGCGGGGCGTGAGCCGGGCCCAGCCGTCCGCTGTCTGGGCCTCGGCCTCCAGGAGCGCGGCGCGGTGCCGGGCCTCAGCGGCCCGCACGATCTCGGCGTCGGCGTCGGCGGAGGCCTTCTCGGCCTTGGCCCGCTCCGCCTGCGCGCGGGCCCGCTCCGCCTCCGCGTCGGCGGAGGCCTTCTCGGCCTTGGCCCGCTCCGCCTGCGCGCGGGCCCGCTCCGCCTCCGCGTCGGCGGAGGCCTTCTCGGCGGCCCTCTCGTCCTCGGCGACCTTCCGCGCCAGTGCCGTGTGCTCTACCGACCGGAGCGCCTCGGCCTCGGCCTGGACGGCTCGATCCGCCTCCGTCTTCAGTCGCTCCGCCCGTACCCGGGCGACTTCCGCTTCCGCCTGCGCGTTCGCGGTCTTCGCCTGGGACAGGGCCGCCGCCGTGCTGGTATCCGCGGCGATCCGGTGCTCTGCGGTCTGGATCCGTGCGGCCGACTCCGCCTTTTTGATCTTCAGGTCCGCGTCCCGGTCGGCGGCTTCCGCCATCGCCACGTCTTTCTGTTCTGCGGCGCGGCGGGTCCGGGCGGCCTCTTCGGCCTCCCAGCGTGCGGGGAGCGCCAGGGCCTCGTCGACGGTGAATCCGCGCGGGGCGAGGGTCATGGGCAGGAGCTGCACTTCTGTCGCTTTGGACAGGTCTCCGCCCAGCTTCTGGGTGAGCCAGACCCGGTACCCGTCGAGGTCCTGCTCGCGGCGGATCATCTCCGGGTAGGAGAGCACGCCGGCGAGCCGCATCCGCCGGTACAGGCGGGTGGTGGGCTTCGGGGCCAGTACCCAGCGGTGCAGGGGGATGCGGTCGCTGACCTGGCCGCTGGCGAGCCGGGCGGCGTACACGATCAGGTGCCGTACCGCCTCCACCCCGATGACGAACAGCAGGGGCATCAGCCCGTGCCAGAGCGCGCTGATGACGTCCTTGCCGGCGGATGCGTTGAGCACGACCGTGGCGAGGGTCATGGTGTGTGCGGCACCCCGCAGCAACGGCCAGGGGGTACGGCGGGCCGCCAGGTACAGGTCGAGGGCCAGGAACGCGAGGATGGCGCCGTCGATGCCGATGGGGACCCAGTACGACAGCGTCTCGGTGAATCCGTGGTCGGCGGCGGACTTCCGGAGAGTGTCGTAGGACGAGGCGAACCCCACGCCGGCCACGACGGCCATCCCGGCCCCGATCACGCAGTTCAGGGGGTACCGCGTCCACTTCCCCATCCGAGCAGGCGCGCGCGGCGGCCTCCCGGTCTCCGGGGGCTTGCTCGGCCCCGGCACGGCCGGAGCGGTATCCGGTGCGCCCGGAGCGGCCTGCCGGGCGGCCGGAACGGTGTCGGTCCCGGCCGCCGTGGGGGCGGCTGTCGTCGCGGTGTCGGTCCGGTTCTGGTCGTACGTCAGCAGATCGTGCACCTCGGCAGTCTGCACTGCCGGGCCGGGAACCGGAGAGCCGCCCCGCCCGCCGGGGCCCGCGCGGGGGTGCGCTGAGGGCGCGCGGAACGAAGACGGAGGACAGCGGCATGGTGGCGGAACGGGGCAGGACCGTTCGCCCGCGTTGCCGTGCAACGCCTCCGGAGAGTTCCGAATTCTGAAACCTTTATAGGTCCACCGCTGGCCGGGAATACGGACTTTCCGGTAATGCAAAAGAGCCCCGCTTCCGGCGATCGCCGGAAGCGGGGCTCTTAGAACTCCTAACGAAATGATCTTCGAGGTGGTTGGATCGCTCCGGGACCGTTGATCCGGGGGTGTGAGGTGGCTCGGCCGAAGCCGTGGGATGTCGACGACGAGTTGTGGGCGGTGATCGAGCCGCTGCTGCCCACGATCGAGCGTCGGACCCGGCATCCTGGGCGCAGGCGGCATCCGGACCGGCTGGTGTTCCAGGGCATCCTGTTCGTGCTGCACACCGGGATCGCCTGGGAACACCTGCCGCAGGAACTCGGCTTCGGCTCGGGCATGACCTGCTGGCGGCGCCTGGCCGAATGGACCGGGGCCGGCGTGTGGCCCAGGCTGCACGAGGTCCTCCTCGCCGGGCTCCGCAGCGCGAACGCCCTGGACTTCTCCCGGGCGGCGGTCGACGGCTCCCACATCCGGGCGCTAAAGGGGGAGCCAGGACCGGACGAAGCCCCGTCGACCGGGGCAGGACGGGCAGCAAACACCACCTGATCACCGACGCCACCGGTATCCCGCTCGCCGCCACCCTCACCGGCGGCAACCGCAACGACGTCACCCAGCTGATCCCCCTCCTCCAGGCCGTGCCGCCCGTGCGGGGCAAACGAGGCCGGCCCCGACGCCGCCCCGATGCGGTGCTGGCCGACCGCGCCTACGACCACGACAAGTACCGCCGGCTGGTCCGGGATCTCGGCGTGAAGCCGCTGATCGCCCGCCGCGGCACCGGCCACGGCTCCCGGCTCGGCACCCAACGCTGGGTCGTGGAGCGCGCCTTCGCCCATCTGCACTGGTTCCGCCGCCTGCGCATCCGCTGGGAGATCCGCGACGACACCCACGAAGCCTTCCTCACCCTCGGATGCGCACTCATCTGCTGGCGACGCCTGAAGTCATTCCGATAGGAGTTCTTAGAGGTCCGCCAGTCAATTACTGAAGGTGGCGACGGCGAACAGTGCCAAGGCGACCATCCGATGCCCCTCAGTCACCCGGTGTTTACGGCCTCTGAGGCAAGCTCCGATGCTTCAGCGCGAGCCTGTACGACGCGGTAGAGGCCCAGCCCGGTCCTGAGGACTCCCACGCCGACCAGCATTGACGCCGCCTTCGCCAGGAACGGGCCCACGCCGTCGATGTCACGGCCGGCGTAGGCCACGACCGCCATGCCCAGCATGAAGATGAGCCCGCTGCGGACCATGTACCAGGCATCCTTCTTCGGGTTGGGCAGCAGGCACTCGTCCTCGTCCTCGAACCCCTTGAATTCTTGTGACATCTCGCTCTCACTCCTGGTGGTCATGCCGGCATGGCACCGGCGGGGTCCTGGCAATACGGACATCCTGACGGCCCCCGTGAGCGCCCGTGTCCCGGTTGAGCTAATCCTGAGGTTCCGGCAGTCCGTGTTCCTGCCGGTCGGCCGCCGGAGGCGGTGACCGCCGTGACGGCGAGCGGCGGCCGGGCCGGCGACTCGTCAGCCCGGGGTTCCTTCCCGCACTTGGAGGCGGCTGAGGATCTCTACCGGGCGGGGGTTGCCGAGCACTTTGGCATCGCGGGCCGCCGCCCACAGGGCCTTCTCCAGCTCCGCCACGGCCTTCCCGTATCCGTGCCAGGGTGCCTGCTCGACCCGTTCGTAGGCGTCCATCAGCCGCCGGGTACCGAACTGCCGGACGTCGTCCAGCTCGGGCCAGGAACCGGCCAGCGTCGCGTCGGTGGACAGCCGCCCCATCAACTCCCGTACGAAATCGTGCCGCGCCATCCACCCCTCCGGACGTCGGCCCGGTTCCTCGATCATCAGCGTCGTCTCCTTCACGGCGTGGGTGGCCGCGTTGATCGCGGCGATGTGCTCGGTCTTGACGTTCTCCGCGGACATGCGGGAATCCTTCCCTGTTGGGTGGTCCGGGTGGAAGGCGGGGACCCGGCCGGTTGACGCCGACGGGCGACCCGCGTATGGCGGGGTGGCGCAGCCGGCTCCTACGGCTGCGCCACCCCGTCCTCCGGCCGCGATCTGCGCGGTCACCGGCAGGGCCGGGGCGGGGGTCAGGCGCGGTAGGTGGGCGGGCGGACACCGGCGCGGAGTTCGCGGATGACCGCGCAGGGGCCCTTGGTGGCGCAGAACGCGTCGTCGGTGTCCGGCAGGGAGTTGCGCGTGGTGCCCCACATCTCGCGGGCGACCGCGTTCGCGATGCGCAGCGTCTCGCCGTTGTTGGGGCGGCAGGCGCTCTTCTCGGTGCCGACGCCGTGCCGGGCGGCGCTGATGATGTGCTGGCGGGCCTGGCGGGCCGCCCAGTGGCGGGCGTCGGGGCCGGTGTTCTCGTGTACGTGCCCGCAGTTGTGGAACGTGTCCGCGTGGCAGGCGGTGCAGTGGTAGGTGACCAGTTGCTGCGGGTCGCCGCCGCGACGCCACGTGCCTTCGAACTCGTAGACGATGACCTCGGCGCCCGGGGTCTCGGTGTGCGCGAAGGCGGTGACGAGGCCGACGCCGTCCGCGATCGCGCCGTGGGCCTTCGCGCACCAGAAGACGCGGGGGATGAAGTTGTCCCAGCCCTTGCCGGCAGGCCAGTTCGCGTACATGACGCCCTGCGAGACGTCGAAGGTCGCCGTGCCGTCGGTGTTCTCGCGCCGGTACTTCTCGATCTGTTCGACCGACCCGAAGTAGGTGGCGCTGAACTCCTCGGACTCCAGGAAGATCACCCCGTACCCCTCGGGGCGGGTGTCGTGGCCGTTCTCCTTCAGCATCTCGACCATGTCCTCGTAACCGGCGAGGCCGGGGACGATCGTGCCGACGAGGGGCAGCCGGTAGCGGTCGCAGCTCGTGACGTGGGCCGGGTTGTTCTCGCTGACGTTGTGCACGGTGCCGAACGTGTTCCTGATCGTGATGTTCATGGTGTGGGTGTCCTTCCCGGGGTGACAACGTGGCGCGGATGGTGCGGGACAGCGGGGCGGCCCGGTCTCGGGTTGACGCCGGCGGACCGTTCCGGCGTACGGTCGGCGGGCGGGGGGGGGGAGGGGGGCCCTTCTCGCTTTCTCCCCCCCCCCCCCCCGAACCCCCAGATAAGGCTGGGGGGGGTGAGGTCTGGNGGGTTGACGCCGGCGGACCGTTCCGGCGTACGGTCGGCGGGTGGGGTGGCGCAGCCGGCTCCTACGGCTGCGCCACCCCGTCTCCGCCGGACGTCAGGCGCGGGTCGGGGCGATGTAGTGCCGGGCGGCGACCATGAGGCCGAAGGCCAGGGCGAACCCGGTGAGCATGGACCCGGTGATGGCCAGGGAGGCGGTGGTGCCGGTGAGGTCCTGGCCGTGGACGACGAGTTGTCCGGCGGCGTAGCAGGTGCCGCAGACGGCGAGCATGGCCGTCAGCAGGAGGGTGATGCGCGCGCCGAGGGGCAGCCAGTGGGGGCCTTTGGAGGGGCCGGTCCGGGTCGCGAGGTGGTCGAGGTGAGCGGTGAGGACGCTTTCGCGGGTGCCGGCGGGGTGGTGGGGCATCCGGCCGCAGGAGCACGCGGCCCGGTAGAGGGCGGTGCCGGCGGAGGTGGAGGCGTCCTCGTCGATGACGATCTGCGGCGTGTGGAGGCCGTCGTCGATGAGGTACCGGTCGAAGCGGCCCTTGTTCGGTTTCTGTGGGGTCACCGGTTCGTCTCCTTGGCGTCGGGGTCTTCTGCGGTGTCCAGGGAGGAGCGGACGTTGCCGACGGCGGTGTGGGAGAGGCCGGAGGCCCGTCCCAGGCCGGAGTCGGTGTCCTCCTCACCCCAGCCGAGGACGCGGGTGACCAGTACGGTGCGGCGCTTGCGGGCGGGCTTGAGCTGGGTCTCCAGGGCCTCGATCTGACCTCGCAGTTCGGCGAGCTGGGCGCGGACGGCGGTACGGCGGTCGGCGCGGAGGGTGTGGGCCCAGCGCCCGGCGCCGAGCAGCTTGACGCCCTGGGCGGCGGCGTCGCGCTCGGCGTTGCGGGCGGCGGTGGCGAGTTCGGTGTCGGTGCTGTCGTCGGCGACGTGGAGGGCGTGACGGGCGGCGCCGTCCCATCGGGTGACGTCGGTGGGGGTCAGGCCGCCGGCCCGGTCGAGGCGGTAGGCGTGGAGCCAGGCGCGGGCGCCGTGGAGACGGACCTCTGGCACGGCGCGGCGGCCGTCGCTGCTCTCGGGCAACGGGGCGCCAGTGAGGCTGATCGAGATCAGCTTCTCCATGGCCTCGGGTGCGTTCTTGTACCGCTGGTAGAGGCGGGCCTCCAGGTCGGCGGCGGCGTCCTGGAGCTGCTGGTCGGTCCCGTCCGCCCAGGCCGGGTTGATGAGGTCGGGGAAGGCGTCCACTACGGCGGGCGCGTCGACCGCGTAGCAGAAGCTGCGGCGCGGGAAGTCGTACTTGCTGCCGCGGTAGGGGTAGCGGTCGAGGAGGTGTCGGGCTTTCTGGGCGGCGTCGTCGGCGCGGGCGGTCCAGTCCCGGCCGGTGGTCCCGGCCACGGGCAGCAGGTTGTCCACGATCTCCTGGGCCAGCGGGCGGATCTCCTCCAGGACCGTGTTGATCTGGTCCGGGTGGGCCAGGCTGGCGGACGTGTTCAGGCTGATGCCGCCGAGGTGGATGACGGGGGGGACGACGCCGTTGCGGGTGTGCTGGTAGCTGATGAACTCTCCGGGCACCTGCCGTTGTTCCGCTCCCTGGCGGAAGGGGTGGACCGAGAGTTCGCGCCGCTCGGTGTCGAGTACGTAGGCGACGCTGGCGCGGTAGCCGGTGGACGTCCGCTCGCCGTCCGGGTCGCTGATGTCCAGGACGACGTTGTCGCGTTCCCAGTCGGCGGGCGGAGTCCAGTTCCTGGGCAGCGGGCGGAGCGTGAGCTCTGTGGTCGTGGCGTTCACCAAGGTCTCCTTCGCGGTAAGACGGGATGTTCTGCAAGTACTTGCATTCTCTGAGTTATTCGACAGGTAACGCAAGTACTTGCAGAATCATAAAGATGTTTCGGCTTGTTCCTGATGTCCTGACGGCCGGTTCCGGGCGCCTGTACGGTCCGCGCTACTGCCGGGCGTGGACTCCGGCGGGCAGCAGCGGCTCGCCGATGTCGCGGTGCTCGATCCCGGCCCGGCGACCGACCAGTTCGAGGAGCTCGGCGGTCCTGCGCGCCAGGCCGACGCTGCGGTGCCGGCCGCCGATGCATCCGAACGCCAGGACGACGTCGCCGTCGGTCTCGTCGGTGAGGCCGATCGCGGTGGCAGCCGCGTTCCGGGCCAGAGCCTCGATGCCGGGCGTCGCCCGGACGTGGTCGTACACGGCCTGGTCCAGGCCCGTGAGCTGCTTCAGCGCCGGGTCGTGGAAGGGATTGCGGAACCGCTTGCCGCTGACGTCGTAGGTGATGTCGGCCGTGGGGGCGGCGGCGTGGCCGTAGCCGAAGGAGATGATCCGGATCATGGGGTCCTCCAGGATGGTTGCGGTGGGACGCGGGCCTTCAACTGCCGGATTCCTACGCGCCGTTCCCGGTCTCGGTGCGCCACGTCCACGGTTCGCCGTCGGCGGCGGCCCGCGCGGCGGCGCCGGCCAGGGCGCGTGCGAGGGCGGACCACCTGGCGCCCGTGCCCCGGGCGCGGGAGACCCTCAGGAGCTGCTCGGCGTACCGGCCGGCGTCCTCGGCCGCAATGGTCCGGGCGGCCGGATTCACCAGCGTGTCCAGGAGCGGGGCGACCGTCTCGCGGTCGCTCCAGGAGAACGCGGCGGACACGTACGGGGCCAGGCCGCGCAGGCTGGTGGCCGCGTGCCGGTCCTCGCCGAAGAAGTCCGTGCCGTGGGACACCACGATCACAATCGCGGTCATCGTCACCGCTCCCAGGGGAAGTTGAGCATCGCACGGGCAGCGGCCTCCGCGGCCTCGGCGGCCTTGATCTCGGCCAGCCCCACGGTGACGCGGGCGCGGTAGTCGGCGTCCTCCTGCGGGGAGCGCGGGGCCTCGATGGGGCGGTAGGGCAGGGCCCTGTGCGCCTCCTCCAGCCTGCGGCGGGCGGCACGCCACACGGTGTGGTCGGCCTCGTAGGCCGCCAGCCGCCCGGCGTCCTCGTCGGGCCGGGGGTCGGCGGTGCCGAAGGTGACGATCTCGTCGAATCCCTCGTCGGCCAGGCCCTCGCGGGAGTGGAGCGCCTCCTGGTACTGGGCGCGGACCACGTCGTCGGGCACGGCCCGGTGCGCCGGACGTTCGGCCTGCCGTGCCAGGCACACGGCGAGCGGAGTGTCCATCAGGACCGCGACCGCCGGCATCCCGTGGCACCGGGCGGCCTCGATCAGCGGCTCCCTCACCGCGCGGGAGGTGTTCGTGCAGTCGATCAGGGTGGGCAGCTGCCGGGCCATCCGGCGTTCCAGGAGCAGGTGCAGGATCTCGACCGCTTCGCGGGTCGCGCTCTGGTCGCCGGCGTCGCTGACCGCCTCGCGCAGCGCGTCCAGCGACAGCACCCGCGAGGAGGGCCAGGACGACGCGACCGTCGACTTGCCCGAGCCGGCCGCTCCGATCAGGATGACCAGGCAGCGCGAATCCGGCAGCGAAACATGCTGTAAGGGGTTCAATTCGGTTTCTCCAGACGGGAGTTGTCGCCTCGCCGCCCCGGTCGGGGCGGGCGGATCGTGTCGGGTGCCCCGGGCCGGAGTCGATCCGGCGGCCTCGCGCCGAGTTCCGGGGCTGGTGGTGCGGGAGGGTGTCAGCAGTCGGTGACCGTGACCACGACGATGTGCTCGTTCTCGAAGGGCAGGTCCTCGTACGGGCGGGCGCTCTCGTTGTCGGGGACGGTGGTCTCGACGGTCGAGCCGGTGTCGTCGGTGATCGTGATCTTCTTGGCCATGGCGTGCTCCGTTTCCTGTTCCTGGCTGGGCTGGGCTGGCTGCCGGTTACTGCTGGTCGAGGTGGTCGAGGGCGCGGCGCAGCAGCGGACGGTGCGCGGCGTAGAGGGTGCGTCCGGCGGCGGCGACCGCGCTGTCCAGCTGGTCGAACGAGCCGAAGGGGTACCAGCGGGCGTCGAGGGCGTCGTCGGCGGCGACGGCGGTGACCGTGGCGGGCAGCTGGTAGAGCGCGGAGGTCGAGACGACCCATGCGTGGTCGCTCTGGCGCCAGTCGTCGACGAGGTCACGTCCGAGGAGGACGGGAGGGTGGCCGGCGAGGTCGACTCCGGTCTCCTCCCGGAGCTCACGGACCAGGGCTGCGGGGGCGGTCTCGCCGGGATCGACCATGCCGCCCGGGATCGCCTCCACGCCGATGTCGGACCGGGTGATCAGCAGCACCCGGCGCTCCCGGCCGGCGCCCGCGACGACGATCGGGTCGGCGGCGGCGTTCTCGCCCCACTTCCCCAGGTTCCGGCCGGTGCGGCCGGTACGTCCCTGGGGGTGCAGGGGCCAGCCCCGCCCGTCGCACGCGTACGGCACGAGCGCGTCGGTCTGCCGCTGCGTCCAGTCCTGCACGTCGGCCGGCGTGGCAGCCGCCTCGGCCCAGCCGGGCACGTGACGGGCCAGCGCCGACGGCAGCAGTTCGGGCGGTGTGACGTCCACGGGCGTGTACTGCGGCCAGCTCACCGACCAGCAGCGCAGCTCGGCGGGGACGGTCTCGGTGATCTCGCTCATGACGCATTCCTCCAGGTCGGTTCCGGCGCGGGTCATCGGATCAGTGCGGCCAGGACGGCCGCGGCGGCGAGCAGCACGATCCCGGCCAGGGTGCAGTCGACCGCGTACCTGATCCGGAGGAACTTCAGCCGGGCCGCCGCCGCGAGCGCGCGTACGTCGTCGGTGTCGTGCCCCCGGGCGAGACGCAGCTCCAGCACGTCGTCGGTGAGCCGGTGCCAGGACGGCCAGCCGCCGCCCAGCCAGGGACGGACCGTCAGCAGCAGCAGGACCGTCGAGGCGACGAGGGCGCACACCCCGAGCGCCCCGACGGCCGCCGCCGCGACCGGCAGGTCGAGCTGGGGGACGGCGGAGCCGATCCCGGCGAGTCCGGCCCCGGTGAGGGCCAGTAACAGGGAGGCCTTGCTGTCGGCCCGCCCCAGCTCGGTGCGCAGGACACCGGCCATGGCATCGGCGCCCGGGGTTACGGTGCGCTGCGGTTCGGTCGTGGTCACGCTGTCTCTCCTGATGTCGACGGTGGTGGTGCGGGAAGGGAGAAGGGGTGCCCCGGGCCGGAGTCGATCCGGCGGCCTCACGCCGAGTACCAGGGCCGGTGATGCAAGGGGGGTGTCAGTCCGCCGACAGGAGGCGGCCGGCCGCTGCGACCAGGTCGTCGGCCTTGGCGGCGGCGAACTCGCGGGCGCAGCTGAGGACGCCCGGGGTGTCGGCGCCGCGCATGCTGTAGACCGCCTGGGCGGCGACCCGCGCGGGGAGCGCGATCTCGGGCATGAGCAGCTGCACGGACAGCAGCCGGGCCGTCAGAGCGGACCGCGTGCGGTGGCTCTCGCCCCGGGCGTCCGACCAGTCCGCCCCCGACAGCCGCAGATCCTCACGCATCCACATCGCGCGGCGGTGGTCGTCCAGCGCCTGCCCTAACGCGATCACAGCGGCCAGGCACGACTCGTAGTGCGCGGAGGCGTCCTGGTCCCGGCGGACCGCGCGCTGCCCGACGTGCTGGAGATAGCCGGTCAGCAGCGACCCGGCGAGAGTACCGAGGACGGCGACGAAGGCAGTGAGCATGGGATTCCCCTCCACTTGTCAACTTTGTTCGCGAACTAAGTTGACAGTAGGGCGCACCGCAGACGTCTGTCAACTTAGTTCGCGAACTTTATTCGCGAACTAAGTTGTGGGAGGCTGGCGGCATGACACCGACCGAGGACCCCGCCGCCGCCGTCGAGCGCGCACGGGAGACGTACGACGAGGCCCGCACCGGCCTGTTCGCCGCCATCAGGGCAGCCCTCGCGGCGGGCGTGCGCCCGTCGGAGATCGCCCGGCGCAGCAAATACACCCGCGAGTACATCGCCAAGATCCGCGACGGCCAGGGCCCCAAGGATTCCTAATGGAGATGTCAAGCGGCCAGGGTGGCGGGCGGTATGGGGGCATAGCACCGTCCGTCACGCAAGAGGGCCCACAGAACGTTGACCCGCCGACGGGCGAGAGCCATCACGGCCTGGCTGTGCCGTTTACCTTCGGCGCGCTTGCGATCGTAAAAGCGGCGGCTTTCGTCGCAGCAGCGGATGCTGATCAACGCGGAGGTGTAGAAGACGCGTTGGAGGCGCCGGCTGTAGCGAGTGGGGCGGTGCAGGTTGCCGCTCACCTTCCCGGAGTCACGAGGCACGGGAGAGACGCCGGCGAAGGCGGCCAGCCGGTCCGGGCTGGCGAAGGCGCCCATGTCTCCACCGGTGGCGGCCAGGAACTCGGCGCCCAGCAGGACACCGATGCCAGGCATGCTCGTGATCACCTCCGCGTCGCGGTGGCGGCGAAATCGGCCCTCGATGAGCTTGTCGGTCTCCGTGATCCTCTCGTTGAGGGCCATCACCTCCCTGGTCAGGGAGAGCACGACATGGGCGGTCATGTCCTCGCCGGGGACTGCGGTGTGCTGTCCTTCGGCCGCCTGGACGGCCTTGGCGGCGAGTTCGTCCGCGCCGCGGACCTTGCGGTTGCGCAGCCAGGTGGCCAGTCGCCGCTGGCCGGTGCGGCGTATGGAGGCCGGGGTCTGGTAGCCGGTCAGCAGTACCAAGGGGCCGATGTTGCCCAGGTCGAGTTCGCGTTCCAGGCCGGGGAAAATCTCGGTGAGGTGGCCGCGGAGCCGGTTGACGGTCCTGGTGCGGTCGTCGCTGAGATCCCGGCGGTGCCGGGTGAGGACCTTGAGGTCGGAGACCAGTTCGTCGCCGGGCCGCAAGGGCGTGAGGTCGCGCCGGATGCGGGCTTGGTCGGCGATCACCGCCGCGTCCTTGGCGTCGGTCTTGCCGTCGCCCCGGTAGCCCTCGGAGGCCCGGTTGACCGCGCGGCCGGGGATGTAGAGGAGCTGCTGGGCGTGGTTGAGCAGAACCGCGATGACCAGGGCGGCCCCGCCGTCCGCCAGGTCGATGCCCCAGACCGTTTCGTCGCCCAGGTCGAGAACGTCTCCGAGGAGCTTGAACAGCTCGCTCTCGTCGTTGGTGACGCGCCGGGACAGCAGCCGCTTGCCGGTTTCGTCGATCACCACGCAGTGGTGATGGGTCTTCCCGGCGTCGATACCGGCCCAGATCGCTGTCACGTGCTTCTCCGCGGGTCGTGTTCGTACAGGTACCACGGACGACCTCGCTGTCAAGTCCCTACTGAGCGATCAGTGCCGCAATTCCTAATGAGCAGCCGAGTCGTCGTGGGGCGCCGGGCGGCGAATCGTTGGAAGCCACAACTACGGCAGACGCCTGAAAGCCACACCCGGCACCCCTGGGTGAGCCAACCCTACGAATGGCTCGCTCAGCCCGATCAACAAGGTAGGGACGCCTGAGAACCCGCCCGGCACCCCGAAAACACGGGTGGGCCCGTACTCGATCGATCGAGTACGGGCCCACCCGTCATCGTCTCAGGACACGATCCCCAGGTCCTTCTCCAGGCTGTGCACGTGCCACCGGCAGGAAGCCCGGCGCAGGCGCGCCAGACGGTAGCGCCGGGCCCAGAACACACAGAGGCCCGCGTGACACGCTCCGAGAAAAGCCATCAGGCCCCGGTACCCGGGCGGACTCTCCGAAGCCGTCACAGCGAGCCACACCGTCATCGGCGTGATCACCCCGGAGACGACCGCTTGGGACGCCGCCTGCCGCACGCACCGCTGCTCCTCCCGGAGCCACTCGCGCATCCAGACCAGCATGGCCTCATCGTCGCTCCGCCCCCACGCCACAACCACACCTCCTCGAAGAACACAACGATTCAGAGATCCGAAGGAAGCTGCCGACCGGTCTCCGTCGGTCTCCGTGTGCCGGCAGCCGCAGCCACCACGGGCACGACCACCGGCACTCGGTACCAGCACGGGCTCATGCCGCCCGCCGCCGCTGCTGCGCCCGCTGCCTCTCGGTCTCCCGATCGAAGCGGCGCCCTCGCCGGCGCATCACCCACCTCGGCGTCAGCGCATCGCCGGGCCGTTCACCGCGGAGGGCGACCCTCACGGTCACGAGCACCGCGTACATCCACACGAAGACCATGGCGATCCAGGCGCTCCAGTCCATGTCCCTGCCGTCCTTACGTTGTTGCCGTGCTGGTTCCAGACCGTAGCGCCGGGCACCGCCTGTCAGTGGTTTTGATCTGTCACCCGATGGGGTGCTGAACCACGAAGGGGCCTGCAACCCAACCGAGTTGCAGGCCCCTTCGCCACGGAACGGCATCAGAGATCCGAGGGCAGCCGCCGGCCGCTCTCCGCGTCGTACGCCACCCCGGCCGGGGAGAGACGCACCGTACGCGACGCCGCCCGCGACCCCTCCGTCCACGACGCGCCGCCCACCGCCACCCGCACCGTCACTTCCGCCAACGGATCACTCACCGGCAACGCCAGCTGAGGATCTTTCGGGAAATAACCGTCCTTCTGCGTACTGCTAGCGGTCTGCTCACCAGCGTCGACCCTCAGATACCGCGAATTACGGTCGAAATATGAGCTTAGTTCCACGATGACGCGCTGACGGTCGCTGCTCCAATGGGCCACCACATGAACCTTGACTCCGTCGATCTGGAGTGCGGCTCCGGAGCGGCCTTTGTAGGCGGCGGCGGTCGCCGCCCGCTCTTCGCGGGCTTGCTCCAGGCTGGAGTGCTGGAGGAAAGCAGCGATCGCGATGCCCACGGCCGCGATCCCCGCGACGTAGCGCCAGGTCCGCCGGCGCTTCGGCGCGGGAGCCCCGGTGCCGCTCGGGGCGGGGTTGGTGAGCGGGGGCGGGGGCGGCGGGGAAGCATCGTACGGTGCGCTTCCGCCGGCCTGCGGCCCGGGACGCTCGTACTGCTCGAACCATTTCACGTCTTTGCCCATACGGGTGACGGTAGCGCGCAGGTAGGCCGCCTGAGCACGCTCACCGCACCTGTCGGCCATCCGCGCGCGGGTCACCAACCACGCAGCGGCCTCATCGGAGTTGAGCCCGTAGGTGGTGATGTCGTCCCGCTCGTGCACGGCTGCCAGCTGGGCGGCCTCGCTGTAGCGGCCCTCCTCCGCGGCCTGCATCACGGCCTGGTGCCGGGCGTCGAAAAGCCGTCGCCGGGGGTCGTCAGGCTGTTGAGAGTCGACCACAGGCTGCTGAGGGTTGACCACGTTGGGAGGCATCTCCCAGCCCCACCCGTCCTTCTCCCCCTCCTCAACTTCAGCGGCCTCGTCGGCGAGGCCGTGATCCGGCTTGATCAGGTCCACCGGGCCGCTCTGCCCGGCGCCCTCTTCCTCATCGTCTTCCGTCCCGGCGACGTCCTGCCCGTCCTCCTGGTCCAGGACTTGCTGGGCCCGGCGGCGGCGTGACGAGGTGTCGGTCAGCCGGACCTCGTCCTCCTCCAGGAGTGTCTCGACGATGTCGACGTAGTCCGGGCCGATCTTCCAGACGGCCTGTCCAGGGCCCAGAGAGGGGATCTTGTCGACGGCCCACTGCGGCAGGCCGAGCACCGAGCCGACGGCCAGGGCCTCCTCGGGAAGGAGACGGCCGACATGCGCGATTTCGCAGAGGCGGGCGAGGTCCCGGGCGCGGCCGTCACCGAGGTCGGACAGGGTGTGCATCACCACGTCCAGGCTCAGCGCGGTCTTCCGGCTGTACTTCAGCTGCCTCTGGATCAGGGCGGCGGAGGCGGGGGACAGCAGGAGCTGCCAGGCCTCCTCAAGGACCAGGTGGCGGTGGACGGCCGTGGACTGCCGCAGCCACACGTGTTCAGCCCAGCAGGAGACCGCTGCCATCAGGGACGGGATCGCGGGCGAATTGCGGTCGAGGAGGGTGAAATCGAAGCTGATGATCGGCAGGTCCGCCTCGGGGAGCGCGGCGTCCTCTCCGTCGAAGATGCCGCTCAGCGAGCCCTCGGTGTACCGGGACAGCGCGATCGCGACGCCCTCGCCCCACTCGGCGAGGCGGGCGGCGGGCCACCGGCCGTCCTGGGGACTGACCAGCACGTCGACCAGGGCGGCCAGGGCGGTCGCCTTGGGGTGGGCCAGGGCGTGCTGGAGCGCGTGGCCGGCCTGGGTGGTGAGCGCGCCGGGTTCGACCGAGAGGATGAGGGAGCGGATGAGCTGCTCACGGACCGGCGGCGAGAACAGTGTGCTGCACGGGTTGAGTGTGAAGTTCCCGGCCTGGATGACCCTGCCGTTCAGCTCCTTGGTGATCGGTGTCCACTCCCCGCGGTCGCCGTCCTCTCCCTGGGAGTCGATGACGACGGCCTGGTGGCCGTGGTCGCGGATCTCCCGGCGGATGCGGACCTTGGCCGTCGAGGACTTGCCGGAGCCGAGGCCGCCCAGCGCAAGGCTGTTGGTCGACGGCAGGACTGCGGCGTCGGCCATGACGGGGGACAGGCGGAACTGGCGGCCGTCGAGGAGCGAGCGGCCGACGGGGATGCCCGGGAACCGGCTGCTGGACACGGCGAGCGGCGCGGTGATCGCGGCGTGGGTGGAGGACAGGCGGATCATCAGAGGATCGCTCCCTTCCTGGTGGAGGCGCCGTGGGGGCTGGTCATCACGTGCGCGCGGTGCTGCTGGCCCGGGAGCCAGTCGAGCCGGATGCGGTGGCGGTCGGCGTCGAGGGAGGTCTGCCAGCGCGCGGCGGCGACCTGCTCGGGGCTGTCGCCCCACACGGTCAGGTAGGCGTCGACGTCGACGAGGGTCGCGCCCTGGACCAGCGCGCCGTGCGTGCCGCTGGAGGCCTGCTGCTCCGAGTCGAGCTTGACCTTGTCGGTGGTGAACGCCTCGCTGGCGGCCTGCTGCCACTTCGCGGAACGGCGCGCCTGGCCGACCGGCAGCGGCCGGTACAGCACCCCGACCGACCGCTCCGGGCCGTCCCGGTCCTCCAGCAGCAGCTTCGACATCAGGTCACCGCCGGTGGCGTCCGGCCAGCCGGTGATCCGGGCCGTCGCCGCGAACCGGCCGTCGTCCAGGCCGACCCACCCCGGGCCCCGCTCCACCGCCTGCGGGACCGGGTCCGGCTCCACCAGCATCAGCGCGCCGAGCCGGGCGAACTCCGCCTCCAGCGTGTCCAGCACCCGCCCCGGCTGACCGACCAGGCCCTCCGGCACGTGCACGGACACCGTCTGGGTGTGCACGGTGTACCCGCCGGTGGCGGCGGCGTGGTGCGTGACGTGCACCTGGACGCCGGCCGCGCGTGCCTGTTCGCTGGCGAACACCAGCGCCGCCGCGAACGCCTCGTGGAAGGCGGCCCGCCGGTAGGCGTCCTGCATGACGCCGTGCTGGGGGTAGAGCGTCCACGTCTCCGTCTCGCCCCGGCCGGCGGTCATCGAGGCGGGAGCGGTCCGCTCGCGCAGGTGGCGGTAGCCGACCGCCGCCCACCGCCCCACCGAGCGCCGTCCCGGCGCGGCGTTGATCACCGCCGCCGCCGCGCCGACCACGCCGAACGACCACAACGGGGGCGGCGCGGCCATCGCCGACAGCAGCAGTACACCCCCCATGCCGGCGTTCAGCTGCGTCATCAGGGTCTCGGCACGGCTCAGCCCCCGCTGCACGGCGGGAACCCGGTAACCGGGAGAGAGGGAATACACGGGCACGCTCCTTCAAGTCTGGGGTGGGGGAAGGGAAATCGGGCGCGGCCCCTGGCCCTGCCCCGGGTGAGGGCGGGGCCAGGGCCCCCCTCCCCCGCGTCCGGCTGGCCGGGCTACGGCCGGGCCGGGCCGGACCGGGGGGCCTGCGTCCTGGGCCTCGGGGCCTGCGCCTGCCCGCCGGACGGGGCCTGCTGGCCGGGGCCGGACGGCGGCTCGGGCCGCGACATGCGCGCCGCCCGGCGCGCCTGGGTCAGCCGGGCGGTGCGCTCCGCGCCCTCCTGGGTCTGCGCGATCACCGACGGCGTGGTCAGCCGCGATGTCCGGCTCGCCGGACGGATGCCGTACGCGCCGAGCAACGCGTCCTTGTCCCGGTGGACGGCCAGGCCCGGGGTGTCGACCGTGCGCCGGCCCTGCGGGGTCAACTCCCGCTCGTACGTCTCCGGTGCACCGAGCCGGACCAGCGCCCGCACCCCTTCGTGCTCGGTCTTGCGGTCCACCACCGTCCGCACGGCCCCCGCGACCCGGGGGCCGATGTAGGGGATGCCGTGGTGGATCATCCGGAGCATGATCACGTCCGCCGCCGTCAGCAGCACCAGGTGCATGGCGACGGAGTCCCTGGCGAAGCTGACGAACGGGGTGATCGCCAGCAGCGCGAACGGCGTGAACATCAGCCCCAGCAGCCGGTTCAGCCAGAGCTTGACCGCCGAGGTGTCGCCCCCTCGGGCGAGGGAGGCCAGCACCAGCGGGGCCATGATCACGTAGGCCAGGATGCCGAGCTGCCTCGTCATGAACACCAGCACGGCGAACCCGATCGCGACGCACATAGCGGCGAAGAGGAGCATCATCAGCAGCGGATTGCCCGCGTCGGGGCCCTTCTCCACCTCGCGGCCGATCGACCCCAGCAGCGTCGTCTCGTTGGAGTTGAACGCCGTCTTGAAGGCGCTGCTGATGGCTTTGTTCAGCAGCACGACGATGCCGGGGACCGAGGCCATGCCGGCGACCGCCGCCAGGGTCCAGCCGGTCGACATCCCCATCTGCTTCAGGCGGGGCGCGCCCTGCCAGGCCGTCAGCCCGCAGATCACGACCACGCACACGAAGATCGCGACCGCCAGATGCTGGCCCAGCCACAGGAACGGCCCGTACAGCCCCTCGGTGGCCTGCGCCGGCGCCCACAGATGCCCCGGCGCCAGCAGAGCCTTGAGCATCCTGATCAAGACGTCGGCAAGGTCTTTGACGTGGTCGGAGGCGCCGCCGATGAGGCCGCCTCCGCCGCTGCTGCCGCCGGAGCCGCCGCCCTCGGTACCCCGCTCGCAGTACTCGCGAGCGGGGCCCGTGATCCCGTCACAGGGATTGGAGGGCATCCGGATCAGCCCTTGACCGACGTGACGGTCGAGAACAAAGTGTCACCGTAGAGAGCCAGGACGACGGCGACGAACAGGGTGCCGACCGCCATCGACCCCCGCCGCAGGGACTCCTTGGGGTTGTTCGACAGGGTGAACAGCATCCGCAGAGCGATGACCGCGATCACGGCAGCGATGCCCTTGACGACCAGGCCGCCGCCGGTCAGTCCGATGGTGTCGAAAAAGTCTTTGAAACCGCCGGACATGTCGACAGCCTTGGCGAGCTGGATCGGGGACTTGGACATTTTCATGCCTCCTTGCTGTTACGGGGAACGGGCCGCGCGACGCCGAACAGATCGGTCATCGAATTGAGCGGTGAATAACGGACACTGATGCCGGGCCGGGGAGCCTCGATCATCCAGCCGCCGCCGATGTAGATGGCGACGTGATGGATGGCCGCGGCACTGGCACCGTAGAAAACGAGATCGCCGGGGCGCATGTCGCCGGGCCGGACCGGTTCCGACGCCACGTACTGCTGGGCGGCGGTCCGGGGGAGGAAAATACCGGCTTTCGCGTAGGCGTAGAGGGTGAGTCCGGAACAGTCGAACCCGGTGATCGTCTGCCCGGAACTCCCGTTGGGCGAGCAGCATATCCCCGTACTGGGACCGGACGCGTTCCCCCCGCCCCACGAATAGGGCTTGCCGATCATCTC
Organism: Streptomyces sp. AMJ-169; assembly: GCF_055597585.1. Lineage (NCBI taxonomy): Bacteria > Bacillati > Actinomycetota > Actinomycetes > Kitasatosporales > Streptomycetaceae > Streptomyces > Streptomyces sp. AMJ-169. The sequence goes on from NZ_JBVLTJ010000024.1 coordinate 22,569, forward strand.
CTGGGCGGCATTGATGGCGGTCACGCCCTGCGACGTACTCGCCGTTTTCCCGCCGGACGCCTGGCTGGCGAGGAACTTTATCGACTGGACATAATTCTGTGTCTCCTTGTACGGGGGGACGCCGCCGTACTTCTTTACGGCGCCGCTCCCCGCGTTGTAGGCGGCCAGCATATTGCTCTGCCGGTCGCCCGGAACATCTTTCACGTCCCTGGCGATGGAGCAGAGATATCCGGCGGCCGAGGGAATCGCGTCCTCGGGGTCCCAGACATCGCGTTTTCCGTCGCCGTTCCCGTCGACCCCGTGGGCTTCCCAGGTCGCGGGCATGAACTGCGCGATCCCCTCAGCTCCCACGGGCGACCGGGCTTTCGGGTTGAAATTGGATTCCTGCGTGAGGAGTGCAGCGATCAGATTCGGTGTGACCTCGGGGCAGGTTTTTCCCGCCTCCTCGATCAGGGACCGGTACTCGGCGGGGACGGACAGGCTGAGCGCCGCTCCCGCGGGGTCGTCGCCGGCCGTCTGCACGAGGGCCGCCACGACGACGGCCGCAGTGGCTCCCACGCCGATCGTGGCGATGGTGGTGGCTCGCAACGCCGTTTTCCCCTCCTTCCCTGTTTTTGATCGTTTTCACTGGTCAGGACCGTCATCGGGGACCGTCACAGGACCGTCCGGGCACCGTCCGGCGGACGGTGGTGACCGGCGGCCGACCGTCTTCCGGACGGTGCCCGGACGGTCCCGGCGACGGTCACGAACCGGACATCAGGGCCGCTGTGAGAGCGGCGAGCTCGTAGCCGCGCACGCCCTTCACCCGGCCGGCCGGAACGCCGAGAAGCCTGGTGAGCTTCTTTCCGGTATCGGTCGCGTCGTCCCCGAGAATTCCGAGGGCCGCCGCGAGATCGGGAGTCGCCATGAAATCGACTCCCTTGTCCCGCAGCACGTCGACCGCCTGTTTCAGTGGGGAAACAGGAATCGCCTCGATCTGCTTCTCCTGCCGCTTCTGAACATCGTCCACGACATCCCAGATGAACTGGTCAGGGAAATTGAATCCCCGGACGAGAGTGGAGACGCCGTGAGCGAACAGAACGCCCTGTCCCTTGATGGTCGAGTCCAGAAGAGAGGGACTGATCGGGGCCACGGTTTCGAAATACGTGTCACCGAGGACGACTTTCGCGGTGCCTTCGGACGCCACGTACAGGCTCAGCCGGTAGAGGAACTGGTCCCGGACCATCACCGGAATCGCGTCATTGGCCGGGCGCTGCGTGAGCATCACCACGCCGATTCCGGACTCCAGCGCCTTCGCCACCAGGGAACGTGCTTTCTCGGCGACCCTGCGGGCCATTTCCTTCCCTGCGGGTGTCCCGTCGTCGGAGAAGAAATCGGCCGCTTCGTCGACGATGAAGAAAACCGGCCGGAATATCGGAGCTGGTTTGCGGTTCCGGATGGCGTCCTGGATCTCGGTGTAACGGGCCGTGACCTTTCCGTTCAGTTCGTCGAGGAGATTATCCATGACAGCCGGTTCGTCCGACGCCTCGTAGCGCACGGCGATCGGTGCGAACCTGGTCAGCCCGCAGTGTTTTCCGTCGAGCAGGTAGAGGTCGAATTCGCCGTAGGCGATCAGAAGGCATGTGATGAGGCCGTTGACCAGAGTGGTCTTGCCCATCTGTGTCATTCCGCCGACCAGCATCGACGCCTTGTCGAACGTTTTTACTCCGGCGAGCTGGCCGGTGACTTCGTGCCCGAAGGGGACCCCGTCGAATTCCTCGATCTCCGTCCGGGTCGGCGGCGCGAACGGCTGGGTGAACGGGGGCTCGTTGAGGACCAGCAGCTGCACCCGGCGCTCGTTGTCGCGGGAGCGTTCGAGCTTCAGGTGAAGGCGGGTGACGCCGAACATGCCGGCGACGGCGCCCAGCTTCTTCTCGACGTGCTGGTAGGTGCGGCCCTTGGGCACGAGGAAGTCGTACATCCTGCCGACGGGCGGCAGGAGCTTGACCGTGGCCTCGTCGGCGCGCACCACCTCGTCGCGCCCGATGACCTGGGCCGTGCGTAGGGCCTCGGTCAGCTCCGGGTGCGCCGGAACCGCCTCAGGCTCTTCGCTGCTCTTCCCGGCCGCCTCCTGCTTCAGCGCCACTGCGGCGGGCTTGTCCTCGCCGCCCGCCCACAGCCGCTTCAGAGCGGTCTTGGCCCTCCAGGCGGCGTAGCCCAGCAGGACCAGGATCCCGGCGGTGAGCAGCACCGTCGCGGGCCACCCCAGGCCGAGCTTGTCCTTGACGGCCGCGAGGACCGCGAACACGGTGACCAGGGCGCCGATCGCGCCGGCCGTCTGCCCGTACATGTCCTCACCGGTGTCGTCCCGGCCCCTGGCTGCGGTTTTCCTCCCCACATTCCCTCCCTTTGCTGATCTTTTAGGCACGCAGGCACGCGAGCATAACCGAACGGTTGTTCCGAAAACTTGCGGGTTTAGCAGCGGTGCTCGCCGGGTCTGCTCCCTGGGTCTGCGAACGCTCCGTCCGCTCACCAGGTCACTCGCCGGGTCTGCGCCACCGTCGACTGCGGTGATCCGGCAGTCGCAGCAAGGGCCAGCCCACACGGGGCTGGCCCTCACTGGTGGTGCCGGGACACGGGCCGTCAGGCGCCCTCGGACTCCTCTTCCGCGTCGGCGTCCTCGGCCGCCTCGGCGGTCTCGGACCGGACGGAGACGCCCTCCTTCGCCATCAGCGCGCTCCACGCCTCCCTGATCCGCTTCTCACTGCCCGTGTAGCCGGCGGCGCGGAACTCGTCGCGCGCCTGGCGGTAGGACATCGGCGGGTCGTCGTGGTAGCGCAGGCGGCGCAGGACGACGTCGATCTGTTCGTCGGCCAGCGGTGTGCCGGGCTGCGGGACCGGCACACCCGCGACGGCCGCCAGTTCCTCCAGCTCGGTGTCGTGTGCCGCCGGGCGTGACGCCCGTGTGCCGCCGGGTGTGACGGCGTCCGTTGCGGACCCCTCCGGCAGTGCGCTGACCTGCGTGACTCCGTCGTGGCCGCCCGTGCCGGGCAGAGCGGCGGCGGCACGCCCGGGTGTGCCGGGCAGGGCCGGGGCGGCCGGGGTCCACGTGTCGATCTCCGGCAGGACGATCGCGGTCACCGAGGCCGGCAGCACCTTCTCCGCGACCGTCGCCGCGGTCGTCTGCGCCTGCGCGTGCAACACCTCGACCGTCTTCTGCTGGATCTTCAGCCGCTCCTTGCGGTAGGCGGTCTGGGCTGCGTCCACCCGGCGTTCCAGGTCGGCGGCGACGGTCAGGAACTCGATCCGGTTCGCGGCCTTGGCCGCCATCTCCTCCAGGCGGTCGGCGGTCTTCTGCCGCTCTTGCGCGATGCGCTGGCGCGTCTGCGACGACGTCGCACGCCCCAGCGCGGGGAGCACGATCCACCACGCCCCCTTGGTCATGACGATCGCGACCGGGGTGAGGACCACCGCCATGTCCGCGCCCGCGCCGGACAGGATCAGGTCCGCCGTCGGGATCGCGGCGTTGACGGCCGTCAGGACCAGCCCGGCGGTCATCACCCGCCACGCGCGGGAGCGGTTGTTGCCCGCCAGGGCCTCCGTCGCCTGCATCACGAGCCACAGGGTGTCCAGCGCACCCACGACCGGCACCGCCCACCACCCGAAGTGTGGGCTCAGGACGGTGTAGCTGACGTGGACCGACAGCACGGCCACGCCCAGGGTGATCACCCCGAGGACGGCCAGCACCGCCTCCCGGTACCGCTCCGCGAGCTTCTCCGTCTTCTCGCTCATCGTGTTCTCCGTAAGTTGTTAGGCGGCCCGGGAGGGCCGGGTGTGGCTGATCGTGTCTTGCCTTCAGTGGCTTCAGAGGAGTGGCCGCCCGGCTCTCCGGGGCGCCCTGGCTGCTGATTGAGATGTGCGCGCTTCGAGCGGTCGCTGATTACGGAGACGACAGCGGGGTGTTCCTCGGGCCCACGGCATACCGGATGGTGCGAGGAGAGGCGAATGAGTAAGCGGAAGGCCCAGGTCTGGGCTGGTATCGATGCCGGCAAGGGTCACCACTGGGGAGCGGTGGTTGATGAGACCGGCGTGACTCTGTGGTCGAAGAAGATCGACAATGACGAGTCGGCCATCCTGGCCGCGCTCGGCGAGATCCTCGACCTGGCGGACGAGGTCCGCTGGGCGGTGGACATCTCCGGCACGTCCTCCGCGCTGCTGCTCGCGCTGCTCGCGGCCCACGGCCAGAGAGCTGTTTACGTGCCCGGCCGGACGGTCAACCGCATGTCGGGCGCCTACCGGGGCGAGGCGAAGACCGACGCCCGGGACGCCTACGTCATCGCCGAGACCACCCGCCACCGTAACGACTTCGCCAACATCGAGGTACCAGCCCAGCTGGCCGCCGACCTGGCACTGCTGACCGCCCACCGATCGGACCTGGTAGCAGACCGAGTACGGATGATCAACCGTCTGCGCGACGTCCTGACCGGCATCTTCCCCGCGCTGGAGCGGGCCTTCGACTACAGCTCGCACAAGGGCGCACTGGTCCTGCTCACGGGCTACCAGACCCCGGCCGCCATCCGCCGGCGAGGCCGGGCGAGGCTGACGGCCTGGCTGGCCAACCGTGGTGTTCGCGGCGCCGACGCGGTCGCCCAGGCCGCGCTTGAAGCCGCTCAAGCCCAGCAGACCGTGCTGCCCGGTGAGGATGTCGCCGGGCAGATCGTCGCCGAACTGGCCGAGCAGATCCTGGCCCTGGACGACCGGCTCAAGCGGATGGACAAGCAGATCCGTGAGACGTTCCGCAGCCACCCGCAGGCGGAGATCATCGAGTCGATGCCCGGGCTGGGCCCGATACTCGGAGCTGAGTTCGTCGTTGCGGCCGGTGACCTGTCGTCCTACGCAGACGCCGGTCACCTCGCCTCCGCGGCCGGACTGGTACCCGTCCCACGCGACTCCGGACGCCGGACCGGCAACCTGCACCGGCCCAAGCGTTACAGCCGCCGCCTGCGCAGGGTCTTCTACCTGTCCGCGCAGACCAGCATCATCCGCGAAGGCCCGAACCGGGACTTCTACCTCAAGAAGCGCGGCGAAGGCTGCAAACACGTTCAGGCTGTCATCGCTCTCGCCCGCCGACGAGCCAGTGTCTTGTGGGCTTTGCTGCGTGACGGGCGAGTCTTCACCTCCGCCCCGCCGGTCACGCAGGCGGCTTGACTTCGTCATTGAGACTCCTCTCTCTGCAAGTGAGCCCGGCCGGCCGCCGGTTCGGGGCGGCCGGCCGGGATCGGTGCCACGGGGTGGAGCGGTGATCCGCGCGCGTCTCCCGCGCGACGGGACCGGCCGCTCCACCCCCCGGGGCGCCGGGTCAGTAGGCGGGGCCGTCCACCCGCACGACCCTCAGACAGGCCCTGGGGTGCTCTTTCTGGGTGCGGAGCACGTCGAGCGCGACCGACTGCAACGAGTTCGAGTCGCCGAAGCCCAGCAACTCACCGTTCCGCTGGTCGTAGATCCGCCAGTGGATGTCCTCCATGACGAGACCGCGCGGCGGCAGGGCCTCTCCCTGCCACATGTCCGGCGGCCGGGTGGCCGACCGGGCGGTGGGCCGGGCAGGGGTCAGGCGGTCACGCAGCCACGGGGGCAGTCCCATGCTCAATTTCCTTCCGTTCAGGGGGTTTTGGGGTGTCACCGGGGGCGCTGCTCGGACCGCTTGTTGACCTCGCGGACCTTGTCGCTCAGTTCCCGGTGCCCGTCCTCGTCGAGTCGGGTGGTGGTGATCACGCGGCGGCCTCCTGCCCGGCGGCGGCCGGGGCGGCGGCCGGGGCGGGCGCCGCTCCCGGCGGGCAGTCGGCCCCGGTGCAGCTCCACCTCCCGCACATCACGCAGGCGTCGTCGGCCATCACCGGCCGGTGCAGGGTCAGCAGCGGCGGGCGCTCGTAGCCGGGCGCCATCTCCGCGAGGGTCCGCCGCGCCCGCCGACCGGCGGGGACGGCCGCGTCCTGGCGGCGGACGACGTCCAGGAGGTGCGCGCCCAGCCGCTGGTCGGCCTCCCGGCCCGGGACCGGGCGGGTACGTGTCATGATCTTCGTGGTCAAGGGGCTCTCCTTACAGGTCCGTTGACCGGACAGCCCCGGAGCTCTCACCTTCCGGGGCTGTCGCTCGTTTCGTCCGGCCGGACGGCCGGCCACGGCCCGCCTCCCACCCCGCCGCACGGGCAGCGGCACGGGAGGGGGACCGTGGCGGATCGTCAGGCGGCGCCGGTCCAGGCCGACGCGCCCTCGCGCAGCAGATGGTCGCCGTCGGTCCAGGCCGACTCGATCGCGACCGGCTCCGACTCGGCGCGCCGTACATCCCTCACGACCAGCGCCCACCGCGCGCCCTCGCGGCGCAGCAGCCGCGCCGCCTCAAGCGGCCGGGTCACCACAGCGAGGACTTCCCACCGGACGCCGGCGCGGTCCTGGTAGAGCGTGCCGCGACGGCGCGGGCCGATCTGCCCCGCCACCGACTCCCGCAGCTCAACGGCCATTGCAGTCACCGCCGCACCGCCACATGCTCCCGTCGGCGATCCGCTCGGCGTCCTCCACCGTGAGCCTGGCCCGCCGCTCCACGATGCTGGGCCAGTGCGCGGCGTCGGCGCTGTACAAGGGGTCGCCGTCGGCCGACACCAGGGGTTTGGTGCGTGTCATGCTGTTGTCCACAGGTCCTCCGCGTAGGTCCTGGACAGCCCCGGGGGTGCGATCCCTGGGGCTGTCGCCGTTTCCCGGGCAGTCACCCGGAGCGCCCCGGACCGGACTCGAACCGGTCGTCGTTCCAACGGGGCCCGCGATATTCGCCCTTGTCTCACCGCGCGTTCGGATCACGGGCCGCCCGTGAAGGCGGCCCGGAAAAGGTTCGTGTCTAGCTCGCGTCGGCAGGGCTGGCTTGTCGCAGTTGCCTGAACCCGGGTGACCAGAGGACTCACCTCGTAGCTCCCCTCCGCAGGTCTCGTGCTCGGGGGCGCCGGCTAGTCGTGGCTCCGGGATCTCTCTATGCAGTTGAGAAGGAACGGACGGCCAGCCAGCTTCAGCCCCGTCAAGGGCCTGGTTCTGACGCCGCACATTCGGCACGCCTACGCCGGGAGCGCACGGGCCGAGACCCGGCACTCAACTTCGTGTCAGAAGTTGGCGCGACACAGACAGTAGCCTCCGGGCGTCAAGGTCGTCAAGAACTTCAGACACGAAGTTTGGGGAGTCTCAACAGGCCAAGAAATAAGGATTATTCGGAGAAAAGCGCAGCCAGCGGCAAGGACTGGGAGGGCTTCAGACCTGAAGTTGAGAATTCTCGTCCTGACTTCCGACCGGAAGTTGGGCTACTCTGCCGGGCATGCCACCAAGGATGAAGTCACCGCCGGTCCGCGAGATCGTGGACGACCTGGAGGGGCAGATCGTCTCCGGCGAACTGCGGCCCGGGGACCAGCTGCCCAGCACCCGCGACCTGTCGAGCCGGTACGGCGTCAGCGAGAAGACGGTCTACCGCGTCATCTCGCTGATGAAGGCCAGCGGACGGCTCGAAGCACGGCAGGGCAAGGGCGTGTTCGTCCGCTCCATCAGGCCACTTGAGTGGCATCTGCACCGGTTTGAGCGCGGGAGTCGCCGCGACGACCAGGACACCGGCCGGGACGACTGGAAGGCCGCTGCTGAGGAGCAGGGGCGCATCGCCACGCAGGACACCCCCCGGGTGACGGTCGAGCCGGCGCCCGCCGATGTCGCGGAATGGCTGATGGTCAAGTCCGGCACCTTCGTGGTGGCGCGGCGCCGCGTGCGCCGGGTCGACAACCAGCCGTATCAGCTGGCCGACAGCTGGTTCCCGACCGACATCGCCCTGAACACGCCCTTGATGGAGGAGGAGGACGTGACCAGGCCCGGCGGGGTCCTGGCGTTCATCGGGCACCCGCAGGTCGCCCTCCGCGACGAAATAAGGTGCTGGCCGCCCGCATCGCCCGTCGAGGTCGAGCGGCTCGAACTCCCCGAAGGGGTCGGGACGCCCGTCATCCGGCACACACGCATCGGGTACGGAGAGGACCGCAAGCCGGTGCGCGTGATGGTCACTGTGGCGCCTGGCCACCTCAACACGCTCGTGTACGAGATGGATGTCTGACCGTGAAGAATCAGAAGATGACCATCCGTCACGCCTCCAGCAACGACGAGGCGGCCCTGATGGGACTGCGCGTCGAGGCCGAGGAGTGGCTCGCCGCCGCCGGCATCGACCAGTGGCGCAGCGAGGGGTTCCGCGACCGCGCCCTCGCGAAATGGCGGGACGACATCGCTGCGGGCCGGACCTGGGTCGTCGAGAACAACCGCAGGGACGTCCTCGGGACAGTGACCCTCGCGCGTGCCGACCGCGACTTCTGGCGGACGTCCGACGTCCCGGAGGCCGCCGTGTACGTCGCCAAGCTGATCACCGCCCGCGAGGCGGCCGGCCTGCAACTGGGGGGCCGCATCCTCGACTGGGTCGGCTCGATCGCCCGCGAACGCCGGCTGCCCTGGGTACGCCTCGACTGCTGGCGCACGAACACCCGACTCCAGGAGTACTACCTGGAACAGGGGTTCCAGCACGTGCGGACCGAAGCCCCGGCCCATCGCCTCTCCGGCTGGATGGCCCAGCGGCCCGCCACGGTCGTCGCCCACCCCGACCTTCCACCGATCGTCACGGGAGCGGCAACCGTCAACACTCCGCTCTCGTCTCTCTGACCCACATCCGGCGCGGGGAAGGAGGATGATGGCCCGCAAAGTGGCGTCACGCCGACCCTGCGCCGCCCGCCCAGCGGGACGGTTCCGCAGGTTTTTTCCCGGAGGGCGAGCCCTCGGTGTACCGGCAGCGGAAACCCGGTACACCGCCCGCCCGGGGTCCGGCAGGATCGCCAAGTACATCGACTTTTGCCAGCTCAACGCTGGTTTCCCCAACCAGCGGGAGGGTTTCACGATGATCGCAGTGAACGCGCGCGCCCCATAACGCCCGAGGGCCGCCCTGTTGGAGCAGGACGGCCCTCGAACTCACTGCTTTTGACTCAGCCCCTGGCACCCAAGCCAGACAGAGACTGGGTCGTACGTCGGCGGTATGCCGGGCGCCCTACCCCGAAGGGCCCGGTCACCACGGACCAGAGTAGCGGGCGACACCAGGTCTACGCAGCACCATCGTGGACTCGCCCGGCCATCTGATGCTGCCCCGGCGTGCGGCTCTCTACCCCGATTGGGAGAGATCGCACCTCATGCACCACCCCCCCGGACTCGCTCTCGCGATGTCCCCCACCCCGCACCCCGCTACCGACGGCAGAGCCGGACCGTGTCCACAGGGGAATCACCGCAGGGTGGCGGCCATGACTCGTACCGCTCCCTCCCGCCAGGGCGATCTCGCGCCCCAGAACACCGCCGCTGCCTCGGCCGTGAACACCGCTGAGGGGGTGGCCCGATGACAGAGCAGCGTCCCCGCGAGACGTGGGTACGGCGGATCGAGCCGGAGCCCTCGGTCACGATCACCGAGGAGACGTTCTTCGGGCACGGCTGGCAGCCGTTGACGATCGCTGCGCTCCAGGCCCTGTGGTTCATGCCGCCGGGTGAGAACTTCGACGTCCCCGAACTCGTCGGCTGGTTCCGCGCGATGGGCTGGAAGTCGGCGAACGGCAAGCCGCTGGGCGAGGACGCCGTGCGCCGCGAACTCGCGCTGATCCGCAAGGCCGGGTACATCCGCGCGTACCGCGTCAAGGGTGAGAAGGGACGGCTCATCGGGATGCGCTACGAGATCTCCAGGCGCCCGGGGCCGCCGCAGGAGCAGATCGAGGTCGTCTTCGAGGATGAGGCGAAACCGCAGGTCACACCACATGCCTCCATTGAAGGCATGTGGAGGTCGACGGGCGGGGACAAAACGGAAAACCGCAGGTCGCGCCATGTGCCTCCAATGACCGCACATGGTGAATCACCACACATGGTGGATGAGGCAAAACCACAGGTCGCGCCATGTGCCTCCAATGGCGGTTTCCCCCCCACACCCCCCCTGGTGGTGGTGGATACCACCACCCCCAACCCCCTCACCGCTCCCGCTGGTCTCTCCGGTCACACCGACCCCGCTGCGCGGGGGGAGGAGGAGGCGGAAGCGTCGTCCGACGCCGAGGCACTCTCCGCCGCTGAGGAGTTCCTCCAGGAGATGCCCGCGCCGTGGGCCGTGGGACGGCCGACGGCGAAGCGGTACGCGCCGTTGCTGGTGGACAGCGCCAAGGCCCAGGGATGGGAACTCGACGACGACCTGGTCGTTGAACTGACCAAGGGGCAGCGGCCGAACAACCCCCAGGGCGCGCTCAAGACGCGGATCGAGAACCTGGTCCGGCGTCACCGTGCCGCTGCGACCGCTGCCTTGCCGACCCAGGCTGCTGCTTCCAGGGAGCTGTCTCTCGGCCTGCCTGAGTACTGCGGTGACCTGGACTGCGATGAGATCACCCGGATTCGGACCACCGAAAACGACCAGGGCTGGCGGATTGCCTCGCCCTGCCCCGAATGTCACCCGGCCTCCACCCGACAGCGTGCCGCCGCCGGGGCCTGACCCGAAGATCATGTACGGCCGCGTGACGGCCTGAACGGTCATCGGCGACCAGGGAGACCCGGGAGCCTCCCGGCGGCACGCTGAGGGGCACTCAGACCCCTTCAGGGGCCGCCTGATCAACACGGCGGCGGCCGGAAGACCTTGCCAGGACCGGCCGCCGCTTGAAAACTCCGAGAACAGGAGCTTCCCCATGAGCATTGCAGAACTCCCGGACAACACCGAGTCCCCGGCGGACGACGGCACGTTCAACCGCGTCCCGCCGCATGACAATGAGGCCGAACAGGCCGTCCTCGGCGCCATGCTGCTGACCTCTCAGGCCATGGCCCCGCAGGCCATCAACGAGATCTCCTCGATCCTGCGCGGCCCGCAGGACTTCTACCGGCCCTCGCACGAGACGATCTACCGCACCATCCTCGACATGTACGGTGCCAGCGCCGGTCAGCCGAGGATCGACCCCATCACGGTCGCCGCCGAACTCACCAGGACCGGCGACCTCAACAAGATCGGCGGTGCCTCCTACCTCCACACCTTGGTGCAGGCCGTCCCGACAGCGGCGAACGGCGCCTACTACGCCGAGATCGTCCGCGAGCGCGCGTCGTTGCGGAAGGTCATCGAGGCGGGCACCCGCATGGCCGCGATGGCGTACGCCCAGACCCAGCCCGCCGAGGAGATCGTCCAGGACGCCATCGCCCAGGTCCAGGCCGCCTCGACCGGAACCGTCGAGACGGCGCCGAAGCTCTCCGTCGCCGACCGCTGGCAGGACTTCATCGACGAGTTGGAGACCGGGGCCGACCCGGACGCCCTGGACACCCCCTGGCCTGACGTCAACGAAGTGATCCAGCTCAAACCCGGCCAGCTGATCACCGTGGGCGCGGCCACGGCCGGCGGCAAGTCCCTGTTCGGCATGAACCTCGCCGCCCACGTCGCCCTCAAGTACAACAAGCCGGCACTCGTCGCCAGCATGGAGATGGGGGGCAGTGAACTCATGGCCCGGCTCACCGCCGCCGAAGCTAGCGTCAACCTGGACAGCCTGGTGCGCCGCAAGCTCACCGACCAGGACTGGAAGCGCATCGCCAAGGTCTCCGACCGGCTCTCCAACGCGCACAACTTCGTTCTCGACGACAGCGCGAGCCTGTCGCTGTCGAAGATCCGGGCGAGGATGCGGTGGATGAGCGCCCGGGGCCAGGCCCCCGCGATCGTCGTCGCCGACTACCTCCAGCTGATGACACCCGAGGGCAGCGGAAAGAACACCAACCGCGCCCAGGAGGTCGCCGACATCAGCCGCGGACTCAAGCTCCTCGCCATGGAATTCAAGGTCCCGGTGGTCGCCCTCGCACAGTTCAACCGGGGCAGCGCCGGACGCCGACCGCTCGTCACCGACTTCAAGGAGAGCAGCGCGATCGAACAGGACTCCAACATCATCGTGCTGCTCCACCGCGACCTCGCGGAGGACGGCACCGACACGGGACCCAAAGCGGGACAAATTGAGGCAATTATTGCTAAAAACCGCAACGGGGCGAGCGGCAGGATTCTGGACCTGATCTTCCAAGGACACATGGCGCGCATCGCCTCCATGGGGCACTGAACAGGACTTTTCTTCTTCCGCGCGAGAGGAAATCGCCATGCTCACCGCCCACGATGTGACCACCCCCTACACCGAGGCCGCTCGGGCCCAGCAAATCGCCGACCAGTGGAACGCGGTCTATCCCGCGATGCGCCGGATCCTGAACGACGTCATCACGAACCAGCGGGTCGCGAAGAACCCGACCGCTGACATTCCCCGGCTCGAACGAGCCCGCCTTGAGCTGGGACAGCTCCACCGGGGTACCTACCACGGCTGTACCCGCAGCCCGGCCGCCTTCAGTATCTGGGGATCGCTCACCAACGTGCGCGAGGTCCTGAACGTGACCTCCACCAGCACCTCCGAGCTCGGCGACCTCTACCGCTTGGCGGCCTTGCTGGCCGACGCGAACGCCGAATGTTCCCGCCGCTACATCGCCGAACAGGAAGCAGCCGCCTCGGCGTAGCCCTGGGCGCGACCCCGCCCTTGCGTCAAAACCCTTGCCAGGGCGGGTGATCGCCCCCCGGAACGCCGGACAGCGTTCCGGGGGCCCGCTATCGTGGTCCGCATTGACTTGGGCGCGGCCACGCCCTTGCCGCTGTCCGCGCGCTCACGCCGCGTGGCACCGACGCGGTACGCAGGTCCTGCGGGATGCCGGCCGTACGACACCCATCTGACGATCCGTCCGGGATGCCCGGGCGGTGGCGTGAGCACCGGTCCGGGCAAGGGAAACGGAGACGTCATGCCGAAACGCAGCACCGAGCAGCAGCGGGCGTGGGAACTCAAGCGCTCTGCCGGGATCGACTACCAGGAGGCGCTGCGCCGGGTCCGCGCGGACTCCGCAACGGTTCCCGCCTCCCCGACCGCCTCCTCCGGGGCTCCGGCCGCCGTCGCGTACGTCCTCGTCCCCACCGAGGCTGAGGCCGCCGAGGCTGAGGGGATCACCGCTGAGGAACTCGGCGTGCGGGCGCTCCCCGAGGGCGCGGGTCCGGAGCTGCGGGCGCGCGCGGAGGCGGTATGGCGTCCCCGGGCGGACGGATGCCTGCCGTGCCGCTGCTCCGGGACCTCCTGCAAGCAGGGTGAGCGGTGCGTCCAGGAGTTCGGCGGCGACCGGTGCGCCGGGCGTCTGGTCCACGTCGACCGTCACCCAGGGGGCCTGTGGGAGGTGACCCTCTGGTGCGACACCTACGAGTGCGACGCCTGTGAACTGGGGTACGAGGCCACCGTCAGGCTGCCGGACCTGCCGTGGGGCGAGGTGCGCCGACGGGAGGAGGACGACCCGATGGCATGGAGCGGGCCCGCGACCGTCGTCCCCTACGCCGGGACCCGGCACCCCAATTTCCTCGGCGACGTCGAGGAAGACTTCTTCGGCGACATCGACGAAGACGACCAGGACCAGGACGACGAGGACGACGTCCTGGCGGGAGCGGCCCGGTGACCCGGCGTCAGCGCCCCGCGAAGCGGACGCGCCGGCCCGCCGCGCCGCCGCCCCCGCCGCAGCCGCGCGGCACCGCGTACGGACTGATCCGGACGGCCGCCCTCGGGGAGGCCGTCCACCGGGGGGACGGCCCGCCGCCGGCCGACTGGGCGATGCACGACGGGCTCACCGCCGCCCTGGAGCACTGGCAGGGCGAGGGCACCCTGCGGGTGGAGGGCCTCTCCCTGATCGAGTGGCTGGCGGTTGACCTCGGCGCCTACCTCCACGAGCAGCACGGACGGGACCGTGCCCGGCTGGACGCCTGGCTCATCGAGCACGGCGACCGGGCGAGCCAGGTGCAGCAGCGCCACCCGCACCCGGCCGGTCCCACCGCCGTCGAGATCCTCTCGGCGATCGTGGACACCGGGGACGCGCGCCCCGGAAGCCCCCGCGACGTCGACCGGCTCCGGCGGATCGGCGCCGCCTATCTGGCGTACGTCCGCGAGGGGCGCGAGGTCGAGGATGTACGGGAGCTGGTGCTGGTGATCGCACTGTGGGCGGGCCAGAGTCTCGCTGCCCTGATGCGCGGCGACGTCCGCCGGATCAGGGCGTACACCGACACGCGGGCGGCCGGCTGACTCTGCATCGCCCGAGGGCGCTGCGGCTACTGCATCTCAGTAGTTGCAGTGCCCTCAGTGCCGCGTTCCGCAGGGTCTTCCCTGGTGGCGAGGCCGTCGTCCAGGAAGATGCGGACCGTCTCGCCCTGCCGGGTGACGGTGGAGAGGGCGCGGGCGATACGGGTGTAGGTCGTCGAGGCCAGCGCCCACTCGACGGTCATCGCGTCGGCGCTGGAGCGGGTGTTCCACAGTTCGATCAGCAGGGCGATGAGGGAGCGTCCGGACAGGACGGTCCGGATACGGCCCTCGCGGCCGTCCTTGAGGGCTTCGACGGCCGGCGGGGTGCGGAAGTGGGGGTGCCCGCAGGCCAGGGCGGACAGCCATTCCCAGGTGTCCCGGTGCACGGTCACCTCGGAGGAGGCGAGGCCGGCGGCCGTGAGGAGTAGGACGCCATGGGCGACTTGGGGGCTGACCGCTGTGTCGGCGGCGGGCGGCGGACCGGTGTCGGCCGTCCGTTCGGCAGGTACGGCGGTGCCCTGGTAGGCGTTCTCGATGGCGTTCTTCAGGACGGAGTCCTCCTGGCCGTCCTGGGGATTCTCGGGCTGCGGCTGCGTGCTGTGCTCCACGGGTTCCCCCTGGACGACGGTGTCGGACGTGGTCAGGTGCTGCTCGGCGGCGGGGTCCGTCCGGGGCGCGGTCGGCGGAGCTCCTCCCGGGGGGTCGGCGGGGGCGCTCTCCTCGGCGGCCGGTGCGGGGCTGCGGAGGGCGGCAGCGGCGTCCAAGCGCTCACGCAGCTCGGTCCGGGTGTCGCTCAGGTCGCTGATCATCCGTTCCTGGCGGCGGCGCAGCTCGCGGTTCTCCTCGCGCAGGCCGGTGACGCCGCCCTGGACGGCTTCCAGGACCTTCACATGGCGTTGGGTGAGATCCCTGTGCAGGGCGGTCAACCCGACTGCCGGGTCGTCCAACTGCTTCCGTATCGCCCCCAGTTCGTTCATCGCCTCCGTGAACGAGTCTTTCCACCCCACGTGACCCCCTTGTTACTCCGAGTATGTGACGGGTCATTTCTCCCCATCGTGGTCCGGCGGGACGCGGTGGTTTCCGGCCCTTCCCCTGGCCGATACGAGACAGCCGGACCGGGAAGGTCGCCCGGACCGGCCAGGGCGGCGGCCCGTGAGGTGGGGTCCTGTGGATGAACGGCTTTCCACGCCCGCACCCACCCCGCCTTCGCGCGGGACCTGGACGAAGGCACGACGGCGGTCGTGAAATGCATTCCCATGCGGCAGACGCTATCGGCCGCCTCCGGCAGAGGCCGGTACCGGACCCGTCTCCCTGACACCGGCCCGCCCGCGCTCCTAGACTGGGGCTCTCCCGCTCTGATGCGGGGTGGCCCGCAGCGGGCATCTGTTTCCCGCTGCCGCCCTTGGAGTGATCCCCGCGCCTGCGGGGCTGCTGACGGCCCCCTCCGTCGTCTCCGCACCGCGCGGAGATGTCCTTCGTGCCCGCCGCCGTACAGGGCGCGCAGTGCATCCCGGCCCCGCACCGCGGGGGCTGGCCCGTTCCGTCAGCCGGACCCGTTCCCGAAGGGGGCGGTCCGCCCCTTTTCTCACCCCGTGGAGGCATCCCCGGTGTACGAGATCACCCGCCCGACCGTCCCCGACGGCATCCCCGACGACGCGACCCGGATCATCCCCTGGGGACGGGACCACCTGACCACCCGCCGTCTCCACTACACGAGGATGAGCATCGAGCGGGCGGACGAACTCCGCCGTACCAGCGGCCCCTCCTATTTCACCGACCCGGCTGCCGCCCGTGACTGCCTCGGCGCCCCGGACACCTGGCGGTTCCCGGTCACCGCCGACCACGGCCGCCTCCTCCACCAGGAGCACGAGACGCTCTGGAACGACGACCGCACATGGGCCACCGGGAAGAAACAACTGGCGGTGTGGGACGACGGCCGCCTCGATGTGAGCACCCCCAGGGGGACACCCGCCGCGTGGAAGGAGGAGGAGTACGCGGCCTGGCACGAGACGCTCCCAACCCGCTACACCCCGTCGGTCGCCGAACTCCTCATCGTCCTGCGGTGCGCCGACAACTGGCTGGAGCTGGAACGGCAGTTGGCCGGGGGCGGGGGAGCGTGCCCGTGGCTGGAGTGGCAGGGCGAGGCCGGGACGGAGACCGTCGCCGCCCGCGAGGACGAGACCGGTATCACCGCGATCACGGCCGCCGTCCGTACCTGTGAGCTGATCCGGCACCGCGTGCACCGCCGGGACGGGACGCCCGTCGACCTGTGGGCGGTCGAGGTCGCGACCTCGACCGCCGAGAAACCCCGTTTCGGGGGCCGCGGTGCCGAGGCGAGCCTGCGGCTGCTGTGGGAGCACCGGGAGGTCTACTTCGACGCCGCGACCGCGCGCGCCCGTTATGAGGACGACGTCCCCTACGGCGTCTCCCTCACCGAGGCCGCCCCCCTGCTCGGTGTCCCGGAGGGCGAGCTGAAACAGGCCGTGGGGGAGGCACACAAGCAGCGCGGCGAGCTGGTCCGCACGCTCCAGGACCCGGTGCTCGCGCCGATCTGGCTGGGCCTGCGCGACACCGGCGCCGGCGGGGCCCGGCGCTACGACCTGTGGGACCTCACCGCCTGGCACCAGGCCCGCACCACGGGCCCCGGCACGGCAGGAGGCTGACCCCGTGCTCACCCCCGCCCCCACGCCCGCCGGGCAGACCGCCGGCGCCCTCGCCGCGGCCTTCCCGGGCCTGCGGCGCGTGCACCCGCTCGACGTGCCCCACCGGCTGGCCGACGTCCGCCTCGACCCCGCACTGCGCGCCCGCTACCTCTGGTGCGGCTACGACATCGACATCAGCGCCGGCGACCCCCGCCCCGACCCCGACGACCCCGAGAGCCGCGCCCTGCACCGCGAGGTCCGCGCCTGCGCCACCCTCACCGTCCCCCGCCTGACCGGCGGCGCCGACCCCCACGAACGCGGCCACGCCGAAGCCGTCCTCACCGTGCCGGTGCCCCGGATCATGTTCCCGCCGGCGGCCGTGGCGGCCTGCGCGGATCTCACCGATCCCCGTTTCGCCTCGGCGGTCCTGGTCGCGGTCGGGCTCGCCCTGGACCACGCCCGGGAGGCCACCGCCCACGCCGCCTCACGGGCCGCCGAGGCCGCCCGCAGCACCGGCCTGGAGCGCAGCCGCCCGCCGGGCATGCCCCGCGCGCGGTGGACAGCCCTCCAGGCCGGGAAGGACGCGGCCCCGTGACCCCGCCCCGGCCGCACGACGCCGCCGGCCCCCACGCACCCCAAGGAGCACACCCGGTCATGAACGAAGAGAGCAAAGAGCACGAGTACGAAGGCGCCGCCGCCCTCCCGGGGCTGCTGGAGGCCGCCGTGGAACGCGTCGCCGTGCTGGAACGGCAGCTGAAACAGGAAAGGTATCTGGTCGACGACCTGCGCAAGCGGATCGTCGCCGCCGACCTGCACGCCGTGTCCGCGAACGGCATCGTGGACGTCATGGAGCACTGGGACCTCGTGCTGAGGCGGCGCCGTGACCCGGACCCGGGAGGCACCGCGTTGTACCTGTACAGGGCCACGCACAGCTGGCTGGCGGGGGAGAAGAGCCCGCGGCTCATGGTCGCGGCGCGCGCCGCCGGGCTCCGGGACGGCTACCCGTTCCCCCTCGTCTACTGGGTCCACGAGGACACCGTGGAGCAGATCCGGGCGGCGGCCGACAGCCTCACGCTGATGGGCCGTGAGATCCGCGCGGCCCGCAGGGACGGCCGCCAGGTCCGGGGCCTGACCGTCGACGTCGTCCACCAGGACGAGGGCATGTTCCTCGGCGCAGACATGAAAGCGACGCTGCGGCTGCGCACCACCGCACACGCGTGGGACCTGACCACCCCGGACGGCGTCGTCATCGGCTCCGGCGAGGACTGCCGGCCGCTCCTGGAGAAAGCCCACGCGGCCACACTCTCCGCCCCCGACCCGCTGAAAACGGTGGGGCAGGACGACCCCGCCGTCACCGGCGAATGGATCGACCGCATCCTTCTCGGCTGAGCTTGTTCTTTTCTTCTGGTCTCGAACGACGTCTCGAACGGGGTCACTCACCAGGGCGTTCAACGCCTTGGTCTCCCGAGCTGCTGAGGCATATGGGATCGCTCTGCACTATGCGGACGATCCTGATGCGGCCGGGAAGGCGATGAGCCATGCGCTGGGCGCCGTTGCGCGGGGGTTCGCCGCCGCGACCCTGGAGTTTCTCGCTCAGGACAAAGTCCTGGCGCTGAGCCTCGACCAGAAACTGCATCTGAATGCGTTGATCGTCGAACTCGACTCGGAAACCTCGGAAATCCTCCACGACGCGTGACGGTCCCGTGACGGCGAAAAGGCCCGGGGCTGGTCAAGCGGCTTTGAGGGCGGTCCCCGGTCGCGGACAGGATGCGGCGGGACAGGCGGCTGGGCGGGTGAGAAGCCGTCAACCTCCGGGTTTCCGGCCGCTCCCGGCCGCGCCAGCGGCGGGCCGGCGGCCGGAAAGGGCGGGCCGCCGGGCCTGGGGGAGCCGGCGTGACGGCCGGTCGGCATCGTCGTTGAACCAGCCGACCAGTGGGCCAGTTGAGGGAGGCGGCGGATGTCGGCGGACGGGATGTCGCAGGAGTGGCGGGAGTACGCGGAGCACCTGCGGACGGTGCTGGAGCAGTGCGGCGTCGGGACGCGGCCGTGCATGCCGGGGGAGGCGCAGGACTGCGGGGCCGACTACGCGCGGCACTGCCTGAGCTACCTGGCCGGGCTCAAGGCGAAGGCCGAGGCGGGGCTCTGGCACATCCACCACGGCCGGCCGGGTGGCGAGGAGATGGCGGCGCAGCTGCACGCGTGGTGGACGCAGACGATCCGCGCGGAGGGCGGGTGCGAGGACTGCCCCGCCCCCGCCCCGGCGGCCGGCTGACCCCGGTCGGCCGGGTCCTACCGGTTCCCGGTGTCGGGCCGGTCGCGGTGGCGGCGGGCGGCGGTGTCCGCCGAGACGCCGAGGACGGCGCCGATCTCCGCCCATGACGACCCCGCCGTACGGTCGGCGTCGACCGCCGCCGCCGTCAGTTCCTCGGCCAGGGCGGCGACATCGAGGGCGGCGCGGGTGTAGTGCCCGGCGTGCGGCCAGTGCGCCGGGCGCCGCGACCCGTACCATACGGCCGGCTGGTCGCGCTCCGGCCGTTCCGGTTCGGTGTCGAGTTCGGCGGCGAGCCGGCGGGCGGCGGACGCCACCCGCAGCGCGGCCGTCCGCAGGTCGTGGCGCCGTTCGTCGGCCGACACCAGCCGGGTCTCCTGCCGCTGTCCGCCGCGCTCGATCCGGGCGCTGAGGCGCCGCCATTTCGCCCGGCACGCCTCGGAGCAGAACCGGCGCGGCCTCCCGCCGCGCCCCTTCGGCCGGTTGGGCAGTCCCCGCCCGCACCCCGGACCCCAGCAGATCCCCGCCATGCACTCCACCCCTCCCGGCCGGAAACCGCAGACCTGCGGGTGCGCCCGGCCGTCAACAGGCCGGTTCCCGGCCGCCGCTGACAGCAGACACCCGGACCGGCGGCCGGAAAAGCGGCGGAGGCGGTCAGTCACCCGATGGGGTGACGTGGCGGGGCCGGAGGATGCCGGTCTCGTACGCGATCGCCACTGCGTGGGGCAGTGTCGCCGCGTCCAGCGCGAGGCGCAGTCCGTAGAGCAGCCAGCCGGCTGTCTCCGGCCGCACGCGCAGGATCTCGGCGATCGCGGTGTGGGTGTGGCCGCGCGCCACGAGACGCAGCACGACCATCTGATGGTCGGTCAGCGCCGGCTGCCATCGGGTCACGTGAGGATCGGCCGGCTGATGTGGCGGTGGTCGGTCTCGACGCCGTGGCCAGCGGCGCGGAGCCGGTCGGCCAGCGCCTCGGCGATCGCCACGGAGCGGTGCCGGCCGCCCCCGCACCGGACGTGGACATCGACGCGGCGGCCGTCGTCGGCCACCGCCAGGAGCGCGAGGACCCGCCGGACGGCGCGGTCCAGCAGCTGCTGCGCGCCCGGGGTCGTGAGGACGTAGTCCCTGACGGCGGGGTCGAGCCCGGTGGAGTGGAGCATCCGCTGCCGGACGGCGGGGTCGTCCGGGGGGTTGCGCAGGACGCGGGTGTCGACCAAGAGGGCGTCACCGCGCGGGGCGTCGTGGTGGCCGTCGCCGTAGCTGACGATCACGGTCCGGATGTGGGGAGGGCTGGGCTGCGGCCGTGAAGGGCCGCCGTTTCGGGAGGTCATGACCCCTAGTCTGGGCACGTCGCATGGGCCCCGGAAGCGGGTCGGCGATGTTTCCTGTTGCTACTCCCCATGGTTTTGCGGCGGCCGGGGAGGGGCTGGCGGTGGTCGTCGCGGCGGCCACCGCCGTCAGGTGCGGATGCCCTGATAGCCGGGCCCGAGCCCGAGGTCGCGCCGCTGCCGGCGGGGCCGGGGCGGGGTGGGCGGGGTGACCCGCGCGGCGGGGTCCGGGCCGGCGGGCGGGGCGCCGTCACCGGCAGCGGTGTCGGTGTCGGGGTCGGCGGGCGGGAGTCCGAGGGACCGCCGGAGCCCGGCGAGCGCGCGGGTGACGCCCCGCGCCGCGTCGGCGGCGCCGGGCGCGACGGCGAGCGCGGCCGTGATGATCTCCACGGCCTGCACGGCGTCCTCGGCGGCCCCCGCGCCCCACCCGCCCGCGCCGGCCGCGTCGGCCAGCGCGCAGGCGGCCTCGGCGGCGGCGTCGGCCAGGTCGTCGACACCGGGCGGCGCATCGTCGGGCAGGGAGGTCATGCCCCGTCAACGGCCGCACTGGTGGCGGGGTTTCGGCGGTCGGCGTTCAGCAGCGCGACGAGACAGGGGACCAGGGCCGGGGCGACCTCGACGACCGGGTCCGGGCAGCAGTCGAAAGCGGCGGGGTCCTCCGACTCCAGATGATCGCTGTCCGTGCACACCGGCCCGATGCCGTTCGGCTCCCGCTCCCCAGGAGTACCGATGAACAGGCCGCGCCACTCGGGGAGTCCGGCTTGGCCGGTCGTGCGGGTCAGGTACCGGCCGGCCGCGCGGCGGGCGTCGTCAAGGGCGGTGTCGTCGCTCATGCCGGGACGGTACCCGCTATGGTCGGCGTCACCGACGACGCCGACCGCAGCGAGGGGCCCGTGCACCAGATCCGACCGCGCCAGATCTACACGACGTGCGGGGGCGGGCCGACGTCCGTCTACCCGGAGACGGTGGTGGTCCTCGCGCACGAGCCGGGCGGCCGGACCGTCCGGGTCTACGACGACTGCAACTCGGGGCGCGAACACGACATCCCCGTCGGCTACTTCCATGCGACGTCCGAGACGACGTCGGGGCGCCGCCGGAAAACCGGCTACTACCTCGTGCGCGAGCGGTAGCCGGAGCGTCATGCGGCTTTGAGGGATGCGACGTGCCGTGCGCGTTCCTACCAGTGCCCGTACCGTCACGAGTCGTGCTGCCCGGGAGCGCGGGGGACCTGTCCGGCCGTACCGTTTCTGGTGTCGACAGAACGGAGTTCACGATGTCGCACGACGCTGGGAACGACCCGCGCGCGTTCGGTCAGAGGGCCCGCAGCGCGAGGGAGCGCAAGGGGCTGTCGCGGCCGGTGCTGGCCGGTCTGGTCGGCCGGAGCGCGGAGTGGGTTAAAGCCATTGAAACGGGGCGTCTGGGGATGCCGCGCCTGCCTCTCCTCCTCCGCCTCGCGGACGCCCTCGGGGTCGACGACCTCGCCGACCTGACCGGTGACGAACGGCTGTCGGCCGCGACGTACACCAAGGCCGCGCACCCGGCGCTGGAGCGGGTGAAAAGCGCGCTCACCGGCTACGACGTGCTGCCGCGCGAGGGGGAGCCGGCCGGGGCGGACGTGCTGGCGGAGCGGGTGGCGCAGGCGTGGCGGTCGTGGCACGGGTTCGGCGCGCACCGCACGCGGGTCGCGGACGTCCTGCCCGCGCTGCTGGCCGATCTCCAGTTCGCCGCCCGCGCGTACGACGGGGTCCAGCGCCGCCGGGTGCTGGTCTCGCTGGCGCAGGCGTACCACCTCGCCCAGCTCTACCTCTCGTTCCAGCCAGCACCCGAGCTGATCATGCTGGCCGGTGACCGGGCAATGGCGGCGGCACAGGACGCCGACAGCCCGCACGCGATGGCGGGCGCGGCCTGGTACCTCAACCACGTGTTCCGTGACGCGGGGGAGGCGACGCAGGCCCGCGTCGACCTCGCGATGCGGACCCTGACGCTCCTCGACCCCGGCCGGGGTGCCGAGGACATCGCGCTGGGTGGTCTGCTGCACCTGGCGGCGGCCCTGTCCTACGCCAAGACCGGGCAGAAGGGCAGCGCCGAACGCCACTGGGACCACGCCGACCGGGCCGCGACCCGCCTCGGTGACACCTACAGCCACCCTTGGCTGATCTTCGGCCGGGGCATGGTCGACGCCTACCAGGTCACGATGCACACCGACCTCGTGCGGGCCGGCGCGGCGGTCGACGCGGCCACCCACATCGACCTCGGCGCGATGCAGTCGGCGACCCGCCGCGGCTTCCACCTCATCGAGACCGCCCGTGCCCACAGCCTCCAGGGCGAGCAAGTGGCCGTCGTGCATCTGCTGCGCAAGGCGTACGAGACCAGTCCCGAGACCGCCCGTTTCAACGTTTTCGCGCGCGGCGCGGCGGTGGATCTGTCGGAGACCGGGAGCCGCATGATCCGCGACGACGCCCGCGAGCTGGCCCGTCAACTCGGCGCCGCCTAGGGGTACAGGGTGTACCCCTGCACGAGGGGGTAGCGGCCCTACCCGCCGCCGCCCCCGCCCGCGCCTACGGTCGGTCCTCAACCACCCGCCACCGACATCGAGGTCTGGCGATGACCGACAGCCGCAGTGCGCCCCCGCCGGACGGGGCAGTGACCGACACCGACGACTCGCCCGGGGTCGGCGACGAAGTGCTCGACGGCCGCGTCCGCGCGATCGTCACGGACGTCCAGGCCGGCGTCGTCTGGCTCCGCGCGGCCGACCGCCCCGCCACCGGGGACGACGACCGCGAGGAATGGCCCGCGCAGCACCCCGCCCGCCTGCGGGTCACCCGGACGCGCGCCGACCGGATCGCGGCGGGTGACCTGTGACCGGCCCCGCCCCCTACCTCGTGCTCCCCGCCGCCCAGACGGCCGGCCTCCCGGCCGACACCGCGCTCATCCGCAGCTCCTACGGCGCGGTCCTGTCCGGCACCCCCGCCCTCCTCCCGCCCGCCCGCCGGGAGATCCTGACCGCCCTCCTCCAGGGCCACGTCCAGCTCCTCGCCGCCGAACTCCTGCCCCTCCTCCCCGCGATGGGCGGCGAATGGCGCGCGACCGCCGCCCACGTCCTCGCCGGCACCCGCACCCTCCTGACCGCCTCCCACGCCTCCCGCTGGGACCTCGCCGTGTGCTGCCGCGCCCTCCTCGCCCTCTACGAGCAGAGCACCCCCCGTACGACGGCCACGGGGGGGCGGGTATGACCGGAGCGGCCCTCACCCCCGCCCGCCCCCGCCGCTCCGGCCCGCCGGGGTACTGCGTCGCCCTGCGGCGGGTTCCCGAGGCGGCGGCCGATGCCCGCGTCCTGGTCCGCGACGCCCTCACCGCGTGGGGCCTCGGCGCCTTCGCGATCGACGCCGAACTGGTGGTGGGCGAGCTGGTCGCCAACGCGGTGACCCACGGCGGCGGCCCCCGCGTCACCGTCGCCGTCGACCGCCCGGACCCCGGCCGGGTCCGGGTCGCCGTCGCCGACTCCGCCGCCGGCCGCCTCCCCCACCTCCGCACCCCCACCGAGGACGACACGGCCGGCCGGGGCCTGGTCCTGATCGACGCACTCGCCGACCGCTGGGGCTACACCGTCCTCGGACGCCCCCACCATCACCACCACCGCCGCAAAGAGGTGTGGGCCGAACTCGCCGTCGTCACCGATACCCCGGCCGCCGCGCCGTCGTGAGAGGCCGTCACCGCCGCACCCGCTGGCGCGCCACCGGCACCGTCCTCCTGGCCGCCGTCGCGGTCGCCTCGATCATCGCCCTGACCTGGTCCATCACTCACCAGTACTGACCGCATCAGACCATCTCCGCCCCGCCGGCCGCGCCCCCGTCGCGGCACCCCTCACGGCGGGAGACGGCGCCCCGGACGCGCATGGGCCGCAATGCGTCCGGGGCGCCGTCACGCCGTATCGCCAGCGCCCCGCCCGAATCCCCACGCCGGGACGGTCGTTGACAGAGCGTGACCGCTACTGACTTCCGCCCTGTTGAGGAACCCCCGGCCAACGTCGTGATCCCGTGCTGCCGCCTGTGCAGCTACATGGGCCCAAGCTTCCGGGCCGGGACACCGCAGCGCCTGGTCTGCGTCCCTCTCGTGGACCACGTCGACCAGGACCACCCCGGAGCCGGCCTCGCGGAGTCGATGCCCCGCCTGGTCTACGGCTACGTCGACGGCCTCACCGACGAGATCCTGACCCGCGTCAACGCCCGCCGCGCACACGACCCCTACGGCTCCGGGGGCAGGGGCGGCGCGCCCTGCCCCCCGGGCTGCTCGTGCAGCGACTAGCCGGCGCGAGGCGAACCCCCAGCGGCCGGGGGCACGTCACCCGGAGCGCCCCGGCCGCACGGCGAGGTACGCCGCGATCGCCTCGGCGAGGTGGTGCGCCGATCCAGCAGATAGGCGCCGTTCATGCCGCCCTCGGCGAGCGCGGCGAACTTGCTCTTGCGCAGGATCGTGGCGGCTCGGTGCAGCGGGCGATGCCGGTCGATCACGTAATGCGTGACGCCGGACAGGGCGAGCGCGGCGGCGATCCCGCGACGGCTCAGCCCGAGGCCGAGAGCGCGGTTCCCGACGGCGAGGGCGAGGCCCTGCGTCGCGACGTACGAGGCGACGTTCTCTCGGGTTCGTGACGGCGTCGTGCACTGTCGCATCACCCGCCGGGTGACCGAGCTGGAACAGCAGCTCCCCGACCTCTGCGGCGAACTGGCCGAACGCGACGAGGACCTCGAAGCTGCCCGCGCCGCGAACCGTGAGCTGATGGCCCAGATCAACACCGCAAGATGAGCTCATCCGTTCCTGCTCCGAGTAGATTTGCAGGCAAGTACGTTCTGGCCATGACGACCGCACAACCGCAGTCCCTTCTGATCCAGAGCCTCACTTATGCCGCGCGGACCCTGCGTGCTCAGTTCGAGGAGACAGGCCTCTTCGAGCACAAGCCAAGCAAGGGCACTGAGCGGGAGCGGCTCCTCGCCGAGCTCCTGCGTCCCAGGGTTCCCGGCCACATTGAGGTGTTCCACAACGCCGAAATCATTTCGGCAGACGGGAAGAGGTCCGCGCAGTGCGACCTCGTTCTCGCAGACCGCAGCACGCCTCCCTTGTTCGGCACAAGCTCGAACCGGCTCATCCCCGCCGAATGCGTCTACACCGTGATCGAGGTGAAGTCCAAGATTGACGGCAAGGAACTGAAGTCAGCCTGCGACAACATCAGGCAGGCGAAGAGCGTCCCCAAGACCGCGTTCGTGCGGACGTCCGAGAACCGCATCCACCACGCCAACGGCATGCACTACCCCTACATCCCGACTCTGGGAATGATCTTTGCTTTCGAGGGGATAGGCCTGCATACCCAGGGAGAGCGGTTCAGTGAGTGGGTCGCCGACCACCCCGTCGAGGAAGTCCCCGACAGCATTTGGACCCTCGGCAAGGGGTTCATCAACTGGCGAAACAAGAACGGCCATCCGACCGCTGTTCCCACGAGCACGGACGCCTTTGAGACTTGGGCGCCCCACGGAGACATCGACATCCTGGTCCCGTTCCTGCTTCAGCTGAACACCTTCCTGAGCTCAGCCTGGATGAACCCGCTCGCCCTTGCTCAGTACGCGGGCACCCGGCCGCTCGCCGTCTCAGAGCGCGTCTGGACGCGGAACGCGACTTGAGAGGGACCCACCAGCGACAGCTCGGAATGATCTCTGCCTTTGACTGTCCGCAACACCTGTCGCAGACAGCCAAAGTCTCTTCTACCTGGCCACTTGGTTCTTCCCTCACCGCTCACCCCCAGAGAACCGAGGTGTCCGGCGAGGGCTACGTGCCCGGCCACGCCCCGATCGCCCTTGTGTTCGGCCTGATGGCCGCTTTGGACCCAATGGTCAGCGACGTCCGCCGACGCGCGCAGGAGGGCGTACACGGCGGCGGGAGCGGGGTTCGTCGTGGTGGTCGTCATGTGCTCGATCCTCCGCGTACCGGCGCACCCGGTCTGCGGCGCACGCCCACACCGAATGTGGCGCGCGCCACTCCGCCGTGCAACGGCCGCCACCGTCTGGCACGGCCCACGACGATGGCGCGTAGGGGCGTGCCCGGACGCCGAGTTGGGCGTTCGTCCCCGTACGGCACCGCCGGACGGCATACTGGGCACACGACGTGATCCCCGCACAGCGGGGGTGGTCCCTCGATCAGGGCCGGTGTCGTCGGCGTCAAGCTGTGGTCCCCGCGTACGCGGGGGTGCCCCCTGGGGAACTTCTCGGTGTACGTGGTCCCCGCGTCTGCGGGGATGGACCGCCGCCCCTGGAAGGGGCGGCGGTCGCCGCGCGTGCGGGACCGGCCCGCACGCCCCCGCCTCCAGCGAGAGGATTCACGGTGCCCCGTACCGCCGCCGTGGCCGCCCGGCCGCACCCGCTGGCCGACTGCGCCCAGCAGATCGACCCCACCCGCAGCTACGGCGTCCGCGACGTCGCCCAGCTCCTCGGCATCGCGCGCGAAAGCGTGCAGAGCATGGCCACGCACGGCTGGCTGCCCGGCCACAGCGTCCACCCCCACGCGCACGGAGGCCGCCAGTACGCGTGGACCGGCGCACAGCTCCTGCACATCGCGGCCCGCCCCCTCCGGCTCGCTTTTGACGCGGCGGCCCACGCCCGCTACGCCCCGGGCACCCTCTACCGCGCCGGATGCCGCTGCGACCCCTGCACCACGGACCACGTCGCCGCCAGCAGAGCACGGGTACGCGCCCTCTCCGACGAGGCGTTCCCCCCGGCCGCCCGCGCCCAGGTCCTCGACCTCGTCGCAGCCGGCACCCCCGTCCCCGACGCGGCCAGGGAAGCCGGCGTCACCCCCGGCCGGGTCTACGCCCGCGCGCTCTGGGACCCCGCCTACGGCGACGCCCTCGACCAGGCGGGCTGGACCCTGTGCACACTCGGACAGACCGACCACCGGTGCAGCAGCCAGGCCGCCTACAAAGGCCGTACCGGACCGGCGCCGTGCCGGGGCACCGGATGCCGCCAGTGGCGCCGCGCGGCCTCACGCCGGGAACGCGGCGCCGCCTGACCGCACACGATCACAGTCCCCAACAGCCGTTCCACGGCAGGGTTTTGATCCGGGCAGCAGCACCGCCGCCGCCCGCGCCACCGCCCCGGGGGCGATCCGCAGTCGGCCCACCGCCACCTCCTGGCCGTGGTCCTGGTCGTCGTCGGCGGACGGCGCGGCGGGAAGCGCGGGTGGGTGATCAGCGGGTACCCCGGGATGGACCAGCAGGAGGAACTGGAGGAGGTCCAGCCGGGCCTGCGCCGTCTCGCGCGGTCCATCGCGGCGCAGTTCGAGGATCATTTCGGCATGTGCCGTGCGCGGTCACGCGGTGCGCTGAGGGGGCCTGCCGCTGACGTCCAGGAGGAGGAGGTCGTAGGCGGGTCCGGTGGCGGAGATGCTCCAGGGGCCGACGTAGGTGTAGCCGAGGCGGTCGTAGAGGCGCCGTCCGTCGGGGTTGTCGGGGCGGACCAGCAGGGACGACCAGTCGGGGGCGATCGCGGTGAGGAGCGCGGTGTGCAGGCGGGTCCCTGCGCCGTGGCCCTGCCACTGCGAGACGACCGCGAGTTCGCACAGTCCCATGATCCGGCCGTCGCGGACCTCCTGGGGGAGGTCCGGCAGGAGGTCGTGCCCGAACCAGTACTCCGGGCTGCACGGGAACGCGTAGGCGAACCCGATCATCGAGCCGTGGGCGTAGGCGGCGACCAGTGTGAACCCCTCGGCGAACGCCGAGGCGTGGCCGGGGATCTGCCGGCGCAGGCCGTCGACGGACAGGCCGTAGGGGTCGTCGCCGGGGGCGTCGGCGATCTCGGGGTGGGCGTCGGCCCACACGTCGGCGAGGGTGTTGATCAGGGGGGTGATCTGGCTGGGGCCGTAGGTGCGGATCACGATGTCGGCGCGGGTGCTCGGGGTGGTCACGCCCAGGTCCCTCTCTCTAGACGGCGGTGGTGGTGGCGGTGCGGTACTGCTCGATCCAGCCGGCGACCTCCGGGACGCGGGCATGGCGCTGGAGCGCGCCCGCGACGTCGCGCAGCGAGCGCAGCAGCCGGTCCGAGCGGACGTCCGGGAGGTACGCCAGGGTCCGTCCGGCCGCCTCGGCCGCCGCCTCGGGGTCGGGCCGGTCCCTGACCGCATGCTGGATCGCGATGTCCGCCGTGTACAGGGCGCGATTGCGGGCGAACGCCGTCCCGTGCAGCAGCACCGCCTGTTCCGCCCCGGCGGCGGCCCGCTCGTGCTGGCCCAGGTCCGCGCGCGCCAGCGCCTCCAGCCCCGCCAGCTCGCCCGGCGCGTAGAAGCCGAGCCAGGAGGGGTCGGCGCCGGTGGGGCCCTCGGCGTAGCGGTGGTGCGCGCGCACCACCGCCCGGTCCGTCGCGGAGGCGTCGCCCATCAGGGCCCAGCCCCGGGCCTCGCGCATGTGCATCAGCGACAGCAGCCGCGGTGAGCCCACCCGGCCGGCGGCGTGCTGGGCGCCCTGGGCGGCGGCCACCGCCTCGCGCGGTCGGCCGGACGCGTGCGCCAGCAGCGCCATGCAGCCGAACGCGTGCGCCTCCAGCTCGACGTCACCGGCGATCCGCGCGGCGGCCAGCGCCTCGGCGTACAGCGAGGCCGCGTCCGCCGGGCGGCCGGAGTCGTACGACAGCCACCCCGTGGCGATCGACAACGCCCCCACCGCCGACCGCAGCTCACGGCCCGTCGTCTCGGTCAGGGTGCCGTGCTGGAGCCACGAGTAGGCCGTGTGCAGGGCCTGCGAGGCCTCCCGGCGCAGGGCCGCCGACCCGTGGTCGTGATCGTGGTCGTAGATCTCCGCGACCGCCCGGTGCACCGCGACGACCGAGTCCGCCCCGATCCGCCCCGGCCCCCGCTCCCGGTCGTTCCCGGCGGAGACCAGCGACAGCACCGCGCCCGCCGCCACCCCCGCGACCAGCTCCCGCCGGTTCAGCACCTCGCCCACCTCACCCTCACCCTCGATCCCGTCCGCCCCGGCCAGCTCGTCCGCCCCGGCCGTCCGGACGGTCCGTGCAGGGGAGGGGCGTTCACGGCGGCCGAAGCCCAGCGCGGCCATGTCCCGGCCGGTCAGCTCCCGCAGGATGCGCCGGTAGACCGGTTTCGGCATCAGGACGTCGCCGTCCTCCCACGCCGCGACCAGCCGCGCCGTGCACCCCACCGTCTCGCCCATCGCCGTGCCGGTGTCGACGACCAGCCGCGCGAATTCCGTGCGCGACAGCTGGAGTTCGCCGTCACGCACCGCGCGTAACAGCTGATTGGGGGTCCTGTCGGTCATACCGGCTCCCGGGTGACATCCGAGGCAGCGAGGGGTACGGCGACCGTACCTCCTCCCCCGGCTCTCCTGCCCGCAGACGGACCCGCTCCACCCCAACGGGCGGTTTCCGCGCGGTAATTGCATCGGACTTGCATCGCGCTGGCATCGATTCCGCCTCCTGGCCGCTGCTGAGGTGGAGACGTGACCCCGCGCAAAGGGAGGCGCCGTGACGACAGAGGAACTGATGCCGAGGGGCGGCGTGCCGGCGTGCCCGGCCGACGTCGAGACGATCGCCGCGACGTGCGAGGCCGTCCTCGCCGCGCAGCCCGGCCCGCCGCCCGCCTACCAGGGCCCCCACCTCGACCTCCTCGCCGGCCATGTCGGACTCCTGGTCTGCGAGGTGCAGCCGCTGCTGCCCTCGATGACGTCCGGCTGGGCGGAGGCGGCCGACCACGCCACGGCCGGCGCCGTGCACCACCTGCGCGCGTACGAACGCGGCGCCGGGTGCGCCTACGACCTCGCCATACAGTGCCGCGCCCTGCTGCTGGCCTACCGGCAGTGGGCCCCCCGCCCCGCCCCGCCGGCCGCCCCGGGGGCACGGACATGACCGTGATCAGAGTCCGCGCGACCGCCGCCGCACGCCCCCGCTCCAGCGGCCACCCCGGCTACAGCGTCACCCTCCCCCGCACCCCCGAGACGATCGGCGAGGCCCGCGCCCTGGCCCGCGTCGTCCTCGCCACCTGGCGCCTGCCCGCCACCGTCGCCGACGACGCGGCGCTCCTGCTGTCGGAGCTGGTGACCAACGCCGTCCTCCACGCCGACGGCCCCCGGGTCCGTATCACCATCGAGCGGCCCGAGCCCGGCCGCGTCCGCCTCGCCGTCCGCGACCGCACCCCCGGCCGCGTCCCCCAGCTGCGCGACCCGGGCCCCGGCGACACCTCCGGGCGAGGCCTGCGCCTCATCGACACGATCGCCCTGCGGTGGGGGTGGGACCGCTGGGGCACCGCCAGCCGCCCC
Organism: Streptomyces sp. AMJ-169; assembly: GCF_055597585.1. Taxonomy (NCBI): domain Bacteria; kingdom Bacillati; phylum Actinomycetota; class Actinomycetes; order Kitasatosporales; family Streptomycetaceae; genus Streptomyces; species Streptomyces sp. AMJ-169. Next base: position 53,266 of record NZ_JBVLTJ010000024.1, read on the forward strand.
CTGGGAAAGACGGTATGGGCCGACATCGACACCGCCGACACCCGGCCGTGACGCCCCGTCACGCCCGCCGCCGCTCCCGCCTCGGCGTCGCCGTCGACGTCGTCCTGGTCGCCGCCGCCGTCATCGCGTCCGCCCTCCTGACCTGCCCCCTCACCCGCCACCACTGACCATCCCCGCCCCGCCGGCCGCGCCCCCCGACGCGGCACCCCTCACGGCGGGAGACGGCGCCCCGGACGCGCATGGGCCGCAACGCGTCCGGGGCGCCGTCGCGCCCTGCCGCTCCGGCGCGGCGGGCAGGCCGGAGACCCATGCCGTCATCATTATGATGACGGCATGGAATCCGGAACGGCCGAGGCGATCGAGCGCTTGTCCCGCCGGCATGGCAGGGGAAAGAGCATCACCAGCAGCGAGGCTCTGGAGGACATCAGCCTGGCACTCCACGTCGAGCGCACCGACCGGCGTCTCCTCGACCACGAGACGCCGGTCGACGGCGAAGACCTCGCCGCAGGCCTGTCCCTGGTGGAGTCCGCGCGCCGGCGGGTTGATTCGATGGAGCTCCACCTCATCGACCACGCGCGGGCCAAGGGGCGTACCTGGGACCAGATCGCCGCCGATCTCGGTCTCCTCGGCCGGCGCCAGGCGCAGACCCGCTTCACGCGCCTCCGTAAGCGCTTCCCCGGCTACGTCCCAGTCAGCGGATCAGGGGGACGGGACGGGAGCGGCCCAGGCCAGGGCATGTTCCCGATGTCTCCCTGAGTGGGCTTGCGGGGCATCTCGGCGGGTTGAGCCGTTTCCGCTCGATCCAGTCCTCGGGCAGGAACGGGCGCGTACCGTGGGAGGCGCACGCGACCGACGGCCGAGGGGTCGAGGACATGAGCGCACTGCCGTACGGGCCGGCCCCGTCGACGTACGCGAACCCGTACCGTCTGGAGGCCACGGACGGGCCCCAGACGCCGGCTGAGCTGCGGGCCGCGCTCGCGGCGATCTCCCCGACCGCTGTGGTGGCGTTCGACGTGGAGTTCGACGCGGCGCGGTTCAACTCCCCCGCGCAGGCACGGGTGGTGGCCAAGTACCGGCGGACGGCCGCGTTCGCGACCCGGCCCGAGGCGACGGCCGCCGTCGCCGCCTCCCCCGACGGCACCGCCGGGACCCGGCCCGTCACCGGGGAGTGGGCCAGCGACGCAGCACCCCGCAAGACGTACCTCGGATGGGTGGGCCTGTGTGGAAGCGACCCGCAGGTGGTGATCCGACTGGTAGTGAAGGTCGGCACTGAGACCCGCCCGCTCCGGGCATGGGCGCGCGGGGCCGAATCACACGAAGGGGACGCGTGGCATGACCGAATCGGAAATGCTCAGGAAGCGGCAGGACCGAGCAGTGATCGGCCTCGTCGCCTCCGTGGGACTGCTCATCGTCAGTACGGGTCTCCTCACACGGTTCGAGATCACCAGCGCAGAACTGGCCGCCTGGATCGGTCTGGTGAGTGTCAGCTCCCTCGCCGCCATGGTTCGGGTACGCGTGCCGGTTCCTGCTGACCATGATGGAAAGGGACCGGGCCAAGGGGAGTGACCGCCGACGCACGGTCAGCGGCAGGCCGTTGGTCTTCATCAGGCTATCCCTGGCTCTTGAGCTCGTACGCCGTCAGGAAATCGACGCAGTGCCGGGTCCGGTAGGAGTCGCAGTACGGGGTCCGGAAGCCGTCGTCGGGCTCGTCCGGGAGCCGCCACCAGACGTACCCGCGCGTTTTGTCGACTTCGGTGACGACGATGTCCGAGTGGCCTCCGTGTCGGTATCGGTACGTTGCGCCGGACTTGATTCTGCTGAGCGCGTCGCGCCGTTCCTCTTCGATGGCCCGGGCCACTTCCTCGGCCACTTCCTGCTCGATGTCGTCGAAAGGCCTGCTGGTCACGGCTTCTCCTCGTCGGTGGAGAGCTGGGTGCGGATCTGGGCGGCGAGGTCGAGGACGTCTTCGACGGTGACCCCGGGGACGCCGCCGCTGTAGGTGGTGCGCAACCGCCCGCCTTCGCGGGTGAAGGGGTCGCCCTCCCAGTCGGCGCTGGCGGTGTCGTTGATGACGATGATGGCGCCGTGGAGGATGTTCAGGCAGGCGATGCGGTCGCCGTCGTCGGTGATGGCGTCGAGTGTGTCGGCGAGGAAGGGAATGATCTGGGCGGTGATGCGGCGCTCTCCGCTACGGGTGGTGCGCTCCTTCAGCCTGGCGGTGAACTCGCGTGGCGTTTCATCGCTGCTGAGGCGGCCGGTGTAGGTGGCGTTGAGGTCGATCATGCTGCTGGCCTTTCATAGGTCTTCGGGCCGCAGGTCGTACTGCCAGGTCCAGTGGCCGTCTTGGTCGGGTGCGTAGAGGGAGCGGCCTGCGGGGTATGTGCCGTGGTCGCTGATGATCGCGATCCACGGGTCGGGGTCCGCGGGGTCGACGTCCACGGCCCAGCCGTCGAGCGGGCCCTGGTGGAGGGTGACGGTGACCAGGGGCATGGCGGGTTCTCCGATTGAGGGTGGTGGACCGGAGGTGTTCGCTTCCTCCTCCGTTCCTGGCGGGGTGGTGGTGGCTATGTCCAGCCTTTGGGGCCGGGCTGGCTCGTGCGGTTGGTGAAGTACCTGGTGAGCCGGTCGTCGAGGGGGATCTGCCAGTAGGCGCCCACGCGTTTCCACTCGGTGCGGGGGACGGGCCAGTGCGGGTCGGTGTCGGCGAGCTGCATGACGCGCTGGCGGGTCATCGACTCGGCCCAGCCGTTGGCGACGGCCAGGCGCGCGAGCTCGGTGGCGGTGGCGTACGCGGCTTGCGGCGGGGGGGCGCCGGGGGAGGTCTGAGGGGTCGGCGGGGGCTCGGATTCGGCGCTCATGGGGACGACTATAGACAGTCTCTTGCGGTACCGAAATGGAGCCGCTAGTGTCTCTTGCGTTATCGCAAGAGTTCACGGTGCCCGGCGGGCGCCGTGAACGCGGACAAAGAAAAGAGGAGTCCCATGCTGCGGATGTACGGTTTCGACGGGGGCACGCCGACCCGCCGCGCGTACCACGCGATCACCGATGCCGCCCCGGAGATCCTGCGGACCGGGGGCGAGCGCCTCGATCTGACGGTCCTTGCGCGCTGGACGGAGTACCGCGCGCCCCGTCCGGCCGGCGGGGATGCGTGGTACGACCTGCTGTGGACGGACCCGGCCGGACGGGAGGCGCGTGCGGACGGATACGGCGACGACCGCGGCCGCACGGCGGAGCTCCTGCACGGGCGGGCCGTCGCGGCGGCCGGGCACCTGCCCATGCCCCCGGTGATTGAGTTCGGGGTCCGGCTCGCCGGTGTCGTCCCGGTCACGCTGGAGGGGATGGGCGAGGAGCACATCACCCTGCTGGGCGGGCCGGAGCGGGCGCTGGAGGTGCTGCGGCGCCGCCAGCGCCTCGCCGTGAAGGACGACCGGAGCACCGACATCTACGACTGGGTCTCCTGGGCCCGCGGCGCCGCCCGCGTGATCGGCGGCCTGAGCGTGCCGCGGGAGTGGTGATGGCGCGCCATCAGATCGTCCGTTCCTGCGGTCACCCGGAGACGGTCGACCTCTTCGGGAACAGCCGCGCGCGCGAACAGCGCGCCGCGTGGGAGCAGACGCGGGAACGTCTGTGCCACGCGTGCTGGCAGGAGGAGCGGGACCGCGAGCGCGAGGAGGAACGCCGGGCCGCCGCCGAGGCCGCCCGGCTGGAGGGGCTGCCCGAACTCCGCGGCACACCCAGGGAGGTCGCCTGGGCCGGGACCATCCGTCACGGCCTCCTCTCGCGGCTGAAGGAGTTCGTCGACGGCCTCCACCGGGACCTGGCCCCGGACGGGCCCGGGGACGGGGACGGGTCCGCCGGGGACGGGAGCGGGCAGCGTGCTGCGGTCCGGGCGGCCGCGGCGGCCGGGAGGAGGGAGGCCGCCGCGACGGCGCTGGCGGCGGTGCGGGAGGTGAGTACGGCCCGCTGGTTCATCGATCACCGCGAGACCTCGGTGTCCGGGCTGGTGATGCTCGCCGGGAGAGGGGGCCTCGCCCCGCGCACCCCGGAGCAGGAGGCCGCGGGGTTCGACCCGAACGGCTTCAACAGCTTCACGCTTCCCGGTGGCGAGGTCGGGACCGGCCGGGACGGGGATGCCGTGGTGACGCTGCGGGGCTCGCGGTGGGAGGGCTGCGTCTTCACCCATCCCGCGGCCCTGACCGCCGTGCACCCTGGTACCGCCGGTGCAGGCGATGGCGCTGAGGAGGAGTCGGCCGGCGCGGTGGTGGAGCTGAGGTTCCACGGCGGGTGGAGTTTCGTGGTGTCCGACGGGCGGCGGGTGCGGCGGGTGACGGCGCAGGAGATGCACGCCGACCGCACCACAGGACGGCGCGGGGAGCCCGGCCCCCGCCTCTACCTGCCGCCCGCCCCCTGGCGGCGGGGGGCGTGGAACGAGATCGACGTCCCCGAGGCCGACGTCGACGACGAGGTGTTCAGCGTCTTCGGGGAGCGCCTGGCCGGCCACGTGCGGGTGATGCTGCGGTGCTCCCGGTGGGAGGGGCTGCATCTGCGCCACCGCCGGGGGATGGCCGTGCGCCACCGGCCCGGATACGTGACGCTGCTGGTCGCGCCCGACATGCCGCAGCTGCTGTTGCACGGGGGCGCGGGCAGGATCACGGTGGCGGCCGCGGAAGTCGCCGAGGACCGGGCCCGCCCGCTGGAGCGGCCCGGGGAGTCGCTGGCGGTGGCGCGGGAGCGGTGGCACCGGGTGGTCTTCGACCCCTCCCGGGTCAGGCGGGTGACGGACGCGAGCATGTGCCGCTTCGGCTGGGAGACGCAGGACCCGCAGGCGGTCGTCTTCCACCCGGGGACGATGTGCCGCACCCGTCGCGACGGCACGGTCGCCTGGCACTTCCCCGACCGCTGGGAGTTCCGGCTCCGCCTTCCCGGGGGCGGCACGCGGACCCTGTCCGCCGCGCGGTTCGTGGAGGCCACCGCCTCCTGGGCCCGTACCGAACCCGTCCCCGGCACCCACCGGCGCGTCCCCGAACCGCTCGGCCCCGTCACGGTGGAGATCGACGCCGAGCTCCTCGACGGCGACCTCGGCATCCCCGAGGAGTGGGACACCGGCGACGCCGGCCAGGACCCCGGTGACGGCCGGCCCGGCCCCGGCATCACCGGCATCACCCATGCGGCAGGGCATCGGGCGGACGAGCAGGAGAGGAACGCGCAGCGGTGACGGGGGACACGGACGGGGCGGCCGGGCTGCCGGGGCTGACGATCGAGCAGAGCGGCGCCCTGCGCCGCTTCGCCCGGCTGAAGGCGGGCGCGGTCTTCATGGAACAGGGCATGGGCAAGTCGCGGGTCGCGGTCGAGCTGGCCAATCACCGGGCCCGCGCCGGGCGGGTCGACGCGGTGCTGTGGGTGGCTCCCCACTCCGTGCTGTCCACCGTCCAGGACGAGGTCGGGCGCTGGGGCTGCGACGTGCCCGTGCGCTACCTGGGCTACCAGACCCTCTCCCAGTCCGACCGCGTCTACCTCGACACCCTCGCATGGGCGCGGACGAGCCGGAAGCTGCTGATCGTCGCCGACGAGTCGAGCTTCATCAAGAACGGCTGGACCCGGCGGCACCAGAGGATGCTCGAACTGCGCCGGCACGCCGCGTACGCCCTCGCGCTCAACGGCACGCCCCTGACGCGCGACCTGTGGGACGTCAAACGGCAGATGGACTGGCTCCACCCCAGGATCCTCGGCACGAGCGACCGCCACTTCCGCTACCGCTACTTCACCCTGACCGAGCGCTCCGACCCCGGCCGCGGCCGCCGCGCCTGGTTCGAGGTCTACGAACCGAACGTGGCGCACCTGCGCAGTCTCATGCAGGCCTACATCTTCGAGGCGCGCCTGGACCTCGGCCTGCCCGAGGCCGAACTCGAGGTCTCCCACGAGGTCGGCGCCGCGGCCCGTGCGGCGTATGAGAGCGAGCGCGACGAGTTCTTCGCGGCCTGGGAACGGTACGGCGAGGAGATCGCGCTCTACCGCATGCTCGGGAACCTCAAGAAGACCGCCGCCTGCTGCCCCGTCAAGTGCGCCTCGGTCGCCGAACGGGTCGACGGCCGGCACACGGTCGTCTTCTGCCAGTACCGCGACGAGCAGGCCGCGATCGCCGCTGGTCTCACGGGCGAGCACCTCGTCATGTCCGGCGACACGTCCGCCCCGCAGCGCGAGAGGATCTTCGCCCGCTTCCGCGCCGAGCGCCTGCCGCTGCTGGTGACCTACGGCACCGGCAGCTTCGGTCTGAATCTCCAGCACGTCAGCTCGGCGCACTTCGCCTCGCTCCCCTTCGATTTCGGGCAGACCGAGCAGGCCCGCAGCCGGATCCGCCGCCTGGGCCAGAAGAACGCCCTCGTGTACACGACGCACACCTCCGACCTGGGCATCGACGTCCTCATCGCCCGCAACCTGCGCAGGAAGGGGTGGCTGGCGCAGCTGATGCGCCGGGAGATCGACCCGTCCGGAATCCTGTAAGCCTGTATCCCGAAATGGGATACAGTGGGGGTGCGGGCCCCGCACCCCGGCCCCCGCACCGCAACCGAAGGAGGAGGACCCTGGTGAAGAAGAGCAAGGGCATCGACGTCTGGGAGGCGACCCGGCGGCGCCTGGCCGTCGTCTTCCGGGACTTCGACAACGTGGTGCTCGCGTTCTCCGGCGGCAAGGACTCCGGGGTGATGCTCCACGCGACCCTCGCCTACATGCGCGAGCACGGCATCACGAAGAAGATCACCGTGGTCCACTTCGACTACGAGGCCCAGTACCAGGCCACCACCGACTACGTCACCGAGGTCATGACCTCGAACCCGGACCTCATCGACCCCGTCTGGATCTGCCTGCCCATGGCCGTGATCAGCGAGGTGTCGATGTACCAGAGCCACTGGAAGCCGTGGGACCCGGAGCTTCAGGACATCTGGGTCCGCCCCCTGCCCGACGCCCCGGGCGTCCTGCACACCGGGAACCTCCCCGAAGGCTTCCCGGCCTACGACGGCGTGTGGGACTACACATTCCAGGAACAGGTCTCCCGGTGGCTGCACCGCCGCTGCGGCGCCGGGCGCACCGCCGTCCTCGTCGGGATCCGCACCCAGGAGTCCCTCCACCGGCAGGGGGCCATCCACCGCGAGGACAAACACGCGATGTGGCAGTCCTACCGGTGGACCACCCGCATCAGCGACGGCGTCTACAACGCCTACCCGATCCACGACTGGAACGTGGAGGACGTCTGGACCGCGAACGGGGACCACCAGTGGCCCTACAACGAGCTCTACGACTTCTTCCACCTCGCCGGTGTCCCGCTGGGCGACATGCGGGTGGCCAGCCCCTTCCGCGGCGAGGGCCAGGAGAACCTCAAGCTCTACCGGGAGATCGAGCCGGACACCTGGGGCCGCCTCGTCGGCCGGGTCAACGGCGCCAACTTCACCGCGATCTACGGCGGCACCGGTGCCATGGGCGCCAAGAACGTCACACTCCCCGAGGGCCACACCTGGAAGTCCTACGCGGTCTTCCTCTGGAAGACCCTCCCCGAGGAACGCCGCGAGGAGATGCTCCCGAAGATCCGCACCACCATGCGGTACTGGACCGTCACCGGCGGCGCCCTGACCGAAGGCACCGCGGCCAGCCTCCGGGAGAACCCGCCCGAGGACGCCGCGGTCGAGTTCCTGGGCGCGCCCAGGGACAACCGGAAGCGGAAGACGCCCATGGAGATCGTGCGCTTCTCCCGCTACCCCGACGACCTCTCCGGCCGCGGGCCGGCCGCGGAGATCCCGGACTGGCGGCGCATGGCCATCTGCTTCCTGCGCAACGACTGGCAGCTCAAGGGCATGGGCTTCGGCCAGACCAAGATCAGGCACACCCAGAGGGTCCAGGCCCTGGAGAAGCTGAAGGAGACCCTGTAATGGCGGCCACCCGCGCGAAGAAGCAGCAGCAGCCGTTCCGCAGCCCCGTCTACGACGTGCGGCCCATCCCGCTGGACCAGGTCCGGGCGAACAACTACAACCCGAACCGGGTCGCGCCTCCGGAACTGACGGGCCTGGAGAACTCGATGTGGGTGGACGGCATCACCCAGCCCGTCGTCACCGTCCACGACGAGGCCACCGGCATCTACGAGATCGTCGACGGCTACCACCGCTGGCGCACTGTGCGGGAATCCGACCGCATCCGCGAGCGGGAGAACGACCTGCTGCCCGTCGTCGTCCTGCGCGGCAAGGACGACGACGAGCTCAAAGCCTCCACCGTCCGCCACAACCAGGCCCGCGGCAAGCACGACGAAGAGCTGATGTCCCGCCTGGTCGCCCTGCTCATCGACTCCGGCATGACACCCAGGTGGACCATGCGGCAACTGGGCATGGAACCCGACGAATTCCGCCGCCTCCTCCAGCTGACCGGAGCCGCCCGGTACTTCTTCGGCACCGGTGCCGTGGACATCGAACCCCCCGCCGACACCCCCCACTGGCACGAGGAACCGGGCCCCGACACCCCCGTCCAGCAGGTCCTCCCGCTGCACACGCCCCGCGCGGGCGCGCCCTCGGACAGCCCTGTCTACCGGGTCCAGGCCGTCCCGATGGGCATGATCCGCGCCAACAACTACAACCCCAACCAGATGACCCCGAGCAGGCGCCGCCTCCTGCGGACCTCGGTGTGGCAGGACGGCTTCACCCAGCCCGTCGTCGCCCACTACCTCCCCGACGAGGACGTCTACGAGATCGTCGACGGCTACCACCGCTACCTCACCATGCGCGACACCCCCCGCATCCACAGGCGTGAGCACGACCTGCTGCCCGTCGTCGCCCTCGAGGGCGACCTGCCCCGCATGATGAGCTCCACCGTCCGCCACAACCGCTTCCACGGCGCCCACAGCGTCCTGCTCACCCGGGACCTGGTCCGCACCATCGCCCGCAGCAAATCCGACACCTGGGTGATGGAGAACATCGGCATCCAGGCCGAACAACTGCTGCGGATGAAGGACGACAGGCCCCTGGCCTCCGTCTACGCCGACCGCGGCTACAGCGAGGGACACCCCGATGCCTGAAGCCCCCCTCACCCTCCGCCTCGACGAGCACGTTCTCTCCCGCATAGACGCCTGCGGAGACCGCACCCTCGCGGTCCGGGAAGCCCTCGAACAGATCGCCCGAGGCGACATCCCCGGCCACCGCCGCCCGGCCCGCAAGCAGATCTCGGTAAGACTCCCGGCCGACCTCGTCCACCAGGCCCGCACCCGCGCCACCGACCACAGCATCAGCCTGGCCGAAGCCGTCGAAGCCGTCATCCTCGGCACCACCCACCGAAAGACTCCAGACGACGCGGGGTGACCATGCGTGAACCAGGGCCCGGCACCGCAAAGCCCACCACGCCCGGCCGCGGGCCTGCCGACCGACGTCAGAACTCGTCGTCCCGTAGGCCGTCGAACTCTTCGTCGTCGTTCCCGACGCCGCCCGCGCCCCCGTCACCATACGGAACGTCGCAGACCACGTATCCGTCGCGCATCCTCCAGCCCACTCGGAGGACGGTCCTGACCGGGAGCGCAATCAGACTTCGGTCGGGGTCGATCTCCTCACCTACGAGGCTCTGAACCACAACCGCGATGCAGTGGCCGCCGTCTCCGGTGGCGCAGTACCAGGGAGCCAACTCGGGAGGCAGAACTCGGGGATAGGCCGCCCCCGGCTCCAGGGCGTACACGGCGCGCGCGATGACAGCCCGGGGATCTACGTTGGTCATCCGAGTAGCTTCCTGCGACACCAAGTCCCAAGCAAGCGGTGGCCAAGGCTGCTTCCCCTGGCGGCGACGTTCAACAACAAGCTCACGGCGGGAGACGACGCCCCGGACACGCATCGGCCGCAAATGCGTCCGGGACGCCGTGCCGCCCCGTACCGGGCGTGTGGCGCCGCTCGAGGCCTGGGGATCGGTACCGCCGCCGGTGGCGCCGCGGTGCCTCGTGCCGGGCGCACGGCCGGCTGTCCGGCCGGCTATGTGTGGTCTGTTCCTGTGTGGAGTCGGGGGAGCAGGCCGGGGTGGGCGAGTGCGGGCAGGAGGTGGTGCCACATGATGGTGATCTGGTCGGTGAGGTCGGCTCGTGCGCTGAGGGCCTGGGAGAGGAGTTGGGTTCCGGTGAAGGAGCCGACGATGAAGCGGGCGCTGGCTGCGGGGTCGATCCCGGGCAGCAGTTCGCCGTGGGAGCCGGCCTGTCCGAGGAGTTCGGCTATGACGGTCATGGGGAGCTGGTAGGGCTCGGGGGTGAAGTAGGGGCCGGGTTCGGTGGAGAGGCGGACTGCGCCGCGCAGGACGGGGTCGGTCTGGAGGGTGGTGGCGTAGGTGTGGGTGAGGGTGATGAGGGCCTGGAGGCGGAGGGGGTCGTCGGGGGGGATGAGGGCGGCCTGCTGGGAGGCGAGTACGGCTTCGGCGATGGTGGATTTGTGGGGGAAGTGGTGCTGGAGGGCGCCGCGGGTGACGCCGGCGTTGGTGAGGATGGCCGACATGTAGGTGCCTGCGTATCCGTGGTCGGAGAAGAGTTCGCCGGCGGCGTGGAGGATGCGGCGCCGGGTTTCCTGGGCTCTTTCCTGTGTGTGTGCCATCGGGTGTGCTCTCTAGAGGGTTTCGCCGTCGAGGGCGGTGATGTGGAGTCCGGGTGAGGCGCAGTACAGGACGGTCGCGGATCCGGGTTTGGGGGTGTCGCGGTGGGCGCGGGCCATGAGGTCGAGGACGCTGACGCCGCCTCTGTTTCCGCTGGTGTAGGCGGTCCAGGTGGGGGTGAGGAGGCTGGGGGGCCAGCCGGTGGGGAGGGTCTGGGCCATGTGTTCCAGGACGCGGGTGCCGCCGGGGTGGGCGAGGAGGAGGTCCGGGGTCCAGGCGGGGCCGTGGCGGGCGGTGAGCCATTGCCAGATGGGGGGGAGGCCGGCCTGGAGGGCGCGGGGGCCGAGGCGGTCCATGCGGAAGTGGACGCCGTCGGCGCGGGAGAGCAGTTGGTGGTGGTCGGCGGTGGCGGGGAGGGTGGCGTGGTGGGCGGCGTCCAGGCGCAGCCAGGTGCCGTGGCGGGGGCGGCCGGTGACGGTGACGGAGCCTGCGGAGTCGCTGAACAGGAGGCGGCACAGCAGTGAGTCGAGGGTGTCGTCGGCGGGCTGGTAGGTGGTGCTGAGGGCTTCGGAAACGGTGATCTGGACGATGAGGTCGGGGTTGGCGGTGGTGAGCTGGGCGGCGAGGGAGAGGGCGCGGGTGGTGGCGCCGCAGGCCCATGTGGTGAAGGGGTAGGTGGTGGTGTCGGGGCGCAGTCCGAGCTGGTTGAGGAGGGCGATGTCGAGGCCGGGGAGGGCGGGGGTGGTGCTGTTGCTGGTGATGAGGACGTCGATGTCGGTGGGGGTGAGGGAGGCGTTGCGCAGGGCGCGGGCGGTGGCGCGGGCGGCGTGTTCGCGGACGGCGTGCCAGGCGGGGGCGGTGCGTTCGGAGATGGTGCGGCGGGCGGGGGCGTGTTCCAGTGCGGTGATGGCCCGTTCGGCGGTGGCGGGGTCGAGGCCGGCGTCGGTGAGGGCGGTGCGTGCCTGGGCGGTGCCGATCAGTTCCAGGGCCGAGCGGCCGGGCGCGCAGGCGGCGGACAGGGGCTGGTGCCAGCGGCGGGAGCGGATGCGGGTGGAGGCGGCTATGGCGTCGATGCGGTGCAGGAAGGGGGCGTGGGGGTGGCTGGTCCTGAACTCGTGGAGGATCTCGGCGGTGGTGACGGTGTGGTCGGCGTCGACGGCGGCGGGCGGCCAGCAGTACAGGGGCATCAGTCCTGGTTCCTCCAGTCCATGAAGATCGCGCGGCAGCCGGGGGCTCCCAGGGGTTCCGCGGCGGCTGAGTCCATGGTGATCTCGCGTCCTGTGGTGGTGTGGCGCATCCGTCGTCTGTCGCCGTCGGGGTGCAGGTAGGGGTCGCGGCGTTCGCGCCAGAGCGCGCGGACGGTGTCGTCGCGCAGCACGGTGTCGCGGACGTCGCGGAGCCGGCGGTGGCGGGGGTGGGCGTGCAGGGCGTTGCGGAGCTGGGAGACGGCCAGGGGTGCCCAGTGGCCATGCCAGTCGATCATGGTCGTGTCGCGTGCGGTCCTGTCGCCGAGTATCCACAGCATGATGTTGGGGGGCATTGTCCCCCACAGGCGTGCGGCGCTGTCGTTGTGGGTGACGACGTCCCAGGCCAGGTCGGAGATGTAGGCGGCGAGGGGTGTGGTCGCGATGATCCGGTGCCACAGGGCGGGCACGGCGGAGGCCTCGCCGGGGTGGAGGGCGGCGCTGGGGGAGGGCTGCTGGCCGTAGACCGCCAGCCACAGGGCCCCCCAGTCGGTCTCGGTGTAGTGCAGGACCCGGGCGACGGCGCGCAGCGTGCTGTCGGTGGGGGAGGAGATGAGGCCGCGTTCGAGGCGTCCGGTGGTGCGCTGGGGCAGGCCGGCGAGGAGGTCGACCTCCAGCTGGGACAGGCCGCGGTGGGCGGGGCCGGTCAGGGGCTCGGGTCGCAGGCCTGCGGCCAGGCGCAGGGAGGGGAGGCCGGGGTAGGCGGCGGGGCTGCACCGGGAGCGGGCCCGTGAGAGGAGGAGGCGCAGGGTCTCGGGATCGGAGACGGGCACGGGACACCCCCATCACTACCGGCTGGTAGTTAATCGTTCAACATGGCACATCGTCTGTCCTATACGAGGATCACAGGCAGGGGAAGAATCGGCCACACAAGGGCGTGTTATGCCCTTGTGGACCCTGTACGCCGATCCCGGAGTACGCAGTGACCTCTCCCCTTACCGCTCAGCGCCCTCTTTTTTTCACCGTGGAACAGCATGATCATGCTGTTTCGTCCGCCCGCCGGTGGGTCCGCCGATGTCTGGCCGACTGGCACGTGCCCGCCGGCCCGTCGGAGGACGCGGTGCTGGTCACCTCGGAACTGGTGACCAACGCCGTGCTCCACGCGGGCTGCACCGGCAGGGCCGGGACCCGCCCGGTGACGCTCTGCCTCGCCCCGTGCCCCGGCTCGGGCCGCCTGCGCATTGAGGTCACCGACACCGGGCGCCCCCTGGCCGTCACCGCCGCACGCCGCACGGCGGACACCGAGTCGTCATCGGGCTGGGGGCTGCGCCTCGTGGACGCCCTCTGCGAGGCCTGCGGCTGCACCCCGGCCGCGACCGGCAAGACGATCTGGGCGGAACTGTCCCTGGAGACGAGATGACCCCCACCCCCACCCCCCGCCCGGGCACGGCGGCGGTCACCGCCGCCGGACTCCCCGTCCACGTGCCCGGGACCTGTCTTCCCCTGCACGCCGCAGCCGCGCTCCTGGCCGCCGTCCACGAGCGCGAGGACCTGCCCGGTCCGGGCCTGCGCGTCACCGGGCACACCTCCCGGGTCCGCGCGGCCGGGGACCCTATGACCGCGGCCGTCCTGGAGATCACGCACGGCCTCGACGACCCCGGAGAGGAACCGGAGGAACCGTGCGCATGACCACCACGGCCTTCTCCCGGCGCGCCCGCCGGCTGCGCCTGCTGGGCTACCGGGCCCGGCGCGCGTTCGCCCGCCCCGCCCGCTGCCGCTGTGCGGCCTGCCTGCTGCCGCGGTTCCCGTCCGCCCCGCCGGAGGGACGTCTTTCTCTCACCGACGCCGACTTCGCCGACTTCCGGGCCCGCCTGATGGTCCTGCTGGGCGCCGCGGCCGACCCCGGGCCGCGGGGGCAGGAGCGGACCCGTCTCGCCCGCGAGGCCGTGGGCGACCTCCACGCCCGGACCCGGGCCCACTACGCGGCCCTGAGCCGCATCCCCCGCCCCCGCGAAGGCGGGGAACGGTGACCGGGACCCGCGACGGCCGGTGGAAGCCGTCCTGCGGCGACGTCCTGGCGCAGCCCGCCTGAGAGGCGATGAACTCCCGCTTCCCGGGTGCCCCCCCGCCCGGGAAGCGGGTTAGCGGCCGGGCCGGCGTCCACCACCCCGGCGGCCCAGCCGCACACCGGCCCCCGGCTCCCTGTCTGCCCAAGCCTGACGGAGCCGGGGGCCGGCGCGGACGTACGTCCGTGTCAAGGACCAGGTCCCTCCCCGGCGGGACGCACATGTTCGGCTGCCTGCTGACGAAACCCGTGGCCGACCCCCACCGGCCCGAGCCCCCACCACCCCGGCCGGGACCGCCCCTGGAGATCAGTCTGTCCATTCAGTAGGTGCAGTAGGTCTGTGCGGTCAGTCCCGGCAGGTGTCCAGCACGCTGCGGTCGCCGGTGGCCACGTAGAGCCGGGCGCTCAGGACGGCGGCGAGGCTCAGCTCGATGTCGTCGGCGAACCGGCCGAGGCCTCGCGCGGCGGCCTCCCGGTCGGAGAGGTGCGCGGGGGCGATCTCCAGTGCCGCGATGCCGACGACGCCGGCCGCCGCGATGGTCCGCTCGGCGTCCGTGTGTTCGTCGGCGGGGCGGCGCAGCTCGGCAGCGGCTTGGCAGATGATCTGGTGCAGTTTCTCGGCGGCGTGCCTGGCGGCGTCGGGGCCGATGCTCGGCTGAGCGGCCAGGCAAGCGAGGCTGACAGTGCCGATGAGGAGCAGGCACGGGGGGACCCATGCTGTCCACGAGTCGTTGAGGATGTAGGGAGCGACCACGACCTGGGCCGCCGAGGCCAGGGCAGAGACCGCTGCGTACAGGACGGAGAGGCGCCGTCCGTTCTGGTACCGCCGCCAGTTGCTGTACCGGCGCGGTGCGATGACGCACGTCCCGGCGAAGATGACGGCCCCGCCTGCAAGACACACGAGGACGGGCGCATTAGCCATGTACGAGCCTCCAGGGCAGCGGGGTGTACACAGTGCGCTCGGACGCGATGTCGTCCGCCGCCTGGGCGAGCGCGGCCAGGGCGGCGGTTCCGCCGGTCTCCGCGAGCAGCCTACGGCGGTGCAGGTGGTCCCCGACCGTCTTCGGGCCGACCGGCACGCCGGCGGCGTGGAGGGCGAGGACCGAGACGTAGATGTGGGCGAGGGGGCGGGGCAGGGTCTCGGGCAGGAGCACGGCCGCTGTCAGCGGGATGGCGCAGGGGGCGACGAGGAGTCGGCCCACCGTCAGCTCCTGGTCGTGGTCCTGGTCGTCGGGAGCGGGTGTCATCACCGGTCCTTCGGGGTCGTGGCGGTGGCCGTACGGCGGCCCTCGCACCCTGCAACGACGCAGTCCCGGGCGGGGAACGCCTCGTACGGGTGGCACACCTGTCACTACTGCACCTGCTGACACCCAGTAGGTGCAGTACCTCGCGTGGTCAGCCCCACCAGACGTCGAGGACGCGGCGGTCGCCGGTCATCGCGTACAGCCGGGCCTCCAGGACGGCGGCGGTCTCCAGCCCGAGATCCCCGGCGAACCGGGCGAGGCCGTGTTCGGCGGCCTCGCGGCCGGTGAGGTGGGCCGGCGCGATCTCCAGCGCCGCGGCGCCGACCGAGCCGGCCGTCGCGACGATCTGCTCGACGGCCGCGCGCCCCTCCCGGACGGCGTCGGCCCACTCCTGGGGCGTCCCGCCGTACGACGGCGGCGGGACACTGGCCTCCTCGGCCTCCTCGGCGGCGGGGCGGCGCAGGTCGGCGACGGCCTGGTGGACGACGCCGCGCACCTCCTCGGCGGAGAGCGGGCCGGCGCGCCCGGCGTCCGTGAGGCGCGCGCTGATCGCCGCGGTGAGGACGTCGAGCCGGTCGTGAACGTCGCGCAGGGCACGGCGCCGGTGATCGCGGTCACCGTGTTCGCCATGTCGATGAGCCGGTACGCCTGCGCACGGCTCAGGGAGAGCTCGGCGCGCGCGTACTCTCCCCACCCGCTGTACCCCAAGGGCTCCCAGGCGCGGGCGGTGTGCGCCGCGCGCACGGCGAGGGCGAGGCGTACGACGGCGTCCCGCACGCCGCCCAGGGCCTCGCGCAGCTCGGCGGTCAGCCGCCGCGCGTCGGCCTCGGTGGTCGCGGGGGCCCGGCCGGCCGGGCCGTCTGATCCAGGGGACACGCCTCCAGCGTGCTCCCCTCCGCCACCGGACGGGAAGGGGGCGGACCGGGGCGTTCGAGGGCGCCCGCCGCGCGTCGTACGCCCCCTGCCGCTCCCGGGATTGCGGTTCCCTGGCCGGGGACGGGCCCGGTCGTGGGGATGAGTCCGGCGGGATGCGCCGACCCCACCTCTGTGCACCGCGAGTGCGTTACGGTTACCTCACCCTCCACTGTTCTGAGGGCTCGGAGGCATTGGTGACTGAACAGACCTGGACCATCGAGTCCATCCACAATGCGCTCGGCGGTCCCGCTCTCGCGGCCCGGTTCCTCGCCGAGATCAACCGGGCGCCCGCCGGTGAACTCCTCCATGTGTTCGCCCGCTGGCAGGACCGTGCGGAGCGCACTGCCGCCGCTGCCCGCCGGGGCCGGGAGATCGCCGCCGCCGAGGCCCGCGGGGAGGAGCCGGCGGGGGACTGGGTCGACGTCACCGACCGGGTCCTGGCGGAGGCTGCACGAATCCGGTCCCGGGGCGCCGCCTGACCTGACAGGGTTGAGGGTGTGTACCAGCTCCTGTGCGACGCGACCCTGATGACCGTGTGGGACGCCCTGCCTGCCGACGCGAGCGAGCAGCTCACCCTCGCGCTCGCCGACGCCTGCGAGAACCCGGTCACCTCGACCGAACCGTACGGCATCGACGACGGCCTCCACCGGCAGATCGTCCGCCCCCTCGTCACCGCAGTCCTCCATGTCAACCACGAGCGGCGCACGGTACGGATCTACGACATCCAGCCCTGGCACTGACCACACACCCTCAGCAAGCGCGCCTGCCTGGGAAGTTCACGCCGGCTTCCTCTTCTCCCTGCTGGAGTGAGGACGCCGACGGTTTCGTCACGGCCGTCTTGATCTACCGCTGACAGGTGGTCCTTCCCCGCTGCTGCCGGGCGAGGTGCTCCGGCCCGGCGCTCACCGCAGCTCGGGCCGCCGACAACTCGCTGTGGGGGGCGGGTGTCAGGAGTGTGTGTTCGCGGTCCCAGTCGTGCAGGGCCGTGTTGATGGCGACGGCAAGGTCCGGTTTCACGTTTCGGCGTGTGATGAGGGCGCGCAGGTAGGGTTCGCCGCCCTGGAAGAGGGCTGAGCGGGGGTGGAGGCACATCATCGCGTGCTGGGGCCCCTCGGGGCCGACGTGGCTCCAGGAGTCGAAGCAGCGGTCCTTGGCGGCGGGGATGTGCCCGGTGACGTAGGTGCGGGTGCCGGGGTCCTGGCACTTCCACGTGGTGGTGTGCAGGGCACACTTCTCGCAGGCGAGGGTGCCCTGCATGTGGGGGAAGCGGCGCTGCCATTCGGCGTCGAGCGCGTAGACGTCGTGGCTCCGGGGGACGGCACGGTGGCATAGGCAGCAGCGGAGGGTGAACGCGGTGGCGGGCACTGCGGCTCCTTCGGTCGGTGGCGGGGGTGCACAGCCTGTCAGAACCTGACATCGCTCTACGTCTCGAACGTGAGCTGCCCGCCGGATTCAAGCGCGGTACGACGGGCCCGCGCTCGGGTCCGGGCGTGGTGTTCCTGGTCGTAGCGCAAATGACAGCCCTGGCACATGGCACGGAGGTTGCCAGGGTCGCAGTTCTCCGGCGTGTGGTCGAGGTGAGCGACGGTCAGGACGACCTTGGAGCCGGTGCCGTACGCAGGCCGCCCGTTGAGGTTGGGACAGCGGCCGATGTGAGTGCCACGTCCACATTCACCGAGGCATTCGCAACGCCCAGCAGCACGGACCGTGCGGATACGGAGGCTGATCGCTTCCCAGTCTGCGGGATATCGGTCTCGGTTCTCGGGGCGAATCGGCACACCCAGTTCAACGACTTCCCCCGTGATGAGACACCGCCAAACCCAGTACTTGGGGATTGAAATCAGACAGCCGGTTCGTGCGACCCGCCCGGAGGCCGGTGTGTCTGCCTCCTGGACGGGTGAACAGGCCGTCAACTGCGGCCGAAAGGCCACCACTTCCGGCGAGGCGGTGCGGGTGGGACCGGGGGCGGCGGGGGCGTGGGCGGGTACGTCGGCCGATCGGGTACGGAGGGGGCGGCCGGGGCCTGTGAGGGTGGCGGCGGGGGTGAGGGGCGAGCCGTGTCTGGTGGGCGGGGTGCTGGTGGCGGGGGAAGGGATGCGGGTTTCGTGGCGGGTGGGGTCGGGGTGGCTGGGGTCTGCGGCCGGGGCGGTGCGGGGCGGGCTGGCGGCCGGGGGCGGGAGGTGCGGCTGGCGGCCGGGGTACGGGTGTGGCGGAGGGAGTGCTGGGCGGGGGTGAGCGGGGGCGGGCAGGTGGGAGGACCGTGGTGGCCGGTGGCGTCGTCGTAGGGCCAGTGGGCGAGCTGCCAGTGGTGATCGGCGAACATCTGCAACTCGGGTCCGGACGTGCCGCGTTGGGGGGTCCAGGTTTTCCAGGTGCCGATGGCCAGGACGTAGTTCCCGGCGGTGAGAGGGTCGAGGAGGCTGGCGTGTTCGGACCTGATGCGGACGGCGAAGCCGTCGCCGTCGTCGAGGCGTACGACGGGCCGACGCCTGCTGTCGTGGTCGACGGCGCGGATGCGCCCGTACACAGCGACCGGGTGCGGCGGCCTGTGCCCGGCTGTCAGGAGCGCGTGGAGGCGGCCCTGGTCATCGGGGGTGGGGCCATAGCAGAACTCGCCCCAGTCCACTGCCTTCCGCTCGCCGGGGCGGCGGACCTTGAAGCGGGCGGTCACGTCGGGGTCCCAGCCGTGTTTCTGGAGGAATCGGGCGATGGTGACAGCACTGTTGATCAGCGGGGGCAGGAGCGGGCGGACGGTGGAGACGTGCACCGCGGCCGGTGGGCGGGCGGGGGTGTCTGCGGTGCCGGGAGGGAGGCCGGCGGTGATCTGGCGGAGGTCGCCGGGCAGCACCAGGTGCAGTTCGTCCCCGCGGATGTGCGCAATGCCCTGCGCGCCCCGCGCGATTTTCTCCAGGATTTCGCGGGGGTTGAGCGGGCAGCCCGTCTGGTGGTGCTTGTCCTGGGCGAGCCGGAACAGGGCGGGCCTCGGCGAGCGGCCCACCGAGGCCCGCTGGGAGACGACGGGTGCGAGGCAGAACGCGCAGATCAGCGGCGTTTTCTCCCGGCGCCACCAGGGCTCGTGCCTGATCTCGGACGCGTAGACCCGCTGCCCGATCTGTCCGTCCTGGTACAGGCGTGCTTTGTCCACCGGCTCCGACTCCCCTTGATCCGCTGCCGTTCAGGGGATCATGACCGCAGGGTACGGAGAAAGGCCTAGGCGTGCGGTCCGACGGCCGGATGCCGAGGTGGTCCTTACGGGGGCGGGTCAGTGGAGGGCGGGGCGGTCGCCGACGGGGCCGCTGCGGGGGTCGCGCGGGAGGGCCGGGCGCAGGCCGCTGTACCCGCCGGACGGGTCCAGCGCGCTGGCCACCAGATTGGCCCAGCCGGTCAGCGCCAGCCATTCCTTGCCGTTCAGGTGCACCCACCACTCCAGCACGGCCGGCCAGGTCCTGATCCGCTCGACCGGGATCGCGAGGACGTGGGGCGGGGGCTCGCCGCAGGAGTGGTGCCGCACCGTCCACGCCACCACGTGCCGGGGGTGTTTGCCCTGGCGGAGAGTTTCCAGGGCGCGGCCGGCGGCGCCGGAGTCCACCTCCACCGTGCCGTCCCCGTCCTCGACGGCGGCACGGCAGTGGTCGCAGACCGCGATCAGATCGTCGTGCGGCACATGTATCTCCTCTGCCGGGCCGGGGGCCGTTGCCGGGATGTCCGGGGACAGCGTCTCAGCGGACGTAGGCGTCGCACAGGGTTCCCGCGCCGGCGGGTGCCGGTGCCGCGTGCGACCAGCCGCAGACCGACTTCAGGTCGTAGGGGGCCGAGGGCTGGGCCGTGCGCGGGTGCGCGGCGCGGGGCCGGGGATCGTGCGGGGCGGCGGTCGCGGCGTTTCCGCTGGAAGCGGTCCCGGGCTGGTCGGGCCGAACGGGGTGAAGGCGCCGGGGCGGCTGCGGGGGCCGTGGGGTTGTCCGCTGCGGTACGGGCGGGTGCCGGGGCGGCGTGTCCGCTGCGGCACGGCGTGTGTGGGAGGGCGGGGCGGGAGGCCGGGCGGGGGTGGTGGTGACGAGGGCGGTGCGAGGCGGTTCCTGGCGGGGGGAGGCCTGGAATGCGCGGTGGTCGTCGGCGGGCACGGCCTGCGGCGCGGGCGCACCGCCTGGAGGGACGGAGACACAGCCGGCCGCGAGGAGGGCGGGGGCCAGGACCGAGACCACGGCGGAGAGAAGGCGGGGCATGCGGCTCAGCATCGCGGTCCGGTGACGGCGCCGTCACCGGACGCGCTGGCGGTCACCGGCACAGGTGACAGGACCCGGTGTTACCCGGGACGGCGAAGCCGGGGTGACCACCGATCTGGATGTCTGGTCGGTGACCTCCGTGAGGACGCCGGACGCCTCGTCACGAGCGCTGTCGGCTGCGCACGCGCTCTGCCGGCCCCCTCCTGCGGACAACGCCACCGCTCTCATCGCACGCCTCGACACCGAACGCGAAGAGCCGCCCCCGCACCCGCACCGATCAACGGGTTGACTGGTTAATGGATTGACTGGTCAATTCGTTAACCAGTAGGTTGGGGTGTCGTCATCCCCTCATCGAAGGAGGCGTTCGTGCGCTTCACCTTCTCGATCGACGAGACGGGCCGTCCTGCGGAGCCGGAATGGCAGTGCTGCGAGACGGCTGAGGAGGCGGAGGAGTACGACGGCTGTGCCGAGGAGTACGGCCGCGAGGTCCTCCGCAACTGGATCATGGACCATGCCGAACCGGGCACGGCGCTCGTCGACGAGTGCGGAAACCCGCGGCTCCGTATCCGGGTCCACTTCTCCGACGAACGCGGCCCCGACGCCTCCGACCCCGCGTTCCCCGTCTGCACTGTCGGCTGTGACGAACTCGACGATCCCGCACCCGAGATCCAGGAGGTCGAGCGGGCCCGCACCCTCAAGCTGTACGCCGGGTTCCTCTCCGGTGTCGCGGACCACTGCCTGGAGGAAGCGCTCTCCGGCGCGCGGGCGGCCGGCCACGGTGCCAACGAGATGGCCCGCCGTGTGGCCCCGGCAGTCTCCCGCCCCATTGCCCTGCGGATGATGGCCGGGGGCTCCGGGTCGGTGTGACGGTGTGCGTCGTGTCCCTGGGCCCGGTGTGTCGTTGCGGTGGTGTGTTTTCCGAGTCCCTGCAAGCGGTGTTCGAGCAGATCCAGTCTCTTGAGGCGGAGATGAGAGGGCTGGCCGCCTCACTGTCCTGTGAAGACCTCCAGGGGCTTCGGGAGGACTGCCTGGAGGAGGCGTACGGCGTCCTGATGGAGTCCGCGGCGGCCATCAGGGCCGGCGATCCGGAGGAGGTCCTGGTGGAGGTGTTGTGCAGGGCGAGCCGGCTCACCGCCGAGGTGCGCGACCGGATTCTGGACGCGGCCGTGGCCGCGCACCCGGTGCCCGATCACTGGCCGCCGGAATGAACCGCCCGCTCAGCGGGCGGGTGTGAGAGGCCGCAGAGGTTGTGGCTGCGCCAGGCCGCCGCTGAGGCCGCCCGCGCCGAACAGTGCGCCGCCGCCTTGGCGGACTGATGTCCCTGCCCCGCCACCTGCGGGACCGCCACGCACCGCGGTACCCACCCCATGATCAACATGCTGATTCGGCATTTATAAATGATGAATCAGTATTCTCCGTGTTAGAATGTGCCCATGAGCGTTGAAGAGAGCACGCGGCGTAGCACGGAGGACCTCCTGAGGGAGACCGTGAAGACGCTGCTGGAGCTGACCGGCGAACGGCAAGGCGATCTCGCGACCGGTATCGGGCAGGCGCAGGCGCAGATCTCACGCAAACAGACCGGGCGGCAGCACTGGACGCTCGACGACGTCGACAGCCTCGCCGCGTACTACGGCATGCGCGTCCTCGACCTCCTCGCCGGACCCACCCACGCCCTGCGGGCACTCCCTCACGGCCGTCTGCCCGCCGTCGTGCAGGCCGCGTTCGGCCTCGACTCCGGGGCCACCGAGCACCAGACCGTCCCCGACTCCTTCAGGGGCGAGACGGTTCAGCCCGGCGCCGCGCACGGCCAGGAGGCGACCGAGGAACCGCCGGAGACGGAACAGGAGGTGCTCCCCGCACGGGAGCCGGTGGGGCCCTGCGTGCTGTGCGGCCAGCCCGCCGGTGACGAGATCGACGGATTCCCGCAGCACCTCACCCCCGAAGAATGCGCGCAGGCCGTAGCCGCCGCCACCGTGCCCACGGTGACGACCCCGCCGGCCGCCGCCGAACCGTCCGCGAACACCTTCTCCGCCGCCACCGAGCCGGCCGCGCCGACCGTCACGGAGACGGCGTTGGAGACGGAGGAGAAGGCGCCCGCAGCGCCCGGCCCGACCCCGGTCGCGGCTCCGGCCCCCGCGCCCGCACGGCGCCGCGCGCCCGGCTACGCCTCGGACACGCTGACCGCCATGATCACCGGCCGCGTACAGCACGTACTGACCGAGCGGAACGGCGACATCGAGGCCGCGCAGGCGGCACTCATCAAAAGTGCCATCCCGGACGTGATGGCACTTTTTAAAAAGTCGCGGGTCGGCGGACGCTACGCCCACTCAGAATTCCCGCCCACGGACGAGGTACTCCAGAAGAAATCACAGAAGACCGCTGACGAGATCTGGGAAGGGCGCCCGAAGTGGCGCAATAAATCCGCCCTCGAACTCGTTAAGAAAGGCGAGCCGATCGAGGTCACCGCGCTGGACATGAACGCGGCCTATCTCTCGGCGTTCAAATCGTGGCTCCCGCTCGGAAAACTGGTCGAAGAAGAGACCGACCAGCACGACCCGAAAAAGTCCGGCGTCTACCTGATCACCCCGCCGGAATGGAAGCACGAGGACCTCCCCGACCCCATGGGGGCCCGCCGCGAGACGGGGCCGGTGTGGGTGCCCGACTCCATGGTCCGCACCCTCCTGGACTGCGCATCCGAGGACTGGGGCCTGTGCAAGCCCCCGGTGATCCACCGCGCCCTCCTGTCCGGCGGCACGGAAATTCTCCTGGAAAAACTCCGCCGCGCCCTCGCCGACGTCCGCAAAAAATCCATTGAGGAGAACGACGAAATCACCACGGAGTACGTGAAATCCATGTATTCTAAGTTCGTGTCCACCATCGGGGAATCCTCCGCCAACACCGATATCAGGCGGCCGGACTGGATGCACATCATCCGCACCAAGGCGTTCACAAACCTGTGGCGCAAGGCATACAAAGCGCACCAGGCCGGTATGACGGTGATCGAGATCTCCGGAACCGATGAACTCCACATCGCGGGCGACTGGCGGCCGGTATTCCCGGAAGGCCGGAACCTGAACCAGGTAAAGGAAAAGAAGACCTACATGCTGGGGGGTAACCGATAATGGCCGGATCACCCGGACTCTGGCAGCGCTGGGGCGAGTGGAAGAAATACGGTGCCCGAGGGGTGAAGGGCGGCGAGGCCCTGGTCATGGAGATCAACCGGATCGTCTACCAGTCCGGCATCTCCTCCCCCGCCACCTCTCGGCGAGGAATGAACGCCCGCCTCAAATACCTCAACAGCGCCGCAGGACGAGAAGCCCTCCGGAACCAGGGAGTCACCGACCGCACCCTAAAATCCTGGATGAAAGGGAAAGCGACCCCCTCGCCCACGAGCCGCGAGCGGATCGACAACGCCTACTGGGAACGCAGGCGGGAAAACCTGATCCGCTCCGGATGGCTCAAGCGCTATCTCGACAACAACGGCGCGGGCCGACGAATCGAGATCTACCCCGTCGACCAGAGCCAGGTACAAGAGGGCCGCGTGCGCCCGAACATCTCCCAGCGCCACGTCAACGCCCGCTACATCTGGGGCGACCTCGTGGACGCATGGGCCGACAAGAACGAAGACCTGATCGACGAGATCTGGGAGGACATCATCTCGGACCTCGACTCGTATTACGCGGCCTACGCCTACGTCTCCGCAGTCGGCATCGCAGGCTGAAAAACCGCCCCGGTACCACCCTCACCAGAAAATGCCGAAGGAGCGAACGTGATCTCCGTCCGCGAGGTCGAGACCCTGGCCGCCGACGCGCACGCCGGGCAGACCGACAAAATCGGAGTGCCGTACATCGAGCACGTCCGGGCCGTGGCCGCCGGCCTCAGCCCGTTCGGCGACGAACTCGTCATGGCCGGCCTGTTGCACGACCTCCTGGAGGACACCGACTGGACCGCCGAGCGCCTGCGGGAGACGGGCGTACCCGCCCGGGTCGTCGAGATCGTCGAGGCGGTGACCAACCAGGCGGGAACCGCCTACGACGAGAAGATCCGCCGGATCACCGCCGACCCCGGCGCGACCCTCGTGAAGATCGCGGACAACGCACACAACTCCCACCCCGACCGGGCCGCACAGCTCCCCGCCGACAAGCGCGAGCGCCTGGCCGCGAAGTACCGCTCCGCGCGCGCCGCACTGTGGCCCGCCGCCCACCGGCCCGACGTCGAGGCCATCGTCCGCATCGTCAACCCGTCGCTGCTCGCCGAGCTGGACACCCACTACTGATCACACCGCTGTAGGGCAACTCCCCCAGGAGGACACCAGATGGCCACCACCCGAAAGCTCTCCTCGTACGGGCCCGTCCAGTTCGCCACCCGGATCGACCTCGCCGAGTGGCAGGTCGAGCGGGCGGTACGTCTCGGCCTGATCCCGCCCGCCGACCAGACGACCGGCCGCCGGCCCGCCGACGTCGTCGCCGATGTCGAAGCCCGCCGCGACGCCATCCTCGCCGAGACCGGCTCGATCCCCGACCTCGACGCCGAACGGGCGGAGAAACACCTCACCGACCGCCTCGGCATCACCGTCGCCCCCGGCACGGCCGCCGAACTCTCCCGCCAGGGCCTCCTCCCCGCCCGGGGGGAGTACCGGGGCCACCCCCTCTACTGCGGGTGGACGCTGGAACGCCTCACCGACCGCCGCAAGGTCACCGCGGCCTCCCGCACCGGCCGCCTCCACACCCGCGACGAAGCGGCCGAAGCCCTCGGCGTACGCCGCGCCGACCTGGACCACCTGATCAGGTCCGGACTGCTCACCCACGTGAAGACCGTACGCGGCCAGTTCAAGAGCATCGTCCCGCTCTACCGTCAGGGCGACCTCGACCGCGTCCTGCGCTCCCGGCGCATCGACTGGCCGGCCGTCCGCGCCGTCCTCCCGGGACACCGCTCCCCCCTCGCTAAACTCCCCACCCGCGCCACCGCCTGACCAGCGACAATCCCAACCCCACTGAGTCCACTGTGCCTACTGAATCGCAGTAGGCACAGTGGACTCAGTCAGTTACTGCGCCTGAAAGGCTCCCCCGTGACCCAGACCGCGCCCGGCATCCCGACTGGCCCGGTCGACCACCCCCCGCACGACTACCCGACCCCCCACGCCTATCCCTCCACTCCCCGCAAGGCCGGAATCCTGCGCGACGTCCTCGCCCAGGCCGACGTCGAGCTGGGCCCCCACGACGAGCGGATCGTGGACTGGTTCGCGGACTACGCCGACTGGAGCACGTACGCCACGATGGTGAGCTGGGTGCAGCGCGCCGGACAAGCCCGCACCACCACCGACCAACCCACCAACCTTCAGCAGCATCAGTAGCCTCAGTACCCCCACTGGCGCGCGACCGGCCCGACCCCTGCGACGATTCCGGGCCGGCCGCGCCGGAATCGCTGGAAGGATGCCGGCATGAACGACACCGACACCGACACCGACGTCGGCGGTACACCCGCAGACATCCAGTACCGGGCCGACTACAGCGACCCGCGCACCTACTCCCCCCTGGAACAGGTCTACACCGACCTGCGCGTGGCACAGCAGCGCTGCGAGGACGACCTGCGGGCCGTACGCGAGGACGGCCCGCAGATGGAGTTCCGCTGGGAGCCCGACCTCGGCATCCCCCCGCTCATGTGGCGGATGACGGTCCGCACGCCCTACTCCAGCGGTCTGTTCCTCTCCCCCGGCTACCGCGTCGTCGTGGTCGGCTCCCCCTACGACGGTGGCCCGCCGGCCCCGCAGACAGCCACTGAAGGGCAGTAGCCGCAGTACCGTACGTACATGACTGTGCCCGTCCTACGGATCGCCCTCGTCAGCATCAAGCCCGGCGTCGGCAAGAGCACCAGCGCGATTTTCCTCTGCAAAAGCCTCCAGGAACTCGGCCGTGAACCCGTACTGGCGGACGGCGACAAGGGCGCGTCGTGCCTCGGCTGGATGCAGGACGCCGGCGGCATCGGCTACCCCGTGATCGGACAGGCGATCACCACCCTCCACCGCGCACTCCCCGGCCTCGAAGCCGGTCGCGGCGCGGTGGTCGTCGACGCCCCGCAGCTCGAAGACCACGAAGCCATCGCACGCTCCGCCCTGGTGTACGCCGACGTCTGGATCTTCCCCCTCGCACCAGGGGGAATGGAAGTACGCCGGACCATGCTCCAACTCCGAAAGAAACTCGACGAAGCACGAGATCTGCGTGAGCAGCTCGGAAAAACACGCAATCCGATGTGTGAAATGGTCTTGCTGACGCGCACCAATCGGCCCTATGCCACGAAAACCGGACCCGATGCGGAGTTCAGGGAAGCCCTGACAGAAAAAGGATTCCGAGTCATGGACACCGTCATCGCATTCAATGACGATCTGTACAGGCAAGCATACGGATTCGAGGTCGACACCAAAGGAACCACGTACCCGGCAGCAGCCAAAGAAATCATCACCGCATGGGAAAGGGCACAGGCATGACCCGCCGCCGAGGGGACAAGTCCAAATTCACCGAAGACACGATCGCAGACCCGCCCGCAGGCGCCGAGACAATCCGTACGGCTCCGATCCGTCTCACCGTCGATCTTGCCCCGCTTCTCCATAAAGAGGTCAAGCGCTGGAGCAACCGGGCGGCACTTCATCTCGACCTCACCGAGGTCGCCCTTGCCCAGGTCACCCGCGCCCTTCTGGCGGAGCTGACGGAGCCGGATCTGAGGCAGCGCCTGCCGGGCCTGGAGGCACGTGTCCTGGAGCGCCTC
>NZ_JBVLTJ010000025.1:0-74916 GCF_055597585.1 Streptomyces sp. AMJ-169
TCCACGGCACCGTCACCACCGCGGCCATCAAGCTATGGCTCCAGCCATGATCCGCCGGACAGAACCTAGTCGTCGTAGGGGGTGCTGTTGTTCGCCGGGCGCGGGTGGTCTGTGGGTTTTTGCGCCCGCGCGGCGGTAGCCGCACATCAGATACAGCCCCGCGCCCCTGAGGTTCCTGCCGGCAGCGTCAGTAGCAATGGGATCGCCGTGAACGCCAGCGTCGCCCCTACCCCCAGCACCGCCGTCAACCCGTACTCGTCCGTCGTCCTCCCCCCTGCCAGCGCCCCCACCGCTATCGCCGTGTTGAAGATCCCCGCGAAGAGCGCCGACGCCGCCTCCCTCGCGTGGGGGACCGTGGTCGACAGCCAGGTCTGGGCCGTCACCGAGAGGGCGCCGTAGGACAGGCCCCAGAGCAGGAGGAGGGGGATCGTCGCGGGGAGGGAGTTTCCTGTGAGGGTCAGGAGGGATACGGCTGTGCCCAGGGTCAGGGCCAGGAGCAGGAGTGTGCGGCGGGGGTTGCCGCTTGCCGCTCCTCCTGCGAACGTTCCCGCCACTCCCGCCACTCCGTAGCAGAGCAGGAGGGTGCCGATCTGGTCCGGCGGCAAGCTCTGTGTGCGTTCCAGCAGCGGCCTCACGTACGTGTACGCCGCGAAGTGGCCCGTCACCAGGAGTGCCACCGCCAACAGGCCCCTCCTCAGCGGGCGTTGGCGCAGGAGGCGGGGGAACGTCCTTAAGTTCACGGGGCGTTCGGGCGGGAGGGGCGGGAGGGAGCGGGAGAGGGTCAGCGCGGCCGTCGTCGCCAGGGCCGCCAGTGCCGCGAACGACCAGCGCCAGCCTGTCAGTTGGGCCAGGTAGGTGCCTGCGGGGACGCCGGCCACCGAGGCTGTCGCTATGCCGGAGAAGACGATCGAGGTGGCTTTCGCCGCTGACTCCGGGGGGACCAGGCGGGGCGGGAGGCCTGCGGCCAGGGCCCATATGCCGCCTATGCAGACGCCTACGACGGCTCTGGCGAGGAGGAGGACCGCGGTGGTGGGGGCCAGCGCCGAGAGGAGGTCGGCCGCGGCCAGCAGGAGGAGGAGGGTGACGAGGAGGCGGCGGCGGTCGGCGCGGGGGGCCAGGACGGGGAGGAGGGGGGCGGAGAGGGCGGCTATCAGGCCGGGGAGGGTGAGGGTGAGGCCTGCTGTGCCGGGGGAGATGGAGAGGGTGTCGGTGAGGGAGGTGAGGAGGCCGACCGGGAGCATTTCCGTGGTGACGACCGAGAAGGTGGCCGTGGCCAGGGCCAGGACGGGGGGCCAGGGGGTCGTGGAGGGCATGGTTCCACTCTCCCGCCCCCGCCCGTCGCTCTGAGAACCGGATGGCGCGGCCCCTCCCTGGGGAGACTCCGTCCGTCCGCCCTGCGCCATACCGATGGGAGCCCGCGGGCGGGCCATGGAAAGATGACCACAACCCACGCATAACGAGGAGATGACCGCGTGCCTGGCACAAACCTGACCCGCGCAGAGGCTCAGCAGCGGGCGACGCTGCTCACTGTTGGCTCTTACGAGATCGATCTCGACCTCTCCGGCGCGCAGGAGGGCGGTACCTACCGGTCCGTGACCACGGTGCGCTTCGACGTCGCCCAGGACGGCGCCGCCACCTTCATCGACCTCGTCGCTCCGGCCGTCCACGAGGTCACGCTGAACGGCGACTCCCTGGACCCCGCCGAGGTGTTCGCCGACTCCCGGATCGCGCTCCCCTCGCTGCTGGCCGGCCCGAACGTCCTGCGGGTCGTCGCGGACTGCGCCTACACCAACACCGGTGAGGGACTGCACCGGTTCGTCGACCCCGTCGACCAACAGGCCTATCTGTACACGCAGTTCGAGGTCCCCGACGCCCGCCGCGTCTTCGCCTCCTTCGAGCAGCCGGACCTGAAGGCGACCTTCCAGTTCACGGTGAAGGCGCCGAGCGGCTGGACCGTCGTCTCCAACTCCCCCACCCCGGAGCCGAAGGACGACGTCTGGATCTTCGAGCCGACGCCGCGCATCTCGACGTACATCACCGCGCTGATCGTCGGCCCTTACCACTCGGTGCACAGCGTGTACGAGAAGGACGGCCAGTCCGTCCCGCTCGGCATCTACTGCCGGCCCTCGCTGGCCGAATTCCTCGACTCCGACGCCATCTTCGAGGTGACCCGGCAGGGATTCGACTGGTTCCAGGAGAAGTTCGACTACGCGTACCCGTTCAAGAAGTACGACCAGCTGTTCGTCCCGGAGTTCAACGCGGGCGCGATGGAGAACGCGGGCGCGGTCACGATCCGCGACCAGTACGTGTTCCGCTCGAAGGTCACCGACGCCGCGTACGAGACGCGCGCGGAGACCATCCTGCACGAGCTGGCGCACATGTGGTTCGGCGACCTGGTCACCATGGAGTGGTGGAACGACCTGTGGCTGAACGAGTCGTTCGCGACGTACACGTCGATCGCCTGCCAGGCGTACGCCCCCGGCTCGCGCTGGCCGCACTCGTGGACGACGTTCGCCAACTCCATGAAGACGTGGGCGTACCGGCAGGACCAACTGCCGTCCACGCACCCGATCATGGCCGAGATCCAGGACCTGGACGACGTCCTCGTCAACTTCGACGGGATCACGTACGCCAAGGGCGCGTCGGTGCTGAAGCAGCTCGTCGCGTACGTCGGCATGGACGAGTTCTTCCAGGGCGTGCAGGCGTACTTCAAGCGGCACGCGTTCGGCAACACCCGCCTGTCCGATCTGCTGGGCGCGCTGGAGGAGACCTCCGGGCGTGACCTCAAGTCCTGGTCGAAGGCGTGGCTGGAGACCGCCGGGATCAACGTGCTGCGGCCGGAGGTCACCGTCGACTCCGCCGGCGTCATCACCTCGTTCGCCGTCCGCCAGGAGGCCCCCGCGCTGCCCGCCGGGGCCAAGGGCGAGCCGACGCTGCGTCCGCACCGGATCGCCGTCGGTCTGTACGAACTCGACGACGACACCGGCAAGTTGGTGCGTGACGAGCGCATCGAGCTGGATGTCGACGGTGAGCTGACGGACGTGCCGCAGCTGGTCGGCAAGCGCCGTCCGGCCGTGATCCTCCTCAACGACGACGACCTGTCGTACGCGAAGGTCCGGCTCGACGCCGAGTCGCTGGCGTTCGTCACCGGGCACCTCGGGGACTTCGAGTCGTCGCTGCCCCGGGCGCTGTGCTGGGCGTCGGCGTGGGACATGACGCGGGACGCCGAACTCGCCACGCGTGACTACCTTTCGCTGGTCCTCTCCGGGATCGGCAAGGAGTCCGACATCGGCGTCGTGCAGTCGCTCCAGCGGCAGGTGAAGATGGCGCTGGAGATCTATGCCGCGCCGGCCAACCGGGACGCGCTGCTGAACCAGTGGACCGACGCGACGCTGGCGCACCTCGACTCCGCCGCGCCGGGCAGCGACCATCAGCTGGCGTGGGCGCGGGCGTTCGCGACGGCCGCCCGTACTCCGGATCAACTCGACCTGCTGGCGGGCCTGTTGGACGGGTCCGCCGTCATCGAGGGGCTGGCCGTGGACACCGAGCTGCGCTGGGCGTTCGTCCAACGGCTCGCGGTCGTGGGGCGGTTCGGGGAAGAAGAGATCGCCGGGGAGTACGAGCGGGACAAGACGGCGGCCGGTGAGCGGCATGCCGCGTATGCCCGTGCGGCGCGTCCGACCGCCGAGGCCAAGGCCGAGGCCTGGGCCTCCGTCATCGACTCCGACTCGTTGCCCAACTCCCTTCAGGAGGCGGTCATCGGGGGGTTCGCGCAGATCGATCAGCGGGAGTTGCTGGCGCCCTACACGGAGAAGTACTTCGACGTGGTGAAGGGGATCTGGGACTCCCGGTCGCATGAGATCGGGCAGCAGATCGCGATCGGGCTGTATCCGTCGGCTCAGGTGACTCAGGAGACGGTGGAGCGGACGGAGGCGTGGCTGGGTTCCGCCGAGCCCAACGCGGCGCTGCGGAGGCTGGTTTCGGAGGCCAAGGCGGGGGTTGAGCGGGCGTTGCGGGCGCAGGCGGCCGACGTTCAGTAAAAGGTGAGGCGCCCGGCGATCCGATCTCCGGGCGCCTCCCTTTCTCCGTTCACCCCACCTTCTCCTCCAACACCCGCTTCACCGCCCCGAGTTCCGCCCCCTCCGCCGCCCACCCCACATACCCGTCCGGCCGCACCAGCACCGTCGTCCCCCTCCCGCTCGCCCAACTCCCCACCGCCAGGCGCCCGTTCGACTCCGGCAAGCCCCCCATGGCGGCCGGCGCGATCAGTACGAACCTTCCTCCCCTCAGTGCCTCGTGCAGCCGCCCCCCGCCCGCCAGCCGTACGTCCGGCACCCTCGCCCCCGTCAGCGGGTGGGCTCCCCACGGCGCCGGATAGCGGTAGCCGATGCCGCTGACCTGGGCGATGGCCCGGTGGCGGATCGGTGCGAGGCCGCTGATCACGGCGACCGCTCCGGCCCGGACCGCCTTTTCCCAGGGGCGGGTCGCCATGGCCATCCGGATGAGGCCGCCGCTGCTGCGGACGACGATGCGGCCGACGGGGTGGCGTTCGGACTGATAGGTGTCGAGGAGGTGGTCGTCGGCGTGGCCGCCGAGGACCTGGACCAGTTTCCAGCTGAGGTTGGCCGCGTCCTGGAGGCCGGTGTTCATGCCCTGGCCGCCGGCGGGGGTGTGGACGTGCGCGGCGTCGCCGGCGAGGAAGACGCGGCCGACGCGGTAGACGGGGGCCTGGCGTTCGTCGCTGTGGAAGCGGGAGAGCCAACGGGCGTCGTACATACCGAAGTCGGTGCCGAAGGCGGCGCGGACGGCGTCCTTGACCTCGGGGAGGTCGAGGGGTTCGTGGTCGTCGACGTCCCGGCCGCGCTGCCAGCCGATGACGCGGTGGTAGCCGTCGCGGAAGTCGGCGACGAACGCGAAGGCGTCGTCCTTGGCGGCGGCCGAGAGGAGCTGTTCGGGCGGGGTGGTGAGGCGGACGTCGGCGAGGACGACGGAGCGGATGACGGACTTGCCGGGGAAGGGGACGCCGATGGCGCGGCGGACGGCGCTGCGCATGCCGTCGGTGCCGACGAGGTAGGAGGCGTGGAGGGGGTCGCCGTCGATGTGGACGGTGACGCCGTCGGCGTCCTGGTCGACGCCGGTGACCTCGTGGTCGTAGCGGATGTCCGCGCCCGCTTTCTGCGCGCGGTCCAGGAGGACGCGTTCGACCTCGTACTGGGGGATGACCAGGGCGTGCGGGTAGCGGGACTTGAGGGTGCCGAGGTCGATGTCCAGGCCGCCGAACATGACGAGGTGGCGCAGGGGGTGGCCGGTCGCCTCGAGTTCGTCGGCGACGCCGCGCGCGTCGAGCTGCTCCAGGCTGCGGGCGTGCAGGGCGAACGCGCGGGTGAGGTTGGCGATGCCCGGGGGGCGGCGTTCCAGGAGGATCACGGGGACGTGGGGTGCGAGGTCTCCCGCGAGGAGCAGTCCGGTGGGGCCGGCTCCGACGATGACGACGGGGCGAGGGCGGGGGACGGTCATGGCGCTGCCTCCAGTCCGGTTCGAGGCGGAGGCGACGCCGAAGAGGGCGCCGGCTCCGTCGTCGTACGCGTTCCATCGTCGTACGGCGGCGGGGGCGGCGCCCCTCAGATCAGGTCAAAGGTGTCAGGCCTTTGCCGGGACCTTGTTCTTGGCGGGCTTGGGCTCGCGGTCCTTGGACTTGTCCAGGACCCAGACGAGGCCCGCGATGACGACGAACAGCGCGATCGGGGCGACGACGAACAGGCCGATGGTGTCGATGGCGCTCAGGCCCGGACCGGGGTCGTCACCGTCGTCACGGGTCAGCGCGAGCGCGGGGGACGACAACAGCAGCATCATCAGCGTCGTACCGGCCGCCAGGGTGCCGGCGCGCAAGGCGTTCTTCTTGTCCACGGTGCAAAAGTAGCGAACGCCCGGGAGGGGCGCTCGTCCGGGGTGCCTTAAGGGGTGTTCAGGGAGGTCCGCAGGGCGTGGGCCAGCGCGTGCGCCCTCGGGGAGGCGGCCAGGTCCTCCAGGGTCACCGGGCGTCCTTGCGCGTCCGCGATCGGCAGCCGCCAGTTGGGGTACTGGTCCCAGGTTCCGGGCAGGTTCTGCGGGCGGCGGTCGCCGGCCGCGTCCGGGAGCCAGAGGCCGACGAGGGCGGCGGGGGTGCGGGCCAGGAACCGGTACACGGCCTTGATCTGCTCCTCCTCGCCGGCGCCGGTGGCGCCGAGGGCGGCGAGCCATTCGCGGACGTCGGCCGCCGCCGTGGCGCGTTCCCGTTCCAGGGGGCCCGTCGCCAGGCCGAGGCGGTGGCGCAGCTCGACGTCGTCGCCGGCGAGGCGGGCCGCCGTGGGCGGCAGGTCGTGGGTGGTCGCGGTGGCGAGGCAGCCGGCCCGCCAGCGGTCGTACGGGATCGGGCGGCCGTCGCCGTCCCAGTCCCGCTCGAACCACAGCACGGACGTCCCGAGGATCCCCCGGCGGCGCAGGGTCTCGCGTACGCCCGGCTCGACGGTCCCGAGGTCCTCGCCGATGACGAGCGCTCCGGCGCGGGAGGCCTCCAGGACGAGGACGGCGAGCATCGCCTCGGCGTCGTAGCGGACATAGGCGCCGTCGACCGGCGCGCCGCCCTCCGGCACCCACCACAGCCGGAACAGCCCCATGACGTGGTCGATGCGCAGCCCGCCGGCGTAGCGCAGCAGCGCGCGCAGCAGTTCACGGAACGGCGCGTACCCGGCTTCCGCCAGCCGGTCGGGCCGCCAGGGCGGCAACCCCCAGTCCTGGCCGAGGGAGTTGAAGGCGTCGGGGGGCGCGCCGATGGACATCCCGCCCGCGAAGTAGTCCTGTTGGGCCCAGGCGTCGGCGCCGCCGGGGTGCACACCGACGGCGAGGTCGTGCACGACGCCTACGGCCATGGCGGTGTCGCGCTGTACGTCGGTGAGTTGAGTGTCCGTCAGCCAGGCGAGGCGGGCGTGGAAGTCGACGCGGTCCATCAACTCCCTTCGGGCGAGGGCGGTTTCGGCGGACCGGGGGTTTCGGAGAGCCGCCGGCCAGCTGTGCCACTCACTCCCGTGCACCTCCGCCAGCGCGCACCAAGTGGCGTGGTCCTCAAGGGCTTTGCCCTGCTCGGCGAGGAAGTCGCAGTAGGCGGCGCGCCGTCCGGGCCCGAGGGGGACGTCGACGACGGCCTCCAGCGCCTCCTTCTTGAGCGCCCACACCGCGTCCCGGTCGATCAACTCCCCTTCCTGGAGCACCGCTTGCCGCAACGCCTCGGCCCGCTTGAGGAGTTCGGGCCCCTGCGGGACGTACGCGAACTCGGGGATCCGCTCGATCCGCAGGTGGACGGGGTCGGGGAAGCGGCGGGAGGAGGGCCGGTAGGGCGAGGGGTCGGTGGGCGCCCCCGGCACGGCCGCGTGCAACGGGTTGACCTGCACGAACCCGGCCCCGAGAGTGCGCCCCGCCCACTCGGTCAGCTCCTTCAGATCCCCGAGGTCGCCCATGCCCCAGGAGTGGCGGGAGAGGAGGGAGTAGAGCTGGACGAGGAGGCCGTGGGAGCGGGCGGGGGGTGCGGGGAGGGTGGCGGGGGCGACGACGAGGTGGGCGGCGCCGGTGCGTCCGTCGGGGGTGGTGACAGTCAACTGATGGACACCGGGCGGCAGTTGAAGAAGGTCTGTGTGAACCTCCCCCGCCTCGGTGACGACCCGTACCTCCGCCCCTTCGGGCAGCTCCGGCCCGCGTTCCCCCTCCCACTGCACGAGCGTCGGCGGCACCAGCCGCTCCTCCAGCTCACGCTCCCGCGCGGCGAGGGCGACTCGGACGGCGTCCGGGGTGTCCGCTGTGACGCCGAGGGCGGCGAGGGTACGGGCGAGGGCCTGCGGGGTCGCGGCGACGGTCGTTCCGGGGGACGGGCTGTAGGCGGGGGCGATGCCGTACAGCTCGGCCAGGCGGGTGAGGGGTGCGGGCGAGGGGGGCATGGGGCGTGTCTACCCGGGGCGGGGGGATAGTCCACCTGTCGTACGGGGTGCTACTTCCCCGCGGTCCGGGGTGCTATCGGGGTCGTAGCCGCCACCTGGGGCGAGTCCGCGTTCGCGAAGACCGACGGGGCCGCGACGGTGGATGTGGGGTCGGTGGGGGTTTCCTCGGCCGGGGCGGTCGTGCCGCCGACCATCCTGATGCCCGCCGTGTCGAAGGCCAGCTTCACGCGCCAGCGCAGTTCGCGTTCCACCGACAGGGCCTTGCCGGGCATGGTCTTCGCGGAGAGGCGGATGACCATGGAGTCCAGCAGGACGCTGTCGAGGCCGAGGATCTCGATGGGGCCCCAGAGGCGTTCGTTCCAGGGCTCCTCCTTCGCCATCTGTTCGGCCACCTCGGTCAGGACCGCCTTGATGCGGGGCAGGTCCTCCGTGGGCTTCACCGTGACGTCGACGCCGGCCGTGGCCCAGCCCTGGGAGAGGTTGCCGATGCGCTTGATCTCGCCGTTGCGGACGTACCAGATCTCGCCGTCCCCGCCGCGCAGCTTGGTGACGCGCAGGCCGACCTCGATGACCTCGCCGGTGGCGACGCCGGCGTCGATCTGGTCGCCGACGCCGTACTGGTCCTCGAGGATCATGAAGACGCCGGAGAGGAAGTCCGTGACGAGGTTGCGGGCGCCGAAACCGATCGCGACGCCCGCGACGCCCGCCGAGGCGAGGAGGGGGGCGAGGTTGATCTGGAAGGCGGACAGGACCATCAGGGCGGCGGTGCCGAGGATGAGGAAGGAGGCGACCGAGCGCAGCACGGAGCCGATGGCCTGGGAGCGCTGGCGGCGGCGCTCGACGTTGACGAGGAGGCCGCCGAGGGCGGTGCCGTCGACGGATTCGACGGTGCGGGTCATGCGGTCTATGAGCTTGGTGATCGCGCGCAGGACGATCTTCCGCAGGACCGCCGCGATGACGATGATCAGCAGGACCCTGAGGCCGATCGCGAGCCAGGTCGACCAGTTCTGCTCGACCCAGCTCGCCGCGTTCGTCGCGCTCTCCTGCGCGTCCTGGAACGTCGGCACCGTCACGACCGGTGACGGTGACGGGGACGGCGAGGGGGACGGCGACGTCGAGGCGTCGGCGAGCAGGGCGGCGGACAGGGACACGGCGGGGACCTCCAGGAGCGGCTTGCCGCCGCAGATCACGAAAAGGTCACCGGGCGGACAGGCCCACCACACTAACGGGGCATTGTGTGGAGTTCTGTCGTATGCGGGGGGACAGAGACAAGGCTCACCCATGGACACAAGGCGTCACCGGGGTGTGTGGTCGAAAACACTCCCAGCCCGTTACCGGCAGATGGTGGCGCGTTCACCAGGCAAGAGGGGAAACTGGCTACCAGATCGTCCCGGCGCGAGCCACGCGCCGCCGACGCCCAAGGAGGCAGCCCCGTGCCGCATGTCCTGGTACTCAACGCGTCGTACGAGCCGCTCGGCGTCGTACCGCTCCGCCGCGCGCTCATACTCGTCCTGGAGAACAAGGCTGTCTCCCTGGAGGAATCCGGCGCCTATCTGCACAGCGCGACCGTCACCGTCTCCGCGCCCAGCGTGGTCCGGCTGAAGCGATTCGTCCGGGTCCCCTACCGGGGTCCGGTCCCCCTCACCCGCCGCGCCCTGTTCGCGCGCGACGGGGGCCGGTGCATGTACTGCGGTGGCGTCGCAACCAGCGTCGACCACGTCATCCCGCGCAGCCGCGGGGGCAAGCACGTCTGGGACAACGTGGTGGCGTCCTGCCGCCGCTGCAACCACACGAAGGCCGACCGCCACCTCACGGAGATCGGCTGGCGCCTGCGCCACAAACCCGCCCCACCCACCGGCCTGGCCTGGCGCATCATCGGCACCGGCCATAGGGACCCGCGCTGGCTGCCGTACCTCCAGCCGTACGGCGCGGACGACGCCCTGGCCCGGATCGACGGCATCTCAGCCTGAGATCCGGGCCTTCGCGTATCCCGCCGCCCCGGGAGTCCCCTGTGCTCCCGGGGCGGCGGGGCGTGCGCTACGTGTAGCGCAGCTCCCCCGGCCGCACGGCCCGCCGCAGCAGCGGCAGCGAGGTCGCGGCGGCCAGCAGACAGGCGGCGTAGACCCCGAGGGGGACGAGCAGACCGCCGTACGGGACGGCCGGGGCGCCGGCGACGAGGGCCGCGTACCCGGCGCCGACGGCCAGCCCGCCCGCCCCGGCGAGCAGCACGGGCACCGCCAGCGGCAGCG
The DNA here is from genome assembly GCF_055597585.1 of Streptomyces sp. AMJ-169. Classification (NCBI taxonomy): domain Bacteria; kingdom Bacillati; phylum Actinomycetota; class Actinomycetes; order Kitasatosporales; family Streptomycetaceae; genus Streptomyces; species Streptomyces sp. AMJ-169. The sequence goes on from NZ_JBVLTJ010000025.1 coordinate 10,217, forward strand.
CCGTCTCCAGCAGCAGCGCCCGGCCCAGCACGGCGTACGGCACTCCGGCGGCGACCTGGGCGGCGAGGCCCCGGCGCCGGCTCGCGACCGACTCCGCCGTGCCGACGGCGAGCCCGCAGAAGGTGAGCAGGGCGCCGGCGCCGATCGCGACGGCGGTCAGGTCGAGGCCGGTGGTGTAGAAGCCGGCGCCGGCCGCGAGGTTCCCGGTGAGCAGGTCGGTGAGGAAGACGTGCCGGACGCCGGCGAAGCCGGTGCCGACGACCGTCACGAGCAGCACCGCCGCGTGTGTACGGGCCGCCGCCCACGGGTCGGCCCGCAGCCGCTGCGCCGCGATCAGCACGGCCGCCGTCCGCGCCCGCCGCGCCAGCAGCCGCCCGGCGAGCCCGGCCCAGACCCCGGCCAGCCAGACGGTCCCGGCGCTCACCTCGATCACCAGCGCCGCCAGCGCGGGCCCCTTCCCGCCGAGCAGCGCGGTCGCGCCGAGCGGTACGACGACGAGGGCGGCCGGCAGCGCCGGTGTCCGCCGGTCCGCCGGCACCCGCCGGACCCACCCCAGCGGCGACGCCACGACCCGCCGCAGCGCCACCGCCCCGGCCGCGGCGCCCAGCACGGGCACGGCGAGCGCGACGACGGCCATCCCGGCCCAGGTCAGGGTGGTCGGCGAGGTCCACAGCCGCAGTACGGCCACGGCCCCGGCGAGCGTGACGGGCAGGGCGCCGGCGAGGCAGGCGAGCCCGGTCTCGAACCCGGCGATCCTGCGTACCTGCCCCGCCCCGGCCCCCGCCAGCCGCAGCCCGGCCAGCCGCCGGTCCCGCCGCACGGCCCCGACCCGGGCGCACTGCCCGAGGAACCCGAGCACGGGGATCAGCAGCACGGCCAGCCCGAAGACGATCCCGGCCCGCTCGCCGGGCCGGTCCAACAGGCCGTTGCCGTAAGAGACATGGACCTGTCCGCGCAGCGAGCCCACGACGACGGCCGCCTGCGCGAGCCCCGTCGCGAGCCCGGCGCCGGCGGCGGTCAGCCCGACCCGCCACCACTCCCGCCGGCCGCAGCCGCGGGTGAGGGTCCAGGCGAGGCGGAGGTCGTTGAACAGGGGGCGGGGGCTGTCCTCGCCGGCTCGGGGGCCCTCCCCCATGAAGCTCGCGTCGCTCATGCCCATGCCCCCGCCGGCTCGGTCGTGCCGTCCGTCAGGCGGGTCTCGCGGTCCGCGTAGGCGGCGACCTGGGGGTCGTGGGTGATGAGGAGGAGCGCGGTGCGGGTCTCGCGGGCGGTGTGGGTGAGGGCGGTCATGACCTGTTCGGTGGCGAGGGAGTCGAGGGCGCCGGTGGGTTCGTCGGCGAAGACCACGCGCGGGCCGGTGATCAGGGCGCGGGCGAGGGCGGTGCGCTGGGCCTGGCCGCCGCTCAGCTCGCCGGGCCGCAGCAGCGCCTGCCCGAGCACGCCGAACCGCTCCAGCCACTCCCGCGCCTGTTCCCGCGCGGCGCTCTGCGCCCGGCCGGCGAGCAGCAGGGGCAGGGCGACGTTGTCGACGGCGGTCAGTTCGGGGATGAGCTGGCCGAACTGGAAGACGACGCCGAAGTCGGTGCGGCGCAGTGCGCTGAGGCGGCGCTCGGGGAGCTCGTCGAGGCGGACTCCGTCGTAGACGACGGCGCCTTTGTCGGGCCGGACGATCCCGGCGAGGCAGTGCAGCAGCGTGGACTTGCCGCTGCCGCTGGCGCCGGTGACGGCGAGGATCTCCCCTTCCGCGAGTTCCAGTGCGGCGCCGCGCAGCGCGCTGGTCGGGCCGTGCGCCTTCCAGATGCCCTGCCCCGTCAGGAGCGGGGTCCCCCCGGTCTCGTTCATCCTGCGTCGACCTCCGCGGTCAGAGTGGTGAGGCGGGCCGCCGTGGTGGTCATCCAACGGAGGTCCGCGTCAAGGTGGTTGAGGGCGTAGTCGGCGGACAGGACGGTCGCGAGGCCGGCGCCCTTCGCGGTCTTCACGCCGGTCAGCTCCCGCATCCTGGCCATGTGCGCCTCGCGCTGGGCGCGCAGGTATCCGGCCGGGTCGGCGCCGGCGAGGATGGCGACGACGACCTTGGCGAAGATCTCGTTCACGACGAAGGGCGCGGGCGGGGCGACCGCGCCGGCCCACTGCCGCAGCTCGCGTTCCCCGTCCCCGGTGAGCCGGTACAGCGTCCGCTCGGGCCCGCCGTCCGCCCCGGTCCCCTCCACCTCGGCCAGCCCGTCCCGCACCAGCCGCTGGAGGGTCGTGTACACCTGCCCGTACGCCAGCGGCCGGGCCTGCGGGAAGCGTTCGTCGTGGCGCCGCTTGAGGTCGTACCCGTGGCCGGGGCCCGCGACGAGCAGGCCGAGGAGGATGTGGCGGGTGCTCATGCGGATCATTATGCACTCGATATATGTACTGAGTGAATAGCGGGATGCGGAAAACCCCCGCCGCGACGGGGGTTCAGCGGGCCGGGGTCAGGCCGCGACCCTCCCCACCAGTACGAACTCGTTGTACGGGAACACCTTCCCGACCGGCCGGGGGAAGGGGAAGGAGTACGTGCGGTCTATCGATATGCCCGCCTTGTCCGCGTGGGCGTGGAGGCCGGGGAAGTCCACGAAGCGGATGTGGGTGGCGTCGGTCTTGTAGCCGGCCTCCTGGGGGGTTATCAGGACGACCTTGCCTGCGGGCTTTATCAGGGGGAGGTACTGGGACAGGACGTCCGCCGCGAGGGTCTCGTCCATGTGCTCCAGGACGTGCGCGCACAGGAGGCTGTCGAAGGAGCCGGGGGCGCAGTCGGGGGCGGTGGCGAGTTCGTCGGGGGTGTAGGCGGTGAGGCCGCGGGAGCGGCAGACCTCGACCGAGTGGGCGTTGTGGTCGACGCCCACGCTGTCGGGGCCGCAGTTGAGGAGATTGCGGCCGAGTCCGCAGCCGACGTCCAGCACGCGGCCCAGTTTCAGCCGGCGCAGGTTCCAGCGGTAGGGCGCCTGGGTGGGCAGGAGGCGCTTGAGGCCGGAGGTCTCCAGGCGGGTGAGGCGGGCGGTGTAGTCGGAGGTGCGGGTGGTCGGCCGGGGGGCCGTGTCCGGGCTGTCGGGCATGGAGGGCCGTTCTTTCGCGCGAGGGGGTGGGGGGTGGCGCGTGGGGCGGCGGGCCGGGACGCGGTGAAGGAGAGCGTAGGTTTCCGGGGGCGCGCCGGGTTAAAGGTGTGACCTGTGTTCATTCAAGTTTCGGGTGGTGACGTGGGGGTTGCCACTCGGTGAAGGCTGTGCGCCGCCTCCCGGGGGTGCCCCTCCGCCCCGCCGGCCCGCCCTTTCCGTCCCGGAAACCGAATAAGGAACCGAATCCTCACGGCTCGCGTTCTCAAAGGTGAGAGGCCTGGTGTACAGCGGACGACTCTTAGTGATATTTACGGCTGAACGTGACCATGGGGGAGGTCAGCAGTGGCGAATCCGCCGGAAGCGGAACCAAGAGCAGTTCCAGCCGTGCCCCGCCCACGCTCCGCCTGGGCCGAGAACACCGACCGCCTCCGCCGCGCCGCCGGCACCGAACCCGGCCGCCTCCGGATCATCGGCGCCCTCCTGGCCGTCCTGGTCCTCGCGTTCGGCGCGGTGACCGCCTGGCAGATGAACGACCGGACGGCCGCAGCGGACGACGTCCTGCACAAGAGCCAGCCCCTGAGCACGGCCGCCGCCGACATCTACCGCTCCCTGGCCGACGCCAACACGGTCGCCTCCAGCGGCTTCCTGGCCGGCGGACAGGAGACGGCGCGCTCGCGGCAGCGGTACGAGGACGACGTCGACACCGCCGCCGAGAAGCTGATCACCGCGGCGAACAACGCGGAGCCGGGTTCCCCCTCCGCCGAGGCGATCACGACCCTGAACAAGCTGCTCCCGGAGTACAAGGGCCTGGTCGAGTCGGCCCGTACGTACAACCGGCAGGGCTTCCCGGTCGGCGGCGCCTATCTGCGCTACGCCAACCAGAAGATGCAGACCGAGATGCTGAAAGCCGCGGAGGACCTCTACACCAGGGAGAACCAGCGGCTGGACGCGGACTACGCGGACGCGACCCCGTACCCCTGGGCCGCCCTCGCCCTCGGCGTCCTCACGCTGGCCGCCCTCGCCTGGACGGGCCTGCGCGAGTACCGGCGCACGAACCGGGTCCTCAGCCCCGGCCTGGTCGCGGCCGGCGCGGCGACGGCCGTCGTCCTGCTGTGGCTGGCGGCCGGCCACAGCGTGGCGCGGGCCCAGCTGAACAGCTCCTACGACCACGGCGTGCGCTCCTTGAAGGTGCTGCACGACGCGCGGATCGCCTCCCTGAAGGCCCGGGGCAACGAGAACCTGACCCTGGTCTCGCGCGGCGCGGAGACCGTCAAGGTCGGCGGTCAGACAAAGGACGCGTACGACACCAGCTACGACGCCGACATGGCGGACCTCGGCAAGAACCTGGACGCCGCCGCGCGGCTGGCCGACGACCGGGCGGGCCGCGCTCCGGTCGCCTCCGCCGAGCGCAGCGTCGAGGAGTGGGCGCGGCGGCACAAGGAGGCCCGCGGCCAGGACCTGAACGGCAATTACGACCAGGCGCTGCAACTGGTCATCGGCCCGGGCGCGGCGACCGGCGCCTCTTTCGACAACGTCGACAAGAGTCTGGACGTCGCCCTGGAGCATGAGCAGGGTGAGTTCAAGCGGGCCGCGCGGGACGGCCGCGCGGCTCTGGACGGGCTGCCCGCCGGGGCCGGCACGCTGGCGGTGCTGGGCGCGGCGGGCGCGGTCGTCGGCATCGGGCGCAGGCTGTCGGAGTACCGGTGAGCGGCGCGGCCCGGAGCACAGGGCGACTGAAACGGACCGGCGCGGCAAGGACCACCGGGGGACCCACGAGAGGAGGCACGGTGTCGCGCGCGCTGAAGGGGTGGGGCGGGGTCGGTGCCATGGCCGTCCTCTGCGTCCTCGCCCTCGTCATCGTCCTGCTGCTGCCCGGCGCCCACGGCCACCGCACCGACCCGAGAGCCGTCGCCGACGGCGTCCAGGTCGCGGGCGGGGACTGCAAGAGCCCGGAGCGGCAGACCCTCGCCCCGTCCGGGGCCGACGGGCCGGCGATCGCCGCGATCAAGGCCCGCAAGGGCGAGCTGCGCAAGCTGATCGTCGGCATCGACCAGAACAGCTACCGCTGGGGCTACCGCAACCCGAACAACGAGGGCACTTCTCTGGAGGGCTTCGACATCGACCTGGTCCACCGCATCGCTCAGGACATCCTCGGCGACCCCAACGCCGTGCAGTTCAAGGCGATCCCGACCGACCAGCGCATCCCGGCGATCCGCAGCGGCATCGTCGACATGGTCGTGCGCACGATGACGATCAGCTGCGACCGCGTCAAGCAAGTCGACTTCTCCGCCCCCTACTTCAGGACCGGCCAGCAGGTCCTCGCCGCCAAGTCGTTGAAGATCACGGGGTACGACAAGTCCCTCGCGGGCAAGAAGATCTGTACGGCGGCCGGTTCGACCGCCCTAGCCAAGCTGACGGCCGACAAGAAGGCGGACATCCTGCCCGCGACCACCGACATATCGCTCACGGTCCCCAACCAACTGGACTGCCTGGTACGGCTCCAGCTGGGCGAGGCCGACGCGGTCGTCACCGACGGCGCGCTCGCCGCCGGACAGGCCGCCCAGGACCCGACGATCGAGCTGAAGGGCCCGGCGTTCACGACCGACTACTACGGCGTGGCGATGAAGAAGGGCGCCGACGATCTGGTACGCCGGGTCAACCAGATCCTCGCCCAGTACCTGGCGGACGGCACGAACGGCTGGCAGGCGGCGTACGACAAGTGGCTGAGCCAGACCATGAAGGGCAGTCCCGCGCAGTACCGGCCGCCCAGCCCGGCCGTCTACCAGCGCGCCGGGTAGCCGGGGCCGACGGGGGCCGGACACACGTGACTTGACGAACGAGAGGTGATCGATGGGCGTCGCGGGAGCCCCCGGTCCGGTGATGGACCGGGACGAGGTGGACCGTGCGCTGGCCAGGCTCGGCCAGGAGCACGAGGCGATCGAGACCTCCCTGCTGGCGCTCCAGGACCACGCCGGCCGGCGGCTGCTGGAGGGCGCCGAGCTGACCGGCGTGACCCACGAGCGCTGGAGCGCGACGGACGCCCGGATCACCTTGCTGTGGACGTACTTCGACGCGTACACCGCCCGGCTGCGCGCCGCCCGCGAGATCCGTTCCCGGCGCCGCTGGTCCTCCCGCGAGGACCTGGTGGAGCTGACGGAGCTGCTGCGCGGCGAGTCGGTCGCAGTGACCGGCGCGGAGGCGGGGGTGCTCAGCGAGAGTTTCACGCTGGCCGCGCTGGTGGACCGGATGAACGACCTGTACGCGTCCTCGCTCGACCTGGTCGTCGCCGCCGACGCCGTCTGGTCCGCGCTGCCCGCACGGATCGATTTACTCGCCGCCGAGCTCCAGCGCACCCGCCACCTCGCCCACTCGGTGGGCGTACGCCCCGGCGAGCACCCTTCGGGCGACGACCTGGAGGACATCACCCGCGCCCTGACCGTCCTGCGCGCCGCCGTCGTCTCCGACCCGCTGGCCTACTGGCTCCCGGCGAAGGGCAGTTCGGCCCCCGGCGGCGGCCGTCCCGACACGGCCGTGTACGACCGGGAGGCGCGCGCCCTGGAGGACGTGCGCCGGGAGATAGAGGCCGTGCTGACGGTCCGCCAGGACGCCGAGCAGCGGCTGGTGCGGCTGCGGGACGTCCTCTCGCGCGCCGACCGCACGCTCGCGGAGGCGCGGGCCGCGCGCGGGGAGGTGCTGGCGAAGATCGCGGCGACCGAGGTCCCGGTGGTCAACGGCCCCCCGACCGTCCTCCAGGAACAGCTCGCGCTCGCCGCCGAGTACCGCAGACAGGGCCAGTGGCACCGCCTCTCCCCGCTCCTGGAGTCCCTCGAGCGCAAGGCGGAGGACGAACTGGAGCGCGCACGCGAGCAGTTGGGCGCGGTCACCGCCCCGCTCGCGGTCCGCGCGGAGCTGCGCGGCCGGCTCGACGCGTACAAGGCGAAGGTGGCGCGGCACGGCCTCGCCGAGGACCCGTTCCTCGTCGAGCGGTACGACACCGCGCGCCGCATGCTGTGGAGCGCGCCCTGTGATCTGCGCGTCGCCGAACAGGCCGTACTGCGCTACCAGCGGCTGGCGGCCGAGCAGTTGGCCGTGCAGCGGGACCGGTCGTAAGGGGGAGGGTGTTCATGAGCGGAGCCGGCCAGAGCTGCCAGCGGCCCGGGTGTGAGGGGGCGTACGAGGACGTCGGCGGCGGTGAGCTGTACTGCGACACGTGCGGGCTCGCCCCTGTCGTCTCGCCATTGGGGTCTCCCCTGGTCGAGCGGAGCCGAGAGCTTGGGGAAGGGGTGCTCGGTTCGCCGCCCACCAGCAGTGTCTCGGCGCCGACGGAGAAGTCCAGCGGCTCGCAGTCCTCGCGTTCGCGCCGGTCGGTGTCCGGGCGGCTGTCGGGGCGGTCCGGGGCGGCGGTGTCCGTGCGGGGTTCGGGGGCGGCCTCCGGGGAGTCGTCCGGGCGGTCGCGGCTCGGGGCGGGGCTGGTGTCCGTGCCGAAGGTGCCGCGTCCCGACCCGCGCGCGATGGTCCTGGAGCGGGCCGAGGTGCCCGAGCGCAAGCGGTTCTGCTCGCGCTCCGACTGCGGTGCGCCCGTGGGGCGTTCACGCGGGGAGCGGGCGGGGCGGACCGAGGGGTTCTGCACGAAGTGCGGCCACCCGTACTCCTTCGTACCGAAGTTGGCGTCCGGGGATGTCGTGCACGGCCAGTACGAGGTGGCCGGGTGTCTCGCGCACGGCGGGCTCGGCTGGATCTATCTCGCGGTGGACCGTGCGGTGGCGGACCGGTGGGTGGTGCTGAAGGGGCTTCTCGACACCGGGGACCAGGACGCGATGGCCGCCGCGATCTCCGAGCGGCGGTTCCTCGCGGAGATCGAGCACGCCAACATCGTCCGGATCTACAACTTCGTCGAGCATCTCGACCCGCGCACCGGCTCGCTGGACGGCTACATCGTCATGGAGTACGTCGGCGGCAAGTCCCTGAAGGAGATCGCGAACGCCCGCCGCACGCCCGAGGGGCACCGCGATCCGCTGCCGGTCGAGCAGGCCTGCGCGTACGGGATCGAGGCGCTGGAGGCCCTCGGCCATCTCCACAGCCGTAACCTCCTCTACTGCGACTTCAAGGTCGACAACGCCATCCAGACGGAGGACCAGCTCAAGCTCATCGACATGGGCGCGGTGCGGAGGATGGACGACGAGGAGTCGGCGATCTACGGCACGGTCGGCTATCAGGCGCCGGAGGTCGCGGAGGTGGGCCCGTCGGTGGCGTCCGACCTGTACACGGTGGGGCGGACACTGGCGGTCCTGAGCTTCGACTTCCAGGGCTATACGACGGTCTTCGCGGACTCGCTCCCCGATCCCGATCACATCGAGGTCTTCCGTACGTACGAGTCCTTCTACCGCCTCCTGGTCCGCGCCACCGACCCCGATCCCGCGCGCCGCTTCTCGTCGGCCCAGGAGATGTCGGAACAGCTGACGGGGGTCCTGAGAGAGGTCGTCTCCCTCCAGTCGGGCCGCGCCCGCCCGGCGCTGTCGACACTGTTCGGCCCTGAACTCCGGGTGACGGACACGGAGTTGTTTCCTGGGGAGGGGGAGGTGTCTCAACTGGGGGGACGGGAGAGGGTGGGGGTGTTCGGGAGAAGGGGGAAGGGGGTGGGGTCTGTGGGTTCGGGGTACGGAAACTCCGCTGCTGGTACGGGAGTTGGCTCGGCGCTCGGCGCTTCGGCTTCTGCTGGAGGGGCGCTTCCCGGTGCTTCGGCTTCCGGTAGCTCCGGCAGCTCCGGCCAACCCCCGCTCCCCCAAGCTTCCGCCTACGGCAACTCCGTTCCCGACCCCAACTCCCCCAGCTCCCCTTCGACTTCCCCCACCCGATACTCGCCTCGCCGGGCGGCAGGCGACCCGCTCGCCGCCAACTCCGCGTCCACGAAGCCCGCTTCCCCGGCCCCCTCCAACTCCCCCTCTTCGGCCCCCCTTCTCGCCGGCACCGGAGGTGCCGAGATTCGAGGCGGCGGAGCCGTTAGGGCGTTCGTCAACCCCGCTGACGCCGGCCGGGCCGGGCTTGCGCTGCCTGTACCCCTTGTCGATTCCGCCGACCCCGATGCCGGGTTCCTCGCCGGGCTCGTCGCCTCCGGGCCGCGTGAGCTGGTCGGGGTGCTTGAGGTCGTCGCCGATCCGTCCGTCGAGACGCGGCTGCGGCTGGTGCTGGCCAAGCTGGAGTGCGGGGACGTCCGGGACGGCGTAACTCTGCTGCGGGCGCTGGAGAGTGAGCATCCTGAAGACTGGCGAGTCGTCTGGTGCGGGGGGATCGTCTCGCTCGTCATCGGAGATCATGAGCGGGCCGCGCTCGCTTTTGACGGCGTCTACGACGCCTTCCCCGGCGAAGTCGCCCCCAAACTCGCCCTCGGCCTGTGCGCGGAGGTGCTGGGGCAGCTCGACAACGCCGCCGAGTACTACCGCCTCGTCTGGGCCACCGACCCGAGCTACGTGAGCGCGGCGTTCGCGCTGGCCAGAGTCCAACTCGCGGGCGGGGAGCGCCGTACGGCCGTGAAGACGCTGGAGTCGGTGCCGGAGACGTCCATCCACTACACGGCCGCCCGGGTCGCGGCGGTGCGGGCGCGGCTGCGGGGGCGGGCCGGCGGCGCCGGGGACGTACCCTTCCTGGAGGATCTCACCGCGGCGGCGGCGCAGGTCGAGGCGCTGGACGCGTACGGTCTGGACGCCGGCCGGCGTGCGCGGCTGTCGGCGGAAGTCCTCGGCGCCGCCCTGGACTGGATACTCTCCGGGGGCGGAGCCGCGACGCGGCGGTCGCTGCTCGGCAGCGATCTCGACGAGCGGGGCCTGCGCTTCGGCCTGGAGCGCTCGTACCGCGCGCTGGCCCGGCTGGCCACCGCCGGTGAGGAGAGGATCGACCTGGTGGAACGTGCCAACCGTTACCGCCCCCGGACCTGGGTGTAGTTGATGTCGCAAATGCCCCCCTCGCAAACGCCGCCCTCGCAGACGCCGTCCTCGCACCTGCCCCCGCAGGCCGCGCCGCCGGCGAGGTGCCCGAGCTGCGCGGAGCCGCTGGAGCCGGGCGACCGGTTCTGCGGCGCCTGCGGCCACGACCTGTCGGCCGCCCCGGAGCGGCAGCCCGCCGACCGTCCGACGCTGACGCTGCACGCCCCCGCGAGCAGAGGCGTCCGCTTCGACCGGCCGGAGCGCGCCGACCCGGAGGAGTACCCGTTGCAGGCCCCGGACCCGCTGGCGGCGGCGCAGGCCGCGAAGGTGTGCGTGGCCTGCCGGGCGGGCCGGGTGGACCAGGACGGCTACTGCGAGAACTGCGGGCACGCGCAGCCGCGTGAGCGCGACCACATGGAGCAGGAGGTCGGCCCGCTGGCCGCCGTCAGCGACCGGGGCCTGCGCCATCACCGCAACGAGGACGCGTTCGCGGTGGGCCTCGGCTCGCTGCCGGACCACTCGACGGTGTCGGTGGCGATCGTCTGCGACGGCGTCTCCTCGGCGACCCGCCCGGACGACGCCTCGGCCGCCGCCGCCCGCGCGGCCGGCGAGACCCTGCTGACCGCCCTCCCCCACGGCACCCACCCCCAGCAGGCGATGCACGACGCGATCGTCGCCGCCGCCCACGCGGTGAACGCCCTCGCGCAGGAGCCCCGGACGGCCCGCGAGCACGTCCCGCACCAGAACGCCCCGGCCTGCACGATCGTCGGTTCGGCGGTGACGACGGGCCTGCTGGTGGTCGGCTGGGTCGGCGACAGCCGCGTCTACTGGGTCCCCGACGACCGTACGACCCCGCCCGCCCGGCTGACGGAGGACGACTCCTGGGCGGCGCAGATGGTCGCGGCGGGCCTGCTGAGCGAGGCCGAGGCGTACGCCGACGAGCGCGCCCACGCGATCACCGGCTGGCTCGGCGCCGACGCCTACGAACTGGAGCCGCACACCGCGTCGTTCAAGCCGGACCGGCCGGGCGTGGTGATCGTCTGCACGGACGGCCTGTGGAACTACGCGGAGGCGGCCGAGGAGCTGGCGGAGATCGTGCCGGCCGACGCGGGGCTGCGGCCGCTGCACGCGGCCCGTGTCCTCGTGGGGCACGCGCTCGACGGCGGGGGCCACGACAACGTAACAGTGGCCGTCGTACCGTTCCCGGCGCCCGTGCCCGGGGCAGGATCGGCCTGAGGCGGACAGGACATAACGGGGAAGCCTCCCGGGAACGGTCGAGGGCGCCCTTTTCCGGAACCGGGGGCCGGAGGGGACCGGTCGCCTCTCTCATCGTCAACGCCCGTCCCACGCGGGCCTTCTGGGGGATCTGAGCGGGAATGGCCAATTTCTCGAAGTCGAATGTGCCGGCGTTCGCGGTGGACGTCTACCAGAACGAGCAGCTGCCGGAGGGCGGCCGTGAGGTCAACGCGATCGTGACGGTCACCGCGACCGGCGGCGGCACGGTCGGCGGCGCGGTCGCCGCGCCCCACCTGTACTCGCCGGTCAGCGGCCCCTCCGCGGCCGTCGCGGTCATGGTGGACTGCTCGGGCTCGATGGACTACCCGCCCGCGAAGATGCGCGGCGCCCGGGAGGCGACGGCCGCCGCGATCGACGCGCTGCGCGACGGCGTGCACTTCGCGGTGATCGCCGGCACGCACGTCGCCAAGGAGGTCTACCCCGGCGGCGGCCGGCTCGCGGTCGCCGACGCCACCACCCGGGAACAGGCCCGCCAGGCGCTGCGCAAGCTGAGCGCGGGCGGCGGTACGGCGATCGGGACGTGGCTGCGGCTCGCGGAGAGACTCCTGTCGGCGGCGGACGTCGCGATCCGGCACGGCATCCTGCTCACCGACGGCCGCAACGAGCACGAGGAGCCGGCGGCGCTGAAGGCGGCCCTGGAGCACTGCGCGGGCCGGTTCACCTGTGACGCCCGGGGCGTGGGCACCGACTGGGAAGTGAAAGAAGTCACAGGGATCGCCTCGGCGTTGCTCGGCAGCGCGGACATCGTCGCCGATCCCTCGGGGCTGGCCGCCGACTTCACGAAGATGATGGAGACGGCGATGGGCAAAGAGGTCGCCGACGTCAGCCTGCGGCTGTGGACGCCGGTCGGCACAGAGGTCCGTTTCCTCAAGCAAGTCGCCCCGACCGTGCAGGAGTTGACCGCCCGGCGCACCGAGTCCGGCCCCCGCTCCGGGGACTACCCCACCGGTTCCTGGGGCGACGAGTCCCGCGACTACCACCTCTGCCTGCGGGTCCCGGCCGCGGGGCTCGGCCAGGAGATGCTGGCCGCCCGCGTCTCCCTGGTCGTCCCGCAAGCCGACGGCAGCGTGCGGAACTTGGGCGCGCAGGGCCTCGTACGGGCGGTCTGGACCGACGACATGACGGCCTCCACCTCCATCAACCCCCAAGTCGCCCACTACACCGGTCAAGCCGAACTGGCCCAAGTCATCCAACAGGGTCTCGAGCTGCGCAAAGCGGGCGATATGGATGGAGCAACGGCCAAACTGGGGCGGGCCGTTCAGCTCGCGAGCGGGCTGGGGAACGCGGATACTGCGAAACTGCTTGCGAAGGTGGTGGACGTGGTCGATGCCACGACGGGTACTGTGCGGTTGAAGGCCAGGGTCGCGGAGGCCGACGAGATGACCCTCGAAACCCGGTCCACAAAGACAGTCCGTGTAAAGAAGTGAGGCGCGGGTCGCGGGGTTTCCTGCGGTCCCGCGCGAGGTGCCGTGGGGTTGCCCGCGGTTCCGCGTGACGTGCTGCGGGGGTGCCTGCGGCGCGGAGAGCGTGCCGTGGGGTTACTCGTGGCACGGAGAACGTGCCGTGGGGCTGCCTGCGGTGCGGAGAGCGTGCCGTGGGGTTGCCTGCGGCCTAGTGGGAACTTAGAGGAGAGGGGGACGCGCCGACATGCCGACCTGCCCGAACGGACACCAGTCGGGTTCCGACGACTGGTGCGAGGTCTGCGGTCACCGCATGGCCGGTGCCGTACCTCCGCCGCCGCCCCCGCCGCCCACGAGCGGCTACGGCTTCCCGCCCCCGCCTGGCGCCCCGGGCGCTCCGGGCGGTGGGCCTTCTGGCGGGCGGCACCTCTCCGCCGTCCCCGGCCAGGAGTCCGACCTGTGCCCGCAGTGCCGCACGCCCCGTGAGGGGGGCGCGCCGTTCTGCGAGGAGTGCAGGTGGAACTTCCTGACGAACACGGCGACGACGTATACGCCGGCGGCGCCTCGGCCTTCGGGGGGAGCTGGGGGGCCTGGAGGATTCGGGGGGCCTAACGGTCCTGGCGGATCTGGTGGACCTGGAGGGCAGGGGGCTCCTGGCTTCGGGGGGCCGGGCGGGTCTGGTTTCGGGGGGGCTGGGGGTGCTGGGGGGTTCGGCAACTCCGGCGGTCCTGGCGGTTCCGGTGGTCCGGGCGGGGCTGGGGGTTCCGGCGGGGCTGGGGGACAGGGGGGTTTCGGCGGTCCTGGTGGGTCTGACGGCCCTGGTGGTCAGGGGGGCTTCGGCAACACCGGCGGACCGGGAGGCTCTGGCGGACCCGGCGGACCCTTCGGCAACACTGGCGGCCCCGGGGGTTCTGGCGGCCCGGCCGGTCAAGGTGGATTCGGCGGACCCGGGGGCCAAGGCGGCTTCAGCGGTCCCGGTGGGTCTGACGGCCCCGGTGGTCAGGGGGGCTTCGGCAGCACCGGTGGTCCTGGCGGCCCAGGCGGCCCTGCCGGTCAGGGCGGCTTCGGCAACACCGGCGGCCCCGGGGGTTCCGGCGGCCCGGCCGGTCAAGGCGGCTTCGGCGCACCCGGCGGACCCGGGGGCCAAGGTGGATTCGGCGGTCCCGGCGGGGCTGACGGCCCCGGCGGCCAAGGTGGCTTCGGCAACTCCGGCGGTCCTGGCAGCTCCAGCGGCCCGGCCGGTCAGGGCGGCTTCGGCAATCCCGGCGGCCCGGGTGCCCCTGGCGGCTCCGGCGGCCCCGCCGGTCAGGGCGGCTTCGGCACGCCCGGGAACCCCGGCGGTAGTGGTGGCCCCGGCGGTCCGGGTGCCCCTGGCAACTCCGGCGCCCCCCGCTTCCCCGCCCCTCCCCCGCCCCCGCCGTCCTTCAGCGGCGGCAGTTCCTTCGACGACTATCAGGGTTCCCGCCCGTCCCAGGTGAACCGCCCCGCCGAACCGATTCCCTTCGGCAGCGAGCCGACGGGACCGGGAGGCGCGACGCCGTTCGGCGGACGCCCGGGAGGCCCTGCCGGCTCCGGTGGCGCAGGTGCGTTCGGCGGACGTGACTCCGGCGCACCCGGCGGTCCCTTCGGCGGCCGTGACGGCGGCCCCGGTGCACCAGGTGGCTCCGGCGGACCGGGCAGTACCGACCCCTTCGGCGGACGCGACGGCTCCGGCCCCGGTGGCGCTACGACGCCCGGCGGCCCCTTCGGCGGACGTGACTCCGGTGGACCGGGCGGTTTCGGTGGCCGTGAGGGCGGCGGCGCGGGCGAGCCGTTCGGCGGACGGACCGCCGGCGGACCTGGCGAACCTTTCGGCGGGCGTGACTCCGGCGCACCCGGCGATCCGTTCGGTGAGCGCGGCGCTGGTGCGCCCGGCGGCTTCGGCGGCCCCGCCGCTCCAGGCGCCCCCGGCAGCTCCAGCGCACCCGGCGACCCTTTCGGCGAACGCGGCTCCGGCGCACCCGGCGGCTTCGGCGGCCGTGACAGCTCCGGCCCAGCCGATCCCTTCAGCGGACGAGACTCCGGCACCCCCTTCCCCAACCGAGACGGCTCAGCCCCCGCAAGCCCCCCCTTCGGCGGACGCGACACCTCCGAACCCCCGGCGCCCGGTGGACCGTTCGGCAGGCGAGAAGGCACCCCCGGCGCACCCGGAAACCCCGGCGGACCCGGCGGCGCCCCTGGCACCCCCGGTTCCCCCAACGACCCCTTCGGCCCCGAAGGCTTCGGCGGCCGTCCCTCGAACGACCCCTTCGCCGGACGCGAGGGCGCAGGCCCGGCAGGCGGCGAGCCGTTCGGCGGACGCAACCCGGGCGCACCCGGCAGCGGCTTCGGCGGCCGGGAAGGCTCCGGCCCCGCCGGAGACCCGTTCGGTGAGCGCGGCTCCGGCGCCCCCTTCGGCAACCGCGAAAACTCCGGCCCCGCAGGCCCCCCCAACGACCCCTTCGCCGGACGCAACCCCAACACCCCCTTCGGCACCCCACCCCCTCCCGGCGGACCAGGCGGACCGAGCGGACCCGGTGGACCAGCCGCCCCCGGCCCCTTCACCCCCACCCCCTCCCGCCAATCCCCACCCCCCGCCGGCCCCCCCGGCAGCTACGGCTACCCCCAGCCCCCCGGCCCCAACCCCCCACAAGGCTTCCCCCAGGCAGGCACAACCGCCCCGGGCCGCCCCAGCACAGCCCCCGGCTTCGGCACCCCCGGCGACGACGACTGGGTCCTCTCCCCGCCCACCTCCGGCGCACCCCCCGCCTACGGCTACCCCCAGAACACCCCCGGCGGCTTCCCCCACCAGCAGAACCAGCAGAACCCACAGAACCCGCAAGCCCAGCACCCCACCACCTGGACCGCCACCATCACCCCCGACCGCGACTACTTCATGGCGATGATGCAGCGCTCGGGCCCGGAGGCCACCGGCCTCAACCTCCCGGCCTACTCCCCGGAACAGCAGCGCACCCTCACCGGCAACCAGGTCACGATCGGCCGCCGCCGCCACTCCACCGGCGAGACCCCGGACATCGACCTGGCGGTCCCCCCGGAGGACCCCGGCGTCTCGCACCAGCACGCGGTCCTGGTCCAGCAGCCGGACGGCAGCTGGGCGGTGGTCGACCAGAACTCGACGAACGGCACGACGGTCAACGGCGGCGAGGAGCCCATCCAGCCCTTCGTCCCGGTCCCCCTCAGGGACGGCGACCGGGTCCACGTAGGCGCGTGGACGACGATCACGCTCCGCCGAGGCTGACGACACCGTCGTACACAAGGACACAAGGACACAAGGACACGCGGACCCGGACTCACCGGAGCGCCCACACATAGGGCCCCTCCGGTGAGTCCAGCCATGCCCACACCTGCCCCTCCGTGACCGTGAGGCCGTAGCGCTCGCGGGCGGGGCGGCCCTCGCGTTCCCACAGGGTGTACGCCTCGGCCGGCTCCAGCGCCCCGCGCGTCAGCGCGGCGAGGAAGCGGAAGAGGTCGTTGTCGCGGGCGCGCGGCGGCACGGCCCGCAGGACCATCGCCTCACCGGCCCGCCCGCCCCGCAGCGGGACGAAGTACGCGGCCGTCGGCAGGAACCGCCCCTCCGCGTGCCCGGCGTCCCGCACGTCCAGCAGCGCGAGCCCCGTCGCGAGCGGCGTGAGGATCCGCCCGCCGGGCGCGCACTGGGCGATCCAGGCGGCGGGGACGGTGCTGAGCGCGCAGGTCGCGAGGATACGGTCGTACGGCGCCCGCTCGGGCACCCCGCGCGCGCCGTCGCCGGTGACGGTGTACGGGCGGTGGCCGGCGTCCGCGAGGTGCGTGCGCGCGGACTCGGTGATCTCGGGGTCGAGGTCGACGGTCGTGACGGCGGCGTCGCCGAGGCGGTGGGCGAGGAGGGCCGCGTTGTAGCCGGTGCCGGTGCCGATCTCCAGGACCCGGTGACCCTCGCGTATCCCCAGCTCGGCGAGCATGAGCGCCATCAGCGAGGGCTGGCTGCTGGAGGAGAGGAGTTCGCCGTCGCGCAGCCGGGTCGCGAGCGGGGCGTCGTCGTAGGCCCCGCGCAGCCAGCGTTCGCGGGCGGCGGGGTCGGGGTCGCCGGCCCAGCGCCGCAGATATCCGTGGGTGCCGGAGACGTAGTAGTACGGCACGAAAAGATGCCTGGGCACCTTCTCGAACGCCTCCCGCCAGCCCGGATCGGCGGCGAACGCCCCGCTCCCCTCGATCACGCGCACCAACCCGGCCCGCACCGACACGGCGAGCCCTTCCAGATCCGCTTCCGGCCGCATACCTCCACTGTGCGGGGCGAAGGACCTAAGCCCCAAGTCCTCGGCCGGACCGTCTGAGACCATGGGGGGTGTGAGAGAGATCCGGCGCGGCACGCTTCAGGAGAAGACGTTCTACGAGCAGGTCGGCGGGGAGGACACCTTCCGCCGGCTGGTCCACCGTTTCTACGAGGGGGTGGCCGGCGATCCGCTCCTGCGGCCCATGTACCCCGAGGACGACCTGGGCCCGGCCGAGGAGCGGTTCGCGCTCTTCCTCATGCAGTACTGGGGCGGCCCCACGACGTACAGCGACAACCGAGGCCACCCACGCCTGCGCATGCGCCACGCCCCCTTCACCGTCGACCGCGCGGCCCACGACGCCTGGCTGAAGCACATGCGCGACGCGGTGGACTCGCTGGCGCTGAGCGAGGAACACGAGACGACGCTGTGGAACTACATGACGTACGCGGCGGCGTCGATGATAAATACGCCGGACTGAGGGGGTACGGGGGCTCGCGCGGGACGGCGGCAGAGGCGCGAGCTGAGGCCGGCGCCCAGCACCCGCCCCCCTCACGCCCCCCACACCTCAGCGCACGCTCAGCCCGAGCCCGCCAACTCCCGCCCGCCGTACCGCTATCGACCCGTACGCCGTGCGCAGGCGCAGCCAGGCGCCGGAGGAGAACAGGGCCGCTTCCCGGACGGCGGGGCGCAGGAAGCCGAGGGACTGGGCGGCGTGGACGGCGCGGACGGGGAGGGGGGTCGCGGCGACGGTCCGGGACCAGATCTCGCGGCCGATGCGGTCGAGTTCCGCGCGGGTACGCCCTTCGGCGGGCAACTCCTCGGTGCGGCGCCGGAATTCGATGACACCGGCGGCGACGAGGGCACGCAGTTCGTCGGGCGCGGGAAGCCCGGTCTCGGGCTGCCAGCCGCCCTTGGGAGGAAGAACTCCCGCCCAGGGAGGGCCGGTTACGGCAGCCGGGACACCCGCGGTGGCCGCCTGCTCGTCGACCGACTCCAGCAACTCCCCTGCGGAGACGGTGACATCGAGCCCGGCGTCGAGCCCGTTCTCGTACGGCTTGGCGAGGCGGACCGCGCGGACGGCGAGGACCTCGAAGGACGGGGGGCGGCCGAAGACGGCGAGGGCGGTGCCGGTGGCCTGGAGGCGGACGGCGGCGCCGCGGTCGTAGTGCAGCAGCCGGGAGAGGAAGGCGGCGAGGTCGGCCGCCTCCCCTTCGTCGGCGAGATGCAGCACCGTCATGCGGCGGCGGCCTTCCCCGGCTCGTCGCGGTACTCGGCCAGGAACTCCCGCTCGTCGGCGGTGATCCGGCGCGGCCGGCCGGCCTCGAAGTCGAAGGGGACGACGACGGTCTCGGCGTACACGTAGACGACGTCCTCGTCCTTCACCTCGCAGGCGACGGTGAAGGACGCGGCCTTGATGTCGGTGACCCACACCTCGACGGTCACCGGGTGGTGCCGGTGGACCAGGGGGCGTTTGTAGTCGATCTCGTGGCGGGCCACCACCGACCCCTGCCGGAAGTTCTTCTCGGGCCGGAACAGGAAGCTGATCCGCGCCTCTTCCAGGTACCGGACGAACACGGCGTTGTTGACGTGGCCGTACGCGTCCATGTCGGACCAGCGCAGGGGGCAGTGGTAGATGTGCCGCAAGGTCAGCCTCGGGTCAGCTTCTTGTAGGTGGCGCGATGCGGGCGGGCGGCGTCGGCGCCGAGCCGCTCGATCTTGTTCTTCTCGTACGACTCGAAGTTGCCCTCGAACCAGAACCACTTGGACTCGCCCTCGTAGGCGAGGATGTGGGTGGCGACCCGGTCGAGGAACCAGCGGTCGTGGGAGACGACGACGGCGCAGCCGGGGAATTCGAGGAGCGCGTTCTCCAGGCTGGAGAGGGTCTCGACGTCGAGGTCGTTGGTGGGCTCGTCGAGGAGCAGCAGGTTGCCGCCCTGCTTGAGGGTGAGCGCGAGGTTGAGGCGGTTGCGCTCGCCGCCGGACAGGACGCCGGCCGCCTTCTGCTGGTCGGGGCCCTTGAAGCCGAAGGCGGAGACGTAGGCGCGGGAGGGCATCTCGACCTGGCCGACGTTGATGTAGTCCAGTTCGTCGGAGACGACGGCCCACAGCGTCTTCTTGGGGTCGATGTTCTCGCGGCTCTGGTCGACGTAGGAGATCTTGACGGTCTCGCCGACCTTGATGGTCCCGGAGTCGGGGGTCTCCAGGCCCTGGATCATCTTGAACAGCGTGGTCTTGCCGGCGCCGTTGGGGCCGATGATGCCGACGATGCCGTTGCGCGGGAGGGTGAAGCTGAGGTCGTCGACGAGGACCTTGTCACCGAAGGCCTTGGAGAGGTTGTTGACCTCGACGACGATGGAGCCCAGCCGCGGGCCCGGCGGGATCTGGATCTCCTCGAAGTCCAGCTTCCGCATCTTGTCGGCCTCGGCGGCCATCTCCTCGTAGCGGGCGAGGCGGGCCTTGGACTTGGCCTGGCGGCCCTTGGCGTTGGAGCGGACCCACTCCAGCTCTTCCTTGAGCCGCTTCTGCCGCTTGGCGTCCTTCTGGCCCTCGACCTTGAGGCGGGTCGCCTTGGTCTCCAGGTACTTGGAGTAGTTGCCCTCGTAGCCGTGCAGCCGGCCGCGGTCGACCTCGCAGATCCAGCCGGCCACGTTGTCGAGGAAGTACCGGTCGTGGGTGACGGCGACGATGGTGCCCTCGTACTTGGCGAGGTGCTGCTCCAGCCAGTTCACCGACTCGGCGTCGAGGTGGTTGGTGGGCTCGTCGAGAAGCAGCAGGTCAGGGGCTTCGAGGAGGAGCTTGCAGAGCGCGACGCGGCGCCGCTCGCCACCGGAGAGGGTGGTGACCTGCCAGTCGCCGGGGGGGCAGCCCAGGGCGTCCATGGCCTGCTCGAGCTGGGCGTCGAGGTCCCAGGCGTTGGCGTGGTCGAGCTCCTCCTGGAGCTTGCCCATCTCGTCGAGGAGCGCGTCCGAGTAGTCGGTCGCCATCAGCTCGGCGATCTCGTTGAACCGGTCGAGCTTGCCCTTGATCTCGGCGACGCCCTCCTGCACGTTCTCCAGGACGGTCTTCTCCTCGTTGAGCGGGGGCTCCTGGAGGAGGATGCCGACGGTGTACCCGGGGGAGAGGAACGCGTCGCCGTTGGACGGCTGGTCCAGCCCCGCCATGATCTTCAGGATGGTCGACTTACCGGCACCGTTCGGGCCGACCACACCGATCTTCGCGCCGGGCAGGAAGTTCAGCGATACGTCGTCAAGGATCACCTTGTCGCCGATTGCCTTGCGCGTCTTGCGCATGGTGTAGATGTACTCAGCCAAGAGAAACCGTCCGGCAGCTTGAAATCTGGCAGTGGGCAGGGGGGCAGATACACCCCATCCTGCCTTACGTCCATCCCCCGGCGGAAACCTGCGGGGTCAGGCCTGCGTGAACCGGCCTTTTCCGCCTGGGGCGTTGAGTAGTCGGTCAGTTACCTTCCGTGCCCTGTTCCTTGCGGGCGGCGAGGACGAGGACGGTGCCGCCGATGAGGACGAGGCCGATGGCGGTGCCGGCGATGAGCGGGGTGGTGCTGTCCCCGCCGGTCTCGGCGAGGTCGGATCCGGCGGCGCCGACGGTGACCGGGGTGGGTTCGCTGAGGGTCTGGGTGGTGAGGTGGGACTCGGCGGTGGTGCGGGCCTGGGTCTCGCAGTCGAGGACGCCGCTGAAGCGGGGGCTGGTGCCCTGCGGGGTGGTGAGGGTGAAGTCGTAGGACTGGTCCTCCTGGAGGGGGACCATGATGGTGCGGGTCTCACCGGCGGCGATCGTGTACTCGTCGCTGAGCAGGGAGAACGTGTACGGCTGGTCGCCCTTGTTGACGGCCGTGATGTCCAGGCCGCCGTTCAGGCAGTCGCGGGCCGCCGACAGTGCCGGTATCGGCCCGGAGTCGGCCCAGCTCGCGCTCGCCGTCGCCGACACCGTCGACTCGCTGGACCCGGCCAGGATCTGCGTCTGGCTGCGCCCCTCGGAGACGAAGGCGCGGCCGACGGGGACGGTGGTCGAGGCCTGGAGCGTGACCTCGGCGGATCCGGCCGGGGCGGCTGCGGGGATCTTGAAGTAGAGCCGGCTGCCGTCACGCGCGGTGGTGACCGGCTCACCTTCCGCGTCGACGATCTCCACGCCGGTCGTCGCCGCGTCCATCGGCGGGACGACGGAGACGGCGCCAGCGCCGGTGTGCACGGTGACCGGCCCGAGCAGTCCGCCGGGCCTGCCGGAGACCGCCGGGGTGTCGACGGTCAGCGAGGCGGCGGGTTCGGCGGCGTCCCGCGCGGCCTTCTGGAGGTAGTCGGCGAGCTTCTCGGCCTGGGGGTCGACGGCGGTGACGGTGGCCCTGTCGGCGCCGGCCGCGCCGGCCTCGTCGTCGGAGTACCTCCAGATCGCGACCTGCGTCCCCGCCGCCGCGTCCTGCTCGGTCAGCCCCGCCCCGATGCCGGCGCTTTTGGCGAGCGCGGCGAGGTCGTTCACCTGCGGATAGGAGTGCTGGAGGATCCAGCGGATGCGCCCGGCGTTCTTGTTGGCCGCGAGCGACGTCCCGCTCCACGCCGTCTCGTGGTACTTGGCGTCCTTCTGCGTCGGCGTGAAGAGATCGACGCAGTACGTCTGCAACGTGCCGCCCCCGTCGACGGACATCTCGAACAGCCCCGCCGGGATCTCCGTGTCCCCGCTCTCCGTGTGCAGCACCGCACCGCCGTAGACCTTCAGCCCGCCTATGGTCGCGCTCGCCCCGCCCTGCGCCTGCGCGCCCTGCGCCACCGGAGCGGCGGCGGCGGGCACGGCCCCGGCCAGTACGGCACCGGCGGCGAGCCCGGACACCAGGACCGCGGCGGTGCGGCGGACGATCGAAGAAAGCACGCAATTCTCCTTCGAGCAGGACCCGTTGAAGCGGGGGGACGGGCCCCACCAGCAGAATCGGAAGCCACGACAGCTATGTCGCGCATCCTAGAGACGCGGCGGACCCCGTTTCCCAAGCTGATCGCCGGATAAACCGATCCGACTCGGAATCGTTATCCCCAAGATCACTCCGGTACGGGGAGGGGGTGGGACTTATCGACAAATCCCCAGCGCGATAAGGCTGTTGCCCGCCGATAAGCCCCAACCGCCCCGTACCGGGCGGGATCTGACATCACGTCACGGAGAGAACCTCACGGGAGCCGGCTGGAACTCCGGGCGGACCGGAAACCCCGGGCGGCGAGGTCTCCCAAGAGGGCTCCCCCTTGTCAGCCCCCGCAGCCGCAACCGCCGCCGCAGCACCGGCCCCCCGAACGAACGCGGACGTCCCCCGGGCGAGGTCGTGCCCGACCGACACCGCGTCGATGTCAGCGGACACCCAGTTCTGCCCGTCCCGCGACTCCGTCCGCACCTTCAGCCGCCCCTGCACGATGACCGGATCCCCCACGGAGACGGAAGCGGCCACATTCACGGCGAGCTGCCGATTGGCCCACACGGTGAAGAAGTTGGTGTGCCCGTCGACCCACTCCCCCCGCTCCCGATCGAGATACCGAGCGGTGGCCGCGACCCGGAACCGCACGGAAGGCCCACCTTGCACCTCCCGGTAAACGGGCTGCGTAGCCACATTCCCCACCGCGCACACAACCATCTCGTTCATGACAACTCTCCCTCCCGCCCGAACCCACCGGGCACATCCACGGGCCCTTCCCGCCCCACCACACTCCCGCACCCCACAACCCCCCGCGCCGCCCTGTGGACAACCTCCACCTTGTGGAAAACCCCACCACCCGATCGAGGGAAGGCGTAGAGAAAGGCCAACGAATCAGATGAGCTGAGCATTCTCAGCCCGTCCGGCGCTCGAGGACAAGGCCCGTCCAGGGCCGACACCCCACCCACCCCCGACGCCCGCCAACTCCAGCCCGTCCGGCGCTTGAGGACAAGGCCCGTTCAGGGCCGAAGCGGGGGCACGGGGGCGGCAGCCCCCGGAAAGGACGGGACGGGTAGGGGCGGCGGGGGCGAAAACCCTACCGACCCCCCACCCCCATAACCCGCGCATACTGCTCCCGAACCTCCCGATACCGCAGCAACTCCGCCGCCACAGGATCCAGCACCCGCCCCCTCCCACAAGCAGCCGCGGCCTCCCGCAACCGCCGCTCAGCCTCCAGCCCATACCTCCGGGCCGGCCCCTTGGCAGCCATCCGGCACCCCCACTCCACCAACGGCCCCCCGGCGATCCCGGTGACCATCAGCAGCACGGGAACCCCGAGATTGGGCGCCACCACCCCACAGATCTGAGCGATCAGCCAGATCCCCCCGAGGATCTGAAGCAACGTCATGGCGGCTTGCGCGAGCACGGCCAGAGGCCACCACCCGGGCCGGGGAGGCCGCCCAGGAGGCAACCCCGCGCGCGCGGCAACGTCGTCAAGAGCCTCGGGCAACCCCTGAGCCCCCCGCACGGCGGCCTCCCGCACGGCCTGCCCCCAGGGCGCGGGAAGCCCGGCGGACGCCCGGTCGCACACGGTCCGCACGGCCTGCTCCACCCGCTGCCGTGCGGTGGCCTCCTCGTCCATCTGCGCCCGCACGGGCAGCCGCCCGGTGACGGAGTCCCCCCGGTCGTGGTACCAGCGCCACAGCCGCAGCCAGGGCGTCCCGCAGGCCCGCCCGGCCCCCCGCATCCAGGCCCGCTCGGCGGCCTCCCCGGCGGCGGTGGCCCCCACGGCATCGGCGAGCCGCGCGGCGAACTCGTCGCGTGCCTCCTCGGTGAGCCCGGCCCGCCGCGCGTTGGCGTAGACGGGCCGCAGCCGTACGGCGGCGGCGTCGACGTCGGCGGCGATCCGCCGCGCGGGCGCCCCCCGCTCCCCCACGAACTGCCCGAGCAGCTCCCGCAGTTCCCCGACCCCGTCCCCGGTGAGCGCGGACAGCCCGAGGACGGTCGCCCCGGGTTCGCCGTACTCCCCGAGGGCGATCCCGTCGTCGTCCAGGAGGCGCCGCAGATCATCGAGGACGAGGTCGGCGGCCTCCCCGGGCAGCCGGTCGACCTGGTTGAGGACGACGAACATGACCTCGGCGTGCCCGGCGAGGGGCCGCAGATAGCGCTCGTGGAGGACGGCGTCGGCGTACTTCTCGGGATCGACGACCCAGATGACGGCGTCGACCAGGGCGAGGATGCGGTCGACCTGCTCGCGGTGCTGGACGGCGGCGGAGTCGTGGTCGGGGAGGTCGATCAGGACGAGTCCGCGCAGCTGGGCCTCGGCCTCGGCGCTCTGCACGGGCCGCCGGCGCAGCCGCCCGGGGATGCCGAGCCGGTCGATGAGGCTCGCGGCGCCGTCGCTCCAGCTGCACGCGATGGGCGCGGAGGTGGTGGGCCTGCGTACGCCGGTCTCGGAGATGGTGACCCCGGCGAGGGCGTTGAACAGCTGGGACTTGCCGCTGCCGGTGGCCCCGGCGATGGCGACGACGGTGTGCTGCCCGGACAGGCGGCGGCGCGCGGCGGCCTCGTCGAGGACCCGGCCGGCTTCGGCGAGGGTCTTGTTGTCGAGCCGCGCGCGGGAGAGTCCGACGAGTTCGCGCAGGGCGTCGAGGCGGGAGCGCAGGGGGCCGTCGTAGGCGAGGGGCGCGGAGGGCGGGGCGCTGGTGCCGCGGGTCTCGACGGGGGTGGCGGCCTCGGTGTCGCCGACCCGCCGGGCGATCAGCCCGTCGCCCCAGGGGCTGTCGCCCGCGCGCGCGGGGTCGTCGTCGAAAGGCGTGTCCTTAGGGAGTGCGCTTACGTTGTCGCCCTCCTTAAGGGTGTTCGCGTCGGCCATAGGGCCTTCGTCCAGGGGCCCTTCGTGCAGCGGCCCGTCGTGTTCCTGGTGGTCCGTGACGGCGGTCACCCGTCACCTCTCCTTCTGAAGTACGGACAGCGCGGCGATCAGCTCGGCCTGCGGCTCGACATGGACGTCGAGTCCGTCGAGCGGGGCGAGGCGGCGCTCGCGTTCGGCGGTCATGACCCGGTCGAGGTGGTCGGCGAGGAGCCGTCCGCCCCGGTCGCGCAGCCGCAACGCGCCGTGGGCGCCGAGGCGTTCGGCGAGGCCCTCGCCGGCGGAGCGGGCGCGCCGGCCGCCCAGGAGGGCGGTGGCGACGAGGGCGGCGACGGCCTCGGGGTCGGGCACGGAGCCGCGTTCGAGGTCGCGGACCTCGTCCTCGGCGTACTCGACGAGCTCGCGCCGCCAGCGTCGTACGGCCATCCCGATGCGGTGTTCGGCGCTTTCGAGTTCGGGGTCGCGGGCGGTGAGGGTGCCGGCGGCGGGTTCGCGGCGCCAGGTGTCGTCGACGCGTTCGTCGGCGGCGGTGACGGAGCACAGCAGGAGGGCCGCGAGGGACTCCACGAGGGCGTCCAGGAGCTCTCCGGCGGTGCAGTCGAGGGGGAAGGCCCGCCAGCGCTTCAGGGCGTCTCCTGCGAGGGCCGCGCCGCTTTGGAGGCGCCCGCGTACGCGCGCGTACTCGCTGTCGTAGGCGTTGTCGACGGCGGCGGTGAGCCGGAGGGCGGCGGCGTACTGGGCGGCGGCGGCGCCGGCGAGTTCGGGCATACGGGTCTTGAGGGAGTTCAGGACGCCGTGCGCGGTGCGGGCCATGGCCTGGTGGCGGGCGCAGGGTTCCTGGGCGTGGTGGACGAGCCAGGTGCGCAGCGGCGCGACGGCGGTGGCGGGCAGCAGCCCGCCACCCCAGGCGGACTCGGGGAGTTCGGGGACGGTGAAGCGGGGTACGTCGCCGAGGCCGGCTTTCGCGAGGAGGGCGCCGTACTGCCGGGAGACCTCGGAGACGACCTGGTGGGGGACGCGGTCGAGGACGGTCACCAGGGTGGCGTCGTACTCCTTGGCGGTGCGCAGGAGGTGCCAGGGGACGGCGTCGGCGTAGCGGGCCGCGGTGGTGACCATGATCCAGACGTCGGCGGCGCAGATGAGGGCGGCGGCCAGGGAGCGGTTGTCGGCGACGAGGGAGTCGATGTCGGGGGCGTCGAGGAGGGCGAGTCCTGCCGGGAGGGTGTCGGCGGTCTCGACGCGCAGTACCCGGCGGCCGTCCTCGCCGGGCAGGAGGAGTTCGTCGGAGGGTTCCTGATGGGGTACCCACACGCGCGTGAGGTCGGGCAGGACGCGCATCCCGCTGAACCAGTGGTGGTCCTCGGGATGGCAGACCAGCACGGGCGTGCGCGTGGTGGGCCGCAGTACCCCGGCCTCGCTGACCCTTCTGCCGACCAGGGAGTTGACGAGGGTCGACTTGCCGGCGCCGGTGGAGCCGCCGACGACGGCCAGGAGGGGTGCTTCGGGGGTGCGCAGCCGGGGCATCAGGTAGTCGTCGAGCTGGGCGAGCAGTTCGTCGCGGTTGGCACGCGCGCGTGGCGCCCCCGCCAGGGGCAGCGGGAAGCGTGCGGCGGCGACACGGTCGCGCAGGGCGGAGAGTGCGTCGAGCAGCTGAGGCCGTACGTCCAAGGTCACCACATGCGAAGAATGCCCAATTTTAGGGGATTTATGAAGCATATAGGCACGTCTGCGTGCCGACAGGACACAAGGGACGGAAGGGATGACCGGGACAAGGGCATAGGCCAGGCATAACGAGTGCACAACACCCGTGGCCCCAGACGCCAAAAGCGGTGCACGATTCGTACCTGCCTGCGATTATCAGGACCGCTTCACCGAACCTCCACATCGAGCCACGGAGGCGAAGCACGCGGGACAAGGAACCGGGAGCTCTATCCTTGTCCCCGGCAGCGTCCCACCCCGCCCCCTCCGGGCCCCACGGACGCGGCCACCCCATCCGGCCCCCGTAGCTCAGTGGATAGAGCAGGTGCCTTCTAAGCACTTGGCCGCAGGTTCGAGTCCTGCCGGGGGCGCCCCACAGAAGGATGGCGGCGTCGAATTCGCCGCCATCCTGTTCTTCTCATTCCCACGCTCCGCACAAGGCGCCGAACTGCCCGACAGCCCCGGCGAGATCTCCCCCATGTCGGCGATGTCCTCATCAGAACCGCCCGGCAGATGGCCAGTTCTGGTCTGTGGCCATAGCGGATCTCCGGCCGGGCTGTCCTGAACGGGACTTCGCAGCCGCCCCACAGCGCCCCGGCCTCACCCCGCACCCCCGCCGGCGATCTGACGGACAACCTCACAAGCCTGCCGCACAGCGGTACGCAGAAAGTTCGGGAAAGGCGCGCAAGGCCAGGACGCCGGCCCGACAGCCCAGATCCGCTCCGGCGGACCACCCGGGGTCAGCCGCACCCGCAACCGGGGATCAACCCACTCCAGCGGCCGAGCCCCCACCGCACAACGCCCGAGAAACACCTCCCGATCGCTGTGCCACAGCCAAGGACGGCCGAACCCGGTCGCGGTGACCACCAGGTCAAAGGCGCCGCGACCGACCACCCCCATGTCCCGGACGGCGATCTGCCCGGCGTCGATACGCTCCAGCAACCGCCGCGCCGTCGGCAGCGCGACGGAAGTGACGTACCGCCAGCCGAACTCCCCGCCCTCGGCGACCCGCAGCCGACGCGCCCCCGCCAGATCCAGAACACCGACGACACAGTCCTGCCACGGACACGCGTCAGCAGCGGCGAGCGCGATCTCCTCGCGCAACCGCCCGACCGCATCACCGTCACGGCACAACTGCGCCCGCAGCGGCGGAAACCCCTTGGCCCGGCAGTCCGCGTCCACCAGGGCGTACAGATCGGCCGGGACCCCGGCCGCGCGGACCGCGCCGGCACTCACGGGGTACGGCAGCGTCCGGGTGCGCACGGCGGGGAACCGGCCGGTGCGCGAGGCCATCACGACCTGACCGCCGGCCGCGCACAGCACCAGCGCGGCATCGATCGCGGACTGCCCCTGCCCCACGACCAAAGCGGTCCGCGGCGCCCGCCGGACCAGCGCGGTGGAGGGGAAGGGGGCCACCCCGCCCAGACCCCGGGGAGGACGGACCGGCCCCACGCCGACGGCCAGCACCACATGGGTGGCGTACTCGCACCGCCCGTCCGCCAGCCGCACCTCGTACACCCCCTCCCCGAGCACCCGCACCGACCGGCAGAACCCCGTCAGCCACCGCACCTCCACCCCGCGCCGCGCCGCCCGCTCACCCGCCGCCCGCGCCCGGTCCGCCCGATAGCGGCCGACCACCTGCCGGACCACCGTGTCCTGGGGAGCACACCCCGCGAACCCGGCGAAGTCACCGGGCAGTGCAGGGAACAGGGAGTTGATCCCCGCCGAGGTGTTCGCCACCAGCAGGGGGCTCGGATCGTCGAACACCGCCGGATACCCCGCCTCGGCCGGATCGACCACGGTCACCACCGCCCCCGCCGCGCCCCGCTCCACCAGCTGGACCAGCACGGCCGTACCCGTCGCCCGCCCGCCCACGATCACCACACGGACCGCGGCCCGCCGCACACCACCCATGCCCCGCCCCGTGCCGAACGCCCGTGAACGCCATGACCGCGTCCATTGCACAGGCGCCAGGGCCCGCCGGCACAGAGCGCCCGGAAGGGAGAGCCGCCACGGCCGCACGCCCGCGGACCGCATACGACCCCCCACCGCGCCGCGCGCGCCCCGCGCTCCGGCGGACACCCCTCACTCACACGGCGAACACCACCACCGCATTCTGCCCCCCGAACCCGAATGAATTACTCAGAGCCACCCGCATCCGCACCCGGCGGGAAACTTTAGCGACCACATCCAGCTCGATCCCCGCATCAAGAGATTCGAGATTCGCGGTGGGCGGAATCAATTGATGCTGAAGAGAAAGGACCTTACAGACGGCCTCGACGGCACCCGCCGCTCCCAGGGAATGCCCGAGCACTCCTTTGACGGACGTGACAGGCGGAGGTGAACCGAACACCGACCGAAGGGCATGGCACTCGGCGGCGTCATTCAGCACGGTGGATGTCCCGTGCGCATTGACATGACCGACTTCCCAGGCCCCCACCCCCGCATCCCGCAAAGCGGCCCGAATCGCCCGCCCCGCGCCCCCGCCCTCAGGATCGGGCGCGGTGGCGTGGTGGGCGTCGCAGGAGCTGCCGAACCCCGCCAGCCGCGCCCGCGGAAACGCCCCCCGCGCAGCCGCGTGCGCGGCCCGCTCGAGGATCAGGACGCCGGCCCCCTCGGACAGCACGAAACCGTCCCGGTCCCGGTCGAAGGGCCGGGACGCCGAGGCGGGATCGCCCCCGCGCCCCGACAGGGTCCGCATCTGCCCGAACGTCACGGAGTAGACGGGCGCGTACGTCGACTCCGCCCCGCCCGCGACGACGACGTCGCACGCGCCCCCGCGCAGCAGATCCCGCGCGACCCCGAGCGCGCTCGTCCCCGACGCGCACGCGGTGGACACCGCGAGATTGGGCCCCTGCGCCCCGACGGCCAGCGCGATCTCGGCGGGCACCATGTTCGGCACGCTCCGCGGGATCATCAGCGGCGAGACCCGCCCCGGCCGCCCTTCGGCGACCCCCACGAACGCCTTGGTGTAGTGCTGGAGGCTGTTGCTGCCCACCCCCATGACGACCCCGACCCGCCCGGCGTCCCAGCCGCCGCGCCCGGCACCCGCCCCCAGCCCCGCGTCGGCCAGCGCCTCCCGCGCCGCCACCAACGCCATCTGCGTCCCCCGGTCCAGCCGCCGCGCGAGCCGGCCCCCCAGCAGCAGGTCGGCGTCGAACCCGGGCACCCGGCAGCTGAAATCGACGGCGAGCCCGGCGAAAACGGGATCGGTGGCCGCGACGGACACCCCGGAGACCACGGCCCGCCAGCTCTCCCCGACCCCCACCCCACCAGGCGTGACCAGCCCGATCCCGGTGACGACGACGTCGTCGGCCGCCATCAGCCGTCCCGCCCGAACGCCCCTGCGACGACCTCGCTCCCGCCGCCCCGCGCCGCGTCCAGCACCCGCGCCGCCTCCGCCAAGGTGCACTCCATCCCCAGCTCCCCCACGCTCGCCCCCACCTCGTCCTCGACCGCCACCGCCAGTTCGATCAACGCCAGCGAATCGAGGCCGAGTTCCTGAAAAGTCGCTTCCGGCCGCATCAGATCGTAACTGTCGGCCATTTCCACTCCTCACGATTGACATTGGAAAACAAAGCACATATCGATCCTTTTGCTGGCCTCGGCGCCCGATAAACCCCGCACCGGACCCACCGCAGAGGTAAGTGTGAAAATCGATCTGATTGCGGAACTCGAACCTGTGGTCGCCGAGAACTTGAACCGCCATCTGGCGACGGCGAAAGAATGGATGCCCCACAGATATGTCCCGTGGGACGAGGGCCGGGACTTCGAGAAATCCCCTTGGACGCCGGACCAGTCGGCCTTCACCCCGGCGATCCAGGCGGCGCTGGAGGTCAATTTGCTGACCGAGGACAATCTCCCCAGCTACCACCACGAGATCGCCGTCCGCTTCGGCCGCGACGGCGCGTGGGGCACCTGGGTGCACCAGTGGACGGCAGAGGAAGGCCGGCACGCGACGGCGATCCGCGACTACCTCCTCACCACCCGCGCGGTCGACCCGGACGAACTGGAACGCACCCGGATGCAGACGATGCGCCAGGGGTACGACGCCCAGGACCGCACCGTCGCCGACGCCTGCGCCTACGTCTCCTTCCAGGAACTGGCGACCCGTATCGCGCACCGCAACACCGGCCGGCTGAGCGGAGATCCGCGCGCCGACCGTCTCCTCGCCCGCGTCGCGGCGGACGAGAACCTGCACATGGTCTTCTACCGCAACCTGGTCACCGAGTCCCTGGCCATCGACCCCTCCGCGATGACCGAGGCGATCTGCCGCGAGGCCATGTCCTTCAGGATGCCCGGCGACGGCCTTCCCGGCTTCCGCCGCAAAGCCGCCGCCATCTCCCGCGCGGACATCTACAACCTCCGCATCCACCACGACGACGTCCCGCAACCCCTCCTGCGGCACTGGAGGATCTTCGACGTCCCCCGCCTCGCCCCCGCCGCCGACCAGGCCCGCGAAGCGCTCGCCGGCTTCCTCGCCCGCCTCTCCCGGGCCGCCGGCCGCCAGACCGACCGCCACCTCGAACTCGGGCAGCAGGCAGGCCGGCCCGTGGGACGGAGAAGATGACCGCCCGCCCGCCCAGGAGACTCCCCCTCAGACGCCGCCTCCTGCGCACGTACCTGGCCCTCCTCCTCACCCGCCCCATCCCCCTCACCCGCCCCCGGGCCACCCACTGCGAAGGCCGCTACCCGGCACCCGCCTCACCGCAGGACGCCCCCGCCCTCCGCCTGGCCCTCCTGGGCGACTCCCTGGCCCTCTCCGTCGGCGTCACCCGCCCCCAGGACACCGCGGGCGCCCGGATCGCCACGGCCCTCGCCGAGCACACCGGCCGCCCGGTCGACGTGGAGGTCCTCGCCCGCATCGGGACCACGGCCCCGTTCCTGGAACGCCAGACGGACCGGGCCCTGCACGGCCCGCCCGGCATCGCCGTCCTCAGCCTCGGCGCCAATGACGCCCTGGCCCCCGCCCGCCTGGCCCCCGCCGTGGGACACCTGGAACAGCAGACGGCCCGGCTGGTGCGGGCGGGCTGGACGGTGGTCGTGGGCTGCTGCCCCGAGCTCTCCGGCCTCCCCGCCCTGCGCCCCTGGTCCCGCCCGCTGGCTTCCCGCCGCGCCCACGCCCTGGCCCGCCGCCAGACCGCCGCGGTCCTGCGGACGGGCGCCCACGCGGTGAGCCTGATCGACCCTCAGTTCCGCGCTCCGGCCCCGGGCCTCCTGGCCGACGACGGCTTCCACCCCTCCGCCCGCGGCTACGCCATCCACCTGGAACGGGTGACAGCCACCGTCCTGACGGCCGTCACGCCCGCCCGTTCCCCGGAACCTTCACCACAGCGGTCAACCCCACCGCACCCAACGTAACCCCTCCGATCACCACGAACGCCACCCCATACCCCCTCCCCGCAAGATGAGCCGTGGCCAACGGCCCCACCACCCCCGCCACGCTCCAGGACACCAGCATCGGCCCATAGACAGCCCCGATATGGGCCACCCCGAAGAAGTCCCCGGCGGTGGCGGGCATGGTCCCGAACCCGCCTCCGTTGGCAAGGCTCACCGCGCACACGAGCACCGCGAAGACGACCGCCGAGTGCGCCCAGGGGAGGACGATGAGACAGACCCCTTGGATCAGCAGCAGCACGGCGAACGTCCGCATCCGCCCGGCCCGTTCGGAGACCGCGCCGGCGAGCGGGCGGCCGACGCCGTTGAAGACACCGGCGGCGGCCGTGAGGGCGGCGGCGGAGGAGGCGTCGTACCCGGCGACCGAATGGGCCGCGGGCGCGAGGACGCTGACGAGGCTGATGCCCGCCAGGGAGCTGGCGCACAGGATCGCCGCGAGGAGATACCACTCCCGGGTGCGCAGCGCCTCCCGCGCGGTGACCGAGCGCCCGGTGGGCCGTCCGGCCGCGGAGGACGCCACGAAGGACGCCGTGGCGGGCGGGTTGACGAACAGCCAGGCGGCCGGGAGGGTCATCGCCGCGCAGAGCAGACCCATGGGGAGGAACGCTTCGGTGGGGACGGCCGCGTGCCGGTGCACGAGCGCGGCCATGACGGGCGCGCTGAGCACCGGACCGAGCCCGAACCCGCCGACGCTGATCCCGGTGATCAGCCCCCGCTTGTCGGGGAACCAGCGCTGGAGCAGCGCGGTCGGGACGATGTAGCCGATCCCCAGGCCGAAGCCGGAGACGACGCCGTAGCACAGGACGAGGATCCACAGGTCGGCCGCGGTCGTGGCGAGCGAACAGGCGGCGATCCCGGCCGAGTAGACGACCGCCCCGGCCATCGCCGTGACCCGCGACCCGTGCCGCTCCTGGAGCCGCCCGCCGCACCAGGTCCCGAGGAAGACCATGCCCACGGCGACGCTGAACGGCAGTGTCGCCCGCGTCGCGTCGAAGGCGAACGCCGACCCGGGCTCGCGCAGGGCCCGCGCGAAGACGCTCCAGGAGTACACCGACCCCAGCGCCAGCTGGAAGACGACGGCGGCGACGGCGATCCACACCCGGCGCCGGCCGGCGGCGCGGCGGTGCCTCATCACGACCGGCGCCGCGGCGGCCACCGCACGGGCGGCGTCCGGTCGTACGTACGCCTCCGGCGAACGTCTCTCACGGCACGTCTCGGCTACGGAACCCACTGCGACCCCTCGGTGCTCTGGCCGTCCGCACGGCCGGGCCCGACAGGACCCGCACCGGCGAACGAACGTTTCAGCTCAGCTCTAGGGCGGCAGTCGACCACCGGCGGAAGGGCCGCCACACGCGGCGCACGGCGGGTTCACCCGTCGGGTAGCCATGCCGAAGCCATCCGGCAGGCACCCGTCTGAACAGGCATTTTGTCGTATCCGCCGGTCACGATTAATCGATTCGGCAGTTACGGGAAACCGGCCTCGAAAATCTGTTCACGAAGCCGGAACCTCGGACGGGGGCCGCGCGTTGTCAGGGTGTAGGCAGTCGCACCTTGACACCTCAAGAGAGCGAAGAGTCAATCCAGTTGGCGGTCTGTGCCGTCCGCCAGCTCATGCAGCAGGTCGTAGGCGACGGGTACGAGCGGGCAGGTGCGGAAGTGCTGGGTCGCCAGGGCGATCAGCGCCGTGCCGGACGCCGGATGGAGCCCCGCGAAGACCTGCTGCCCGAAGGTCGCCCCGGTATGGAAGAGGACGGGCCCCCACGTGGCCGGATGCTGGAACCAGGTGAGCGTGTGCGTCTCCCGCATCCCCCGCCCGTGCCGCAGCTGCGGAGTGCGAACGCGCCGCAGCGCGCCCCCCAACGCTCCGTCCCCTCCTCGGAGATGCGCCTCCAGATAGGTCAGCAGATCCCCCGGCGTCGTCCGTACGGACGCGGCCGGCGCGAAGGCCCCCATGGAAGTCACCGGCACCCGCGTGACCCCGTCCCGCTCATGCCCGACGGCGTCCGCGCGGTCCACCCCAGCCGCCGCCGTGCTCCCCGCGAGCCCGAGCGGCCCCAGGACCCGCGCCGCGAGCAGTTCCGGATACGGCATCCCGGCCGCCCGGCACAGCGCCTGCCCGAGCAGCGCGGCCCCGAAGTTGGAGTACCGCCAGAGCGTCCCCGGCCCCCGCCGCACCCGCGTCCGCGTGAACGCCTCCACCAACTGGTCGCTCCCGTACCCCGTATAAGGATTCCGGCGAGGAAACAGCAGCGCCCCGGGAACCAGCTCGGGCGGCAGCCGGGGCAGCCCCGAGGTGTGCGTCACCAGATGGTGAAGGGTGATCGGACTGCCCACGCGTACGAGGGTGGGGGTGCGGGCGCCGGCCGGGTCCGCCGCCTCCTCGCCGGGACCCGGCACATACCGGCTGACGGAGTCGTTGAGCGCGACCACACCCTGCTCGGCCAGCTCCGCCAGCAGCAGTCCCGTGAACGTCTTGCTCAGCGAGCCCAGTTCGTACCGCAGTCCCAGCCGGACCTCGTCGGCCCGGTCGGCGCGGCCCCCGCAGACCACGGTCCGCTCCCCGCCCCGGGAGACGCCCACGACGACGTCGGGCGCGTCGATCCGGGTCACGGCTTCCCGGAGCCGGTCGGGGAGGGGCATGGCGGAGGCCGGGGCGGGGAGTTCGGTGGAAGCCTTGGTGGCGGCCGTGGTGGAGGCCGTGGCGGGGGCCGTGGCGGGGGCCATTCAGCCCAGCGCCCGGGAGGTGGCCATCGCGGAGGCGAAGGCGGCGACGAGGGTGGGGTGGTGGACGAGGTCGAAGACGTCGCTGGGGTCGCCCTCGGGCATGCCGTACTGGATGGGCATGGCACCGGACGGCGCCTGGGCGGCGGCGAAGCGCTCCCAGATGCCGGCGTCGAGAGCCGGCTCGGGCAGGCAGGCGTCGACGACGAGGAGTTCGCCCAGCAGATCCCAATGCTGCCGCTGCGCCCACTCGTCGAGCCAGGCCGGGAGCCACAGTTCGAGGTAGCCGGAGACGTGCGGGGGGATACCGCCAGGGTTCTCACCCCAGTTGCTGAGGTGGAAGACGGTGTGTGTGAGGTGGTAGGCGACGTCCATCTGGAGGGTCCAGGGCTCCGGCAGCTGCCCCAGCCAGGTGCGTGCCAGGTTCTCCCGCACATCACCGCCCCGGGTGAGCCCGACCCTGCGTTCGGCGGCGCGCAGCGACAGCCGCCGGTTGGGCAGCACCTCCAGCGCGGCCCAGCTCCGCAGCCGCCGGGGCGGCGCCAGCACCTCCTCCAGCCCCGGATTGCGGTAACCGCACTCGTAGAAGGGCGCGTAGACCTCCATGGGCACCGGCGAGAGCGGCTCGCTGCGCTGTACGTCGGCCAGGAGGGTGCCGCCGTCGAGGAGTTCCCGCCAGGCGAAGTCCAGCAGGGCGCCGCCCCGTTCGCGCTGGC
This sequence comes from Streptomyces sp. AMJ-169, assembly GCF_055597585.1. NCBI lineage: Bacteria > Bacillati > Actinomycetota > Actinomycetes > Kitasatosporales > Streptomycetaceae > Streptomyces > Streptomyces sp. AMJ-169. The sequence continues at coordinate 45,512 of NZ_JBVLTJ010000025.1, forward strand.
GGGAGCCGGCGACGCCCTCACGGAACAGCACCCGCATGTTGATGGCGAGTTCCCCGATCGGCTTGAGCCGCTCGCCCAGCGCCATGTTGGTGGCCCGGTCGTCGTCGGTCAGCCGGAAGTAGTCCCGGTGGGCGTCCAGCCAGTCCAGCGCCCGCTCGCCGACCCGGTGCAGCACGGCGGGGGAAGCAGTCGTCATCGCAGGTCCCCGTCCGCGAGTGCCAGCGTGGCCGCGAACGCCGCGACCAGGGTCGAGTGGTAGCAGGACCGGAAGACGCCCAGGGGCAGCCGGCCGTTCTCCGGGATGCTCCCGTCGCTGCTCTGGGCGGCGGCGAGCCGCTCCCAGGCGGTGCCGTAGCGGGCGGCGGCCGGCAGGCAGGCGGCGACGGCGAGGAGTTCCCCGGCCAGGTCCCACTCCTCCTCCGCCAGCCAGCACTCCAGCCAGGCCGGCAGCCACAGCCGCAGATAGCCGGCCGTGTGCGGGGCCATCCCGGCGCGGGCGCGGCCCCAGTCGGTGACGTGGAAGACGTCATGGGTCAGCCCGTACGCCGTCCGGCGCTCCAGCGCCCAGGGTTCGGGGAGCGAGCCGAGCCAGGTGCGGGTGAGTTCGGTGTCGAAGTCACCGTGCGGGGTGAGCCCGATGCGCCGTTCGGCCCGCAGGACGCCCAGGGTGCGGGTGGGCGCCTCCCGGGGGACGCCGCGGGTGCGCAGCCGTACGGCGACCGCCGCGAGATTGTCGGCGCGCTCGTGCCGCAGCCCGGCCCGCGCGAAGGCGCCGTACAGCTCGACCGGGTAGGTGGCGTACGGCTCGCGGTGCATCAGTTCCGCGAAGAGTTCGCCGCGCGCGGTCTCCTCCCAGGCGAACTCCAGCAGCCCGCGTGCCGTCTCCCGGACCTCCGCGCGCGGGTGGGCGCCGGCGATGTACCCGCTGAGTTCGGCGAGTTCGCCCAGCGGCTTCCAGGTGCGGTCCCGGTCGGCGTCGGTGACGGCGTCGTCCGGCAGCCGGAAGCAGTCCCGCGCCTGCACCAGCCAGCCGACGGCCCGCGCGGCGACCTGGTCCAGCAGTGCGGGGTCGAGGGCGTCCCCGTCGTACGCCGGGGAGAGTCCCGGAGCCGGTGGGTCCTGCGGCGTGGAGGTGTCGCGTGCCGACGGGTCCCCCGGTGTCGAGGAGCCCTGTGGTGTCGCGTCCCCCGGCGTCGAAGCGTTCCGTGCGGTCGTGTCCCCAGGGGCCCTCACCGGCCGCGTCCGAACAGCCGGTCGGCGGCGACGACATGGAGGACGACGCGGGGGTCCTCGGCGCCCCAGCGGCCGACGAAGGCCAGGCCCGCGTCGAGGCCGAGGGTCTCGGGGACGCCGGGGAGGCGGGCCAGCCAGCGGCCGAGCCCGGCGGCCTGGAGCCAGTCGCGGCGGCGCACCGCGCGGACGAAGCCGCGGGAGAGGTCGACCGCGCGCGGCGCGAGCCGTTCCTCCAGGTCGACGGCGAGGCCGGGGACCGCGAGGGCGGCGAGCTGGGAGACCTGGTGGGCGAGGCGCGGCCAGGACTCGGTCTCGGTCCAGCCCCCGTCCGGCTCCCCGGGGGTCGGCCATACGGCGGGCAGCAACTGCCGTGCCGCTTCGGTCAGTCCGTGATGGCTCCACGCGGACACGGCGGAGCCCGCACTAGGCGGATAGGCGGTCAGGGACCGCCGTACGACCGTCTCGTCGGCCGGGTCGCGCTGTTCCGGTCGTCCGGCCACATAAGGCAGCAGGACATCGGCGCCCAGGATGCGGACGGCCGCCGAGGTCAGCGGGTCCTCCGGGCGCAGGACGCGGGACAGGGCGTAGGGGCCACCCTCGCGCAAGGCGAGAGTGACCCCGTGGGCCGCTTCGGCGATCGCAGTGTTCAGGGGCGCGGCCTCCTGGGCCTGCTCTGCCAATGCGGTTCCCCTTAGCTCAGCTGGATTTCTTCGGTCGGGGAGTCGGCGTCGACAGCAGAAGTCCGCCGGCGCCGCCGATGACCAGCAGAGCTGCGCACTCGGCGCTGTCGTGGTGGACACCGTCCATCTCAGGGGCGTCGACCATGCCCTCTACCTGAATTGCGAGGTCAGCCGTCTCGGTCGGCAGCGTGTGTTCCATGCCCATGGGGATCAACTCCTAGAACAGGTGGACACGTAAAAGCCTATAGACGACATAAATAGTCGCAACTCGGGCAGCCGGTACGGGAAAAAGAGGTCAATTGACCCGGATGTTCCGCAAAGTCAGGAGTCGGTGGGTGGCGGCGCCGGGCGGGCATGGGGGCAGGAGGGGCTGGCATCAGGAGGGCCTGGGCGTTAGGGGGGCTCGGCGTCGAGAGAGCTCGGGCGTCAGGGAGGGGTCGGTGTCAGGAGAGCCCAGTGTCGGGCGGCTGGTTCCGCCCGTCCCTTCCTCTCAGCTCACGCGCCAGTTCGGCCGCCGGGACCGCGGCCTCCTCCGGCTCGCGCTCGGCGGCGCGTACTCGGCGGCCACACTCGGCGGCTCGCTCGACGGCTCGTGCGAGAACTGCGGTGAGGTCGTGTTCGGTGCGCGGGGACTCCCAGAGGGCTCGATGAGGAGGCGGGCGGAGTGGTTGACGCGGGCGGCGGCGTAGGGGCGGCCGTCGATGGCCTGGGCGACGATGTCGGGCTTCGGCTTCAGGTGGAGGGCGTCGGTCAGGCGCAGGGGCGCTGCGGCGGGCGGCGGGCGGCGGGCGGCGGGCGGCGCGCCAGCCTTCGTGGAGATGGAGTCGACGTGCATGCCGCCCGGTCTGCCGCCGGGGCTCGGGGGGATGTCGGCGGTGCCTGCGTCGAGCGGGCGGTTGAGGTTCCGGTCGGGTCGGCCGGGCGCCAACGGGCCGACAGCGAGGGCGACTTCGGTGACAGCTCCGCTGCACTCTGGGCCGCTGCGCTCAGCGCCGCCGGTGTCGTGGACGCCGTCGGCGACGGGGCCGAAGCCATCAGCGAAGCGGCTGCCCTCGATCGCCAGGTGCGGCAAGCAGACCTCGCGCATCCTCGCGGCGACGTCGAGAGCCGCCGCGAACTTGCCGACGAGCGACCAGGACGGAGTCGACGCACAGCCTGCCCGCCGGGCAGCAGCTCCGCGCGGGTGTGGCTGAAGAGCTGGGGCACGTCCGGCAGAGCGATCGCCAGGTCGGCACCCGGGCCGCACATCATCAGCTGACCCTCCGGCGGCACAGAGAATTCCAGGCCGCCGAAAATAAATGCGTGACGGAACACAGTAGGACCCGAGTGGGATTCCTGGACCAGCCGCATCCACAGGGCGTCATATTCCACCACAGAGGACCGCCACCTCGAATGTTTACCGACCACCTCTCCGACCTACGGAGAGCACCCCTTCAGAACAACACCGACCGATTTCATCCGCCAATACCGGAACCCCCCTTGACACCCCGTCAACAACCTTAAAACCCCCCTCCCCCACCTCAACGCACCGCGCGCAGCGTCCGCGTCACGTTCACTCGCGTCGGCGCCAGACCGAACTCCACTGCACGGAGCATGAGTTCACCATTGGGGCGGCCGTAGGCCAGGAGGTCGACGTTGGCCAGACCGAACTCCGGCCAGGTGTGGATGCTCAGGTGGGACGCGGAGAGCAGGAGGATCGCGGTCACCGCTCCGTTGGGGAATATGTGCGTCGCCTCGCCGAGGACCTTGGCGTTCCCGTTCTCCGCGGCCACGCGCAGCAGTCGGAGCAGCCGCTCCGGGTCGGTGAGAATACCGCTGTCGCCCACCCATATGTCGGCGGCGTACGAACAGAGGTCGTCGACGTTCACGCCCTCCGTGGAAAATTCGGGTTTCTCCATACGGCAGCGTAACACCGGGGGTTGATTTCGGCCTTCGCGATTCAGCGGACCAGAATAGCCCAGGAAACCAAGGAGATTGCCGATAAAAGTACCGGCCGCCCGGAAAATTCCGGCCCCCTCCGAAACCCCCGACTCCGAAACCCCCGCCACCGAAAATCCCCGGCCCGCCCGGAGACCCCCTCACCCCACTCGGGTGACCCCCCGTGACCCGTTCGCCCCCGCCGCGTTGAAGGGGAGTACGGCGGCGAACCTGACGCCGTGCGAAACGATCAGTTAGGAGAACGTGATGTCTCGCATCGCGAAGGTCGCGGGCCTGGTGCTCAGCACCTCCGCCGTGGTGGTCGGCGGCGCCGGCTTCGCCATGGCGGACTCGGGCGCGCAGGGTGCGGCCGTCGGCTCGCCCGGTGTCGCCTCCGGCAACGTCGTACAGGTCCCGGTCAACATCCCCGTCAACCTCTGCGGCAACACCATCGACGTGGTCGGTCTGCTGAACCCGGCGTTCGGCAACACCTGCGTCAACCAGGGCCACCACGGCCCGAAGCACGGTGGCGGGTACGGCCACGGCGGCTACGGCCGCTGACCGGACCCCTTCCCGGTTCCTCCACGGAACAGCCCCGGCACCTCCGAGCGCCGGGGCTGTTCCCTATCCCGGACCAGCCGCACACCGGACCGGCCGCATACCGACCCACCCGCGTACCAGACCGCCCGCGTACCGAACCAGCGCACACCGAACCGCCCGCGCGCCGAACCGCCCGCCGGCCCAACTCCCCCACCACGCAACGCCCCACCTCGCCCCACCCCACCCCACCCCCTACCCGTACCGATAAACCGCGCTCAGATCCTCCAGCTGCCCCGGCGTCACCTCCCACGGCGGCAGTTTCTCCCCCCTCGCCACGATCCGCCCCCGCTGCCGGTCCCCCAGCCGTGGTGCCTCCGCCGGGAGGTAGCGGTGTTCCGCGTGCCGTCCCTGCCAGCGCAGCCACAGCAGGTCGATGTAGGCGTGGTGGAGCCAGAAGACGGGGTCGTTGACGGAGGCGCCGTTCAGCATCGCGCCGCCGACCCAGCGGTGGACGCGGTTGTGGGTGCGCCAGGAGGCGGTGCCGCGGCCGGTGGTCCAGCCCTCCAGGAGGTTGCGGAAGCCGCGGGTGACGGTCGAGTCCCAGGGCGAGACGTCGTAGACCGGGTCGGCGAGGGCCTGTTCGACGTCCGCCTTGGTGGGGAGGTCGATCGGGCCCTGGGCGCGGCCGAGGTCGCGGGTGAGGTAGTCCTCGTCGGTGACGTTCTCGCGGATCGTCCAGTCGCCCGTGGCGTACGCGAAGGGCCCGGTGGTGACCTGCCGGTCGCCGGTGCGGCCGTTGCCGCCGAGGAGGTCGGCGGTCCAGGGGACGGCGGTGGCCGTGCGGTCGCGGGTCCAGTCCCAGTACGGCACGGTCACCGCGGCGTCGACGCGGCGCAGGGCCTCCTCGAAGTCGAGGAGGAAGCGGCGGTGCCAGGGCAGGAAGGACGGGGCCATGTGGGCGGTGCGCAGGCCGCGTTCGCCGTCGGCGGTGTAGTGGTCGATGTGGACGCGCACGAACTCGTCGTACTCGCCCCGGCGTTTGAGCTCCAGGACGGCGCGGACGAAGCGGTGGCGTTCGGTGGTGGTGAGGGTGGTGACGTCTTTACGCGTGTACGCCATGACGGCCCTCCATCGCGGTCGCGGTCAGTTCGGCGCGCGGGCCGAGGGCGTCGACGGCGGCGCGGGCGGCGGCGCGCGGGGTGTCGTAGGAGCAGTAGTGGTCGACCATGCTCAGCCAGGTGCCGTCGGCGCGGCGCATCAGGTGCAGGGGGCGGCCGTCGATGGTGACGCGGCCCGCGCGGGTGCCTTCGATGCGGCGGCCCCGGTACGTCTCGCGGAAGGACGGTCCGCGTACCTGGTGGGCGGCGGCCATGAGGGGGACGGCGATCGCCCCCAGGAGGAGTCCTCTGCGTGCCATCCGCATCCTGTGCCCCGTTTCGCTCGTCCGGTTCGGTTTGTCACATCGGTAACCGTCCGGAGGGCTTCGGGGTCACCCCGGAAAAGGGTGACGGCCCGGCACTCGCGCGCGCGGGCCGTCGTACCGGGCGCTACAGGCCCTGGCCGAGGCCCAGGTCCGCGCCGGGGACCGCCTGGAGGAGGGGGGTGACGACGCCGGCCTCGGGGAGCTTGGGGTCCGGGAGGCCGAAGTTGTCGGGGTTGGGCGGGGTGAGCGGGAGGTCCAGGGTGGCGCCGGGGCCGAGGGAGCGTACGTCGGTGGCGGGGGCGTCGACGCCGACGTGGTCGAAGTCGTCGCCCAGGACGTGCGGGAGCGGGGCGCGCAGGCCCAGGCCCGGCAGGCCCGTCTCGACCGGGAGCTGCGGGAGCGCGCGGTCGGGGAGGAGCCGGCCCTCGACGTAGCGGGGCCCGTCGGGGGCGCCCGGCGTCGGCAGCGGGAGCTCGCCGCCGAGCTTCGGCAGCTCCATGCCCAGCGCCTGCTCGGCCCCGTCCAGCGGGACGGGTACGGGGACGGTGCCCGCGGCGGCGGCCGGAGCGGCGCCCGCGGCCCCCGCGGCGGCGGCGAGCAGGACGGCGGCGAGGGTTCCTCGGGTGGTCGACTTCATCTCGGGTACGGGCCTTTCGGGGGGATGGGGAGAGGCTGTGCGTACCGGATAACGAGCCGGGCGAGGGGGGCGGGAACGAGCGGGTCCACAATTCGCCCGGATGCGGGAACAGGATGATGAACACAGCGGGACCGCCATCGCGGAGATGACGGTCCCGTTGAGACTGCGAGCCGACCTGCCCCGCCCCTCTTAGCGGAGCGACCGCGCGGGCAGCACGATGTGCGCGGCGGCGTTCAGCGTCTCGTCGGCCCCCGCGAAAGCGGCGAGCGCCTCCAGTTCGACGGGCTTGCCCGGCTCGGCCTCGGGCCAGGGGCGGGTGGTGAAGACGAGGTAGGCGTAGCCGCGGTTGTCGACGGCGGCGAGCCACTCGGGCGGCGGTACGCACTGCGCGTTGAGGCGCGGCATGGTCAGGACGGCCGTGCCCGCCTCGACCAGCAGGCTGACCGGCAGGCTCGGCTTCTCCGTGCCGTCGACGAGGTCGCCGCCGACGGGGAGGCCGTTGTCGGTGAGGAGCCGCTCGATGGCCGCGGCCGTCACCTCGGGGCCCTCGGCGGCGTCACCGAGGGAGTAGGCCAGGAGGTAGGGCATGTCACTGCCGTCGGGGGCCTCGCCGCTCCACGGCATGACGACGAGGGTGCCCAGGTCTGCGACGCGGAAGGGGCGGGTTTCGCTAGTTGAGGTCACCGCGCGACCATAACGGCGTAAACCACGCCTCCCGGACGCCCTCTCACCCGACCGGAGGACGCACCAGGGGTGAGCCACCCGTACGAGTTACGGGGGTGTTTATGAGGTTGTCCTTGACGTTCCCTGCGGGGCCGGCTTCCGTCCCGTGCGAAGACCGGCCCTCTCCGCAGTGGACCTCAGCCCTGCAACGGCAGGCCGCCGAGCAGCGGGTTGTGGGAGTTGAGGGCGCCGGCCGCGCCCTTGACCGTGCTCAGCGGGGACGACTCGTTCTCGGTGTTGAGCGCGTCGGACTGGTGCTGGAGCGGCATCACGTCCTTGGCGGTCAGACCGCCCGAAGTGAGCGTGTTCACCGCGCCGTTGAGGCTGGTGGGGGTGAGTTCGGCGGTGCTGTGGGCGAACGCGGGCGCGGCGGCGCCGGCGAGGGCCACGGTTCCGGCAATGACAGCGGCAGCCTTCAGGGACTTCATGGGGTTCCTTTCATCGGCGGCTGGGGAACTTCCTCGACGCCGTACCTAACGACGCGCCGCCGCGCCGGAAACCCGTTGACGCGAAAGTTTCCGCACCCCGGGCGGAAGGCCACCCGTTCGAAGGGGGTGACTTGTCGGCGTTTCCCATCGTCGGACGAGTCGCTTGTACGAGGTTCGCGCGGATTCGTACGAGGTTCGTGCGGCGGGTGGGAAGGCCGTCCGGCCGGGGTGCGGGCGTGGGGGCACCGGCGATCAGGCGGTGCTCAGGTGCGGGTCAGGCGGGGTTCAGAGGGTCAGCCTTCAGCCTCCGGCCGGGAGTTGCGGCGTCGCCGGGAGCGCGGGCGCCGCGGGCAGCGCCGGGGCGGCGGGCAGCGCGGGCGTGGCCGGGAGCGCCGGGGTCGCGGGCACCGCCGAGGTCACCGTCGACGTCGAGGGGGTCGAGGGGAGGCTGGGCAGGGACGGCAGGGACGGCAGGCTCGGGGTGGGGAGGGCGCCGCCGAGCAGGGTCGCCGCGACGAAGTTGACCAGGCCGGTCACCACGGAGGTCGCGGCCGGGAGCAGCCCCGACAGGTTGCCGCCGGTGACGGCCGAGATGAGCGAGGTGACGGCGCTCTGGAGGGCCGTGAGGGCGTCGCTCGCGGGGTCGGCGCGGACGGCCTTGCGGTCGCCGTCTCCGGAGTCCTCGGCGGACGCGGCCTCGTCGTCCCCGCCCTCGTGCGCGCTCTTCGGCACCGCAGGCAGCGCCGGGGTCGCCGGGAGCGCGGGCGCCGCCGGGGTGGCAGGCGTCACCGGGGTTGCGGAGGTCGCAGGCGTCGCCGGCGCCACCGCCTCGATCTTGGCGATCGCCGTCTTGACCGCGTCGGCCAGCGACGTGGCCTGGTCCGGGGTCAGTTTGCCGTTGTCCGCCTTGAGGGCGGTGTTGAGCAGGTCGGTCACGGGAGTTACGACCGAGCCCAGGTTTCCGAGGGCCTTGGTCTGGGCGAGCAGTGCGTCGGTGCCGGGGACGGGCGCCCGGTGCACCGGCGCCGAACGCTCCTGGGCGGGGCCGTCGGCCGCGAGAGCGGCGGGGGCGGCGACGCCGAGGGCGAGACAGGCGCACAGTGCGGTGGACGCGACACGCCGTACAGGCAGACCACGCATTTGGGTTCCTTTCGATTGCGTCAGGTCTTGAGCCCACCGTGCGAGCGGCGGACACTCACCGCAACAGGTCAACCACGGCTCGCGACCACCCCGGATCACGCATCGCCGCTGGTCGGACGCACCGTCAAGCCCCGTCAGCCGTGTCGCGCGGGGCACCCCCCATTCGGGTCAGCGAAAGATCACCGGACTAGCCCCCTCGGCCGGCCGGCCCCCCTCCCGGACATGACGAACGGCCACCTCCCTGGCTGGGAAGTGGCCGTCGCCGAAGAAGAGAACGCGTCAGTCGTTGACGCAGGTGTTGCCGAACGCCGGGTTCAGCAGGCCGACGACGTCGATGGTGTTGCCGCAGACGTTGACCGGGACGTGCACGGGGACCTGGATGACGTTGCCCGACACCACACCCGGGGACTTCTCGGCGACGCCCTGCGCGCCACTGTCGGCAGCGGCGATGCCAGAGGCGCCGGCGACGGCCGCTACGGCAACGGTGGTGAGGGCCATGCCCTTCGCGATACGCGACATGGAGAGGTGCTCCTTGGGTTGTGACAAACGGGCGGGGATGCCCGGCGCTGTGTCAACGCGCGAGCGATCAAGGGGTTGCGCGGCCAATGGAGTGACGCGCCGGGGAACGGGCCGCGCTCTCCGCCGGGGCCCGTCCGACTTCGCCGGAGCCATCCGACTTCACCATTCCGACACACTTGCCCGCTATCACCGGATTAGTCCGAATACGGAATAGAGTTGCGGCCCGTCCGCCGTATCCCTATAAGCGGGCAAATCGCACCACCGCAACACGCACACCGCACCGCACCGCACACCGCACCACGCACCGCGAACCCCACCTCTCCGAAAGGGCACCGCCGGTCATGCGCACTTCCCTGAGGCCGCTGCTGCGCCGCGCGGGCGTCGGCGTCCTCGCCCTCGCCACCCTCTGGACCCCCCACCCGGCGACCGCCGCACCCCCCGCACCCCCCACCGCGGAGACAGCCGGAACAGCCGAAGCCGCACCCCCCACCGAAGCCCCCACCCTCCCCTTCGCCGAGCGCTACCACGCCACCCAGCACGGCGGCTTCGTCCGCGCCGCCAACTCCGCGATCACCTGCCGCGAGCGGACCCCCGGCTGTGCGCAGGCCCAGGCCGGCGGACCCGGCGCCAACGGTGACTTCGACATGTTCTACGTCGACGTCGACGACGACCCCAACACGTACAACTCCTCCCGCGCCGAGGTCCGCCTCCCGCGCGGCTCGCGCGTCAGCTACGCCCGCCTCTACTGGGGCGGCAACCTCCGCGTCGGCGAGCAGAAGCCCCCCAAGGACAACGGCCGCGTCCTGATCGCCGAGCCCGGCGGCCAGTACAAGGCGGTCCTCGCCGACACCCTCGTGGGCCACCGCGTCGCGAACGGCGCCGACGCCTACCAGGCTTCCGCCGATGTCACCGACCTTGTGCGCGGCAGCGGTGCGGGGATGTACACCGTCGCCCAGCTGAACGTCGCCATGGGGAAGTCCAAGGCGGGCGCGTGGGGCGGCTGGACGCTCGTGGTGGCGTACGAAAATCGCAACGAACCCCTGCGAAAGCTTTCTCTCTGGGACGGCTTCGACACTTTGGACACGAAGAAGGGGCGTGAAGTCCGCCTCAGGGGGCTTGAAATCCCGCCGCGCGCCTCCGGTCACGCCGGTCTGGTGGCCTACGACGGAGAAAGAAGAAGCTCCGCGAATTCGCTCATGTTCTCGACCGGTGACGGCGCAGGCGTCCCCCTCTCGGACCCCGCGAACCCGGCCGACAACGTCCTGAACTCGACAATCAGCGAACCGGGGGCGGCTCCGGCGGCGCGCGAACCGGCGTACGCGAACACCCTCGGGTACGACTCCGACGTGTTCGACCTGACTCCGGCTTTGCGGCGCGGTGGTGACCAGGCGGCCGTCCGGCTCGTTTCTCACCGGGACGCGGCGTGGGCCGGCGCGCTCTTCGTCGCCGTCGACACCCGGCAGTAGTCAGGCGCGTTCCCGCAACGTCCCCCGGCGACACCCGCGAGCGAGGAAACCGCGCAATGCACCAGTCGGCACCCGGCCCCCGGGTCCTGCATCTCACCCAGCCCGTGGACGGCGGAGTCGCCCGCGTCGTCACGGATCTGACGGTCCATCAGCTCGCCGCCGGGTACCACGTCACCGTCGCCCTCCCCGACGACGGCGGCCCGCTCGCCCGGGAGTTGGGCGCGCGGGGGGCCGTCGTACGGCGGTGGGACGCGGCTCGGGCGCCGGGGGGTGCGCTGGGCGGGGAGGTGCGGCGGGCCGCGCGGCTCGTGCGCGAGGTGCGGCCCGATCTGGTGCACGCGCACAGCGCCAAGGCCGGGCTCGCCGGGCGGCTCGCGGTGCGCGGGCGGATCCCCACGGTGTTCCAGCCGCACGCCTGGTCGTTCGCGGCGGTCGACGGGACGATGGCCTCGCTGGCCCTCAACTGGGAGCGGTTCGGGGCCCGTTGGGCGCACCGGCTGGTGTGTGTCAGCGAGGCCGAGCGGGCCGCCGGACAGCGGGCGGGGATCGGCGCGCACTACCGGGTGATCCCCAACGGCATCGACGTCGGCCGGTTCCATCCGGCGTCCGTCGACACCGTCCGCGCCTCCCTGCTGCCCGCCGCCGATCCGTCCGCGCCGCTGGTGGTGTGCGTGGGGCGGCTGTGCCGGCAGAAGGGGCAGGACGTGCTCCTGAGGGCCTGGGAGACGGTCGTGCGCAGGGTGCCGGCGGCGCGGCTCGTACTCGTCGGGGACGGCCCCGACGGCGCCCAACTCCGGTCGTGCGCACCGGAGTCGGTACGTTTCGTCGGGGCCGTCGAGGACGCCGCGCCCTGGTACCAGGCGGCCGATCTCGTCGTCCTGCCCTCGCGCTGGGAGGGCATGGCGCTGGCGCCGCTGGAGGCGATGGCGTGCGGGCGGCCGGTCGTGGTGAGCGACGTGGACGGCGCCCGGGAGAGCCTGCCGGACGCGCTCGCCGGGCCCTGTCTGGTCCCGCCGGACGACCCCGCCGCGCTGGCCGGGGCGATCGCCGCCCTGCTGGCCGACCCGCTGCTGCGCGAGTCCCTCGGCGCGCAGGGCCGGCGGGCGGTCCTGTCCACCCACGACGTACGGCGCACCGCCGGGTCCTTCGCCGGGCTGTACCGCGAACTCCTCGGCGCCCGGGGGCCGTTGCCGCGCGCCGCGAACACCGAGTGCAGGGAGTCCATCCACTCGTGACCGCCGAAAGCACCGTCCCCTCCCCCGGCTCCCCGGTCGCGGTCATCCCGCGCCGGGACAGCGGCGCGGGGTTCCGGTTCCCGGCCCGGCGGCCGGCCGCGCGGCCCGTGTCGCCGCTGCCGCTGCTCGTCGCCGACTGCCTCGCGGTGGCCGCGGGCGCGCCCGTGCTCGCCGTGACGGGGGCCCGGCCGCTGCTGGTCGCGCTCCTGGTGGCCGCGACCATGGTCCTGAGGCCCCAGTACACCAGGGCGGTCGAGGGCGTCCTGGACGAACTCCCCCTGGTCTGCGGGCGGATCGCGGTCGCCTGGCTGGCGCTCGCCGCGCTCGCCGCCGCCTGGTCGCCCGGGTACGCGCTGGCCGCCGACACCCTGCTGCTGGGCTTCGCCGTCCAGGCCGGCGCCGCCTGCGCGGGCCGGGGCTGGGTGCACCGCCGGCGCCGCCGGGCGCTGGCGCGGGCGCCGCGTACGGCGCTGGTGGTGGGCCCTCCCGCGACGGCCCAGCGGGTCGCGGCGGCGCTGCTGCGTAATCCTTCCTGCGGGGTCGAGCCGGTCGGGATCGTCGCCGAACACCCGGGCAGCGGCGGGGTGTTGCCGGTGCTGACGACCGGACAGGACGTGCAGCGGGCGCTGGAGCGCGGCGGGGTGCGCGACGTGCTGTGCGTCGACCCGGCCGTACGCGTCGAGCAGGGGCCGCTGCTGCGGGCGCTCGCCGAGTCGGGGTGCGCGGTGTGGGAGGTCGACGCGGAGGCGCCCTCGTACGCCTCGCGGGATCAGCTCGCCGGATTCGCCTGCCGCAGGCTGGACTTGGGGCTGCGGCGGCGGGGCAGCGCGGGCAAGCGGCTGCTCGACATCGCCGCGTCCGCGACTCTGCTGCTGCTCGTCGGGCCGCTGCTGCTGGTGTGCGCGGGGGTGCTGCGGGCGACGACGGGACCCGGGGTGGTGTTCCGGCAGGAACGAATTGGCAAGGACGGACGGCCGTTCACGCTGCTGAAGTTCCGCACCTACCGGCCGGCCGACGCGCACGAGTCGGCGACGCGCTGGAGCGTGGCCGGGGAGCAGGAGATGAGCCGGTTCTGCCGGTTTTTGCGGTGGAGTTCGTTCGACGAGCTGCTCCAGCTGTGGAACGTGCTGCGCGGCGATATGAGCCTGGTCGGTCCGCGCCCCGAACGCCCTTATTTCGTCGGCCAGTTCAGCAAGTCGTACCCCGGCTACGCGGCCCGCCACCGGATGCCCGTCGGGGTGACCGGGCTGGCCCAGGTCAACGGACTGCGCGGGGACACCTCGATCGAGGACCGGGCCCGCTTCGACAACGCCTACATCGACAACTGGTCGCTGTGGCAGGACATCTGCATCCTGCTGCGTACGGCGGCCTCGCTCGTGCGACCGAACGGAAGCTGACGCCGATGGCCCTCGCCCTGCCCCTGCCCCCGGCGCGCACCTGGCCGCCGGTGCTGCCGCCGGCCGCCGTGATCGCCCTCGTCGCCCTCCCCGTCGCCCACAGCGGTGCGGGCGGCGCGGGGCCCGCCGACGCGCTCTCGGCGCTGGCCGTCGCGTTCTGCCTGGTCAGGCTGGCCCGGCGGGGCAGTCGGCCGTTGCCCCGGCGGGCGGCGGTGCTGTTCGGGCTGCCGGTCGTGGGGCTCGCCCTCGCGGCGACGGGCGCCTCCTCGGCGGGCGCGGGGGTCACCGGGCTCGGCCGCTACCTCCAGATCTTCGTCCTCGTCCCGGTGGCCGTGCTGCTGCTGATCCGGGGCCGCTCCGACTTCCGGCTGCTCGCCTGGACGTTCGTCGGTCTCGCCGGCTGGCAGGGGGCGGTCGGCGTGCACCAGTTCGTCACCGGCACCGGCGCCTCCTACCAGGGCGAGGAGATCCGCGCGGTCGGCACGTTCGGGCCGCAGGACGTGATGGGGATGGCGACCGTCGTGTCGTTCGGGCTGATCTGCGCGGTCGGGCTCGCGCTCGGCGGCGAGGAGCGCCGGCACCGGGTGATCGCCGCCGCCTTCGCGGCCGGGCTCGTCGTCCCGCTCGCGCTGTCCTTCAGCCGGGGCGCGTGGATCGCGACGGCGGTGACGTGCACGGCGCAGCTGCTGCTCGCCGGGGTGCGAAGGGCCCTGAAAACAGGGGCAGTTGTCGCCGCGCTCGGGATCATCCTGGTCGGCGGGTTCGGGGTCGGCTCGACGATGCTCCAGGAACGTATCAGCAGCATCACCCAAGTCACCGACGCGCCCGACCAGTCGGTCACCGACCGCTACACGATGTGGGCGGCGGCGCTCGGCATGTGGCGCGAACAGCCCCTGACGGGCGTCGGGTTGAAAGGTTTCCCCGAACACCGGGACGCGCACGCCTCGTTGGCGCTGTCCTCCGGGAGCGACACCGAGGGGGCGGGGTCGGCGTTCGTGAAGCAGCCGCTGCTGTCGCCGCACAACATGTACCTCCTCGTGCTGAGCGAGCAGGGGCTGATCGGGCTGCTGGCGCTGGGCGGGTGCTGGGCGGGGCTGCTGGCGTGCGCGGTGCGGGGGCTGTTCAGAACCCTCAAGGGGGACGCCCTCGGATCGCGGGCCCTCGGAGGCGGTCAACACCGGGGCCTGGACTGCGCGTTGGTGGCGTGCGGGCTGTCGGTGTGGCAGCTGACCGACTTCATGTACGCCGACATCGGCGGGCCCTCGACCGTCCTCACGGCGATCTGCATCGGCCTCACCGCCTGGTGGGCGCTGGTCGGCGGCAACACCGTCAAGGGGGTCGGCACGCCATGACGGTCACCCCCTCCACCCCCCGCACGGACGCGCCGGCCCCGTCCGTCCCCTCGGCCCGCACCGAGCACCCCTCCCCCGAACTCAAGCCCCCCACAGGCAAGTTCCTCGCCCGAGCCGCCTTCCTCACCGCCGCCCTCTCCGTCGCCGGCTCCCTCTTCGGCCTCGTCCGCGACCAGGCCCTCGCCCGCCTCTTCGGCGCCGGACAGGAGACGGACGCCTTCCTGGTCGCCTGGACGATCCCGGAGTTCGCGGCGACCCTCCTCATCGAGGACGGCCTGGCGTTCGCGCTCATCCCGGCGTTCAGCCTCGCGCTGGCCCGGCGGGCGCAGGGGGTGCCGGGCGACCCGGTACGCGCACTGGTCGCGGGCACGCTGCCCCGGCTGGCGCTGGCCTTCGCGGCGGTCGGGGCGCTGATCGTCGCGCTGGCCCCGCAGGTCGTGGAACTCCTCGCCCCCGGTCTGCCCGATCACCAACTCGCCGTGGACTGCACGCGGTTGACGGCGACCTGTGTCTTCAGCTTCGGGCTCGCCGGGTATTGCAGCGCCGCTCTGCGCGCGCACCGGACGTTCGGGGCGCCGGCGGCGATCTACGTGGCGTACAACATCGGGATCATCGGCGGGATGTTCGCGCTGGGCGCGCAGTGGGGGGTGCGGGCGGCGGCCTTCGGGGTGGCGGTCGGCGGGGCGCTCATGGTCGTCGTCCAACTGCCGTCGCTGCTCGCCAAGTTGGGCGGGAGGCCGGCCGTGGCGCAGCGGCAGGCCGCGCTCGCGGAGGAGCCCAGGCAGCTCGACATCGCTTTGCTCGCGACCGTGCTGCTGTTCGCGCTGTGCCGGCAGTCGCAGGTGCTGGTCGAGCGGTTTCTCGCGTCGAGTCTGCCGGAGGGGGCCATCTCGCATCTGAACTACGCGCAGAAGGTGGCGCAGATGCCGATGCTGCTGTCGATGATGCTGATCACCGTCACGTTCCCGGTGGTCGCCCGCGCGCTGGCCGAAGGGGATGTCGAGCGGGCCCGGCAGCGGGTCGAGAAGGATCTGGCGCTCGCCTCCTGTGTCGTGCTGCTGGGGACGGCCGCCGTCGTCGCGTGTGCGCCGCAGCTCATCCAACTGCTTTTCCAGCGGGGGGCGTTCGACGCCTCGGACACCGCCGCGACGGCCGCCGTGATGCGGGTGTACGCGCTGGGGCTGCTCGGGCAGACGCTGACCGGGGTGCTGGTGCGGTCGTACTTCTCGGCGGGGCGGGCGAGTTGGTACCCGGTGGGGGCGATGGCCGCCGGGGTCGTCGTGACGTCGTGGGCGGGGGCGCTGAGCGTGGGGCGCTGGGGGGTGTCCGGGATCGCCGCCGCCAACGCGGCCGGGATCACCGTGACCGCGCTGGTGCTGCTCGCGGGGCTCGGGCCGAAGAGTGTGCCCGTCCATGTCCGGGGTGTGCTGGGCGAGTTGAGCCGGCCGGTGCGGGCGGCGCTGGTCGCCACCGTGCTGGGGGCGTTCGCCGCCGGGCACGCCGGGGGGCCGCTCGCCGGGGCCGTCGCCGGGGGGCTGACCGTGACCGGTGTCTTCCTCCTGCTCGGCTGGGCGCTGGACGCCCAAGGCGTCGAACCCGTCCTCCGATCCGCCCGATCCGCGACCCGAAGGCTGGCAGCCCATGTCCGTACCCGTTGAGCGCCTCAGACGGCCCGAGACCGTCAACTCCCTTCCCTGGGTGGCGATGTACCACTCCGTGGACGACTGCCCGGACGATCCCTACCGCGTCACCGTCACCCCCGAACGCCTCGACGCCCAGCTGAGCTGGTTCGCCAGGCACGGCCTCAAGGGCGTCTCCATGGGCGAGTTGCTCAAGTCGCCCGCCCGCACCGACCTCGTCGGCCTCACCTTCGACGACGGCTACGCCGACTTCCTCACGAACGCGCTGCCCGTCCTGCGCGCCCACGGCTGCACCGCGACCCTCTTCGTGCTGCCCGGCCGGCTCGGCGGCGACAACGCCTGGGACCCGCTGGGCCCGCGCAAGCCGCTGCTGACGGCCGACGGCATCCGGGAGGCGGCGGACAGCGGTATCGAGATCGGCTCCCACGGCCGCACCCACGTCGACCTCACGACCGCCGACGACAGCACGCTCCACTCCGAACTCGCGGGCAGCAAGGCCGAGTTGGAGGAGATGCTGGACCACAACGTCGACGGCTTCTGCTACCCCTACGGCCACCTCGACGCGCGGACCGCCGACGCCGTCCGCGCCGCCGGCTACTCCTACGCCTGCGCCATCGACCCCGGCGAGTTCAACGGCGTGCACGCCCTGCCGCGCGTGCACATCGGGCGGAACGACACCGCCGTGCGCCTCTTCCTGAAGTACCGGCTGCACCGGCTGCGGCGGCGTCCCGTGGCGGGGCTGCGGTGAAGGCGCTGCACATCATCACGGGGCTCGGGGCGGGCGGGGCCGAGCAGCAACTGCGGCTGCTGATCCGGCACTTGCCGGTCGACTGCGAGGTCGTCACGCTCACCAACCCGGGCGCGGTCGCGGCCGGTCTGGTCGCGGACGGGGTGCGCGTCACGCATCTGGGCATGGCGGGCAACCGCGACCTGGCGGCGCTGCCCCGGCTGGTGCGGCACATCAGGGCGGGCGGCTACGACCTCGTCCACACCCATCTGTACCGGGCCTGCGTCTACGGCCGCCTCGCCGCGCGGCTGGCCGGGGTGAAGGCGATCGTCGCGACCGAACACTCGCTGGGGGACTCCCAGTTGGAGGGCCGCGGGCTCACCGGCGGGGTCCGTGCGCTGTACCTGGCGAGCGAGCGGCTGGGGCGGTCCACGGTCGCCGTCTCCCCCACGGTCGCCGACCGGCTGAGGCGCTGGGGGGTGCCGGGCCCCCGGATCGAGGTCGTGCCCAACGGCATCGACCTGGACCGCTTCCGCTTCGACCCGGTGACCCGCCACCGCACCCGGCGCCGGCTGGGGCTGCCGGAGGACGCGTACGTCATCGGCGGCGTCGGCCGGCTCGCCGCCGGGAAACGTTTCCACGTCCTCATCGAAGCCCTCGCCCAACTGCCCGGGAATCACTGGCTGTTGCTGGTGGGCGGCGGTCCGGAGGAGAACCGGCTGCGGCGCGCGGCGCAGGACGCCCAGGTGGCCGACCGGGTCCTGTTCACCGGCGAGCGGCCCTACGGCGGCGAGCAGGACACCGACCTGCCGAGCCTCACCTCCGCGATGGACGTCCTCGTCTCGCCGTCCGCCGAGGAGGCGTTCGGTCTCGCGGTCGTCGAGGCGCTGGCGGCCGGGCTGCCGGTGCTGTACGCCTCCTGCCCGGCCATCGAGGACCTGCCCGCGCACATGACCGCCCGCGCCCGCCAAGTCACCGGCGGCGCAACGGAATTCGTACAGGCGATCCAGTCCGTACCCGACGCGGGTGCGCGTGAGCCCGCCGAGGCCGCGCGGCACTACGCGATCGCCCGCAGTGCCGACCGGCTCATGGCCGTCTACACGACCGCCCTCCACGCCCCCTCCCGCCAGAAAGCCACCGCCTCATGACCGAGAACAGCACCCGCACCGCCCTCCGCCATCGCGCCAAGGCCCTGCCCCCGTGGACCCTCCTCGCCACCGGAGCCCTGGCCGGCGGCCTGATCGGCGGCTCGTACGGGCTGCTGAAGCCGCCCGTGTACACGGCGACCGCGTACGTCGTCGCCGTCCCCTCCACCCCTTCCGAACCGTCGGCCGCGCTCGGTTTCGCGCAGGCGTACGGCCGGGTCGCCACCCAGCTCGCGGTGCTCGGCGACGCGCAGGTGTGGGCCGGGGTGCCGGTGGCGACGCTCCAGAAGAGCGTGCAGACGGCGACCTCGCCGGACGCGCCGATGGTCGCGATCACCGCGAGCGCGCCGCGCGCGGACGAGGCCGCCGACATGGCGAACGCGGTGGCCCGCTCGCTGACCCAGCACGCGAAGGCCACCGAGAAGACGACGAACGTCGAACTCCAGCAGTTCGCGCGGGCGTTGAAGCCGTCGGCGCCCTCCTCGCAGTCGGCGGCGGTGACTTCTCTGGTCGGTACGAGCGCGGGCGGGCTGCTCGGCGGCCTGGTCCTGTTGGTCCGCCCGAAGCGCAACCAGCCGGCCCGCACCGGGAGTTCGGCCCCCGTACCGGCGCCGGCCCTGGCCGCAGACGTCCACGGGGCGCGATGAAGACCGAACTGGTCACCGGGGAACGGGAGTTCGCCGCGCTCGCCGCCGACTGGGCGGACCTGTACGGGCGGTGCGCGAGCGCGACCCCGTTCCAGAGCCACGCGTGGCTGCACTCGTGGTGGCTGTCGTACGGCCGCCCCGGCCGGCTGCGGCTGCTGCTGGTGCGCGGCGCGGACGGTCGGCTGCTGGCCGCCGCGCCCCTGATGGCCGTGCACGGGCCGCTGCCCTCGCTGGTGCCGCTGGGCGGGGCGATCTCCGACTACGGGGACGTCCTGGTCGACGACGGGCGGGCGCAGGAGGCGGTGGAGGTGCTCACCGCGGGGCTCGCGGCGGCGGCGCGCAGCGCGCTGATCGACTTCCGCGAGGTGCGGCCGGGCGGCGCGGTGGAGCGGGTGTACGAGTGCTGGCGCGGGCCCCGGCGCCGGGTCGGGGACTCGCTGTGCCTGGAGCTGCCGGCCGTGCCGATGGACGAGCTGCTGGCGCGGCTGCCGTCGGGCAAGGCCCAGCGGGTGCGGGCCAAGCTGCGCAAGCTGACCGCGCTCGGCGTCGAACGCAGTGTCGTCGCCCCCGACGACGTCGACAAGGCGCTGCGCCGCCTCCTGGAGCTGCACCAACTCCAGTGGCAGGGCCGGAAGGTGACTTCCGAGCACCTGCAACAGCGGTTCTGCGAACACCTCGTGCGCTCGGTGGGCCCGATGGTCCGCTCCGGGGACGCGGTGGTGACCGAGTTCCGGCTGGACGACGACGTCGTCGCCGTCGATCTCACCCTGCTGTCACGGAAGTTGGCGGGCGGCTACCTCTACGGGGCGCATCCGAGTCTGCGGGAGCGGAAGGCGGACGTGGCGGTGATGCTGCTGGACGCGTGCGCCGAGCACACCCGGCAGCAGGCGCCCGGGACGCTGAGCCTGCTGCGCGGCAACGAGCCGTACAAGCATCACTGGCGGCCCGAACCCGTCGTCAACCAGCGGCTGTTGCTGGCGCGGCGGCGGACGGCGCCGCTGCTGTCGGCGGCGCTGTGCGATGTCGCGGCGCGGCGGCGGGGGAAGGAATTACTGCATCGCTGGGAGGCCTACAGGGAGCGGTCCGGTGGCGGCGGGTCCTGATCAGGGCCCGCCGCCGGCCGGGTCAGTGGTTGCGGGAGAGCCAGTCGAACTTCAGGCAGAGCTTGCCGCCGAGCCAGTGCTCGACCCAGCCGCCGAGGTTCACCGGCGCGCAGTTGTGCTCCGGCTGAGTGGGCGGGGTGGGCGGCTTCGGCGGGGTCGGCGGCTTGACCGGCGGCTGCACCGGCGGCTGGACCGGCGTCACCGGCAGCTCCGTACGGCCGGTGAGGACCGCCTTGTAGACCTCCGAGGAGCGCGGGTTGGAGCGGCACTGCCACACGCCGTGCGGGCAGTAGTCGGTGACCGTGTTGTACAGCGGCTTGTTCTCGTCCATCCAGGCGAGCATGCGCCGCATGTATTCAGGGTTGTCGCCGTTGCGGAACAGCCCCCATTCCGGGTACGAGATGGCCTTTCCGTGCTCTTTCGCGAAATCGACGTGCTGTTTCAGGCCGTAGGGCTCGGCGACCTGTTCGTCGAAGGACATTCCGGCGGGCTGGTCGTAGGAATCCATTCCCACGATGTCCACGACCCCGTCCCCGGGATAGCACTTGGTCCACGCGATGGCGTCGTGGCCGCGGCTCGGGGTGAAGTCGAACTTGAACTGCTGTCCCGGCACCGCGCGCATGGTGGTGACGATGCGTTTCCAGTACTCCTTCCACGCCTCCGGGTCGGGGCCGCAGCGGTGGGTGTACGTGGTGCCGTTCATCTCCCAGCCGAGCACGATCACCGTGTCCAGGGCGCCGAGGGAGACCAGCCGTTCGGCGAGGGCCTTGTAGTGGCCGTCGAACTCGCCGGCCGCGCCCCGCCGCAGCAGGCGGCGCACCTCGGCGTCGGGGACGTGCTCCTCGTTGCGCTCCAGCATCGGCACGTTGAGGACGAACGTGCGGTCCGCCTTCGCGTGCCGCCAGTTGGCCCACGTGTCGAGGAAGCCGGGGGCGCCCTCGATGTTGCTCCAGCGGTCGCCCGGCAGGTAGGTGTGCCCCACCCGCAGCTCGGCGCCGCCCAGCCAGTCGCTCAGCTCGGCCATGCGGCTCACCCCGCGCGGACCGTAGTCGAGGTAGGCGCCGAACGCGGGGTACGACTTGGCGGGGGTCTGGGTCGGGGGCTGCTGCTGGGCCGGCGGCTGCTGCTGCGGCGCGGACTGCGGCTGCTGCTCCCACCAGCGCCCGGTCTCCCACCACCGTCCGTCCAGGCCCGTCCCCGGAGAGGGCGGATCGGCGCTGCGCACCACCACCTCCGCGCCCGCGGCGAAACCAGGACCGGTGGCGAGGACGGCCGAGGTGACGACGGCCGTCGCGACGACGGCCAGCCGCCGGGACCGGAGGCGTCGCTGTCGTGGTTGCATGCCTGCTCCTTCTGCACTCTCGCGCGTGACGGACGCGTACTGCGCACCCCGTTCGCGCGTTATGACAGCGTCAGGAATTCCTGACAGACAGTCACATGTAAGTCATACGAAAAGGAAGTACGCCACCGCCGTTACGGCTTTCGAGTGAGCGCGCCGCTCCACACTCGTCCGCCCCGGTGAAAACCGAACCGCCGAAGAGGAATTCGCCCGTGCCCCTGCTCGACACCCGCGTCCCCGCCGTCGTACTGCGGATCGACCGGAACCCCTTTCACCACGGAACGCTGGGTGCCGTGCGCTCCCTCGGCCGCGCCGGAATCGAGGTGCACCTGGTCGCGGACGTGACCGGAAGTCCCGTCCGCAGCTCCCGTTTCGTACGCCAGCTGCATCCCCCGCCGCCGCCGGGCGCGCCGGACGCCGAGGTGGCCGCGGTGCTGCTGAAGGTCGCCGCGCGCGTCGAGCGGCCGGCCGTGCTGATCGCCATGGACGACGCCGGCGCGCTCGCGGTGAGCCGGCTCGGCGCGCGGCTCGCGCCCGCGTTCCTGCTGCCGCAGATGACCGGGGCGGTGCCGGAGCGGGTCGCCGACAAGGCGGAGCTGGCCGGTCTGTGCCGGGCGGCGGGCGTGCCGCATCCGCGCACGGTGCTGCCCGAGTCGGCGGCGCAGGCCGCGCAGGCCGCCTGGGAGCTGGGCCTGCCGGTGATCGCCAAGTGGAGCCGGCCCTGGCTGCTGCCCGGCGGCAGCGGACTGCGCAGCACCGTCGTCGTGCGCTCCCCGCAGGAGGCGCGCGCGCTGTATCTCCGTACGGAGGACGCCGGTTGCCGGCTGCTGCTCCAGGAGTTCCTGCCGCCCGGGGCGGGCCGGGACTGGTTCTTCCACGGGTACGCCGACCGCACCGGCGCCGTCCGCGCGGGCGGGCCCGGCCGCAAGCTGCTGTCCTGGCCGCGCGGGGCGGGGCTCACGGCGGCCGGGGAGTGGGCGCCGAACGCGACCGTGACCGCGCTCGCCGAGCGGCTCGCCGGGGACCTCGGCTACCGGGGCATCTTCGACCTCGACTTCCGCCGCTGCGGCGACGGCCGCTACCACCTCCTCGACTTCAACCCCCGCCCCGGCGCCCAGTTCCGGCTCTTCACCGACTCCGCGGGCCTCGACGTCGTCCGCGCCCAGCACCTCGACCTCACCCACCGCGCGCTGCCCGCCGGGGTGCCGGTGCCCGGCCGCTCGTTCGTGGTGGAGAACTACGCCCCGTTCAGCGCACTGCGCCGGGCCCCGCACGGCCGCGAACTGGCCTGGTGGGCCGCCGACGACGGCGCGCCCGGGCGGGCGCTGTGGGGGCTGTGGGGGCGGCATGTGACGGGGCGCGTACTGGCGAGGCTGCGCCGGACGACGGCCCCGGACACGCCGGGCGCACCCCCGCGGGTCGTACGGCAGGCGGCGCCACCGGCGGGGCTTCCCGACGCCGGCCTCCCGGACCCCGCCGCCGCCCCCGGCCTCGCAGCCGCCCCCGGCGACCCCGGCCTCGCCGCCTCCCTTGGCGTCCCCGGCCCCGTCGGCGCGGTCGGCCTCCCCGGCTCCTCCGGCGTCCCCTCCTCCCCCGGCCGTCCCGGCCCCTCCGGCCTTCCTGTCCCTCCCGATCTTCCCGTCGAACCGACCGACGACGAGAAAGCGAGCAGTTGCTGATGTTCGATCTGCTGGTGGTGGGCGCGGGCCCGTACGGCCTGTCCATCGCGTCCCATGCCGCGAGCGCCGGGCTGAGCCTGCGCGTCTTCGGCCGGCCCATGGCCTCCTGGCGCGACCACATGCCGCGCGGCATGTTCCTCAAGTCCGAGCCCTGGGCGTCCAACCTGACCGACCCGGCCGCCCGCCTGCGCCTGGACGCGTACTGCGCGACCCGCGGCCTGAGCGCCCGGCACGGCGAGCCGATCCCGGTGGAGGTGTTCGCCGACTACGGCCTGTGGTTCGCCCGCAACGCCGTCCCGGAGGTGGACGAGCGGATGATCGTCCGCGTCTCCGGCTGCCCCGGCGGTTTCGAGGCGGTGACCGACGACGGTGAGGTCCTGCACGCCCGTACGGTCGCCCTCGCGGTCGGCGTGATGCCGTTCGTGGAGATCCCCGGCGCGCTGCGCGGGCTGTCCGACACGCTCGTCTCGCACAGCAGCCACCACAGCGACCTCGACCGCTTCCGGGGCTCGGACGTCACCGTCATCGGCGGCGGCCAGGCGGCCCTGGAGACGGCGGCGCTGCTGGCCGAACAGGGCACCCGGGTAAGGGTGTTGGCGCGCGCCCCGCAGCTCGACTGGAACGACGTGCCGCCGCCGTGGGAGCGGCCGTGGTGGCAGTCGGCGCGCTCGCCGCACAGCGGGCTCGGGTGCGGGTGGCGGAACTGGTTCTACTCCGAGCGGGCGGGGCTGTACCGGCGGCTCCCGGAGCGGACGCGGGCGCGGATCGCGGGGTCGGCGCTGGGGCCCGCCGGGGCGTGGTGGGTGCGGGAGCGGGTGGAGGGGGCTGTGGAGGTGCGGCTGGGGCAGGAGGTGGTCCGGGCGCGGGCCGCGGGGGGTGGGGTGCGGCTGGAGGTGGGGCCGTCTTCCGGGGGAGGTTCTACCGGCGAGGCTTCTGGGGGCGGGGCTTCTGGGCGGGGTCCCTCAAGGGAGTCGGCCTCCTTCGACACCCGGCACGTCATCGCCGCCACCGGGTTCCAGGCCACGCGGGAGCGGCTGGGGATGCTCTCGCCGGAGCTGCGGGGGCGGCTGGCGGAGGTCGCCGACGGGTCGCCCGAGGTGGGGCGGGACTTCGAGTCGTCGTACCCGGGGCTGTTCATGGCCGGGCTGGTGACCGCCTCCGGGTACGGGCCCGCGATGCGCTTCGTGCACGGCGCGATGTTCACGGCGCCGGCGCTGGTGCGAGGGGTGCGGCGGCGGCTGCGGGCCGGGATTCCGGCGGGCGCGATTCCCGCGCCGGGGCGGCGGGGGGAGCGGGGGGCGGTGGACGCGGTGCGCTGAGCCGAGTGCGCTGAGCTGAGGCGGCCGGGCTCATGAGGGAGCGGGACTCGTGAGCCGGGGCCCATGACTCGGGTGCCTCATAGGGGAGTTGGGGTCTCGCTCAACCGGCGTTCAGCGCAACCCGCGTTCAGCACAACCGGTGTTCAACTCAACTCGCGTTCAGCCAAACGGTGTTCAGCTCAACCGGCGTTCAGCGGCGGCCGACGTTCAGCTCAACCCACGTTCAGCGGCGGCCGGCGTTCCGCTCAACCCGCGTTCACCAGTGACCGGCTCTCCCGGCGGAGCCGCAAAGCGCAGGTGCCGGGCGCGGCTCGCGTCCGGCACCGGGTGCGTCATCGACGGGCTGCTCTGCCGCGCCGGTAGAGGAGGCTGCCGCCGGTCAGGAGGGCGGCGCTGAAGCCCGCGGCGGCGAGGAGGTCTTCGCCGCTGCCGGTGTTCGCCAAGGTGGGGGGTTTGGCGGGGGTTCCGCTGGGGGGCTGGTCGTTGCCCGTGGGCGGGGGCTGGTTGTTGCCGCCACCAGGAGGCTGGTTCGTGCCGCCAGGGGGCTGATCGTTGCCGGTCGGGGGCGGCTGGTTGTTGTTCCCGCCGGGGGGCTGGTCGTTGCCGGTCGGCGGGGGCTGCTCGAGTCCGCCTCCGCCGGGCGGCTGGTCGTTCCCCGTGGGCGGCGGCTGGTTGGTGTTCCCTCCGGGGGGCTGGTCGTTGCCGGTGGGCGGCGGCTGCTCGTTGCCCGTGGACGGGGGCTGCTCGTTGCCGCCGGGGGGCTGCTCGCAGTTCTCGCCGTTGGAGCCCGGGGTGTCGATCACGTCACCGGGGCTGTCGCACTCCCCCGGGCCGGTGTTGTCGCCGCCTCCGCCGGGCGGCTGCTCGTTGCCGGTGGACGGGGGCTGCTCGTGGCCGCCGCCGGGGGGCTGCTCGACGTCACCGGGAGGCTGGTCGCCGTATCCCGGGGGCTGGTCACCGTACCCGGGCGGCTGCTCGCCGTACGCCGGCGGCTGCTCCCCGTAGCCCGAGGGCTCGTCGTCGCCGTAACCAGTCTGCTCGCCGTAACCCGCGTGGTCGCCGTACCCGGTGTGCTCGCCGTAGCCCGCGTGCTCGCCGTAGCCGTAGCCATGCTCGCCGTACCCGGTGTGCGCGCCGTAGTCGTAGCCGCGGTCGTCGTCATCGTCGTCCGTGCCGTGGCCGTAGCCGTGCTCCCGGAGGTACTCGGCCGCGTACGACGGCTTCGCCGGGGGCTCCGCGTGGTGGGCGCAGGAGTTGCCGAACGACGGGTTGAGGGCCGACGCGGCGTCCACGGTGTTGCCGCAGGCGTTGACCGGGACGGTCACGGGGGCCGAGACGCTGTTGCCGGACAGGACGCCGGGGGACTCGGCCGAGGCCGCGCCGGTCTCGGCGGCGGCGAGTGCGGGGCTGCCGCACAGGGACAGGATGCCCGTCGCGGCGGCTGCCGCGACCATTCCCCTGCTCAGGGTCTGTCGCAATCTCGTGTCTTCCTGAGAGTGCCGTAAGTGTGGAAAAGGCCGGCCTCGGAACGCTGGGCAAGTGTCCAAGGCCGGCCTCGACCGAGCCGTATGAGGCCCGGTACGACCAGTCGTCAGCCGTTGACGCAGGTGTTGCCGAACGCGGGGTTCAGCAGACCGATGACGTTGATCGAGTTACCGCACACGTTGACCGGGACGTGGACCGGGACCTGGATCACGTTGCCCGACAGAACACCCGGCGAACCGACGGCGGCACCCTCGGCACCGGCGTCCGCGAAGGCCGGAGCGGCACCGCCCAGGGCCAGTACCAGACCGGCGATGATCGCAGCGCTCTTCTTCATGTCGTTCCCTTCTCAACGGCCATGACGTCCATGACCTATGAACTGCAAACGAGAGATAGACAAGGGAAGAAACTGAGCAACTGTCGCGGCACGGGAATTCACTCGAACGCATTCATATAATCAGCGAATTGGCCTCAATGGGGCAATCCAGCGGACCGAGAAAGGCTGAGGAAACGTCACTGCTCAAGAAGACGCATCGAATTGACGGGTCATCAACAACAATGCGGGGCCCGGACGGCCTGCACGCAGGACAGGCCGTCCGGGCCCGGCACGCAGGACAGGCCGTCCGGGCCCGGCACCCGGTGGACGTCAGNCCCACACCCCCCCCCCCCCCCCCCCCCCCCCCCCCCCCCCCCTCTCTCCCCCCCCCCCCCCCCCCCCCCCCCCCCCCCCCCCCCCCCGGCACCCGGTGGACGTCAGTTGTTCGCGAGCCCGTTGCCGGAGAGGACCGGGATGTCGTTCGCGATGTGCGACAGCGGCTCGTCGCCCTTGGCCTGCGTCGAGTCCTCGGCACACTGCTGGTTCTGCGGGGCGGACAGGACGGGGATGTCCTGGACGGCGACCGGGACCAGCACGCCGACGAGGGAGCCCACGTTGGCCTTGACCGGGGCGCCGAGGCAGAGCTTGTTGACCGAGCTCTGGACCAGAGTGGCCTGGGGGCTCATGTCGCCCTTGGTCACCGAGTTGCCGAACGCGGACTGCGCGCCGTTGCCGCTCGCCGAGGTGGTGCCCATGTCGTTGCCGATGGCCAGCGCCTGAGGGGCCACGGCCGCGCTCGCGCCGACGACGGCCCCGGCGACAGCGGCCACGGCCATTGCCTTCTTCAGCATTTCGCTCTCTTCTCTTTCCCGGTCCCGGCTCCCGCCGGGACCTTTGTGCCTGCCTCCGACTCAACACCCGGCCCGGGAATTGGTTGCGGCACTTCACCCGATCGGTTTCACGGCCCGTAGTCCTTGCGCCATCCGGGTGAATGCTCGAAACCTCCGCCCGCGCCGTCGGTTGATCAGCACACTCCGGTGGACGGGGTTTCTCCAGAAGGGACTTATTCAAGTGATCAAGAAGGTACTGGCTGCCGCCGCTGTCGCCGCATCCGTCGTCGGCGCGACCGCCGCCGCCGCTGCCCCGGCCCTCGCCATCGGCAACGACCACGGCACCACCTCCGCCAGCGGCAACGGCGCCCAGCAGGCGTTCGGCAACTCGGCGACCTACGGCAACATGAGCCCGCAGATGGCGCTCATCCAGGGCTCGCTCAACAAGCCCTGCATCGGTCTGCCGGCCAAGGTCAACGCGGGCTCGCTCGTCGGCCTGGTCCCGATCGCCGTCCAGGACATCAACGTCCTGTCCTCCCCGCAGAACCAGCAGTGTGTCGAGAACTCGACGCAGGCCAAGGGCGACGAGCCGCTGTCGCACATCCTGGACAACATCCCGGTGCTCTCCGGCAACGGCGCCGGCAACAGCTGAGCCAGCCATCGGGGCTGATTTTCGGCTCCGCCCAGCGGGCCGCCGGTCTTCCGGCGGCCCGTCTGTTTTAGCTTGCGCGGCGTGACGAGTGACAGAACCTCCCGAGACCCCGTCAGCTCCCTCGACTCCGCCCGGCCCGGCTCCCGGAACTCCGCCCGGCCCAGCCCCTGCGGCTCCGCCCGGCGAAACCTTTCCCCTCACCGCCGCTCCCGGCTCCCCCGCCGTGCCCTCCCCGCCATCCTCGCTCTCGGCGCGACCCTCCTCGGCACCGCCGCCGCCCTCCCCCAGGACAGGCCCGCGCCCCGCCGCCCGCTGAACGTCCTGCTGCTCGGCACGGACGAGCGGGACACCATCTCCACCGCCGAGAAGCACCGCTGGCACGCGGGCGGCCAGGCCTGCGGCTGCTCCGACTCGATGATGCTGGTGCACTTCTCCGCCCGCCGGGACCGGGTCAGCGTCGTCGGGCTGCCGCGCGACTCGTACGCGACGATCCCCGCCCACCGCGACGAGCGCGGCCGTATGCGCCGCGCGCACGGCGCGAAGCTCAACGCGGCCTTCCAGGAAGGCGGTCCGGAGCTGGCGATGAAGACGGTCGGCGCGATGACCGGGGTGCGGATCGACCGGTATCTCCAGGTGGACTTCCGGCGCTTCATCGACACCGTCGACCAGGCCGGCGGGGTCGAGGTGTGCACGCCCCGGCGGCTCAGGGACTCGGCGACCAAGATCGACCTCGCGCCCGGCACGCACCGGCTGCTCGGCGGGCCCGCGCTGGAGTATGTCCGCTCCCGGCACGTCGACGGCAGCGCCGACCTCGGCCGGATCCAGCGTCAGCAGCGGTTCCTCGTGCAGGCGTTGCGCGGGACGCAGGCGCGCGGGCTGCTCGCGGATCCCCGGCGCACGCTCGCGCTGATGCGCACGCTGCTCGGGTCGGGGCCGCAGGGGTTCGGGCCGCTCGAACTGGCGCGGCTGGCCGGGGAGTTGAAGAGACTTCCGGCGGGGCGGACCGAGTTCACGACCGTGCCGGTCGGCGGCTTCAACCCCGTGCGCAAGGACATCGGTTCGACGCTGGCCTGGGACCGGAAGGCCGCCGCCAAGGTGTTCGGGAGGATCCGCAAGGATCAGCCGCTGCTGGCGGCGCGGGCCGATCCCCGGCCGAAGGACCCGCCGAGTCTGCTGGGGCCGCCGGTGACCGTGCGCGGGAGCGCGTACGGGTGCCGCTGAGGGCGCTCGGCCCGCGGTGCGCTGGGCCGTTCGGGGCAACTTGCGCAACCCCGGGCGGGGCCGGGCCGTTCTCGATCATGCAACTCCGTCCCCGGAGTCCGCTTCTCGAAGGGAAAGAACCATGAAGAAGCTGTGGGCGACCGCGGCTGTCGCCGCCTCCGTAGCCGGTATCGCCGCCGGTGCCGCCCCCCAGGCGCTGGCGATCGGCAACGACTCGGGCACGACCTCCGCCAGCGGCAACGGCGCCCAGCAGGCGTTCGGCAACTCGGCCACCTTTGGTGACATGAGCCCGCAGCTCTCGCTGGTCCAGGGGTCGCTGAACAAGCCCTGCATCGGCCTGCCCGCGAAGGTCAACGCCGGTTCTCTGGTCGGCCTGGTGCCGATCGCCGTTCAGGACGTCAACGTCCTGTCCTCCCCGCAGAACCAGCAGTGTGTCGAGAACTCGACGCAGGCCAAGGGCGACGAGCCGCTGTCGCACATCCTGGACGACATCCCGGTCCTCTCCGGCAACGGTGTGGGCAACAGCTGAGTCGTCCCGACTCCGCGCCGGGGGGGGGGGGGGGGGGGGGGGGGGGGGGGGGGGGGGGGGGGGGGGGGGGGGGGGGGGGGGGGGGG
>NZ_JBVLTJ010000026.1:0-64082 GCF_055597585.1 Streptomyces sp. AMJ-169
TAGGACGCCGCCGAACAAATTTTATGGAAAACCCCCGCATCCTCGCGATGCGGGGGTTTTCTGCGTTCCAGTCCCTTTAAGGTTCAGCCATGCGCTATGACCTCGTGATCTTCGACAACGACGGTGTCCTGGTGGACAGCGAGCCGATTTCCAACCGGCTGCTCGCCGGGTATCTGACCGAGCTGGGGTACCCGACCTCGTACGAGGACTCGGTCCGGGACTATATGGGGTCCGCGCTGCACCGGGTGCATGACCTCGTCGAGGAGCGGACGGGGGAGAAGCTGCCCGACGACTTCGACGAGGTCTTCCACCGGCGGGTGTTCGCGGCGTTCGAGCGGGAGCTGGCGCCCGTCTCCGGGATCGAGGACGTGCTGGGCAAGCTCGTCGCGGACGGGATGCCGTACTGCGTGGCGTCCTCGGGGAGTCATGAGCGGATCCGGGTGGGGCATCTGACGACCGGGCTCGACCAGTGGTTCGAGGAAGAGTGGATCTTCAGCTCGGAGGATGTGGGGAGAGGGAAGCCGGCGCCGGATCTGTTCCTGCACGCGGCCGAGCGGATGGGGGTCGCGCCGGGGCGCTGCGCCGTCGTCGAGGACAGTCCCCTCGGGGTCCAGGCCGCCGTCGCCGCCGGGATGGACGTGTACGGGTTCACCGCGATGACGCCGGCCGGGAAGCTCGCCGGGGCCACCCGGCCGTTCTCGCGGATGTACGAACTGCCCGCGCTGCTCAGCTGAACCGGGCCGCTCTGACATTTGTCACGCGGAGGTCCTGACGGTCGTTTCTACTGCCGGACCCCCTCCAGCGGCCACTCTGAGGGCATGACGACGAACCGGCAGGGACAGCGGAAGCAGTCGAAGAGGAACCCCTTCGCCCCGCTCATCGTGGATGTGGCGGTGCCGCTGGGGGTCTACTACCTGGCCAAGGAGGCGTTCGGGACCAGTACGTTCGCCGCGCTGGCGTGGAGCAGCGTGGTGCCGGCCGTGCGGACCGGGTGGGGGCTCGCGAAGGAGCGGGTGCTCAAGGGGCTGCCGCTGCTCATCCTCGTGGTGAACCTCACCGGGCTCGCGCTCAGCTTCGTCTCCGGGGACCCGCGGCTGATGCTGGTGAAGGACGGTGCCGTCAGCAGCGTCGTAGGCATCGGGATTCTGGTCTCGGTGTTCGTCGGGCGGCCGATGATGACGGAGGGGATCAAGCCGTTCCTCGTGCAGGGGGACGCGGCGAAGGAGGCTGCCTGGGGGCGGCTGGCGCGGGGGGAGTCGGCCGCGGCCGTCGAGTTCCGGCGGCGGGAGCGGCTGTTCTCGGTGCTCATCGGGGTGCCGCTGGTCCTGGAGTGCGTGGTGCGGGTGATCGGGGTGTACCTGCTGCCGGTCGGGGTGATGGTGTGGCTCGGGTCGGTGCTGCTCGCCTGCGCGATCGGTACCGGGATCGTCCTCGGGCGGCGGCTGGCGGGGAAGCCCATGTTCCGCATCCTCGGCGAGGAGGCCCGCCGGGAAGCTGAAGGAAACTCATCTTTGGCTGGATCTACCCACGGGTACGACGGAGGCCTACGCTCGCGGCCATGACAGAAGTGCTCCGGCGGGGCCGGGCGGCGTTGGCGTTCGGCTTCTTCGCCCAGGGGGCCGCGTTCGCGCTCCTCGTGACGCGTATCCCCGCGATCCAGGACCGGTACGGCGTGTCCGACGGGCTGCTGCCCGCCTATCTGGCCGCCGTGCCGGTCCTGGCC
This sequence comes from Streptomyces sp. AMJ-169, assembly GCF_055597585.1. Classification (NCBI taxonomy): domain Bacteria; kingdom Bacillati; phylum Actinomycetota; class Actinomycetes; order Kitasatosporales; family Streptomycetaceae; genus Streptomyces; species Streptomyces sp. AMJ-169. Next base: position 1,724 of record NZ_JBVLTJ010000026.1, read on the forward strand.
GGTGCCGGGAGCCTGAGCGCCGAGCGGGTCGTACGGCGGGTGCCGGCGAGTGTGCTGCTGCGGTGGGCCCAACCCGTCGTACTGCTCGCGCTCGTCGGGGTCGGGGCCGGGGACCGGGAGGTTCAACTCGGCGTCTCGCTCGCCGTGTTCGGGCTGGCGGTGGGGGCGCTGGACGCCTCGATGAACATGCTCGGGGTGAGTCTCCAGCGGGCGTACGGGCGGAGCATCATGCTCAGCTTCCACGCGGCCTTCAGTCTCGGGGGGATCGTCGGGGCGTCGCTCGCCTGGGCGGGCGCGCACTGGGAGTTGGCGCTGTGGGTGCTGTATCTCCCGGTCGCCGCCGTGCTGTTGCCCGCCGTGCTGATCGGCAGCCGGTGGTACGTCGACGGGGCGCCCGAGCCGGCCGCCGTCAACTCCCCTGGTTCCGCGCCCCACTTCAAGCTGCTGCTGCCGCTCTGCCTGGTCATGGCGTTCGCCTACATCGGGGACTCGACCGTCTCCAACTGGAGTGCCAAGTACCTCCAGGACGTGCTGGGCAGTTCCGAGCAGCTGGCGACCGTGCCGTACAACGTCTATATGGTGACGACGCTCATCGGACGGGCCGTCGGGGACTACGGGGTACGGCGGTTGGGGGCGGCGGTCGTCGTGCGGGTGGGGGCGCTGGTCGCGGCCGGGGGGTTCGCCGTGGTGGCGCTCGCGCCGGGGGCCTGGGTGGGGATGCTCGGGTTCACGCTGGTCGGGGTCGGGCTGTGTGTGCTCGTACCGCAGACCTTCGCCGCCGCCGGGCGGCTCTTTCCCGGGGCCTCCGACGCCGCCGTCGCGCGGCTCAATATCTTCAACTACGTGGGGTTCTTGGTGGGTTCGCCGCTGGTGGGGGCTTTGGGGGACGCGTGGAGTTATCGGGGGGCGATGCTGGTGCCGATGGGGCTGGTGCTCGTGACCGTGGTGTACGCCCGCTCGTTCTCGGCCACGGAGGAAAGATACGGTGGCGGGCATGAGCGGTCGCGCACAGCTGATGTGGGACGAGGGAGTGACGGGCTATGACTTCGGGCCCGAGCATCCGATGGACCCGGTACGCCTGGAGCTGACCCGGGAGTTGGTGGGGGCTCTCGGCCTGGACCGGGAGGTGGATGTCGTCACGGCGAAGCCGGCTGGAGAATCGACTCTGCGCCTTGTGCACCGCGAGGACTACATCGAGGCGGTGAAGGCGGCGTCGGCCGATCCGGCGGCGGCTGACGGGTCGTACGGGCTCGGGACGGTCGACGATCCGGCGTTCCGGGGGATGCATGAGGTCAGTGCGCTGATCGCCGGGCTGTCGGTGGGGGCGGCGGAGGCGGTGTGGCGGGGGGACGTGCTGCACGCGGTGAACTTCGCGGGCGGGCTGCATCACGCGATGCCGGGGGCCGCCGCCGGGTTCTGCATCTACAACGACGCCGCCGTCGCCATCGCGCGGCTGCTGGAGCTGGGGGCGGAGCGGGTCGCGTACGTCGATGTCGACGTGCATCACGGGGACGGGGTCCAGGCCGCGTTCTGGGACGATCCGCGGGTGCTGACGATCTCCTTGCACGAGCATCCCCGGACGCTGTTTCCGCAGACCGGGTGGCCTGAGGAGACCGGGGTCGAGGGGTCCGCTGTGAATGTGGCCTTGCCCGCCGGGACCGGGGACGCGGGGTGGGTGCGGGCGTTCCATGCCGTGGTGCCCGAGCTGGTCGCCGATTTCCGGCCCGATGTGCTCGTCAGTCAGCATGGCGCCGATACGCATTTCGAGGATCCGCTCGCGCATCTGGCGGTTTCGCTGGATGCGCAGCGGGCGGTGCAGGTGGCCTGCCATGAGTTGGCGCACGCCCATGCCGGGGGGAAGTGGGTCGCGCTCGGTGGGGGTGGGTACGCGGTCGTGGATGTGGTGCCGCGGTCGTGGGCGCATTTGGTGGGGGTGGCGGCGGGGCGGGAAGTCGATCCTTCGGCGGTGATTCCTGATCGGTGGCGGCAGGAAGTGTTCGCGCGTACGCGGCAGTTGGCGCCGGTGCGGATGACTGATGGGCGGTGGCCGGTGGGGTGGCGGGAGTGGGAGGGGGGGTATGACCCCGCGGATCGGGTGGATCAGGCGATTCTCGCTGCGCGGCGGGCCGTTTTTCCGTTGCGGGGGCTATTGGCTTAAGGGGGGTGCGTGGAGCGGTAGTTGGGCGGCTTCCCGCCGTGGGTGGTTTTGCGCCCACGCGGCGGAGCCGCGAATCGATGCGGCCCCGCGCCCCTAAAAAGCCGGCGGACCCTGGGTTTTAGGCCGGGCGGGCTCCGCGAACCCAAAAAGCCGGACAAGCAGCCCTCTGTCCCGCCAGCATCTCCTCGTGCCTACGACCGACAAGATTGAACCCCACCCCCTCCTCGCCCACCTCCTCCGCACCCACCTCGCCGGACCCGTCTCCACCACCCGGGAGCGGAGTCTCCGTCACTACCGGCTCTTCGCCGCCCGTGACCCCCGCGTTCTGCTCGGGATCGATCCTCAAGGGGACTGGGACGTTCCGGAGTTGGTGGGGCTGATGGCTCGGGAGTGTGGGGTTTCGGACGATGTGGGGTGGGTTTCCGGGCAAGATGTGATTGATCCGCTCAAGACCATCGCCGCCCTCGACGCTTTCGCCGCGCGGCTGCGGGAAGTAGCTCTCCGTGGTGGTCCGGTGTTGGTGGGAACGGGGCATCCAGGGCGGCTCAGCGGGTTCTACGAGGGGATTGTGGACACTTTGTCGTCAGTGGGGTGTGATGTTCTCACCCCGGCGCAGGGTCGCTCTGTCGACATAACGACCCGGTTCGGTCTACGTACGCACCACCTCGCGTACGTACGGGGGGTCGGCATGGTTTTCGAAACGGGCGTCGAACGCACCGGTTGTGCGACCGGCGCGCACACCCACTCCCCGCTCCCGGTTCGGCTCGCCCTGGACGCCGCCGCGGCGGCCGGCGGACCGCTGCCGGAGCTCGTCATCGGGGACCACGGATGGGTCTGCGGGGCAGGTCAGCTGGGGTTTGAGGCCATTGGTCTGGCCGATACGGATGACCCCGCGCTCTTCGTGGGGCAGGCCGAGGGGACCGTGTCCGTCGTCGTTCCGGTTGATGACGCTGTGCGGTCTGATTACTACCGGCCGCTGACCCGCTACGTACTCAATCGAGCGTGTCTGTCACAGTAGGCCTGCGATGGGTGCACCTCTTCCCCACTCGCATCACCCGCCCCTACATTGGGGAGTGAGCACGCAACGACGAAGAGTCACCGGAAGGGGAAGCCGGTGGCCGTCGAGTGCGGAAGGCACAGGTGTTGTCATGGCAGCTGGCGAGAGGCCTCTCAACGAGGTTGTGTTCCTTACCGTGGCGGAGGTCGCCGCGGTGATGCGAGTGTCGAAGATGACCGTGTACCGCTTGGTGCACAGCGGTCATCTGCCCGCGATCAGGGTGGGGCGGTCCTTCCGCGTCCCCGAACAAGCGGTGCACGAGTACCTCCGCGAGAGCTACGTGGGGGTGGAAACCGCCTGACGACCGGCCGGGGGGATCAACGGCACAGGGCACTACCGGTCTCCCCGGCACCCCTCGATTACAACCTCACCGCCCGAGCGGGTTAGGCTAGCCCCTCGTAGGTCGTATGGGCCCATGGCGCCCAGCACCGAGTGATGAGAAGTGAGCGAGGGTAGTCGTGGGCTCTGTTATCAAGAAGCGGCGCAAGCGGATGGCCAAGAAGAAGCACCGCAAGCTGCTCAAGCGCACGCGCGTTCAGCGTCGTAACAAGAAGTAAGCCACGGAGCTTATTTCTACGGCGTTCGCCGCGCAGGCGTGTTGTGGCCTCTCACCGGCAACCGGTGAGAGGCCACACGCATATCCACGGGCGCCTATTGGCCTCTTTTAGATCACCCATAAATGGTCATGCCCATATTGGGGTCATCACAGCGCAACACCGAACCGCTAAGTTGGCTTCCACGTCGGCGGTGGCAGGTCCTGGAAGGAAGGCGCTGATCTTGGGGAAGGTCGTGCTCGTGACCGGAGTGGCCCGCAGGCTGGGGGGCCGGTTCGTGCGCAGGATCCTGCGCGATCCGCAGGTCGACCGGGTGATCGGCGTCGACGCCGTCAGGCCCGGACACCATCTGGGCGGCGCCGACTTCGTCCTCGCGGACATACGGCAGCCCACGATCGCGCGGGTGCTGGCCGAGAGCGGCGCCGACACGGTCGTCCACATGGATGTGACCGCGACCGCGCTGGGCAGCGGGAGCCGGGCGACGGTCAAGGAGACCAACGTCATCGGGACCATGCAGCTTCTGGGGGCGTGTCAGAAGTCGCCTTCCGTCAAGCGGCTGGTCGTGAAGTCCAGTACCAATGTGTACGGTTCGGCCTCGCGTGATCCGGCCGTCTTCACCGAGACGACCTCCGCCAAGTCGCTGCCCAGTGGCGGGTTCGCGAAGGACACCGTCGAGGTCGAGGGGTATGTGCGCGGGTTCGCGCGGCGGCGGCCCGATGTCGCCGTGTGCGTGCTGCGGTTCGCCAACATCCTCGGGCCCGGCGCCGAGACGCCGCTCGCCTCCTACTTCGCGCTGCCGGTGCTGCCGACCGTCTTCGGCTACGACCCGCGGCTTCAGTTCGTGCACGAGGACGACGTCGTCGAGGTGCTGCGGCTCGCCTCGCACGACCCCGGGCGCGGGGCGCCGGCCAGCGGGACGTTCAATGTCGCGGGTGACGGGGTGCTGCTGCTCTCGCAGTGCTCGCGGCGGCTCGGGCGGCCGACGGTCCCGCTGCTGCTGCCGGCCGTCACCTGGGCGGGCTCGCTGGTGCGGACGCTCGGGATGACCGACTTCTCGCCGGAGCAGATCCGGCTGCTGACCCACGGGCGGGTGGTGTCGACGGCCCAGACGCGCGAGACGCTCGGGTTCACGCCGAGGTACACCACCGCCGAGACCTTCGCGGACTTCGCCCGCAGCCAGGGCCCCGGGCTGCTGCCCCCGGAGCGGGTCGCGGACGCCGTGGACCGGCTCGCGGCCCTGCCCCCGCTCAACCCGACGCCGAGCGCCAACTGAGGAGCGCAGCAACGATGGCGGACGCCAAGGTCATTCCGTTCGACGACGACCGGACCCGGGCGGGGGCCGCCGCGCGGCCGGCCCGGCGGCGGGGGCTGCCGGGACGCAGGCGCGGCGCCGGCGAGCCGGGGGGTACGGCCCGCGAGGTGCGCGAGATCACGCAGCCCGAGCCGCTGCCCGTCGCCCCCGCGCGGCCCGATGATGTCCCTGTGACACCTGATTCCCTGGAGCGGCGCATCGCGGGCGGCCTCTCCTTCCTGCGCCGCCGGCTCACCGGGGACTACGAGGTCGACGACTTCGGCTTCGACGAGGAGCTGACCGACCAGGTCCTGATGTCGCTGCTGCGGCCGGTGTACGAGAAGTACTTCCGGGTCGAGGTCAAGGGCATCGAGAACATCCCCTCGGAAGGCGGCGCCCTGGTCGTCGCCAATCACTCCGGGACGCTTCCGCTGGACGGGCTGATGATGCAGGTCGCCGTCCACGACCACCACCCGGCCGACCGGCATCTGCGGCTGCTCGCCGCCGACCTGGTCTTCGGCCTGCCCGTCGTCAACGAGCTGGCCCGCAAGCTCGGGCACACCCTCGCCTGCGCCGAGGACGCCGAACGGCTGCTCGCCCAGGGGGAGTTGGTGGGGGTCATGCCGGAGGGGTTCAAGGGGCTCGGCAAGCCGTTCGGGGAGCGGTACAAGCTCCAGCGGTTCGGGCGGGGCGGGTTCGTCTCCACGGCGCTGCGGCAGGGGGCGCCGATCGTGCCGTGCTCGGTCGTCGGCGCGGAGGAGATCTATCCGATGATCGGCAACGCGAAGACCCTGGCGAGAGTCCTGGGCTTCCCGTACTTCCCGATCACACCGACGTTCCCCTGGCTCGGCCCGCTGGGCGCCGTCCCGCTGCCGACGAAGTGGACCATCCAGTTCGGGGAGCCGATCCCGACGGACGGGTATCCGCCGGAGGCCGCGGACGATCCGATGCTGATGTTCAACCTGACCGACCAGGTACGGGAACAGATCCAGCACACGCTGTACAAGCTGCTGGTGCAGCGCCGGTCGGTGTTCTTCTAAAGGGGTTTCTTCCAAAGAGGTTCGCTACGACGACGAGGGCGCCCCCTGCGACAGGGGGCGCCCTCGACTCTCGTACCCGTGACGCTAGTTCGCGTCCTCGCTGTCGATCCCTAGGCCCGGCAGAAGGCCGGGGAGGAGCGGCGGGATCGTGACGTCCGGCGGGGTCGGGGTCACCGGGGTCGGGGGCAGGGGCGGGACGGGCGCGGCCGGCGGGTCGAGGAGGCCGCCGGTGTTGCCGCCCAGGAGGCCGTCGGCGGGGGACGCCGTCGAGGGGTGGGCCTGGGGGTGGGTGCTCTCCTGGGCGCCCGCCGACGGGTGGCCCGGGGTCGCCGGGGTGCTGTGGGCCGGGGCCGTCGTACCCGGGCGGGTCTCCTGGCCGTGGCTCCTGCTCTGGCCCGGTGCGGGGGGCTGGGGCAGGAGCGAGCGCAGCGGGGCGACCTCTTCGTCTATGGCGTCGAAGACCTGGGTGACCTGCTGGCCCATGTCGCCGAGCTGGACCGGGAGGGCGCCGCGCATCGCGCCCCACGCCTCGCGGTGGGAGCGGGAGAAGGCGGAGAGGGCTTGGATCGGGCCGAGGGAGTCGGGGTCGCGCTCGTACGCCTCGTGCAGCAGGCGGTGGCCCTCCGTCGCGTCCTCGGTCATGCCCGCCAGCGTGCGGCGGATCTCGCCCAGCGACTCATGGTCCATGTGCCCGCCCCGGCCGCGCTCCAGGAGGCGGCGGGCCTCGCTGAGCCGGGTGGAGGCCTGGTCCAGGTACGCCTGGCCGCGCTCGGTCTCGTTCTCCGACAGGTAGTTGAGCTTGAAGTCCTCGATGCCGCGCTTCAGGCCGTACAGGGAGTCACCGGGCAGCGCGTCCGAGCTGGCGGCGGCGACTCCGCCGAACGCGCCGGCCGCCACCCCCACACTCAGTCCGCCGGCGGTGAGCCCCTTGGCGAGGCGGCTCCTCGGCCGGAGTTTTCCCAGCGCCCGGTGTTTCGCCGCCCGGGCGCCGCGCTGCTCGGGGACGGACGGGGCCTCGCCCCCCTGCATCAGGGCTTCCATGGCGGCGACCAGCTGCGCCCGCTGGACGACCTTGACCTCCGGGTCGAACTCCGGTTTCGGCAGCCGCGCGAGACCCGCCGTCAGGGACAGCAGCCTGCCCTGTTCGGTACGGTCCGCGCCGGCCGGCGCCGGGGTCGCTCCTTCGGCCTCCTCGGCCGCCGGGCCCAGGCCGGACTCCTCCAGGGCCTGGGCGAAGGCGTTCGCCCGCCGGTGCGCCGATACGTTCGCGATCACGGGCGGCACCTCCTCTCGTCATGACGGTCGACTCCCTTGGGGTCCTGAGGGTTGCACACACAGGGAGCCTGTATCCCGCTCAACGAATGGCGCGGCACATGGGTTACGGACTGCGGATGATCGGATCGGGAAGGCAACTGACTTTCACTGACGGTGAGTTGGTGGTCGCGCTCAGCGCGCGTCTTCCGGGAGCAGCCGGGCCAGGGTCCGGACCGCGCGGTACTGGAGGGTCTTGATCGCGCCCTCGTTCTTCCCCATCACCCTGGCCGTCTCGGCGACGGAGAGTCCTTGGAGGAAGCGGAGCGTCACGCACTCCTGCTGCTGGGGGTTGAGCCGGCGCACGGCGTCCAGGAGGGCGGCGTTCGACAGCGACTCCAGGACCGAGTCCTCCGGGGAGCGCTCGACCTCGTTGGCGTCGAGCATCTCGCCGGTGGTCACCTCCAGCCGGAAGCGGCTCGACTTGAAGTGGTCGGCGACCAGGTTGCGGGCGATCGTCACCAGCCAGGCGCCGAAGTCGCGGCCCTGCCAGGTGAAGGTGCCGATCCTCCTGAGCGCCCGCAGGAACGTCTCACTGGTGAGGTCCTCGGCGGTGGCCTTCCCGCCCACCCGGTAGTAGATGTACCGGTAGACGGTGTCGCTGTACTGGTCGTACAGCCGGCCGAAGGCCTCGGCCTCGCCGGACTGGGCGCGTTCGACCAGGTCCATCATGCGGGCGCTGTCGCTGTCCGCGGCGGGGCGACGGGGCGCCGGGGGTGCGGCGGCGGTCGTACGACCGCGTCTGCCGACGGCGGCGCCGCCGTCGGCGAGTGCGTAGCACGGGCCGACGGGGAGGGCGGTGGCGGTGGCGAAGGCGGGGACGCCGTACGCGGTCGGGACACAGCCACGCAGGGTTTCCTTCAGCGTTGCGATCGAATCGCGCAGCGTAGCCAGGCCCGAGGCGTCAACCCCGACGTATGGGTACACGGGACTCCCAGAGGCAGAGCTTTCATCACGTGCAGTGCGGGACCGTTCACCCGTCGTAGGGGTGGAGGGGTACCGGAATGCGTCTGAGGAGAATAACGCTTCGTGAAGGTGCTGCTACGCCGAGTTGCTCAAAACTTCGAATACGTTGAGTTTGTCATCGGTTGAGGGCAGATCAAGTTCCCGTTGCTGAGCACTTGTTGACCGGAAGTGATCAGTTCTTGACGGGGGACAGGGCGTGTTGAAGTACGTGTGCGCTGGCCGGACGGGGCCTCGCGCTGGATACGCGGGTGATCGCGCCGTAAACCTCAACTACCGCCTGCGGCGGCTCAACGCGATCGCCGCGGCCGTACCGCCGGCCACCGCGCCGACGCCCGCCGCGGCCGGGATGCCGACCTTCGCCGCTTTGCGTCCCGTCCGATAATCACGCAGACGCCAGTCCAACTTGCGGGCGTGCTTGCGCAGTTTGGTGTCCGGGTTGATCGCGTAGGGGTGGCCGACGAGCGAGAGCATCGGGATGTCGTTGTGGCTGTCGCTGTACGCGGCGCAGCGCGACAGGTCCAGGCCCTCCGCCGCCGCCAGCGCCTTGACCGCCTCCGCCTTCGCCGGGCCGTGCAGCGGCTCGCCCACCAACTTGCCGGTGTAGACGCCGTCCACGGACTCCGCGACGGTGCCGAGCGCGCCGGTCAGGCCGAGGCGGCGGGCGATCACGCGGGCGATCTCCACCGGGGCCGCGGTGACCAGCCACACCTTCTGACCGGCGTCCAGGTGGGCCTGGGCGAGGGCTCTCGTGCCCGGCCAGATCCGCTCGGCCATGTACTCGTCGTAGATCTCCTCGCCGATCGACTGGAGTTCGGCGACGCGGTGGCCCTTGACGATCGACAGCGCGGAGTCGCGGGCCTCCTGCATGTGCTCGGGGTCCTCGACGCCGGCCAGCCGGAACCACGCCTGCTGCCAGGCGAAGCGGGCCAGGTCGCGGGTCTCGAAGAACTTGCGCTTGTACAGGCCGCGGCCGAAGTGGAAGAGGGCGGCGCCCTGCATCACGGTGTTGTCGAGGTCGAAGAACGCGGCGGCCTTGTCGTCGCCGGGGACCGGGAACTCCGGTTCCGTGCCTTTTGTGTCCTTCGTGTTCTTCTGCTGCGGAGCCTCAAGGGCTTCGTCCTCTTTGGAGGATTTGCGTGCGGCCTCCGCCGCGGCCTCGCCGGCGAGCACGCTCCGCGCCGTCGCGGGGCGCCTGCGGGGGGTGAGCCATCCGAGAGCGGCCATGGACGTGAGCATAGCCAGTTTGTTCGGGGAGTTCGGATCGGAGAGGTTCGGAGGGCGTGAACTCTGCGCGACACAATGGCTGCCATGAGTCCCCTCTTCCGCCGCAAACCAGCCGAACCCGCCGGACCAGTCGAACCAGCCGATCATCACGTCACCCTCATCGCCAAGCCCGACTGCCATCTCTGCGAGGACGCCGAGCGGATCGTGGGGAAGGTCTGCGCGGACCTGGGCGTCTCCTGGGAGAAGAAGGACATCACCCAGGACCCCGCGCTCCACGACCGGTACTGGGAACAGATCCCGGTCGTCCTGGTGGACGGGGCGCAGCACACCTTCTGGCGTGTGAACGAGGAGAGGTTGCGCAAAGCACTGACCGACTAGTCCAAAGCGGTCGGAAAGTCGCTTAGGATCGATGGCGAGTTGGTCTCGGGGGCGGGATTCGCGAGGAGCGTGAGCGGTTTTGCCCCCAGGAGTGAAACGCGTGACCCCGGTCACGTTGGCCGGGCAAATCGGACACCATCTTTGTGCACGCGTTCACAAAGACATAGCCTGCTGTCGACGGGGCGGTCCGGGGACGCGAAGCCGCCCACAGCCCCGCTCTACCCGCAGGAGCACCGTGGCAACTGGCCGAACTCACCGACCGGCGACCCGCAGCCGAGGGATTCCCGAGGCCACCGTCGCCAGGCTTCCGCTGTACCTCCGAGCCCTGACCGCGCTGTCGGAGCGCTCGGTGCCCACGGTCTCCTCCGAGGAGCTGGCGGCGGCGGCGGGAGTCAACTCCGCCAAGCTGCGCAAGGACTTCTCCTACCTGGGTTCGTACGGAACGCGCGGTGTCGGCTACGACGTCGAGTATCTCGTCTACCAGATCTCCCGCGAGCTCGGGCTCACCCAGGACTGGCCGGTCGTCATCGTCGGCATCGGAAACCTCGGCGCCGCCCTCGCGAACTACGGCGGGTTCGCCTCCCGCGGCTTCCGGGTCGCCGCCCTCATCGACGCCGATCCCGCGATGACCGGCCGCCAGGTCGCCGGGATCACCGTTCAGCACAGCGACAGCCTGGAGCGGATCATCCAGGACGACGGCGTCTCCATCGGCGTCATCACCACCCCGCCCGGCGTCGCCCAGCAGGTCTGCGACCGGCTCGTGGCCGCCGGGGTCACCTCCATCCTGAACTTCGCGCCGACCGTCCTCGCCGTCCCCGACGGCGTCGACGTCCGCAAGGTCGACCTCTCGATCGAACTCCAGATCCTCGCCTTCCACGAGCAGCGCAAGGCGGGCGAGGAGACGGCGGCCGGGTCCGCGCCGGCGGCCGTCCACCCGCCCGCGCACGGCGACGAGCAGGGACCCGACGGGGACGTACCCGCCGTGATGCCGGCATGAGTCTCCTCGTCGTCGGCCTCAGCCACCGCAGCGCTCCCGTCAGCGTCCTGGAACGCGCCTCCCTCTCCGGGGACGCGCAGCTCAAGCTGCTCCAGGACACCGTCGCCGCCGAGCCCGCCGCCGAGGCCGCCCTCCTGTCGACCTGCAACCGCATCGAGCTGTACGCCGACGTCGACAAGTTCCACGCCGGGGTCGCCGAGCTGTCCACGCTGCTCGCCCGGCACAGCGGCGTCGGCCTCGACGAGCTGACCCCTCACCTGTACGTGCACTACGAGGACCGCGCCGTCCACCACATGTTCTCCGTGGCCTGCGGCCTGGACTCCATGGTCGTCGGCGAGGGCCAGATCCTCGGCCAGCTCAAGGACACCCTCGCCAAGGCGCAGGAGCTGCACTCCGCGGGCCGGCTCATGAACGACCTGTTCCAGCAGGCCCTCCGGGTCGGGAAACGGGCGCACTCCGAGACCGGCATCGACCGGGCCGGGCAGTCCCTCGTCACCTTCGGCCTGGAGCAGCTGGCGCGCGGCACCGACGTCGCCGGCTGGGCGCGCGGCAAGAAAGCGCTGGTCATCGGCGCCGGCTCGATGTCGTCGCTGGCGGCGGCGACCCTCGCGCGCGCCGGGGTCGCGGAGATCGTCGTCGCCAACAGGACGTTCGACCGCGCCGAACGCTTGGCCGAAATACTGAACGACGGTGACGCGGACGTGACGGCCCGCGCGGTCCCGATGGAATCGGTGCCGGGCGAGCTGGCACGTGCCGACCTGGCCGTCTCCTGCACCGGGGCGACCGGGCTCGTGCTGAGCGCCGCGGACATCGCGCGCGCGGTGGAGGGCCGCACCGGCGCCGCCGCCGTCCTCACCCCGGCCGCCGCCGACGCCGTACGGCCGCTGCCCGTCACCTCGATCGGGAGTGACGAGGGGTGTCCGCTGGACCTCGGGGCCGTGCGGCAGGGGTTCTCCGTCGCAGGGGACGCCGCGGTCGCCGGGATGGACGCGGCGACGCTGGAGCAGCACGCGGCCTGGGTCGACAAGGGCACCAGCGGGGCCGTCGACCGGCGCTTCGAGAAGGAGGCCGAGGTCATCGCGGCCCTCGCGGCGACCGCGCAGGCGGGCGTACGGATCCCCGAGCGCCGTAAGCCGGAGGCGATCGAGTCCTGCGAGCCGGTGCTGTGCCTGCTCGACCTCGCGATGCCCCGGGACATCGACGCGGCGGCGCACCGGGTGGCCGGGGTGCGGCTCGTCGACATCGAGTCGCTCGCCGAGGCCAGCGCGGACGCGCCGATGGCGGCGGACGTCGACCAGGTGCGGCGGATCGTCGCCGACGAGGTGAACGCTTTCTCCGCCGCCCAGCGGGCCGCGCACATCACGCCGACCGTCGTCGCGCTGCGGACCATGGCCGCCGACGTCGTCGCCGGCGAGATCGCCCGCCTGGAAGCCCGGCTGCCCGGGCTCGACGACAAGCACCGCGCGGAGATCACGCAGACCGTCCGCCGGGTCGTCGACAAGCTCCTGCACGCGCCGACCGTACGGGTCAAGCAGCTCGCGGCCGAGCCCGGCGGCGCCGGGTACGCGGACGCGCTGCGGACCCTGTTCGACCTCGACCAGGAGACGGTCGCGGCGGTGTCCCAAGCCGCGCCGGCCGCTCCCTCCGACGAGAAGGGGCCCGGCGCATGAGACCACTGAGACTCGGCACCCGGCGCAGCAGACTCGCCCTCGCCCAGTCCGGGCAGATCGCGCAGCAGGTACGGCAGCTCACCGGCCGGCCGGTCGAACTCGTCGAGATCACGACCTACGGCGACACCTCCCGCGAACAGCTCGCCCAGATCGGCGGCACCGGCGTCTTCGTCACCGCGCTGCGGGAGGCGCTGCTGGGCGGCGAGGTCGACTTCGCGGTTCACTCGCTCAAGGACCTGCCGACGGCGCAGCCCGACCGGCTGGCGCTGGCCGCCGTACCCGTACGGGAGGACCCCCGGGACGTGCTGGTCGCGCGGGACGCGCTGCGGCTTGCCGAACTGCCGCGCGGGGCGCGGATCGGGACCGGTTCGCCGCGCCGGACGGCCCAGCTGAACGCGTACGCGCGGGCGCACGGCCTCGACCTCGCGGTCGTACCGGTGCGCGGGAACGTCGACACCCGGATCAAGTTCGTGCGCGACGGGAAGCTGGACGCGGTCGTGCTGGCCGCCGCCGGGCTCAACCGGATCGGCCGCGCGGCGGAGGTCACGGACGTCCTGGCGCCCGACATCGTTTTGCCCGCCCCCGGCCAGGGGGCCCTGGCGATCGAGTGTGCCGCGGACCACGCGGACCTCATCGCCGCGCTCGGAGAGCTCGACGACCCGTTCACGCGGGCCGCCGTGACCGCCGAGCGTTCCCTGCTCGCCGCCCTGGAGGCCGGCTGCTCCGCCCCTGTGGGCGCGCTGGCCGACCTGCTGGCCGACGGGCAGATTGTCAAGGAAATGCGCCTGCGGGCGGTCGTCGGTACGGCCGACGGCACCCGTACGGTGCAGCTGTCCACCACCGGTCCCGTGCCCGAGACGCACGACGGGGCGATGACGCTCGGTCGCACACTCGCAGCCGAGATGCTTGCCCAGGGCGCGGCCGGTCTGATGGGGGAGCGAGCACAGTGAGCCCCACCAACCTTTCCGCCGGCCTGGAACACGGTCACGTCACCTTCCTGGGAGCGGGGCCCGGTGATCCGGGGCTGCTGACCTTGCGCGCTGTCGAAGCACTGGCGGGCGCGGACGTCCTCGTCGCCGAGCACGAGGTGCTCGACGTCGTACGGACGCACGCCCGTTCAGGTGTCTCCGTGGTGCCCACAGACCCCCCTCCAGGCACTTCTTTCCCTCAGCCCACTGTTGTTGACGCCTCGTCAACGACCGTGGCACTCCCCGCGGTGCGGGATGCGGCACATCTTGTCATGGAGGCCGCGCGGGGCGGCAGGCGGGTGGTGCGGGCGGTGTCCGGGGACCCGGGCCTTGATACGTACGCCGCCGCCGAAATGCTCGCCTGCGCCTCCGCCGGGGTGCCTTTCGAGGTGGTTCCTGGTGTTGCGACGGCAGTTGGGGTGCCCGCGTACGCGGGGGTGCCGCTGCGGGACGCGCAAGGGGCGGACGTCCGGTTTGTGGACGCGCGGTCCGCGTCCGACCGGTGCTGGACGGAGGTGGGCGCCTCCGACGGGACGGTCGTCGTCTCCACGACGCTCGACGCGGTGGCCTCCGCCGCCGGCGAGCTGGTCTCCGCCGGACGCAAGCCGGACACCCCGCTGACCGTGACGGTCGCCGGTACGACGACCCGGCAGCGGACCTGGTCCGCGACCCTCGGGACCATCGCGCAGACGCTGAAGCAGGCCAAGGTGCTGCCCTCGCCGGAGGGCTCGCGGCCGGTGATAGCGGTCGTCGGCGACCGGTCGGCGCCGGCGCAGCGCGACCAGCTGGCCTGGTTCGAGTCGAAGCCCCTGTTCGGCTGGAGGGTCCTCGTCCCGCGGACGAAGGAGCAGGCGGCGTCGCTGTCCGAGCAGCTGCGCTCCTACGGGGCCGTGCCGCACGAGGTCCCGACCATCGCCGTCGAGCCGCCCCGCACCCCGCAGCAGATGGAGCGGGCCGTCAAGGGGCTGGTGACCGGGCGCTACGAGTGGATCGCGTTCACCTCGGTCAACGCGGTGAAGGCGGTGCGGGAGAAGTTCGAGGAGTACGGGCTCGACGCGCGCGCGTTCGCCGGGATCAAGGTCGCGGCGGTCGGCGAGCAGACCGCCAAGGCGCTGGTCGCGTTCGGCGTGAAGCCCGACCTGGTGCCGAGCGGGGAGCAGAGCGCGGCCGGGCTGCTGGAGGACTGGCCGCCCTACGACCCCGTCTTCGACCCGATCGACCGGGTGTTCCTGCCGCGCGCCGACATCGCCACGGAGACGCTGGTCGCCGGGCTCATCGACCTCGGCTGGGAGGTGGACGACGTCACGGCCTACCGGACCGTGCGCGCCTCGCCGCCGCCGGCCGAGACGCGGGAGGCGATCAAGGGGGGCGGGTTCGACGCGGTGCTCTTCACGTCGTCGTCCACCGTCCGCAACCTGGTCGGCATCGCCGGCAAGCCGCACAACGTGACGGTCATCGCCTGCATCGGCCCGGCCACCGCGAAGACGGCCGAGGAACACGGCCTGCGGGTGGACGTGATGGCTCCGGAGCCGTCGGTCCAGGCGCTGGCGGAGGCGCTGGCCGACTTCGGGATACGGAGGCGGACGGCGGCACTGGACGCGGGGGACGCGGTGACGCGGCCCAGCGAACGCAGGCCCGGAGGGCGCAGGCGCCGGGCCACCTGAGCAGTTTCGGGACGGGGGTCCCGGCCGGCCTTCAGGGTCGACACCCCGTCGGCAAAGGGACCCCTTCCGCAGGCGTAGCGTGGGCGTATGGCTCAGTACGGTTCTTTTCCCGGCGCTCGGCCCCGGCGGCTGCGTACCTCTCCTGTGATGCGGCGGATGGTCGCCGAGACGCGGCTGCATCCGGCCGACTTCATCCTGCCCGCCTTCGTGCGTGAAGGGGTCAGCGAGCCCGTTCCGATCAAGGCGATGCCCGGGGTCGTGCAGCACACCCGGGACAGCCTGAAGAAGGCCGCCGCCGAGGCCGCCGCCGCCGGAGTCTCCGGGATCATGCTCTTCGGGGTGCCCGAGGAGGACAAGAAGGACAACCTCGGGACGGCCGGCACCGACCCCGACGGGATCCTCCAGGTCGCCCTGCGGGACGTGCGCGCCGAGGTCGGCGACGACCTGCTCGTCATGTCCGACCTCTGCCTCGACGAGACGACCGACCACGGGCACTGCGGGGTCCTCGACGACCAGGGGCGCGTCGACAACGACGCCACCCTGGAGCGGTACGCCGAGATGGCGCAGGTCCAGGCCGACGCGGGCGCGCACGTCGTGGGGCCCAGCGGGATGATGGACGGGCAGATCGGCGTCGTCCGCGACGCCCTCGACCAGATCGGGCGGGAGGACGTCGCGATCCTCGCCTACACCGCCAAGTACTCCTCCGCCTTCTACGGTCCGTTCCGCGAGGCCGTCGGCTCCTCGCTGCGGGGCGACCGCAAGACCTATCAGCAGGACCCCGCCAACTGGCGTGAGTCCCTGCGGGAGTTGGCGCTGGACGTGGAGGAGGGCGCCGACATGGTCATGGTCAAGCCGGCCGGTCCTTACCTCGACGTCCTGGCGCGGGTCGCCGACGCCGTGGACCTTCCCGTCGTCGCCTATCAGATCTCCGGCGAGTACTCGATGGTCGAGGCCGCCGCCGAGAAGGGGTGGCTCGACCGGGAGCGGGCGATCTTCGAGACGCTGACCGGGATCCGGCGGGCGGGGGCGCGCAGCATCCTGACGTACTGGGCGGTCGAGGCGGCGCAGAAGCTGGATGGCTGGCAGCGGCAGTAGGCGGTCGGCGGGTGGCTGGCAGTAGCCGGTCGGCGGGCGGGCGCTGAGTGCGGCAACCGGGCTTCGCGTGTAGGTAGTTGACTGTGTCTCACCTATCCGCACGGAGGCCCCATGTCCGGTGACGCGCTCGACCTCGACCCCGCTGAGCTGCGCAAGCGGATCGACTCGGCCAAGGCGCACCCGGCGCGCGTCTACGACGTCTTCCTCGGTGGCAAGGACCATTACCCCGTCGACCGGGAGGCGGCCGCCGCCGGGCTCGCCGCCAACCCCCGGGGGTACCTGGACGTCCGGCACAACCGCGACTTCCTGCGCCGCGCCGTCACCCGGCTCGCGCGAGAGGACGGGGTGCGCCAATTCCTGGACGTCGGGACGGGGTTACCGACCGCCGAGAACGTGCACCAGATCGCCCAGCGGACGATCCCCGAGGCGCGGGTGGTGTACGTCGACAACGACCCGGTCGTCCTCGCCCACGCCCGCGCCCTGCTGACCTCCGGCCCCGCCGGGCGCACCGATTACATCGACGCCGACCTCGACGACCCCGCCCAGATCCTCGAACGGGCCGCGCGGACACTGGACTTCACCGAGCCGGTCGCGCTGTGCCTGGTCGCGATCCTGCACTTCGTCACCGACGAGCGGGCCTACCCGGTCGTACGGGAACTGATGGCCGGGCTGCCCTCGGGGAGCCGGCTCGTGCTCAGCCATCTCACCGACGAACTCCATCCGGTTCCCACCAGGGCGGTTCAACGGGCCTACACCGAGCGGGGGTTCACGTTCGTGTTCCGGTCGGCGCGGGAGGTGCGGCGGTTCTTCGACGACACCCCCGGGCTCGTCCTCGACACCCCGCCCGGCGTCGTGCCCGTCCACCACTGGCACCCCGGCCCCGCCCCCGCGCCGCCCGCGATCGGACCGGAGGAGTTCGCGGCGCTGGACGGCATCGGGCGCATCCGCTACCGGGACATCAACGACGTGACGGACGACGACATCAATGTGTACGGAGCCACGGGAACCAAGAGGTGATCCCGTCCCCGCCGGTCCTGACGTCCACCTGGACCCGGTCGGCGCAGGTGGACGTGCGGATCTCGTAGTGGGAGGTACGGCCGTCCTGGACGACCGACGACGACGTCCACGAGGAGTTCTCGCGCGCCGAGCAGCGTGAACTCGCGTCCGAGAACAGGTCGTCGCCGTACGCGACGGCCGCCGCGAGCGCCGCGAGGGCGATCGCCACGACCGCCAGGGTCCGGGCTGGGAAGGTCATGCCTTCAGGGGTACCCGGGGGGCTCCCGCTCCGGTCGGCTCAGGGCCGGTAAACCGCCCGATCGGGCGGCGCGGAGGCGCGGGGCCCGGGGGTCAGTCCCACCAGAAGTGCCAACTCCGCGCCCCCACCAGGGTCTTGGCGTATCCCTCCAGCGTGTCGCCGTCCGTGCGCAGGACCGCGTACGGGCAGAAGCCGAGGTGTTCCAGGGCGATTCCCCCGGCCTCCTCGGGGGTGGTGGGCGGAGCGGCGACGGAGACCGTCAGGCGGTCGTAGGACAGGGCGACGAGGCGTATGCCGAAGCGGTCCTCCCAGGAGCGCAGGACGGCGCTCAGGCGGGCCGCGTCGTCCTCGTAGTTGGCGGCGCCGCACCAGCCGAGCGCGGCGGGCAGGTCGGCGCTGCGCCGGGCCGCCGGGACGAGCGCGAGGTGGAGCTTGGTGTACGGCGGACCCGGGTCCTCCGCGAGGGAGTCGGCGACCTCGGCGGCCCGGCTGTCGGGGTCGGCGGCGAGGGGGAGCGCCGGGGCCGGGCCCGGCCACTCCTCGTCGTCGGCCGCGTCCTCCTCCCAGTACTCCTCCAGGATGTCCTCCGCGTCGTGGTCCCCGGGGTAGCTCGCCTCGCCGGGGACGAACTCCCAGCTCTCCGGGCCGCCTTGGGGGTCGCCGGCGTCGACGAGGACGGGGAGGAGGCCGGCCCGCGCGGCGGGGGAGCCGAGGGCCGACCACGTGCCGGACGCGGCCGGCTTCTCCGCGTGCCACAGCACCGGGCCGCCGCCGCCCTCGGTCGCGTCGATCAGCCTGCCGGGCGGCAGTCGCAGGCCGAGGGAGCGGCCACTGGGGTCGGTCGCGAGCTTCGGGAGGGGGTTCGGGAGAGTCGCCATGCCAGTGACTGTAGGCGCTGCCACTGACAACGGCGTTTCAGCCTGCCAGCATCGGCAACGACGCCAGGTGTTCTTCCGGTACGCCGAACGCCTCGGTGAGGCGCGGAAGTTCACCGGCGAGCCGCGCGGTGAGCGCCGCACGGGCGTGCGGGAACGCCCGCACCTGGTCGGCGGCCAGGGCGCCCGCCGCCAGCAACATGCCCTCGTACGGCCGCAGATGGCGCAGCAGGAAGAGGCGGTGCAGGTCGGTGAGGAGGGGCTCGTCCTCGGCGCGGGCGCAGGCGCGGGCGAACGCGTCGGACGCCTGGCCGAGGGCGTAGGTCTCGACCAGCTCCAGGGCGGGGGTCGAGGCGTTGTTCCAGCGGGTGAACGTCCCACTTTCCGCGCTGCCCGTCCGCGTTCCCGTCGCGCTGCGCAGTGCCGCCCGCGCGGACAGGTGCCAGTGGCGTTCGGCGGCGGAGAGGGCCGCCCGCAGGAACGTTACGGCCATGGCGTCCTCGTCGCCGGTCGCCCGGACCGGCGCCGGCGCCGGATCGTGCCCGAAGATCATCTCCGCGCCCGCCTTCGACCACACGGCGAGGTTGTCGCCCTCGGCCGTGATCGCGCCGTCGATGTTCCCCGCGTACTCCGCGAGCCCGTTCGCCGGGAACAGGCCGCGCGCGCCGCAGCGTTCGCGGCACTCGACGGCGATGTCCCTCGCCCGCCAGGTGATCCAGCCCTTGGCCACGGCCACCAGGCGTTCCGCCGCCGCGCGTTCGGCCGGGGCGCAGGCCGTCCAGCGGTCCATGACGGACCGGTGCAGGAACGTCATCGCGTACGCGGTCGCCGTGTGCTCCAGCAGGCGTCCGTGGTGCGAGCGGTACGCGCTGATCGGCACCCTGCGGTCGCCGCCGGCCGGCCCGGAGACCATGCGGGACCCCGCGTACCGCACGGCGGTCGCGAGCGCCGCCCGCGCGCCGCCCAGGGTGCTCGCGCTCATGCAGAGCTTGCCGACGGTGACCCGGCCGATGCTGCCGAGGAAACGCTTCCTCGGGCTGCCGAGCGGGCTGGTGACACTGCCGTCCTTCTCCAGCCGCCCGTGCGCGCCCTGGAGCAGGGCCGTGCGGGGGAGGCGTACGTCCGTGAAAGCGGTCACGCAGTGGTCGACCGGGCTGCCGATGCGCGGGGGCAGCGGCTCGATCTTCACGCCGGGCAGCGGGCCGTGCTCGTCCGTCAGCGGGGTCAGGAAGAGGAACACGCCCTCGTCGCGGTCCTCCACCAGCAGCCGCGCCGCCACAACCGCCGTCTTGGGCCCGCCAGTTGGGCTGGTGTTCGGCATGTACTTCGTCGCGCCCGCGTGCGGGGTGTCCAGGACGAACTCGTCGGTGTCCAGGTCGTAGCGGGCCGTCGTCTCCAGGGCCGCCGCGTCGTTGCCGTGGTCCGACTCCGTGCACAGGAAGGTGCCGACGCGGGCCAGGGACGTGTACGGGGTCAGGTCGCGGGGGGCCGACTCCGTGTCCGCGAGGAGGCTGCCCAGGAAGAGGTTGTAGTGGATCGAGGCGAGGGAGGTCGTACCGCCGTCGACCACCGACGTCCACTCGTGCAGGGCGGCGAGCTGTCGGGGGTCGTTCACCAACTCCTCGGTGGAGCAGGGGAGTTCGGACTGGAGGTAGCGGAGGCGGGCGTACGCCTGGCGCCAGCGCTCCTCGGTGGTCGCCTCGGGGTGGTGGCGGAACAGGCCGGCGGTGATCGTACGGCGGTGATGTGCGTGCAGGGCGGGGCCAGTTGGGCCGTCCGCGAAGAGGAGGTCGGGCAGGGGGAGACATGGTGAAGTGATCGACATGTCCTGCATATCTGCCGGGGGCGTGCTCAAGTCACGATCTTGCGGGGGATTTCTGCCCCGGGGTTCTCGCCGGCAGCGGGAAGGGGGTCCACGCCTCGCGTGAACCCCCTTATGGATCGCCCTAGTTGTGCGATCAGAGCTTCTCGGGCGTCCTGATGCCCAGCAGGCCCATGCCCCGGTGCAGAGTGCGGGCCGTCAGGTCGACCAGGAAGAGGCGGTTCTCCTTCTGCGCGTCCGTCTCCGCCTTCAACACCGGGCACTGGTCGTAGAACGACGTCAGCAAAGACGCCAACTGGTAGAGGTACGCGGCGAGTTTGTGCGGCTCGTAGCCCGCCGCCACCTCCAGCACCGTCTCACCGAACTGGTCCAGGTGCAGACCCAACGCCCGCTCCGCCGGGGCCAGTTCCAGCTCCGGGTGGGCCGCCGGGACCGTACCCTCCGCCTTGCGCAGGATCGACTGGACACGGGCGTACGCGTACTGGAGGTACACCGACGTGTCGCCGTTCAGCGAGACCATCTGGTCCAGGTCGAACTTGTAGTCCCGCACCGCCGACGTCGACAGGTCGGCGTACTTCACCGCGCCGATGCCCACATGACGGCCGTTCTCGACGATCTCCGCCTCGGTCAGGCCCACCTTGCCGGCCTTCTCCCGCACGACCGCCGTCGCCCGGTCCACCGCCTCGTCCAGCAGGTCCTGGAGCTTCACCGTCTCGCCCGCCCGCGTCTTGAACGGCTTGCCGTCCTTGCCGAGGATCGTGCCGAACGCCAGCTGCACGGCGGTGACTTCATCGTTCAGCCAGCCCGCGCGGCGGGCCGTCTCGAAGACCATCCGGAAGTGCAGCGCCTGGCGGGCGTCCACCACGTACAGCAGCGTGTCCGCCTTCAGGTGGAAGACGCGGTCCCTGATCGCCGACAGGTCGGTCGCCGCGTAGCCGTAGCCGCCGTCGGACTTCTGGACGATCAGCGGGACCGGGTTGCCCTCCGGGCCCTTGATGTCGTCGAAGAACACACAGAGCGCGCCCTCCGAGCGGACCGCCACGCCGGACTCCTCAAGGAGCGCGCACGTCTCGGCCAGCATGTCGTTGTAGCCGGACTCGCCGACGATGTCGGGGTCGCGGACCTCCATGTCCAGCTTCTCGAAGACCGAGAAGAAGTAGATCTTCGACTCGTCGACGAACTTCTGCCACATCGCGAGCGTCTTCGGCTCACCGGCCTGGAGCTCGACCACCCTGCGCCGGGCCCGGACCTTGAACTCCTCGTCGGAGTCGAAGAGTTTGCGCGCGGCCTTGTAGAGCCGGTCCAGGTTGGACATCGCCTCGTCGCCGGTGATCTCGGCGTCCTTGTGGTCCAGTTCGGTCGGGTGCTCCTCCAAGTACTGGATGAGCATACCGAATTGGGTACCCCAGTCACCGATGTGGTGCCTGCGGACGACGCTCTCGCCGGTGAACTCCAGGATCTGCACGACCGCGTCGCCGATCACCGCCGAGCGCAGGTGGCCGACGTGCATCTCCTTCGCCACGTTCGGCTGGGCGTAGTCGACGACCGTCGTGCCCGGCGCGGGGGCGTACGGGACGCCGAGGCGGCCGGTGTCGTCCGCCGCGCGCGCCGCGAGGTTCCGCGTGATCGCGCTGTCGGCGATCGTGATGTTCAGGAAGCCCGGGCCCGAGACCTCGATGTCCTGGATCAGGGCGGGGGCGCTCACGCGCGCCACGACCTGCGTCGCCAGCTCGCGCGGGTTCGCCTTCGCCTTCTTCGCGAGCGCCAGGATGCCGTTCGCCTGGTAGTCCGCCCGGTCGCTACGTCGCAGCAGCGGGTCCGCGCCGGCTGCCTCCGGCAGGGTGGCCGAGAGGGCGGACGCGAGGTGCTGCTGGACGGAGTCGCTGAGGGACGTGACCGAGGTCATGGGGTGGGAGCCGTTCTCCTCGTGGGATGGGTATACGCGGCAAGTATCCCATGGGTGGTAAAGGGGTTTCCTGGCGTGGGTGAGCTGGGGGGATGGGCCGGGGGTGGAGGTCTTCCCTTGGCGGGGGCCCGTTCTGGCCCTAGGCATGGGGCATGACTCTTACCTCCGTTTCTCGTAAGGCTCCTCGGGTGCGGGCCGGGCTTGTCGCCTTTGGGGCCGCTGTTCTTGCGCTCGCCACCGCCGGGACGGCCACCGCTGTTCCCGTGGGGGCCGCCGCTCGGGTCGTCTCCGTCGAGGGGAAGACGTTCCGGCTGCGCATGGTCGCCTCCGGGCTCGATGTCGTCGGGGGGAGCGGGACCGTGCATGTCTCCGGGAGCGGGTACAACCCCGCTCAGGCCGTCACCGTCTCGTTGTGCGCGATTCCTGAGGGGGTGACTGTCGGGGACACGTCCACCTATACGCGGCAGCCGGCTCCCTGTCTCGGCGGGGCCGGGGCCGTCACCGAGTCCGATGACGGGGCGTTCGCCGCGGATCTCGCGGTCAGGGCCGGGGTCGGTGGGGGTGCTGTGTGCGGGGGGACTGTGCGGTGCGCGATCGTGAGTAAGTCGACGAAGTCGGGCGATCGGGCGTACGACCAGTACATCAAGGTCAACTTTGGCTGAGGTGGCATGTAGTTGTCCGGCTGCGGCGCCGTCGTGGCTTGTCGCGCAGTTCCCCGCGCCCCTTAGACGGCGCTGCCGCGCCGTAGTTGGGTTCGCTCCGACTGCCTAGGGTGTTTGCATGACCTCCCTCGGCGCCGTCCCTTGGCCTCCCTCCCCGATCCTCACCGAGCGGCTTGTGCTGCGGGGTTCCGAAGGGCGGGACCGGGGTGCGTTCGTCGAGTTGTTCGCGTCCGATGAGGTGCGGGCCTATCTCGGCGGGGCCCGGCCGCGGGACGAGCTTGAGCGGGAGGTGCCTGCTGTGCCGGGGCGGCGGGCCGGGGTGTTCGTCGTCGAGGCCGGTGGGGTGATGGCCGGGATGGTCACGCTCGACCGGCGGGAACCGGGGCGGCCGGGGCGGCTTCCCTCGTCGCCCTCTGCTGCTCCGGCCTCCCTGTCTCCTCCGGCGCATCCGGCTCCCCCAGCTTCTCCGGCTCCCCCAGCTCCTCCGAACCAGGCCGCCCCCGTCGCCGAGCTCGGGTATCTGTTCCTGCCGGAGTTCTGGGGGCTCGGGTATGCGTGGGAAGCCTGTGGTGCCGTGCTGGAGTGGTTCTCCGGGGTGGTTCCGGGGGAGGGTGTCGTGCTTTGTACGCAGGTCGCCAATCTCAGTTCCGTGCGGCTCGCCGCTCGGCTGGGGTTTGTCGAAGTGGAGCGGTTCGAGGAGTACGGGGCCATGCAGTGGTTCGGGGTGTGGGGGGGGCGTGAACCCCCCGGCGTGCGCGGCGCTGTGAAGATCCCGGCCGTGCTGCGTGAAAGGGCACACACTCCATTGCCTACTGATCAGTCACACAGTGGGATATGACCATGAAACCCCCCACCAAGAAGTTCCGCGCGGCCCTCGTCGCCGGCGCGGCCCTCGCCGTCGCTCTCGGCACCGCCGCCACCTCCTCGGCCGCCCCCTACACCTTCGGCTCGGCGCAGCGCACGGTCACCGTCGGTGAGCAGACCTTCCATCTCAAGCTCGGCGCCGCCAGCACCTCGCTGCCCGCGGAAGGCGGGACCGTGGACGTCGCCGGCACCGGATACAACCGCGCCCAGGGCATCTTCCTCGCCTTCTGCGTCGTACCCGAAGGCGTCGTCGTCGGCCACCCCGAGACGTACACCACGCTTCCCGGGCCCTGCCTCGGCGGGCGGCAGTCCACCGACGGGTCCGCGCGGCGGATCACCGACACGGGGACCGGGACCCCGGGGGTGACCATTCCGTATCAGGAGGGCGGGTCGTTCCTGACCACGCTCAACCTGAAGCCGCAGATCGCGGACGGCGTCACCTGCGGGGTCGACGGGGTGCGCTGCGCCATCGTGACGCGGGCCGACTTCACGGCGACCAATGACCGGACGTACGACCAGTACATCGCCCCGGTGAACTTCGGCTGAGCCGTTCGCATCTTCATCGGCGTCCCCCCTGGGGGGCGCCGATACCCGTTTTCGTGGTGTGGGTGCGTCCTGGGACAATGGGACGGCCAGCCGTGCGACCGTACCGGCCGGTAGTCGATTCCCAGAGGAATCCCAGAACACCAAAGGACGTGCCGATCGTGGCTCAGAGCACCGAGACCACCGACTGGGTCTCCCGTTTCGCGGACGAGGTCATCGAGGAGTCGGAGCGTCGGGCCCCCGGTGCGCAGACATCAGTCGCTACCGCTCCGGTTGTGATCGTCGCGTCCGGGCTCTCCCCCTCCGGCCCCATCCACCTGGGCAACCTCCGCGAGGTCATGACCCCGCACCTCGTCGCCGACGAGATCCGGCGGCGCGGCCGTGCGGTCCGCCACCTCATCTCCTGGGACGACTACGACCGCTACCGCAAGGTCCCGGCCGGCGTCCCCGGCGTCGACGAGACCTGGGCCGAGCACATCGGCAAGCCGCTGACCTCCGTACCCGCGCCGGCCGGGTCGGCGTACCCGAACTGGGCCGAGCACTTCAAGGCCGCCATGGTCGCCTCGCTCGGGGAGCTGGGGGTGGAGTTCGACGGGATCAGCCAGACCGCGCAGTACACCTCCGGGGTGTACCGCGAGCAGGTGCTGCACGCGATGCGCCACCGCGCCGACATCGACGCCGTCCTCGCCCAGTACCGCACCAAGCCGAAGACCGCCAAGCAGTCCCAGAAGCCGCTCGACGAGGCCGAGCTGGAGGCCGCCGAGGGGTCCGGGGCGGCCGGCGAGGACGACGGGTCCACCGGGTCCGCCGGGTACTTCCCGTACAAGCCTTACTGCGGGAACTGCGAGAAGGACCTGACCACCGTCAACGCGTACGACGACGCCAGCACCGAGTTGTCCTACACGTGTGACGCTTGTGGGTTCGCCGAGACTGTGCGGCTCAATGAGTTCAATCGCGGGAAGCTGGTCTGGAAGGTCGACTGGCCCATGCGGTGGGCTTATGAGGGAGTTGTTTTCGAGCCCTCCGGTGTCGACCATTCCTCTCCCGGGTCCTCTTTCCAGGTCGGCGGGCAGATCGTCGGGATCTTCGGCGGTAAGCAGCCTATTGGGCCCATGTACGCCTTTGTCGGCATCAGCGGTATGGCCAAGATGTCTTCCTCCAAGGGCGGGGTTCCCACTCCCGGCGACGCTTTGAAGATCATGGAGCCGCAGATTCTCCGGTGGCTTTACGCCCGGCGGCGGCCCAACCAGTCGTTCAAGATCGCCTTCGACCAGGAGATCCAGCGGCTTTACGACGAGTGGGACAAGCTCGCCGCGAAGGTCGCCGACGGGTCCGCTCTTCCCGGGGACGTCGCCGCGTACGCCCGTGCCGTCGGGACCGCTTCCGGGGAACTTCCGGCCACCGCGCGGGCGTTGCCTTACCGGACGCTCGCTTCTGTCGCCGATGTCACCGCCGGGCATCAGGACCAGGCGCTGCGGATCCTCTCCGAGCTGGAGGCGGACCGGCCGGTGGCGTCCCTCGACGAGGTGCGGCCCCGGTACGACAAGGCCGAGGCCTGGATCAACACCCATGTCCCCGCCGACCAGCGGACCGTCGTGCGCTCCGAGCCGGACCTGGAGCTGCTGAAGTCGCTCGACGAGGCTTCGGCGCGGAGTGTCCAGCTGCTGCTGGAGGGGCTCTCCTCGCACTGGTCGCTGGACGGGCTCACCCATCTTGTGTACGGGGTGCCCAAGGTGCAGGCCGGGTTCTCCGCCGACGCCACCGCGAAGGAACTGCCGGCCGAGATCAAGAGTGCGCAGCGGGCGTTCTTCGCGCTGCTCTATCACTTGCTGGTCGGGCGGGACACCGGGCCTCGGCTGCCTACGCTGCTGTTGGCTGTGGGGCAGGAGCGGGTTCGGGTGTTGCTGGGGGAGTGAGGCCGCGGCCGTTTAGGGCGGCTGCTTGAATCGGCTTCTTCATGAGGAAGGGCCCTCCGGGTCGGGTGACTCCGGGGGCCCTTCTTCGTTTTCGGGTTCGCGAGTTACGCGATGTGGTCCTCTTCGAGTTCCGCGTTGTAGCGGTTCGTGAAGCGGTTGACCATGCGTTTGGCTTCGTCCGGGGCCAAGGGGCGGTTGAACTCGGCTTCCACGTTCTCCGTGAATTCACGGGGGGTGGGGTAGCTGCCGTTTATCGACTGCTTGAACACCGCGTAGTACGACTCCTCGTCCGGCGCCGGGGGTTCCGGGGGGCCGCCGCCTTCACCCAGCTCGCGCACGCGGTTGGGGCCGGCCGGGATGGGGAAGCTGCCGGTCTCCTCGGAGGGGGACTCCTGCGGGAGCTGTGCCTGTGCCTGCGCCTGCATCTGGGCCTGCAACTGGAGCTGGGTCTGGAGGCGGAGTTGCTGGGCCTGCCATTCGGCGTACGCGGCCTCCTCCTCCGGGTCGAAGTCGGGGTCGTAGCCGCCCTGGTACTCGATCTGCGCCGGGGGCTTGAACCAGGGGCTGTTCTCGTCGGGCTCGGGCTGCGGGAGGTGCTGTTGGGCCTGCTGCGGCTCTGGTTGCGGCTGGGGGGTCGGCTGCTGCTCCGGCGGGGGCTGGGGGGTGGTCTGGCGCTGCTCGCTGGAGGGTGCCGCTGCGCCCACCCGTGCCGCCCCAGCGGCACGATTGCCCGCAGCTACGTCTGCTGGAGCTGCGAGGTCCGCTGCGGCAGCGCCCACAGCCACGCCCTCTGGAGCCACAGCCTCCTTCTCCGGTGCCTCCAGCTCCAACGCCCCCGCCCGCTCCACCTGCTCCAGCACCGGCCCCGCCGGAATCAGCACCGGCTCGATCCCCGCCGCCATCAAGCCCGCCGGCGCCGTCTCCGCCAGCGGGACGCCGTACCGCGCCAGGCGCAGCGGCATCAGGGACTCCACCGGGGCTTTACGACGCCACGCCCTGCCGAAGCGGGAGTGGAGGCGGGCCTGGTACACCAAGCGGTCCTGTTCCAGCTTGATCACCTGCTCGTAGGACCGCAGCTCCCACAGCTTCATCCGGCGCCACAGCAGGAACGTCGGGATCGGCGAGAGGAGCCAGCGGGTCAGGCGGACGCCCTCCATGTGCTTGTCCGCCGTGATGTCCGCCATGCGGCCGATGGCGTGCCGTGCGGCCTCCACCGACACCACGAACAGGACCGGGATCACCGCGTGCATCCCCACCCCCAGCGGATCCGGCCAGGCCGCCGCTTATGCGATCACGGACTTGTCCACTAGGCAGGACGATGTTCCTGGCTGGCCAAGGGGTGGCGGGTGGAGGGCTGATCGGTGAGGGCAGGGCACCCAGTACCCGGGGCTGGAGGTAACCGAGCGTGCACGGGAGCAGGCCGGGACCGTGGGCTCCTACGCCTGGTTGTGCTGTTCGGGAGACTGCTCCAGCTGGAGTTCCCGCTTTCGCTGCTCTTCCTTGATCTTCTCCACGAGGCGCGCGAACCGTCTGAGACGTTCCTTCTCCGCCTCTTCCGGGGTGAGGGCCGAGTCGACTGTCTCGTATTCGTCCAGGTGGAATTGGACGCCTGTGTAGTGCTTCTCCAGTTCGTCTGCGGTGGATTGCAGGTTGAAGCCGCGCTCGCGGAATTTGAAGTATCCGGAAAGCCCGGCGGAAACGCCGACGGTTGCGCTCAGGATGGTGGCCGCCAAATTCAGGGGAGTGATCGCATTGTCGAGAGCGACCAAGGTGGACGCAATGATCGACCCCGCGATGATGAGCGACTGGAGGGCATTGTTGACGCGCCGATTCCTGGATGCCCGCCTGCGGTAGGAGTCCATCAACTCCAGGGTGGACTCACGGTAGATCCGAAGAGCTGCTTCAGAGAACAGCGGGAGATCGGCCGCGGCGTTCTGCTTATCTGCGAGCGCCTGGCGTGCTTCGGATGTTAGGTCAACCACCTTTCCCCGGTTGTTGGTCAACATATTGACAGCCGTGACCAAGAGGATCAGAACGATCACGAGTCCTGCCCAGCGGGTGAACTCGGGCTTCGTTTCCCAGAGGCCCACGACTACCGTGTAGCCAAGGAGGGCGGCCAACGCCATCGAGCAGAAGGCGGTCAAGTAGTACATCCGCCTGCGGAACCGTTCGGCTTTTAGGTTCTCCGCGATGTGATCGAACGCCCTGCTTTTCTCTCTATATGCCTGCTCCAGTGCGGCAATTTCGGCCTCTGTTAAACGCGCCACGGGATCCCCCTCGCTGTTGTCTGGGGTGATGATCTAGTGAGTGCTGCCGCATGCGCAACGGGACCACCCATAAGTGGAGGGTCGGAGCATCAAGTTTGTGGCGGATGGTCCGCAATGTTTGAGATTCAGAGGCTGGAGTGAGGGCGGTGCGGTGACTGTACCGCTCGCGGGCCTGCACCATTTATGATGCGGGCCCGCGAGTTTTATCGGTCCTGATCAGCGCGTTGATCTGTTTGAGTCAGGGTCGGTTGTTGCGGCGGCTGCTGAGGTCCGTTACGCCTTTCAGGCGCTGCAACTTGACGCGTAGCTCCTCGTTTTCGGTGGCGAGCTGTCTGATTGTTTCGGCGTACACGGCCACTGTCCGGCGGGCATCCTCCTTTTCGCGCCGGAGTCGGGCGATGGTATCCGCTGGGGTGGGATTGCTCTTGGTAGTATTGGTTTGCATTTCATGTTGGTTGGACGTGCGTACCCGGAACTCCTCGATGAGTTCGGAGTAGTTTCGGTAGAAAGTGGCATGAGAAACGTCGAGGAGTCTCTCCACTGCGGAGATCCGGGGGTGTCGCCCGGATTCCTTGGCCTCGCGGAGGACAGTGTCCATGGCTTCGCGGACTTCATTATCGGTGGGGTGGTGGCGGATCACTGTGCGTCCTGGTGGGCGTTGGCAGAAACGTTGTAAGCGGAGAGGAATCGAGCGACTTCCGTGCGCTTCTTTTCCATGCGGTTGCGAATGTAGGGGGCGAGCTCGATACCGCGTTCCAAAGCGTTGTCGAGTCGGCGGATCCAGCGGCGGAAGGTTTCGATGTTCGCCTGAGTGAGGGCCACGTTGCGGCATTGCAGTGGCTGGCAGTCGGGGAGGGTCGGTCCGCCGGAGGCGTTCTTGCGGCACAGGGCGCGGTCGGGGTTGTGGACACAGGTGACGAATTCGCCCGGGTAGATGTGGGGGTCGTTGCGTTTCATGTGGCGCTCCAGGCGCTTCCGGTCGGGGATGACCTTGCCGTTGAACTCCACGTGGTGTTCCAGATCGGTGAGCCGTTCCTCGGCTTCCCGCCCTGCAGGGCCGGTGAGGCGCTGGAACTCTCCGGTGAGGATGAAGTCGCCGAGCTTCTCGCCGCGGGCGATGGCCTGTTCGGCCTCGACCTCCTGGCGGAAGCCGGAGGCGGAGGTGCCCGCGTACCCCTCAAACATCTGGACGCTGTGGTGCCGGTACTGGATCGCCCCGGCGATGGTGCCGCCTTCTTGGCGGGCGATGAACCAGGCCAGGGTGCGCCGGAACTGGCTGGTCTTGATGTTCCACGGGTTGCCGTCGACCGCAGGGATGGAGTCGGGGCGGTCGTGCTCCGTGCAGTAGGTGTTGACCCAGCGCATGAAGTCCCGCATGTCCTTGTTGGTCAGGCCTGTCAGCCGGACGGTGTCCCGCTCGTGCCAGACGGAGGCGAAGAGATACTCCTGTCCGGGAGGTTGCGTCGCCTCCAGGACCTGGACGGCACGGGCGACGGAAGGTGCGACCACCCAGGTGGCCTCAACGCCGACAGGGGTGTCCTCTCCCTTGTAGGCCATGCTCTTCACGTAGTGGCGGGCTGGGCGACCGGTGTCGTCACGCCAGGCCGTGACGCAGCCGCGACGCATGTGCTTGACCTCGCTGTCGCGCATCCCGGACAAGTAGGCGATGACGATGTAGCAGGCGGCGTGCAGCATGCGCAGATGCACCTTGACGTCGTCGAAAGTGATCGCGCGCAGCCACGGACGTTCGTCGAGTTGGCCACGGACTTCGGTCCACAGATAGGTGCCGTCGTCTATGCCGAGTTCCTCCACCGCCTGGTCGACGAGCGCCGCGCAAGGAGCCTTGGCAGGTGTACCCCGGTAGCACTGTGCCTGTCGGGCCAGGTGTGCGTGATTGACGGGTGGCCGGTCGTTGTAGGGGCCGTTGGTCTTCCAGCCGAGGGGCAACTTGCGGCCGGCAGCGCGGTAGCGGTCGAGCACAGCATCCAAGCGTTCGTACGCCGGTGGCGTGCCCGGCGGGGGAGGCAATTGCCTCCCGAACACGGGGAGGTTCTTCAGGTCGTTCCATTCCTGCTGGGCTCGGATGATGTCGTCGGCGAAGTCCTCCACCCAGCGCAGGGACCAGATGAGGAGGGGAGACAGCACCTGCTCTGGGATGCGGTCGGTGGAGTTCTCGCCGGTGACTCGGGCGGCGGCGGGCTGGTAGCCCTGGTGCCAGACGTCCTCGGGGTCGAAGGCGAGCCCGCCGCTGGGCAGCTTGGACCGGAACAGCCACAGCGCGCGGGCGGCGAAGCGCTTGTTCGTGCGGGTAGCAGAGCTTTTGTGCCGGGCGTCGACGTGCTGGCCCCACTGCTCGAAGTCTTCGGCGGTGAGGTCCGAGAGTGACGTGATGCCACGGCGGTCGATCCAGTGGGTGAACTCCTTCACGAAGTAGAAGCGGCCGACGGTCGTCTCGATGGAGGACCGGGCGACACCAGGTGGCAGGTCGTTGATCAGGTACCGGTACACCAACTCTTTTACGACGGGGCGGAAGAGCTCCGAGACGTTCTCGAAGTGGATGTTCCAGGCCCGCTGGTGCCGCTTGTGGACAGCCGGCGTCAGGTTCCACACGTCGTCAGCGAAACGGCTCGTCTTCTGCAGCACGGTGCCGGAGACGAGGGGACGTTGAGCCAGAACGAGGGCCTGCGGATCGATGTCAAGAACGAGCGGTTCGGGAACGTACGCGAGGGCTGTGGTCACTGGGGTTCCTTGGGGCCGTCGAGCAGGTCGAGGGGCGGGAGGGAGGGTTTGTTCTGGGCGGCCTTCTCCACTTGCCCGTCGGTGAAGCGGGGCAGGACCAGGCGGGTGATGGTCAGCCACGTCCGGCCGTGCCGGGCGACCCAGGCGTCCACGGGCAACTCCTGCAGCGCGTCCTGCAGCAAGTCGAGCAGCGCCAGGAGCGCGGGCAAGTGCCGTTCTGCTACAAGGGCGTTGGAGCAGCCGAGGCAGGTCAGGAACGACACGTTGCACTGCGCGTCGGTGTCCGGGTGATGCTCGATGTCCAGGCAGGAGCTGGCGAGGGTGTCCAGTTCGCCGGCCGTGGCGCTCTTGAGCGTGGCCGCGGTCATGCCCAGCACGGTGGCCACCGTCTCCGGGTTGTGCGCGGCTGCCCTCTCCATCTCGCCGTTGAGGACGCGCAGATGGAAGGCTCGGGCGCTCGACTCGGCGTCGCTGAGAGCGGCACCGAGCACCTTCTCCGCCCAGTCCTTGACCGTCTTGTCGCCCCGCAGGTAGTGCTCGAAGCTGACGTCGATGGTGTTGGTCCGCGAGGCCGACGGCAGATGTCCGCCGACCGCCTTCACGGTGCGAACCTCCACTGTGGTCTTGATGCGGTTGCCGTTGACGGGCAACGGAAACGGCTCCCCTGTGTCGGGGTCGGTCTCGTCCGCCATCAGGCCGTGACGGCGGGCCCACTCCTTCAGTTCGTACCCACCCTTCAGACTGACCGCGAAGGGGTCGCGGTGTCCGTGGGCGGCGGCTGTTTTCTCCCACAGGGAACCGGAGCGGGCGCCGGCCCCACGCCAGATGCTCCACACCCGGGTGTCACCGGAGAACCGCCGGCCACGTGCGGTGAGACGGTGCAGGAGCATGTAGAACCCGCCCGGCGTGTGCAACTGGCGGCTCAGGTTGGCGCCGATCTCCCAGACGGCCGTTGAGTGCACGTTCTGCTTGTCGCGGCGGCGTTTGGTCAGGTGCACCCTGACAGCGCGGCTGTCCATGACTAGGTGCTCGGCGCCGAGTTCCTTGATGGTCTCGACGTTCCGGCCGCTGAGCCCGACGGCCAGCACGATGAGCGGGGACAGGTCCGCGACCGTCAGGAACAGCTGGCCGGCCAGCTCGGTCTCGGCCGCGTGATCCCAGTTTCCCGAGCCGGGATCGGGGCGGATCCGGGGGACGATTCCCGTGCGGTCCATGGCATCGAGGGCAGCACCACGCTCGCGCTCCGCCGCGCTCAGGGCATCGGGATCGGCGCGATAGGCGTTCAGAAGGCGCTCGGCGGCGTCGATGCGGTCCCGGATCGCGACGACGTCGCTGCGAGCCGCGGTCATCAGATCGCGGAACTCGCGGTCGGAGTAGCCCGAGACACCGCCGCGCCGTTGACGCTTCCACAGGCCGGTGCCGTGCCGGTACTGGATGAGGTGGTCCCGAAGTTCTGGGCTGAGGGCGTCTGCCTGCATCTGCCGCAGGAGGGCCCGTACCTCCATGAGTTCACGTTCGGCACCGACCTCGGTGACGCTCTCCAACCGGTGAAAGCGATAACGCTCCAGATGGCGAGGGGCGAGCTCGGTCAGCTCGCGAGGTGGATTCCTCAGCGTTCCCAGAAAAACCAGGAAGCGCCGGCCCATGGTGAAGCAGTGGTTGGCGCTGTTCAGGGTCCGGATCTCGCCTGCGGCGCCGGTACGGTCAGCGAAGGCAGCGGCGAACTCCGTGCTCAGCGCGGGCAGGGGCAGCTTGCGGAAGTCGAAGGTCTTGGTGCGGCCGTCCTCGCCGTGGAACGGCACGAGGAGGGTGCGGATCGCTTTTTCAGCGACGGGCTCGGGCTCGTACGCCCCACTGGGCATCGACGAAGGGCGGCCTCGGCCGGCGCGGGTCGGGCGGGAGCGGGCGCGTGTGTCGTCGGTCATGCGGAAGCACTCTCCAGGCCGTTGGGGGCGAGGCCGTCGAGTTCTTCGGGGCGGACGTGGGCCGCGTCCCAGTCGTCGGGGACGAGCGCTTGGCGAGTCTCCCACTCCAGCTCCTGCAGAGTGTGCAGGTACTTCTCCGTGGTGGTCCGGGACCGGTGGCCGAGCCGGATGCGCAGCCAGTTCACGGGGTCGCCGAAGATCCTCTGGTAAGCCCCGCGCTGCTCCGGGTTCATCGAACCGAGGCTGGCGATGTGGCCTCGCATGAGCAGTTCGAGGGTGATGACGGCGAAGGAGTGGCGCAGTTGATGGGCGTGGCTGGACACCTTCAGGCCGGCCTTGGCGCACCGCTCGTTGGCCGTGGTGAACACGGACTGCCAGCAGGAACGGGCGCTGGGCAGACCGTGCTCGTTCAGCCACAGGGCGGCGGGCTCCAGGCCGTCAGGGGTGTCGATCAGCAGGCGGCGGCGCTCGGCGTGCCCGAGCTGGCCCACGCTCAGCCGCTGGCCGCCGACGTTCACGAATGGCCTGCGGTGGTCGGTGATGATCAGCGGGTTGCGGATGCGCTCGTAGACGCCTTGGTCACGGGCCAGCTCGACGGCCTCCGCCCGCTCCTCCTCGATGTACTCATGCACCGCGACCAGGTCGCTGTTGAGGAAGTAGATGGTGCGGGCGGAGCCGTACTTCGCGATTGAAGCGGGCAGCCAGGTGCGCGTGTTCGCCGTGCCTGCGACCGGACGGGACAGCTCGAACAACGACAGCGACGTCTGCTCGCACAACCGCATCCCGCTGCGGATCATGACGTCGGTGTAGGTCGCGTTGCGGGAGGCGAAGCGGCCCCGGAAGGACGGATCGCCCAGGCCCTGAAGAGTGAAGCCGCGGACGCCGACATCGCGCCAGGTCCGGTACATGGTGGGCGTGAGCCATTTCAGGTGGTTGCGGGGGCCGATGTGCGACAGCTCGGCGGGCACCGAGCGCGATTCGCGGGTGCGGTGGTCGCGGGTCTCCCGCTGGATGATCGGGTTCTGCCTGGCGTACTTCTTGCGCAGCGCCCAGCGGTAGAACTGGTTGACGCTGCCGACCTCTCTGTCCCAGGTCACTGCTTGGACGTGCGGGCCCAGCGGATCGACGGTCCGCCACCGCTTGTACGCGGCACGGTCGTCGGAGTCGGCGCCGCGCCAGTCCTTGTGACCACGGCTGACCCACAAGAACGTCAGCCACAACTTCAGGTCGGACGCGTACGCCCTGAGCGTGTCCGAGGGCGCGGAGGCCAGCTCCGTACTGAAGAAGGAGTTGAGTTGGATGTCGTAGTGGCCCGTCGGCGAGATGAGATAGGGCTGTCCTTCAGGGACGGAGCGCTCGTCCAGCCAGGCGTCTAGGTTGCCGAATGTGTCGATGAGTGGGTCGGCGGTGCGAGGCCGGGGCAGTTCGTAGCGGGTGTAGAAGACCCGCCAGGCAAGGTCGTTCATGGTTCCTGTCGTGGGATTGATCGGAAGAACGGAGCTGGTCGACCTCCGCAGGTGGGCACGTGACGGGTCAGCTCCCAGCCTGGGCACGGGCGGTGGCTCGCAGGCGGGGCATCTGGACGGTGAGAGGGCTGCCGTCGTCGGCGGTCAGGTGGTGCCGGTGGGCCCAGGTGTTCAGCAGCGGCGAGGCGGCGTGGCGGGAGAGCGGGGCGTGGCCGCTGAGGTTGGCGCTGCGGCCGGTCCACAGGTTCCACAGCTGCGGGGAGCCGGAGAAGCGGCGGCTGCGCTCGGTGAGCCGGTGCAGCAGGAGGTAGAAGTCACCGGCGCTCACCAGCGGGTTGTGGCCCTCGCCGCGGGTCTCCCACCGGCATGGCGCGGGGCCTGCCTTGCGGTGGTTGATGTAGAAGACGACGTCGCCGTGGTTCACCGCGTGCTGCGAGGGCAGGTCGGCGGTCTCGGTGACCCGCAGTCGGCCGAGGGCCAGGGCCAGGACGAACAGCGGGGCCGTGTCGGCCAGGGTGAGGAAGAGCAGCCGGGCGGTGTCCTGCTTGCGCCGGCCTTCGACGTGGAGGATGCGGCCGGTGCGGTCCATCACGTCCAGCAGCCGGGCCGTGTCCTGCTCCTCTTCGCTGAGCGTGTCCGGGGCGGTGCGGAAGGCGGCCAGCAACTCTTCGGCGACGGTGAGGCGAGCGATGGTCTCGGCCGCGTCGGTGCGCGCCGTCTGGAGCAGCGCGGTGTACTCGCGCTGCGAGTACGGCTGCACAGCGGTGCGGGGCGGCTGCGGTCCGGTGATCTTCCCGGGAGTCTTGATCATGTCCCAGACGCTGGAGTGGAGCGAGCCGTAGGGGGCGTCCTGCAGCAGGCGGCACAGCTGTGCGAGTTCACGCCCGATGCCCGCCGCCGAGCGGGTGGCCCCCTCGACGTCCCGGTAGGTGTACAGGTGGCTGGGGCGCACGTCGTCCAGGCCGGCCGGCGGCTGGTCCTGCATGCTGAGGAAGGCCAGGAAGCGGCGGATGGTGCCGAAGTAGGTGTCCGCGGCGGCGAGCGTGAGGATGCTGCCGGTGCCCGGTGCGAGGCGGGCCGTGAGAGCGGCGGCCAGCGGCGCGTGCAGCGGTGGGCAGGGCAGCGGGGCGAAGTCATAGGCGCGTTCGCGGCCGGTCATCGGGGTGAAGCGGACGACGGGTCCGGTGGTGTTGTCGGGCATGGTGGACCTTTCCGTTGGGCGGCAAATGCCGTGGTTGGGGTGTTTGGCTGGCCCGGTCAAGGTCGCCGGGCGGCCTGGGTGGTGGCTGTGGGCGGCCTGTGGGTCACGTGGTTGGCGCGGGACCGACGGGGACGACGACCGACAGGTAGGCGCGGGTGCCGTTGCTGTCGCGCATGGGTTTGTAGGTGGCCGGGCCGCAGGCGGCGGACTGCTGGAGGGCAGCGACCAGGGCGCGGACGGCGCGGTCATCGCCCATGAGTCGGACGTCGACCGGCTGGGCGCTGCCTGGGGCCGAAGAGGCGGCAGGAGTACGGGAGTTCACGGTGTTCTCCATCCGGGGTCAGTGGTCGGGGATGAGGTCCAGGACGGCCTGGTGCTCGGCGGCGGTCAGGCCGAGGCGGTGGCCGCTGAGCGGCTCGGCCTGGTAGAGGCGGTGCTGGCCGTTGGCCCAGTCGCGCAGGAGTTGCTGGGCGGCGGGGATGTCGGTGTCGAGGGCGTCGGCGATCTGCTGCCAGCTGGTGCCGCGGAGCCGGGCGTCGTGGACGTGCGAGCCGCGGTAGTGGCTCAGCTCGTTGCGGATCGCCTCGCCCAGGGCGAGGCAGGCCAGGGCGTCGGTGGGGCCGTGCCGGCGGGGGTCGTGGCGGCTGAGCAGGAGGGCCAGGGAGTGATCGGAGCGGCGGTTCTCCATCCACGCGATGGGCGTGGGATCGGCACGTCGCCGGGGCGGGTGATGGGCTGGAGCGACATCCACGTCTGGTAGGCGGTGTCGGGGGAGGCATGGTCGGTCACGGGTTCCTCGCAGCAGGGACGGGGCTTGGTCGAGCCGGGGGTGGTGGGCCGGTGAGCCGGGTGGTCACGGCGGGGGCCGGGGCCGCTGAAACCGGCCGGATGTGGGGGCGGGGCGAATCGGCCTGCGGAACCTGTCGTCGCAGGTCAGGTCCTGTACCGCGGCCTGCCGTCGGCCTGCGGTGGTGTGCCGGGGCGGCAGGCGGCGGGCAGGTCATGAGAACGCCCGCAGGGCCGCTTTGACGTCGGCCAGGAGATAGCCGGTGGGCTCTCCGGGCA
This sequence comes from Streptomyces sp. AMJ-169, assembly GCF_055597585.1. Taxonomy (NCBI): domain Bacteria; kingdom Bacillati; phylum Actinomycetota; class Actinomycetes; order Kitasatosporales; family Streptomycetaceae; genus Streptomyces; species Streptomyces sp. AMJ-169. The sequence goes on from NZ_JBVLTJ010000026.1 coordinate 38,603, forward strand.
GGTGACGCAGCCGGGTGGAGGGCAGCTCCAGGTCGGCGTCGGTGAGGGCCTTGCGGAGGTGGCGGCCGATCATGGCGAGCCGGTCGGCGCGGTCGTCCCACCGGTTCCACCGGTCCGCGTCGTCCGCGATCAGGTGCTCGGCAAGCTGGACGACGGTCAGCGCGTCGGGGTCCTGCTCGACGCGGAAGGCATCGCGCAGGGTGAGCAGGATGGCGGGCGGCTCGGGCGGCAGCATGCTGTCGGCGCGGCAACGGGCGAGCAGGTCCTGGTACTGCTGCCACAGTCCGGCCTCGGTGAGGGTGTGGCACAGGTCGGGCAGCCCGGCGGCGGCGCGTTCGGCGCCGAGCTGGGCGGCCTGGGCGTCGGTGACCTCGCGGACCTGATAGCGGATGGGCCGGTTGGGCATGCCGGGCAGGCCCTGGGCGTAGATCTGGCCGGCGTCGTTGACCTGGGTGTGGGTGGCGGCCTGGAGGAGGTCGGCGCGGTAGCCCTCGGCGATGGCGCCGCCGCCGAGGAGTTCGGTGACGTCCACGCGGCGGCAGGCGCCCAGCAGGCGGGCGGAGAGCTTGGGGCCGATGGCCTGGCCGAGGTGGTCGCGGGTGCCGAACTGGCTGCCGGCCTCGAACCACACGGCCTCCTTGCGGCCCAGCAGCAGGGCGCGCACCAGCTTCGCCTTGGCCTCGTCGCTCAGCTGAGGCCACTCGTCGACGAACACCACGACGGCCGGGTGCTCTTCGCTCACGCGCCACTTGTTGCCCCAGCCGTAGCGGGCGCGCTGGCGGGCGCGGGCCGAGCACAGGGCCAGCAGGAAGTCCAGGACGTCCTGGATCAGCTCGTCGTCCATGCACGCCGACAGCGTGATCGCCTCGCCTAGCGCGCCGACGCCGGTGCCGACCGGATCGAGGTTGAACGCCACGGCGTCCCGGCAGGCGGTGACGGCCTCGGCGAGCGCGAGCATCACGCCGGACTTGCCGCCGCCGGAGTCGGCGACCATGAGCAGCATCAGCCCGGCCAGGGAGAAGACGAGCGGGGTGCCGTCCATGGCCACGCCGAAGTCGGCCGCGTCCACGATCGACCTCGACAGCGGCGGCCGGTACGGCAGCGGGCCGACCACGTCCGGGGCGAAGGGGTCGCGCAGCAGCGCGCGGACGAACGCGCTGTCCCCGGCGTCCGGGTCGCCCTCGATCAGCAGACCGTTGCGGCGCAACCGCAGCCGGGTGATCAGGGCCTTGTAGATGTCGTCCTTGTTCAGCTCGTCCGGGCTGCCGGTCGCGAACCGCAGGTAGAACGACCAGCCCCACGGTTCTTCGACGGCCTTGGCGACCTCGGTGAGGTCACGGCCCTCGGCGCGGATGGCGGCGGCCAGGACGGTGGCGGCCTGTTCGGGCGTGCGGGCCTCGGCGAGCGAACTGGGGACCTGCTCGTCTGCGGCGGTGGTCTCGTTCGCCGCGTTGGCGGGCACGTCCTGGCCGTCGGCGGCGGAGTCCTTCGCGGCGGGGCGGGGCTCGTCGAGCTGGTAGTCGGCGGGCGCGTCGAGTTCGGGGATGAGGAACTCGGCGGGGATGGGCCGGGTGGTCAGCGGGATCGGGTTGCGTGCGAGCCACCAGCCGCCGCCGAGCAGGGCCGGGCCGGTGATCAGCGCGGACACGGGGGCCGTGGCGGTGGCGGTGACCAGGACGCCGAGCGCGGGCACCACGACGCAGGTGAACCGGACGACGCCGCGCGTCGCTCGCCACCGGCTGATCTGCTCCGCGGTGGGCTGGGCTGCGGTGAACGACATGGCGTTGAGGACGGCCAGGCCGTTACGGCGGCGGTCGGCTTCGGCCCCCAGATCGCGCAGCCGGTTCTTCTCCGGACTGGACAAGCCGTCCTCAGCCGCCTTGTCCACCAGGTTGGACATCTGCTTGAGGGTGGTGTCCCGCGCGGTGCGGGCGTCCTCACGGCGCTCGGTGTAGTGGTCGAACTGCTTCTTGACGATGCGGCGGCGGATCTCGTCGCCGGTCATGTAGCGCAGTGCGGCCCAGTGCACGGTCAGCGCCCACGCGTGGCGGATGCCGGGCAGGGTGTGGCCGACCACGAAGCGGGCGGCGGTGGCCGCCGCGTGGGCGACGCGCTGGGCCGCACGGCGGCGGTCAGTGGCTTGGGCCGGTCCGGCTTCTGGCTGTGGCTCGTCGTCGACGAACTCGCCTTCGTACACGATGACTTCGGGCAGAAAGCCACCGTCGTCACGGCTGATCATGGGCGGGGTACTCCAAATACGCGGAAGGAAAGAAGGAGGGAGAAGAAGGGGGGCACGGGCCTACGGCTGCTGGACCGTGGGCGTCTTCGTGGGTCAGCCGCCGAAGACGTACAGGCCGATGTTGTTGCCGGTCAGCGTGGTGGCGCTGACGATCCACCCCATGAAGCCGAGGCTGGTGCCGTAGCAGACGGCCACGAGCGTGCCGCCGGCCATTTCCTTCCAGTCTTTGGGCTTGCCGCGGGCCGCGATGAGCTTGATGACGTACCAGGTGATCCCGGTCAGGCCGATGGCCGCGCCGCCGGCGGAGACCGGGGTGACCGTGGTGCGGGGCGGGTTGGCGGTCACCGTTGCTCCGGCGGTCTTGTCCACGGCCTGCTGCCCGGCGACGTTCATGCCGTGGCGCAGGGCACCGGCGATCTCGCCGAGGAAGCCGCCGGAGTTCACGGTGATCAGCAGCATGAAGAAGCCGACCAGGAACAGCGTCTTCTTGTTGCGCAGCAGCTTGTACTTGAACCCGGCGATGATCGCGACGGTGGCGACGGCGCCGAAGACCAGGGCGCCGAACCCGGCGTTGGCGGGGGAGTTGTCGAACATGGTCAGGGGGCTCCGGTCAGGGAGTGGGTGGCAGCGCGCCAGGAGACGGTCAGGACGCTGATTCCGGCGGCCCACAGCGCGGGGCGGGTGATGATCCCAGCCGCGAGGCGAGCGCACGAGGCGCACGACGCCCTGGCCGGTGAGCACGAGCGCCTTCCAGGCCAGTTCGCAGATGAGGCCGGGGACACCCGGGACGAGCTGGCCGAGGAAGACGGCGCCGGTGCCGGTGAGGACGAAGCCGAGCGGGGTGAGGACGGGGGCGGTGATGCCGTCGCTGGTGATGCTGTCCGCGACCCAGCGGGCGGCGGTCGTGCCGCCGACGGGCAGGAAGCTGACCAGCGCGATGGACAGCAGGTTGCGGACCGGCTGCAGCCGTCCCCAGTCCGGGGCGTTGCCGTCGCTGTTTTGGTCGGGGGCCTGCTCGGTGACGGCAGCGGTGACGTCCGCCCAGCTCACCGTCTCGGCCATGGCCACCACCGGGTCCTGGCCGATGACCTCGGCCAGGACCGGGGTGATGGCGGGCGGCGGCGGGGGCGGCTGGTCGCCGGTCACCGCGCACCGCACCGCGCTCAGTGAGCGCAGCGGGCAGCCGGAGGCCACCGGGCAGCCGGAGCAGCAGCCCACCGGGGCCCGCTCGGCGGTGTGCCTGTCGGCCCACCACGGCTCGTCGGCGCTGTTCTTGTTCAGCGGGGCCATCGCACGGCCTCCCCGAGCAGGGCCAGCAGCCGCTCGCGCACCTTGATCTCGTCCGCGTCCGGCTCGGCGCCAGTCGGCGGCTTGGACTGCTGGCTCTCGGGCAACAGGGGCAGCGGGTGGCGGGAGCGGCGGTGGGGAAGGACCAGCCGGACGGCGGGGCGGTGGGACCGTCGGAAGAACATCAGGCGCCCTCTTCCGCGGCGGGGACCGTGGCCGGCTGGTCCGGGAGGGTCTTCTTCACCGCACGGATCTGGTTGCGGACCCACTCGGCATCCGTGCCGAATTCGCGGCCGAGCTCGGTGGGCGACGGCGTCTGGCCGTCGGCGAGCAGCGCGGTGATCTGCGTCCGCACCGCATCCCGCAGCTCCTCGCGCCCGGTACCGCGCGATGCGCGGTCACCGCTTCGGCGAGAGGGACGGCGTCCGGTACGGCGCTGGCGGCTGCCGCCCGCCGCACCGGAGGCGCCGGACGGGGCACCGCCGGTAGCGGAGGCGGTGTTACCGGTTGCGGACCCGGCACCGTTACCGCTCGCGCTACCGGTATCCGGTGCGGAGTTACCGCTGCCGGTAGCCGGGTCTTCACCGGTGCCGGTAGCCGTGTGCTCACCGCCCGGGTTACCGGTGCCGGTACCGGGCGGCAGCGCGGACGGCGCGGCAGCGTCCGCTACCGGCTCCGGCTGCTCCTGCGGCGCCGGGGAGGTGGCCGGTGCGGCAGCGGTGGCGGGGTGGTCACGCAGGGCGTGAACCCGCCACAGCACGAACGGTCCGATGGAGACGACGAGGGCGACCAGCCACCAGGTGGGCTTGACGTCGTCACCGGTGCCGGTGACGCCGAACAGCCCGGCCTCGGCGAGGTGGACGAGCACGTTCGCGATCACCATCAGGCTGATCGCGGTGAACGTGTCGCGGTGGCGCCGGAAGGCGGCGACCACGTACACGTCGATCGCGATCGGCAGCAGCGGTGCCACCAGGAGCGGGAAGCCGACCAGTACGGCCAGCGACCATTCGCCCGACGCGGTCAGGCCGATCGCGGCGAACAGGGCGAACGTCGGCAGCTTCTTCGTCAGCTTCTCGCCGCGGTCGTGACGCTGCTCGGCCTCGGCGTGGGCGTGCTCCAGCAGTTCGTCCGCCTCGTCCTTCTCCCGGCGAGCCTGGGCCAGGGCCGCGTCCGCCTTCCGGCCGGTGTCCTCGGCCTGCCGTTGGGCGTCGTCCACCAGGGACTCGGCCCGGCGCCCGGCGTCCTCCAGTAGCCGGGCGGCTTCCGCCTCGGTTGCCTGGCGAAAGGATTCGGCGTCCTGCTCACGGCGGCGGGCGCGGGCATCGGCCTGCCCCCGCAGCGTCTCGGCTTCCTGCTCAATGCGGCGCAGCTCCTCCTGCCCGGCCTCCCGGACCCGCGCGGCCGTCGTGCGGGTGTCGGCCAGGAGCTCCTCGGCCGCCTCGCGGGCCTGTTCCAGGACCGTCCGGGCGGCAGCGATCCGCTTCTCGGCCGCCTGGTGGGACTGCTCGGCGTGCAGGTCGGCGACGAGTTGGCGCTGCTGGGCGCCCTCGGCGTCGGCCTCGGCCTGGGCGGCGGCGGTGGCCGCCTCCCGCCGCAGCGTCTGCGCCTCCCGGCGGGCGCCGGCCAGCAGATCACTCGCCTCGGCGTGTGCCGCCTCCAGGACGTCGGCGGCCGTGGGCTCCGTGACAGGGGTGTCGATGAGGAGGTGGGCGCGGTGCGCGCCCGGGATGTTCAGTACGCGGTCGTGCTCGATCACCGGGGTGCTTCTCCCTGCGGAGTCCATGTGGTGGCCAGACGGTCGGCGGCATGGGCCGCATCCGACCTGCTCAGGGCCTGCCTCATACGTGCGGTGGCCTGCTGGGCTGCGGTCGTGTCCTGCCGGGCCCGCTCGGCCCGGCCGATGGTCGCCTGCCAGGTGCGCACACGAGTCACGAGAACCACCCCCGGCGCCCTCCATGGGCTTCCTGCCGCTCGCGCTCCTTGTCGGCCCGCTTCCAGCCGTCGTGGTCGGCCTTGACGACGCTGCGGTGGTGGCTCTGGCGGCGTCGCGCGACCTTCTCGGTTTCCTCGTGCTGCCGCTTCTCGGTTGCCGACTCCTTGCCCGCGCACGTGGTGGCCGCCATTCGGCGGTCGTTGCCGATGAGTCCGAAGAACGCCATCACGCGCCCCCGCTCGTCAGGGCGGTGATGTGGATGGTGGACAGGCCGCAGATGCCGCGGGCCTCCAGGTAGTCGCCGCTTGGCCGCAGCCCGGGCGCATGAATCGCCTGGGCGAGGGTGTCGATGAGTGGGGCGGGCAGCGGGCGGCCGACATGGACGGCGACATCGGCGTCCAGAGGGGCGGCGTCGCTGATCAGATCCAGCAGATGCGCGACCAGGCTGGCGTCGTCCAGCGCGGTGCCGGTGGACGGAGCCGGCGGTACGGCGGCCGGGATGGTGGCGGCCAGCAGCTGGGCCAGACCGGCCCGCAGTTGCAGGATCGCCATCACCAGCGAGTCGGCATCCATCTCCTTCAGCGGCAGCACGATGGCCTCGGACAGCAGGTCGCGGGCGCTTTCCGCAGCCTCCACCCGGCGCGCGGCCGGGGACGCGGCGGACAGGCCGTTCCACGCCATCCACATGTAGTCGGCCAGCTCCGGGAACACCGGCTGCGGCAATTCCCGCGAGGACCGGGGAAGTCCGGGGTTCTGCGGGTTCACGCCGCACCCCCGTTCCCGGCGGCCCGGCGGGCCCGGAACATCTGGCGCCGCTCCTCCTGGCGCACCCCGCCGAAGACCCCGTTGATCCGGGTGAGTTCCGACTGGGCCAGGTCCCGCTCCAGGCACACCGCGCGGACGGCGGCCGGGCACACGGCGCACACGGCCAGCGCCGCACGCTCGCCCCTGTTGGCCGGCTGGTCCAGCTCGGACGGGCGGGCGAAGAAGATCTGCGGGTCCAGCCCCGTGCACGCGGCCTGCGGCTGGCCCTCGGCATTCACGGGCGAGGCGCCGAACGGCAGCAGAGCGCGCCGTTCTCCTAAAGCGCGGGGCGCAAGTCGTACCGCGGCAGCGGACACACTCGTACGCTTGGGCATGCGGAAGTCACTCCTCGAAACAGGTGGGCTTTCCGCGCGAGGACCCCTGAGATCGGTCGAAGGAGATCAGGGGTCCTTTTGCGCGTTTCGGGCAAGGCAGAGTTACGGACGCAGGGCAAGACAGTCCCAACATCCCGCCGACTTCACTAGTGAAGTTGGTGAGATCGACCGTAGGTGGAGATCGGTACCTCTGTCAAGATTTCACTAGTGAAGTTGCGATGACTTACCTAGTGAAGGTGTCCTACTCTGTGCCCATGACGGCAAAGAACCCGAGGCCGCGGGGAGCGCAGCGGATCGCCGACGATCTCAGAGCAGAGATCGAATCCGGCGGCATCGAGCCGGGAGAAAAGCTCCCGACCACGCGTGAGTTGGTGGCGAAGTACGAGGTGACAGGCGAGACCGTGCGTCAGGCGATCCTCCGGCTGAAGAACGCCGGACTGGTCACCAGCAGGCAGGGCGGTGGTGTCTACGCCCGCGACAGCCCGCCGCTCAAGCGGCTCGCGATCCAGCGCTACGACAAGGCGAAATGGCGTGACAGCGACGAGGTGGCGTTCATCGCGGATCGGGTCGCGTCGGGCCGCGAATACAGCCGTACCGACCAGACCCAGACCGTCAGCCGGGTGCCAGCTACCCGCGAGATCGCTGCCGCTTTAGGTATTCCGGAGGGCTCGGAGGTCTACGCACGCGCCCGCTTGGTAAAGGAGAAGGGTCAGCCCACCCACATGCTGACCAGCTACTACAGGCCCAGCCACGTGGAAGGAACCCGACTGGTCGACCCCACCCCGGGCCCGGCCGGGAAGGGCGGAGGCTTCCGAGTGTTCTACGAACTCGGCCTGGAACCCGACCACATGACCGAGGAACTGCACGCCCGCATGCCCACCCCCGCCGAGACAGAGCAGCTGGAGCTGCCGCCCGGCGAGCCGGTCATGATCCTCAAACGAATCACCTACACCGCCGACGAGACTGTGATCGAGTACGCCCTCGGCGTCCATGCCGCCAGCCGCTTCATCTGGAGCTACGGCTTCCAGATGCCCGACTCCGCCCGGGACTAGGCCGAAAGACAGGAACCATGACCAGGGAAGGAAAACCCCGCGCGCTCGACGCGGCCGAACTGACCGCACCCGGCGATGTGCCGTTCGTCGAGGTGGCCGAGACGGCCCACCGTCGTCGGCATCACCAGGGCCGCCTGGCGAGCGCCGCCTTGGTCCTGGGCGCCACGATCATCGTGCAGATCGGCGACGAGCAGCCGCCCCTGATGCCCCAGGCCCTGCAGCACGGCCGTACCAGGAGAGAAAACGCCCCAGCTGCTGGGCTCGCCGCCGAGCAGGCCCGCGTCGCCTGCATGACATCGGCGGACACCCGCGGCGACAGCGACCGCGCGAAGGCCCTCGGCCTGGCTGGCTGACAGCCGCCCACCGCAACCGCCAGTGTCCCCTGAAGCGCGTCTTCATAGGGCACCGGCTTGTCTGGGCAGGTCAGCGAGGCAAGAGGCGACTGTCGAAGCCGCCGTCGGCCAGCCGTTTGAATGCCGCGGCCACGCCCTCCGGGACGTCCTGGGGGATCGTGAAGCCTTGCTTGGGATACACCATCACCCGCTGCAGAGCGCCCACTAGCATGTCGATGACCAGCTTCGCGTTCCCGATGCCCTCGGCGTACTCCGCGAGGCCCACCGGCTCCGAGGCGCACACCACGTCCACCTCGGGCCACACCTTCTTGAACGTCGCGTACGAGCGGCGCTCCTCGTACGGCTTGCACACCACCAGTACGGACTCCGGCACGATCCCAGCCTCGGCCAACACCTGGCGGGAACAGACGGCATTGTGCCCGGTGTTCGCTGCCTTCGGCTCCACCAGCACCGCCTCTTCGGGCACGCCGTGCCCGAGTGCGTGCTCGCGGTAGTGCACGGCCTCACCCCGCGGGAAGCGCGCCTTCGTCGTAGGGCTGTTGCCGCCCGTGAACACCATTACCGGGAACAGGTCCTGCCGGTACAGGTGCACAGTGTGCGAGGCGACCCCCAGATCGTGACTGCCCAGGCCGATCCCTGCCGAGCACGGCCGCAGTTCATGATGCATCTGGTGGTAGTCCCAGATCAGCTCCGCATCCCGCCACTCCTGGGCGGTGATCACGCGCTGCTCTCCTCCGCCGTCTGCCACGGCCGCCACTCCCTGGTCGCTCTGTGCCCGGCGCACGGTGCATCGTTCCGCAGCCTCGTGATCGGCGGCAGGCCCGTACCAAGGGGAGGATACGTGGGGCGCCGCGTCCGCCTCCTGCCCGGCAACTTTGCCGATCCGGCTGTATGGGCAGGTCAGCGACGGCACACTGAAGACTCTGCCACCGTGAGCGGGAGGAATCAGCCGGTGCCGTACGACCCTAGCCCCCTGTCACGGGACGCCGCGAAGACCCTGTGCGAGATCGCCCAGCACCTTGAAAGCGGCAAGGCCAAGTACGACAGCCCCCGCAGCGCGGCCCGCGTCCTGCGCGACCTCCGCGAACTCGCTGAGTACCTGCCCCAGATCCTGCTGTAGACCTCCGCCGCGGTGGACCGGATGTCCCGCGACCGGGACGATGCCACTGGCGTGGCCCGCGTTATCGGTGAGGCCGCCACCACTGCAACGAACCTCACGGACCAACTCCGCCGCGCACACGAGGCTGCCCAGGAGGTCCGAGGGCGGTGAAGGACCGCTTCATTGTCAGTGCCCACCGATACTCTGCCGCTCATGGCAGGAGTCTCCGACCAGTCCCGTGATCGCCGCCGCTCGTTCAACAGCGCGGAGCGTGTCGCACTGTTCCTTGCAGCCGGCGGATGCTGCGTCAACTGCGGAGTAGAGCTTGAGCCTGGGTGGCACGGCGACCATATGGCGCCGTGGTCCAAGGGTGGTCCAACCGATGTGCTGAACGGGCAGGCGCTCTGCCCTCAATGCAACTTGCAGAAGGGATCCAACTCCATGACGAACTCCTCCGATCTTCGTGACTGGCAGCGCGATGCGCGCGAGCGCTACCACTCCCGAAACGGCGGTGACAACGGCAACTTTCTCGTTGTTGCCACCCCCGGGGCCGGAAAGACCACCCTTGCTCTCACAATCGCTCAGGACTTGATCGACCGCAGCGTCGTCACGAGGATCGTGGTCATCGTCCCCACCAAGCACCTGCGTCGCCAATGGGCGGAGGCGGGGGCCCGCAGGGGCATCAAGCTTGATCATGTCTTCGAGAACAGGAACGGTGCGGTCGGCGCTGACTTCGACGGTGTCGTGGCGACCTACCAGGGTGTTGCCTCCTCGCCGCTGCTGTGGCAGAGACTCACTGGTAGCAAGCGCACTCTCGTCATCTTCGACGAGATCCATCATGCTGGCGACGGCGAAGACCTGCGGTGGGGCGAGGCATTGAAGGAGTCCTTCGAACCGGCGGCTCGACGCCTTCTCCTTTCGGGCACGCCGTTCCGCACCGACGGCAAGCCGATCCCGTTCGTCACCTACGACGAAGAGCGCCGCGCCGTCGCCGGCTTCAACTACGACTACGGTACGGCCCTCATTGACGGGGGAGTTGTCCGGCCAGCCGTTTTCCCTGCCTGGGACGGGAAGTCGAAGTGGCGCCGTTCGGGACAGCTGGCTGTGACGTCCGTCGACCTGAGCGAAGCCGACAAGGACGAAGTGCCTCCGGCACTGAAGGCGGCTCTTGACCCCAACGAGGAGTGGATTCCCTCCGTACTCCAGGAGGCTCACAGGGCCCTTCTGCAGATGCGCATCGACACCCTGGACGCGGGCGGCCTGGTAGTGGCCAGCGATCAGTTCGCAGCCAATGCCTACGCGAAGATCCTCGGACGCATCGCAGGTGTGCCCATTCCTGTCGCTATCTCCGACGAGCCGAATGCCTCGCAGATCATAAAGGATTTCTCGAAGGGGACCGCTCCTTGGATCGTGGCGGTGCAGATGATAGCCGAGGGTGTCGACATTCCGCGTTTGGGTGTCGGTGTCTACGCCTCCCGGGTGAGAACCAAGATGTTCTTCACCCAGGTTGTGGGGCGGTTCGTACGCATGCGTGGTGAGGACGACCCCACCACAGCACGGGTATTCATCCCCTCCATCGGAATCCTCCTCGCCCACGCGCAAGACATCGAAAAGACCGTTGACGCCGCACTCGCTGAGCAAGAGAAGAAGATCCGGGAAGGCCAGAGCAGCGACGGAGAAAGCGACTCCGGCACTCTGTTCCCTGCATACGAGATCGTCGGATCCTCTGACGCGACACACCACGCGACCATTGCCAGCGGCTCGAAATTTACCCCTGAACAGCTGGCATATGCTCAGCGCACCATGGAGATGTCTGGCCCAGCGCCTGCCTCCGTCACAAGCGAGTGGGTGGCGAGCCTGCTCAGCTCTGCCGGTGCGTTCAATTCGCAATCGATGCCGCCTCAGCGAGTCGTCGACGACAGCGAGCCGCTCGGAGACCAGAAAAAGACGCTCCGCAAGCTGATCCATCGAAAGGTGGGTCGGCTGGCCGCGCTCACCAATCGCCCCTACCAGCACATCAACGGAGAGCTGAACCAGAGTCTCCAGAACAACGTCACGACTGCCACCCTTGAGCAACTCCAGAAGCGCTTGGTGACGGTTGAGGCCGCGATCAGGGTGGAGCAAGCGAAGTGAACGAGCCTCACAGCGCGACCGGAAACGCAGTGTTGGTCAACGCGCTCAGCTCCTCGATGCGGTCCACGCTGAACGGCATGGAATCCGTCCCCGGCCTGGTGCGACAGGTAGTCGAAGAAGGATCCTGGCGAAACTTCACCACCCCCCGGGGTGAGCACGTGACACACAAGTCTTTCGAGTCGTTCGTCACGGCAAAGCCGACCAGAGGGCTGGGATACAGCATCGATGAACTGATGCGCCTGGTCGCCGACGATGCCGAGACTCTGCGCCTCGTCGCGGACCTGATCGGGCGTCCCGAATCGGACTTCGAGCACCCTGAATCGCAAGAGAACGTCTGGATCGAGCCGGAAGCACAGGAAGTCACGGGAGAGAGCCAGCAGGAGCTGGTGTGGCGTGATCCCTCCGACGACCCGGAAGCTCTCCAAGAAGCGGAAGCGGTTGCAGAGCCTGACGCCGATCTCAACGACCCCGTCAACCGCGATGCCTTTGAGCTCCGCTTGGTCGGCAAGTCCAGCGGATGGGTGTGGGCGCTCAAAGTCGCACGGAACGTACAACCGAGCAAGGCTGGCGGGCACGATGAGAGCGATCACCACGATCCGAATGAAGGCGGTCCGGGGCGGAAGGTCTCCGTCTCGGAGTTCGCTCGCCGGACCGGATGGAGTACCCGTCGTGTCATGCGGTACCACCGCGCGTGGGAGAGGGGCGTCGAGAAGCATGCTTTGCCCTCGTTCGACCAGCTCAAGCCTGGTATGGATGTACCGCTCCCGACTGCGAAGACCTGGACGGAGTGCTTCGCCCCTGGTGATGTCAGCCCGGAGCGTGCCGACGCCCTGGTGGCCGGGGCTCACGAGGCGGGCATCAGCGTCCGGAAGGTGATCTACGCGGCGAAGAGCCCAGGCGCCATGAAGGCTGCGATCCTTGCGGACGAGAGCACTGCGGAAGCCGCCCGCACGGCGCTTCTGGAACGCGCACGAAACGACAGTGAGTTGCGCACTGTTCTCGCCCGCACGATTGCCGACGACCCAGTGTTCCGCAAGGAAACCGCGGTTGAGTCTCGGAAAGCTGAACGTGCCGAGTATGTTCGTCATGTTGCGGGAGAAGGCAAGGTGCGTACGCCAGCCGGTCAAACCCTCGCGCTGCCCCAAGACGCCAGGCAGGAAATCACCAAACTCCTTGAGGTAGTCAACGGACCCGATGCGACCCCGGAAGCCGTCGCCGAGGCGTACGGGACCATTCAATCCTTCACGACACTCGCGGTCGAAGCCGACCCAGAAGTTCAACTCCGCGAGCAGCGCACCAAGTTCTCGAAGGCTCTGAGTACCACGGCTAAGAGCATCAAGGCGATCGATCCGAACGATCTCGCAGCCGTTGCTGACGACGATCTGCGCGAAAAGCTGATTGAACTTCAGAAGCAGGTGAACGAGCTGGCCACCATGATCGTCAATGAGGAACGGGCTCATCCGAGAAGCTGAGCCATCCCGAACACTCCGTACCAGTCCGCAGAGCAGTCTCAACCTGGCCGCGTGCCAGATGAGGAGAAGGGGTTGTGTACATCCCCACCGTACCGTCGCCCTGCCGGGCGCCTACGGTCGGCGTCCGGCAGGGCCTGGGATCAGTCGCTGAGCAACTGGTGGAGGAAGGCGGCGTTGGCCGCCAGGCCGTGGCCGAGGACCACGGTGTGCTGGGGCAGCTTCTCCAGGTGGTGGGCGACGCTCTGGCGGGCGTCGCTGCTGCCGCTGCCGCCGGCCGGGGCGAGATCGAGGATGTCGGGGTAGCGGTCCTCGGTCGCGCCGTGCATGAAGTCGGCGTCCCCGAGGGTGCGGCGGCAGCCTTCGACGGCCGGGGCGGCGTCCCGCCGGATCTGAGGGAAGAGCACGGCCTGGGCGAGGCCGCCGGTGGCCAGCTTGAGGCCGAACCAGTCGGCGAACTGGTCGGGGTAGACCTGCACCTTGCGTTCACGCTTGCCGCCGGGCTCCCACAGCGGTTCGCGCCGCCCGGCCAGGACCGCGTCGGTGACGTCCGGGTGCTGGGTGGGGTGGAGGGTCTCTCCGGCTTCAAGGCGCTTGCGGGCGACGTCGTGCCAGCCCAGCGCGTCCAGCAGCCCGAGGCCGATCGCGGCGGCCGACGGCCAGGGCAGGACACGCAGCTGCCCGCCCTCGTCCGGCCGGACGAAGATCCGGTCGTTGGCCAGCAGTTGCCAGCCCAGGTTCGCCAGGGCGAGTGCGGTGGTGGTCTTGCCCGCGCCCTTTTCGCCGAAGGTCAGCACGGTGCGGCAGTTGTGGGTCACGGCGGAGGCGTGCAGCAGTGTCCAGCCGTCCCGCAGCAGCAGGCCGCGCAGGGCATCCCGGGCGATCCGTGCGGCGGCCAGCGCCACGGGTTCGCTCCCGGTGCCGATCACGGACAGGCGGCCGGTGGCAGGCTCGTGCTGGTAGGCCAGCTGCTGGCTGGGGCTGACCGCGGTGATCGTGCCCTCGGCGTCGCGGGCCACGAGTGTGGCCGCCTTGGCGTAGGTGGTCTTTTCGTGCGGGCATGTCTCCACCAAGGACTGGAGCGAGGCGTACTGGTCTTCGTCGACATCGGCGAAGACCACCGGGGCGGCGCACACACTGGCGGGCGGTACCTCGAAGGCGTTCCACCACGAACCGAAGTAGCGGCGCGCGTAGTCGGTGACCGCTCGGGTGTTGCTGACCATCGTGATGTTGACGTCCGCGGCATGAAGCCGGGTCGCGGTGAGGGTGTTCATGAAGCCCTTTCGCTGTCGGGAGATCCCAGTTCGGGCAGGGACCGCACGGCCTGATAGGCGGTGCGGAGCTTGGTGTCGGCCGCAGTGAACTGCCGCTGCTCGGCCGCGTCGAGGGAGGGCAGGCACGCTACGGGCTCGCCCCGGGTGAAGCGCAAAGGAATTCCCAGCCAGCCGCTCCCATACGGGGCGGACAGTTCCTCGATGCCGTCGTCCACCGCGAGCGTCTTGCGCAGGGCGGAGAGCACGGCGCCGGCGGGCCCGGAACGGGTGCGGCCGATGCCCGCGCTGATCCGCCCGGCCCGCGTGGTGAGCTCGTCCCGGAGCTGCTGCAGCGGGAGAGGGACCCGCTGACCGTTGACCGTGGTGGCCGACGCGCACACCACGGCGGCGTCCCCGTGCTCAGCGATCACGTGCCCAGCAACTGCGGCGGGCGGAACGTGCAATTGGCGGGCGAGGGCGGCCCGGTAGCGGGCGCTGTCCAGGTTCGAGCCGATGCCGAACACCCTCTCGCAGTCGGAGAGTTCGGCGAACAGCCGGGACATCACGTCGACCGGGTTGGTCACCACCAGCACCGTGCCCGGATAGCCGTGCAGCGCGGAGGCCAGTCGGCCGATGGCGGGCGCGTTCGAGGCCGCGCCACCCATGCGGATGTCGGCGCTTCGGGTGTTGGTGAAGGAGGCACGCACGGCGATGACCACTGCCTGGCAGTCGGCCAGGTCGGCCATTCGAACCGCGCGGGGGTGCATGGGGGAGGCGGTGGCCTGCCGCATGTCGTCGATGTCCGCCGCCAGGGCGGCGGCCTGTTCCGGGGTGCGGCTGGCGATCAGCAGGTGGCGGCCGAAGCCGGCCGTGCACAGTGCGGTGGCCACGGCCTGGCCGACCGCTCCCGCCCCGACGATGCCCACCGTGTCCACGGCCGGTGTCCGGTTCATCCGGCCACCGCCTTGATCTCGCCCAGCGCGGCGTCCCACACGCGGTGCACGTCCATCCCGGCGCCCAGGGCAGTGCTGATGTGGTCGGCCAGGGTGCACACCACCACGGCCCGCTCCACCAGCGGGCGCCCGCGCGGCGGCAGCGGCAGCGTCGCCGGGGCCGACAGGAAGGTGGTGAGGATGTTGACGGTGTCCATCAGCCACACGATCAGCAGCTCACACAGCCAGGAGCGGGCCGCTTTGGGCGCCATCGGCCGCATCTGCTGCTCGGCGAATGCCTCCAACCCCTCCACGATCTGCTCGACGGCCTCGGCAGCGGGGCGGGCAGAGGCGAGGAGGAGCACCGTGCGGCTGGTCAGCTTCGCGGCGTCCACCGAGGCCCTGGCTCGCAACAGGCCCGGATCGATGAGAGTCGGCCGCCCCTCGGGCCCGTCGGGAAACACCAGATGCTCGGGCTTGAGATCGCCGTACGTCAGCACGGCCTGCCCCGGAGCGAGCGCGGTCGGCCGCATGCGGTGCAACCGGGCGACCACCGTCCGCAGCAGCGCGGTCACCTCGGCCCGGTCGACCTCGGCGCACCGCTCGGCACCCAGGCGGCTGAGGTAGGTCTGGCCGCTGATGCCGTTGAACTTCCGCTGGAACGTCGCCGTCACGCTCCGCTCGGAGATTGCCCCGGCCGGGGCCAGCCGCTGGGCGGTGCGGGAGCGGTGCAGCCGGTGCAGATCGGCAAAGACACGCTCGAACAGCTCACTCGTGCTCGCCGGGTCCCGTAACAGCACAGCTGCCAGCGTCGGGCCGGGCACCGGCACAGTGAACAGGACCCCGCGCGCAAGGCCCGCGACCTCACACACGCGGGGCCGCCCCAGCCCGGCCAGCAGCCGCAACTGCGCGGCCTCCCGCTCCAGCAGCGCGTCCGGCTGGTGGATGTACACGGCCTGGGCGCGCTGCACCTCGGCCCAGTCACCAGCGACCCCGCGCAGGATCGACACCAGCGACATCCCCAGCAAGGAATGCTTGGCGTACAGCTCCCGGCCGCCGACCCGGATGCGGTGCACGTATCCGGTGACGCTCGGAATGTGGGCGGACAGCTCCACGCGGGCGCCGGGCCACAGTTCGGCGGCGGCCGAGCGGATCTCGTCCTGGGCGAAAGCGAAGACCTCGGCCACGTACGGCACTGGCTCCGGGGAGGTATGTGCTGCGGCTGTGCTCATGAATGACTCCTTCGCACTCGGCAGGCCGCATCAGCGGCGTGCGGGCAGATGGGTGTTCCGCGAAGCCGTCAGGGCCGCCCGCAGCGCGGCGGGCTGGGACCACTCCAGCGCGCACGGCGGCAGCGCACGGCCGGTGCGGTGGGCCAGTGGCAGGAAGCCGACGGGCCGCGCACTCCACACCAGTCGTAACCGTTCGTGCCGCAGCACGATGGCGAACGGCTCGCCGCGCTCCAGCGCGGCGGCGGTGAGATTCGAACCGAACAGCAGCCACTCGTGGACTGGTTCGGTCTCGGCAGCGTCGTCCACGGAGACCAACATGCGCACGGCGATGCGGATCCAGCGCACCGCATCGCCAGCGGCATAGGCGTCGAAGGAACCGACCAGCACCGCGCTGTCCGACTCCGCGGACGTCAGCTGGCACTCACACCAGAACCCCGGCCGCGCATCGGCGGCGGCCAGCGGCCCGTCGCCGCAGGCAGACGCCGTCATGCCGCACACCCTGCGGGTGCCGGAAACGACGCCCACACCGTCTTGCCGCCTCCCTCGCGATATCTCCAGCCCCACTCGGCGGCCAGGGCCTGCACCAGGAACAGGCCGCGGCCCTCCTCGGCCGCCGCGCCGACCCGGCGCGCTACCGGCCGCCGCAGGGAGCCGTCGTCGACCTCCAGCAGCGCCTGGCCCTCTACCAGGCGCAGCCGCACGCTGGCCTCGCCGCCGGCGTGCTTGAGCGCGTTGGACGCCAGCTCGGACGCCACCACCGCCATGTCGTCGGCGATGGCGCCCGCGCCCCAGGACGCCAGCGTCGCCCGCACCGAGTGCCGCACCCCGGCGACCAGCGCCTTGTCCGCGGCGATGCTTATCTCCAGGACCCGGACGGTGACGGAGGAGGAATCGGCCTGTGTCAGGCCCGGATCGGTATGGGTAGTCAGACGCATGACACTGCATCACCCCGAGGCACGTGGCAGGAACGGGCGACACCGCGAACCAAGTTCGCTAGTGAAGCGGAGTCCCAACTGTCGCGCCGCCGCAGCACTCAGGGCCATCCCGTCCGGCCGCCAACATGAGGCCGCGATCTCCCGGTTCAACCGGGAAAGAACACACGCGTGTTGACGCGCCCCGCGCCGCGTTACCGTGCAGGACAAGGTGCGATCCACACACGCCGAGAGGAGGGCTGGGTGGCAGCAAGACCCCGGAGCCGCAGGCAGGAACAGGTGCAGTTCGCCACCGAATTGCGGGCGGCAGGCAAGACCTGGCCCGAGGTGCACGCCGCCGTCCGGCACCGCCACCGGGTCAACGCCCGCGTGGCGCCCCGGCTGGCCCGCGGCCTGAGCCAGCGCCAGGTCGCCGAGCTGTGGAACCAGCGGTGGCCGGACGACCCCAGGACCTTCAAGAACATCTCCACCTGGGAACTCTGGCCCGCCAGCACCGGACACGCCCCTTCGCTCGACACCCTGGACCGGCTCGCCCAGCTCTACGAATGCTCCGTGGCCGACCTGCTCGCCGACCTCCCCAACCACGGCCACCCGCCACCCCCGGCCCCAGCAAGCCCCGCCCCCGCAGCCGACCTCCTGGACGGCCTTGCCGCCGAACCGCTCCTACTCACCCCGCAGCTGGCCGGCGCCCTGATCCACCGGCTGCACGACGTACGCTTCGAGGAACTGGCACAGGCACTGATCATGTGGGTACAGCAGGCCACCCCCGGGCTCGACCGCCGCGAACTGCTCCTGAAGATCAGCACCGCGCTCACCGTGGCCGCCGCGGCCCCGCTGCTGGACATCGCCGACGCCGACGAACGCGACCGCGTCGCCGCCGTCCTCGACGACCCCAGCCGCCTGGACCTGGCCACCATCACCCATGCCGAACGCGTCCTGCAGCACTACCGCCGCCAGGGCGACGTCCTTGGCCCGCAGATCGCCCTGCAGACCGCCCTCGCCCAACGCCAAGTCGTCGCCGACCTCGTTGCCGGCGCCCCCGAAGACCTCCGCCCCCGGGTACTGACCGTGTACGCCGAACTCAGCCAGATGGTCGGCTGGCAGCTGTACAACCTCGGCGACTACCGGGCCGCCCAGTACTACTACGACGACGCCCGCACCGCCGCCCACGACGCGGAGAACACCGAACTCGTCACGTACGTCCTGTGCACCATGAGCCAGCTGGCCACCTGGCAGAACAAACCTCGCGTCGGCATCGACCACGCCATCGCCGCACAGGCATGGGCCGCCCAGACCGACAGCCCGGCCGCCCTCGGCTACGCCGCCGACGTCGCCGCCCGCGCCTTCGCTGCCGCCCAGCAGGACGACAAGGCCCGCCGCGCCCTCGAACAGGAACACGCCGCCGTACGCGACATGGCCGCCGACACGCCCCTCGCCTCCTGGTGGTACTTCTACGACGAGTCCTTCTACTGGGGCACCAACGCCGAATGCGCACTCGTCCTCGGCACCCCCGAGAAAGCCCTGGCCGCCGCCCGCACCTCACTTCCCATGATCGACCCCACCAACGTGCACAACTACGCCCACACCCTCGCCCTGCAGAGCCAGGCCCACCTCCAGCAGGGCGACATCACCGAGGCCAGCACCATCGTCGGCGACATCGCCCGCATCGCCGGCGTCAACCGCTCCCCGCGCATCACCCAGCGCATCGCGGACCTCCGCACCGCCCTCACCCCCTGGCAGCGCAGCCGGGCCGTCCGAACCCTCGACGACCTCCTGGCCCACTACCGGCTGACCGGCAACTCCAGCACGAACAAGTCGTAGGCCGAGTAGTACTCCCCCTCGTCCCCGGGAATCCGTCCCACCCTCCGCCACCCCCACGACTCATACACCGGCTGCGCCGCGGCACCCGGGCCCGTCGCCAGCGTCGCCCGCTCCTCGCCCCGCGCGCCCAACACCGCGTCATGCAGAGCCCGGCCCACGCCCTTGCCCTGCCAGGCATGCCGCACCTCGATCTCCGACAGCACCCACGTCCGCGCCCCGGTTTCCTGCAAGAATTCCGCCGTGGGCTCCGGCTGCACCCCGCCCCACCAGTGCGTATCCCCGGCGGGGAGCGCGTAGCCGAAGACGAACCCCACCAGTCGGCCCTCGGACCGCGCTGTCACCAGGGCAAACCCGGGACGTGCGAACTGCTTCTCCGCCCGGAGGCGGAACGCGGCCGTCTTCTCCTCACCCGGCTCCACCCCGTAGGCATCGGCGTACGCGTCGCACAACTCCTCCAGCAGCGACTCTGCTTCCTGACCGTCGTGGTGCTCCAGAGATACGTCGTCGATCGTCATGGCGGTCAGGCTATGGCGCTCCCACGGCAACGGCACAGGGCGGACCTGCGCCATATGGCAGGAGCGAAGCGCGGCTCGTCGCCCTGGCGCACGACAACGAGGAATGAGCGCAGTCAACGGAATCCGGCCACAGCTCGCATGATCGGTGCCTTACACAACCACTGCGGACATATCATCCCCGTACAAGTCACAGACCACAGTCGGCTCGAACGTCAGGGCACGGCTGTGTCAAGCACGCATGGGGGGGAGCTGTCGTGTCGACACCGACCGATCTTCTGGTCGCAGCCAGTGCGGCCATGGCGGGAGCCATGGGCACCGATGTCTGGGGGTACACCCGGCAGAGCTTCGTCGATTTCTTCCGTCGCCGCCGTGGCGAGGGAGCGGAAGGCGAGGCCGAGGTACTGGCGCGACTGGACTCGCTGGAACAGGCGGTCGCGGCGCTTGAGCCTGCCCAACGGCCGCTGATGGCGCAGGGCGTGCAGGCGCCAGTGCGCGAGATTCTTGCCTCCTGCTTCGGCGACGGCCAGCCGGAAGCGATCCAGGAGTTCATCGACGCTCTGAAGGCCCAGGGGGTGGAAGCCCCGGTGATCGCCCAGCAGACGGTGACCGGAAACTTCGCCCTCGGCAGCATCAACGTCGCGGGACGTGACAACAACCTTGGAGGCGCTCGCTGATGTCGTCGCCAACTTCGGACGAGCCCACCGTGAAGCAGGACGTCAAGGAGAACGTCGTCCTCGGTGACCAAAACGTCGCCGGTCGGGACAATCACATCACGAACTACCTGACCGGGCTGCGGCATCTCCGGCCTCGCCCGGCCAACCCGGACAAGCTGATGCCGGCGAACCGCTTCGTCAGCCCGGGCGACAACTTCGACAAAGCCTCGCAGGCCGTTCGGCTGCACTTCGGAAGCATGGCCAACGTCCATATCGTGGTCCTGCTTGCACCCGAGAAATATGGCTGCCGGTCCGCCGGGCTGCGGCTGCTCGCGGCCACGAATGTTGCGACCGATCGAGTGTTCGAGCTGTTGCCCGACTGGGATGAACCGGATGTGGCCTGTCTGCCCGGGGAGCGCGGCGCGGGCTACCTCCTCAATCTGCGCAGTGTCACGCAGCCACTGCCCGAGGCCTTCTACCGCGGCCTTGTGACCTACGCTTCCACCCTGCGCAAAGCAGGTAGCTGCATGGTCATCGTCACGACAAAGGCTGCCTGGTCCCAGGCGCGAGCCGACGGACCTCAGCCTGAGATCCTGGTGACGGACATCGAGCGTCCCGACCCCACAGCCGTCGTCAGGAAGTACCTGGACAGTGACGGGCGGACGCGGGACCGCTCCAGGTGGATCGACAACAAGGAGAGCAAGTTCCACGGCCTCCTGCCGCACGATTGTGCCCCTGGCGAGGCGATTCGGCTCGCGGCGATCATTGCGAAGGCCAAGAGCAGCGGAGACGCGGACGCCCTCGACGAGTACCACGGCTGGGAATCCCACCTGAGTGGCTGGTTCGCCGGGGGGAGCAAAGAGGTCGAGACCAGAGCCGTTCGTATCGCTGGCGCCGTTCTGAACAAGGCACCCGCTGAGGTAGTGCTGAACAGCGCGGATCTCCTGCTTGCCGCGCCGAAGATCGCCTTGCCCAAGCCCGAGGGCGGACTGCTCGCGATGCCGGACGCGCAGAAGCGGCTCGATCCGGCGGGACTGTCCTTTGACACGGCCACCGGCATCGCGTCTCTCGTCCACGAATCACAAGGGTCGGCAATCCTGCGGTACCTCTGGACGAAGCACCGGCAACTCACCGAAGAAGTACTGAAACAGTGGCTCCAGGAAATTAGCCAGGGTCCGGCCAAGAACTACCTCGACGCAATTGCCGTAGCTCTGACACAGCTCGCGGAGACCGTGGGTGTTACTCCGATCTTCGATCTAGCAGAAGGATGGCTTCGCGATGACGGCAAGCAGCACCAGCAACTTGTCGGCGACCTCCTGTCCGAACTCGCCGTGCACCCTGTACTTGGAAGCCAGGTAAGAGCTGAGCTTTCCACGTGGGCTAACGGGAAGAAACGGCCGGAACGCCAGTGCGCCGTCGCCCGAGCCTGTTCAGGACCTTTCGGAAAGGCGTACCCCAGCCAAGCCCTGACCCGGGCGCGCTATGTCCTCAAATCCCCGGGGACCGAAGAAGCGCGAAAGGAAGCCGTCAACGCCGTACGCGCACTGGCTGTTGACGACGACCTCGCGGCTCTTGTAACCGACACCGTCGTCACTTGGATCACCAATGAGGGGAAGTCGATCGGAACGGATCGGCAGGTCTTCTTCGACGTCTTCAGCGTCCCGCCGAGTGCGGACCAGTTGGAGAACGAACCACTCGCCGTGGCACTGACGAAGCCCGGAGAGGCCGGTGAAGCGATCCGCCAGCGTTTGTTCGAAGCGTGGCAGCATGTCAGTCAGCCCGCCCATGACTCCATCGAGGCTCAACGCGTTCTGCTGAGCTGGCGAGCAGGCGCGGAAAATGACTGCTTGCCGCCAAGCCCGGTGGTCGACCTCATCATCGCGCTTGGTAGGTCCACGGGGATTGGCGGCTCCTTCATCAAGGCCGTGGTCAAGGCCAAGGGGCCGCTGAAGGATACTTTGATTGACGCGTTCCTTACCGACTTCCTCCAGGATGTCGAGGTGGAGCACGATCCCCCCGCCGCGCCGCAGAAGACTGAACCTGTGGAGCTGCATCCTCACGACCCGAGTGAACCGGAGCACGGAACGCAGTGATTCGGATACTCAACTGGTTGAAGGAGCGGCGAATATCTGATCGCCGCTCCTTCTCCGCATCTTTGGAAAGCAGAGATCGCGGGCTGCACTACGATGCGGTCATTCGTTACCGGTGGTGGCTCAATCTCGACTCCTCGGTTTCCCGACCGCTCCTTCCTGACGCACTGGTACGGAACCTTCTGAGAGAAGAGTTGGCGAGTGTGGCCGGCAGGTACCGGCTATTGGACCAATCCGCCGCGCAAGACGCCATGAATGCCCTCCTCGGCCGGGAACTCTGGGATGACGAGAAGCGAGTCCGGACGCAAGCGCGTGTACGGCTTCGCATTCCAAAGCCAGCAAGACGGGTGGCGTTGCAACGGGCTGAAGAAGAAATGGCTCTGCGCTCTGCCTACGCCCGAGAGTCAGTCGAACTCGACCTTCTGCTTGATCGGCTCACAGACCCGGCCCTCGGGCCCGTCTGGTGGATCAACCGGTATGCCGACCTTCAGTTTGCCGCTGGAGACCCCAAGGCGAAGGTCGAGTCGGTCCTTGGTGCTTTTGCTGAGCTGCAGAGAACACTTCATACCGCGAAGATCGATCAGACCAAAGATGAACGGCTCCTCGTCCGCCGGAAGATCGAGGAAGTATTCAGTGTCATCGAAGATGATGAGTCCCTGTCGCTCGCGCTCCAAGTCATGAACCGCATGCTCGACCACCTCGGCGTGCGTGGAACAGGAGTTGGAGTGACTGCCGTCGACAGCAAGGGGCGCAACCTGGCGCCTGGCCAGCGCTCCGGGCCAGGGTGAGACCCTCTGGAGCGCCAGACGCGTCATAGACGGGCTTCTGGAGGGTCGAGGCCGGAAAGGGGCCCCTGGACTGCTAGCCAACCAGGGCAGCTGTAGAGGACCACGCCAGCCCTCCCCGCCTGTGATCACGGTGAGTAATCGAGATCAAGACAGAGGACCTGTACCGATGCGCGGTGCAGGTCCTCTTCAGCTGGGGTCTCAGGGTGGGTGGGGGCTCATCTCCGTGGACAACGGACAGGATGAACGACCTACATAGCGCCGCCCCGTTGAAGGCGATCGTCGCCGCCGTCAGCAGCCACGCCGTCTGCCGCAGCAGCGGGAAGGGGATGCGGATCCACGTCAGAAGGAGGTCGAGGGCGAGCAGGACGCAGATGCCCGCGTCTATGCCTACGGGGAACACGTAACTGAAGTTCCCGAAGCCCTTTTTGATCGCCAGTTCACGGACCGCCGCGTAGGAACCGGCGAAGCCGATGCCGGCGATGACCACCGCGCCGGCGACGACCACGCCGATGAGAACGCGGTGCATCCGGGTCAGTTGGATCGGCGCGGCCACCGTACTCCCCTTCGCTCACCTGTCGTTGGGACTGCTGATGCGAGAGTCGCCTCGCGCGCAACAGGGTGGCACATGTGTGCGGCGGCCGTGACGCCGGATCGTCAGCTCTGCGCGGCGGAGGCGCTGGCGGAGGCGCTCGGGGAGGGCGTACGGGACGGGGTCGCCGACGGAGTCGCGGGCGTGCTCGGCGTCGGTGAACTCGGCGCCGTACCCTTCCCGTTGGCCCGCTCCACCGCCGCCACCGTCTCCTTCGCGGCCTGCTCGGCGAGCTTCACCAGGGCGTCCGCGTCAGGGGTCTCGTCACCCGCGAAACCGGCGCCGTTGTAGTCCACCGTGATGACGACGTTCTCCGCGCGCGCCACGACCGTCTGCTGCTTGAAGGACCCTTCCTTCTTCTTCTGGTCGTAGCGGATCGTTGTGGAGGTGTCACCTATGCCGGCCCCGGCAGCCGCCTTGACGTTCGTCGCGCCCTCCGTCGCCTGGGCGTCCTTCACCTGCCGGGTGTAGTACTCCTGGGCCTGCCGATCGGCCTCGCCCGCCGCCGAGTTGGAGTCGAACCGCAGCAACGACACGCTCAGCCAGCGGTATTGGGAGCCCTTCACCCCGTTGTCGGCGAGGCTGTCCCACGTGCAGCCCGTGCGCGTGCCCGCCTGGTCCGTCGTCGACTTCTTGCCCGCCTTCGTCTTCGGCACCGTGCCGTCGAGCGTCTTCTGCGATATCGCCTTGCAGGCGTCCGGCAGAGCGGCGTACACGGCCGGCTGGAGGGTCGGGGTCGGCGCCGCCGAGGTGACCTCGCCGGGGGCCTCGGCCGACGACGACTGGCCGGCCGCCGAAGCGCTCTTGTCGCTGCCCGAGTCCGAGGAGCAGGCCGCCGCCAGCAGCATCACAGGGAGCGCGGCCACCGCCACCAGGGCGTGTTTCCGGGTTCGGGTCTGCTTCGTGCGCTGGGCTGCTCGTCGCTGCATGGTTCCTTCGATCATCGCGCTCGTGGTTCCTGCGGGCTCCGCGGAGTTCCCGGTCGGGTCCGGTCCGAGGGGTCACGGTACGCGGTGAACGAGCTGTGCGGCTGCCGTCGGGACGCTTTGCGGAATCCGGCCCCCGCCGTTCACCCGCCGCCGCTCAGCCCAGCGCGTCGGCCAGCTGCGCCGCCAGTTTCCTGGCCTTGTCCTGCATTTCCTTGCTGTCGGGGACCGTGCCGAGCGTCGTCGGCTGCTCGTCGTACTGGACGGTCACGATGACGTTCGACGTGCGGAACGCCACAGTGATCGTGCGCTGTTTCGCGGCCCCGCCGGAGCTGACGAGCGCGTCGTCGACGTACGCCTCGTCGCCCAGGTCGTCCAGGGTGCGGGGCTGGATGTCGGCCGTGGGGGAGGGGGACAGCGAGGGGGTGGCGGAGGGGGTCGCCGAGGCGGAGGCCGACGCGGACGGGGACGCGGACGCGGATACCGACGGGGTCGCCGTCGGCGAAGGGGTCGCGCTCGGCGTCGGGAGGTCCGCCGCGTCCACCTTCTTCGCGAACAGCAGCTCCGCCTGCGCGTCGTCGCTGACCGCGCTGTCGTACGACACCACCCGCTCGAAGTCCACCGACAGATGGTCCGTCGCCGCCGTCGAGTCCACCTTCCAGCGGCAGCCGGCGCGGCGGTCGGTGTCGTACGTCAGGGTCGGGGTGCCCGCGTACGCCGTGTCGCGCCGGTCCGGGTCCGTGAGCTGGCGGATGCCCGGGAGGAGGGCGTCCAGCGTGCCGTGGCTCACCGATACGCACGGCTGCGGGAGGGACGTGTAGCGGCCGGGCTGGGGCGCCGCCGCCGTCGTGCCGCTGCTGTCCGGGTTGGAGTTGTCGGTCGAGCCGCCGCCGTCCGAACCGCTCGTACAGCCGGCCAGCAGCGCCGCGAGGAGGGCGGCGACGCCGGTCACATAGGCCTTGCGCTGCACGAGGGCTCCTAATCCGTGTGTAGGAATCCCAGCCGGGCCCCGGCGGGGTGGCTGGTCTTGCTGATGGACGGGTTC
>NZ_JBVLTJ010000027.1:0-56670 GCF_055597585.1 Streptomyces sp. AMJ-169
ACCCAACCCCGTGAGTTCCTCACGCAGGTCGAGCGCATCGGGAGCCTCCAGCCCCCGGCGGCTGACCAGCACCACATGCTCCGCACCACGGGCCACCGCCCACCGCGCCACATGCCCACCCAGACCACCCGTCCCACCCGTGATCAACACCGAACCCCGCAACCGAACTTCAGCACCCCCCGCACCGGCCCCGGCCCGGACCAGGCGACGCCCGTACACACCCGACTCCCGCACAGCGACCTGATCCTCACCACCCATCAGCACCCGCACCAACAACCCACCAGTCTGTCCGTCGAACACCGCAGGCAGATCCACCAGCCCACCCCACCGGCCCGGCAGATCCAACGCCGCAGCACGACCAAAACCCCACAACGCCGTCTGCACCGGACTGCCCACCGGATCCGCAGACCCAACCGACACCCCACCCCGCGTCACACACCACACCCGCGCAGCGATCCCCGCATCACCCAACGCCTGGACCAACCCCACCGTCCCGGCCAGACCGACAGGTGTCGCGTCGAACCCCTCACACGCCTCCTCGACCACACCCAGCAACGACACCACCCCAGCAGGCTCAGGCAGATCCGCCAACTGCGCGGCAAGCACGGCACGGTCGACGTCCCCCGCTACCTCCAGCCGCACCACCCCAGCACCCAACGCCCCGATCACAGAAGCAACCCACGCATCCTCACCCCACCCAGCGGGCACCACCACCAGCCAGGTGCCCGGCAGAGCAGCCCCGGACATCCCCGGCAGCAGCTTCCAACTCTCCGCGAACCGCCACCCATCCACTGCGGACCGGGCCCGCCGACGCTCACGCCACGCCGACAACGCCGGCACCACCTCAGCCAAAACCCCCTCGTCGACCCCCAACTCAGCCGACAACACCCCCACATCCGCACCCCGCACCACCGACCACAGCTCGTCCTCCACCCCTGCCACCGCAGACCCGGACACCGACTCCGGCCAGTACCGCTCACGCTGGAAGGCATACGTCGGCAGATCAACCGCCGCGTCCCGGCCCACGATCGCCGGCCAGTCCACCGGAACACCACGGGTATGCAACCGGGCCACAGCAGCCAGGAGTTGTTCAGGTTCGTTCCCGTCCCGGCGCAAGGTCCCGGTCACGACCGCCGCGGGGTGGGACTCGAACAGAGTCTCCTCCAGACTGGGAGTCAGCACCGGATGCGGACTGACCTCCACGAACACCCCATGACTGGCCTCGGCCAGTGCCCGGGTGGTGTCCGCCAGCAGCACTGTCCGCCGCAGGTTGCGGTACCAGTAGCCGGCGTCCAGCTCACGGGTGTCGGTCAGTTCACCGGTCACGGTGGAGTAGAACGCGACCGCACCCTCCACCGGGGTGATCCCGGCCAGGGACGCGACCAACTCCGTCTCGATCTCCTCGACCTGCGAGGAATGCGACGCGTAATCCACCTCGACCCGACGAGCCCGGAAACCCTCCGCCTCCCCCGCCACAACCAGCTCCGCCACCGCTTCCGCATCACCGGACACCACCACCGACGACAGCCCGTTCACCGCCGCAACCGACAACCGCCCCTCCCACCGCGCGACCAACAACTCCACCTCAGCCTGAGGCAACCCCACCGACACCATCCCACCCCGCCCGGACAGTGACCCGGCGATCAGACGGCTGCGCACCGCACTGACCCTGGCGCCGTCGGCCAGCGACAGCCCGCCCGCCACGCACGCCGCCGCGATCTCCCCCTGCGAATGCCCCACCACAGCAGCCGGCGTCACCCCCAGCGAACGCCACACCTCCGCGAGCGACACCATCACCGCCCACAACACCGGCTGCACCACATCGACGCGCTCCAGCGCCGCCTGATCCCCCAATGCCTCCAACAGGTCCCACTCCACGAACGGGGCCAACGCCTCAGCACACTCCCCCATCCGCTCCGCGAACACAGAGGAGGACGCCAGCAACCCCTGCGCCATACCCACCCACTGCGAACCCTGCCCCGGGAACACAAACACCACACCACGCCCACCAGCCACACCCCGGTCAGCCACCCCGGACACCACACCAGCACCCGGCTCCCCGGCCGCCAACCCACCCAGCCCGGCTATCAACTCGTCCCGGCCAGCACCCAGGACAACCGCCCGGTGCACCAGACTCGCCCTGGTCCCCACAAGCGCCGCACCCACACCCACCAGATCCAGCCCCGCACCCGCCTCCACAAACGCCACAAGCCGCCGCGCCTGATCCCGCAACGCCGACTCCGACCTCCCCGACAACACCCACGGCACCACCGACGAAACCACCACCGGAGCAACAACATCCACATCGGACACCGGCACTGCTTCCGGGGCCTGCTCGAGAATCACGTGAGCGTTGGTGCCACTGACTCCGAACGAAGACACCCCCGCACGCCACGGCCGATCGACCAC
The DNA here is from genome assembly GCF_055597585.1 of Streptomyces sp. AMJ-169. Taxonomy (NCBI): domain Bacteria; kingdom Bacillati; phylum Actinomycetota; class Actinomycetes; order Kitasatosporales; family Streptomycetaceae; genus Streptomyces; species Streptomyces sp. AMJ-169. The sequence goes on from NZ_JBVLTJ010000027.1 coordinate 2,410, forward strand.
CGGCCACGGTTGCTGCTCGGTCAGCAACTCCACCGCACCCGCCGACCAGTCCACCTCCGTGCTCGGCTCATCCACATGCAGAGTGCGGGGCAACACACCCCGCTGCATCGCCAGCACCATCTTGATCACACCCGCGACACCAGCAGCCGCCAGCGTGTGACCGATGTTGGACTTGACCGATCCGAGCCACAGCGGGCGATCCACCGGCCGATCCTGCCCGTACGTGGCCAACAGCGCCTGGGCCTCGATCGGGTCACCCAGCCGGGTCCCCGTACCGTGCGCCTCCACCACATCCACCTCAGCCGCAGACACACCGGCACTGGCCAAGGCCTGTCGGATCACCCGCTGCTGGGACGGACCGTTCGGCGCGGTCAGCCCGTTCGAAGCACCGTCCTGGTTGATCGCCGAGCCCCGCACCACCGCAAGCACCCGGTGACCGTTGCGCTGAGCGTCCGACAACCGCTCCACCACCAACAGCCCCACACCCTCGGCCCACCCAGTGCCGTCGGCCGCCGAGGAGAACGCCTTGCAACGGCCGTCCCCCGCCAACCCGCCGTACATGGCGAACCCGCCGAAGATGCCCGGTGTGGCCATCACCGCCACACCACCGGCCAGCGCCATCGAGCACTCACCGGACCGCAGTGCCTGAGCCGCGAGATGCAGCGCGACCAACGACGACGAACACGCCGTGTCCACCGTCACCGCGGGCCCTTCGAACCCCAACGTGTAAGCGATCCGGCCCGACAACACGCTGCTCGCGCTACCGGTCAGCAGGTAGCCGTCGGCGTCACCGGAGGCATCCCCCACGGTGTCGTATCCCGAGACTGCCCCGCCCACGAACACCCCGGTCTTGCTGCCCCTCAACAACTCCGGGTCGATGCCCGCCCGTTCCAGCGCCTCCCACGACGTCTCCAGCAACAACCGCTGCTGCGGATCCATCGCCAACGCCTCACGCGGCGAGATTCCGAAAAACTCCGCATCGAACCCCGCCGCGTCGTGAAGGAAACCGCCGTGCCGGGTGTAACCGGTGCCGCGGTGGTCGGGGTCCGGGTCGTTGAGGGTGTCCTGTGGCCAGCCGCGGTCGACGGGAAAATCGGAGATCGCGTCCACCCCGTCGCCGACCAGCCGCCAGAGGTCCTCGGGCGAGGTCACCCCGCCGGGGAAGCGGCACGCCATCCCGACCACCGCGATCGGCTCCAGTGTGGTCAGCTCGGCATTGCGGCGGCGGAGTCGCTCGGTCTCCTTCACCGACTCGCGCAGCGCTTCGATAAGCCTGTCCTGCGAAACCGTCACCTCAGTGCCTTTCATCCAGGACGAAGTCAACAAGTGCTGCCGCGTCCATCTCGTCGAGCTGTGTCTCCGTGTTCGCGGGCGCGTCCTCGCTCGCACCGGCAAGCCGCAGCAGCACGTCCATCAGTCCTGCGTCTCGCAACCGCGTGATCGGGATCGAGGCGAGCGCTTCGCGCAGCCGTGCCTCGGCAGAGTCGGTGTCCGCTGCGGGCGCGAGCCGGGTGTGGAGGTATTCGGCCAGTCGCGACACCGTTGGGTGGTCGAACGCCAGCGTCGCGGGCAGTTGCAGCCCTGTCGCCGTCGCCAGCCGGTTGCGCAACTCCACCGTCGTCAGCGAATCGAAGCCCATGTCCCGCAACGCCTTCTCAGGATCGACGGCCCCCGCCGAGGCGTGTCCCAAAACGGTGGCGACGTGACCACACACCAGATCGAGAAGCAGCCGCTGCTGGTCGGCGGTGGCCAGGGCGGTCAGCCGCCGAGACAGACCGGAACCATCCTGGTCGCCGGTGCGGGCGACCGGCCGAGCCCGCCCGCTGGCCACCAATCCCCGCAACAGCGGCGGCACCGGCCCGGACCCGTTGTGTCGTGGCAGCTCGAGCCGGATCGGGGCCAGATTCGCTTCCGGGCGTCGGCAGGCCAGATCGAACAGCGCCAGCCCCTCCGCAGCTGGCATGGCACGCACCCCGGCCCGGTCCAGCCGGGCGTGGTCGCTTTGGCCCAGGCTCTCGGTCATGCTGCTGCTGTCGGCCCACCAGCCCCAGGCCAGCGATACGGCCGGCAGGCCCTGCGCGTGCCGGTGCAACGCCAACGCGTCCAGGAACGCGTTCGCCGCGGCATAGTTGCCCTGGCCCGCGCTACCGGAAGTGGCCGCGAAACTCGAGAACAGGACGAAGGCGGCCAGGTCCAGCCCGGCGGTCGCTTCGTGCAGGTACCAGGCCGCGTCCGCCTTCGGACGCATCACGGTGTCCACCCGCTCCGGCGTCAACGACGCGATCGTCCCGTCGTCCAGCACACCTGCTGTATGGATCACGGCCGTGAGGGGGTGCTCCCGGGGCACGCCTGCGACCAGTTCGGCTACGGCACCCCGGTCCGCCATGTCGCAGGCCATCACCCGTACCTGGGCGCCCAGTCCGGCCAGCTCCTCGACGAGTTCCCGCGCTCCCGGCGCGGCCGGTCCCCGGCGTGACACCAGCGTCAGGTGCCGTGCTCCGTGCCGGTCGACCAGGTGCCGTGCCAGCAGGCCGCCCAACGTGCCCGTCCCGCCCGTGACCAACACCGTGCCGTCGGGATCCAACGACCGCGGCAGGGCCAGCACTCCGGTGTCCGGACGGACCAGCCGCCGTACCAGTGCCCGGCCACCACGCACCGCGACCTCAGGCTCGTCACCAGCAGCCAGCCCCACTACCACCGGCACATCCGACTCGAACGACTCCACGTCAGCCAGCACCAGCCGGCCCGGATGCTCCGACATCGCCGAACGCACCAGCCCCCACACCGCACCACCGGCCAGATCCGGCACGCCCTCGCCCACCCCGGCCGCCACCGCGCCACGGGTCAGCACCAGCAGCCGGGAAGCGCCCAGCCGCTCTTCCGCCAGCATCTCCCGCACCACACCGAGCACTTGGCCGGTCAGTACCCGTGCATCCGCACCCCGGTCGCCGTCCAACGACCCGGTGCAGGGGACAACCACCACCTCCGGCACAGGCATCCCAGCACTGACCGCGTCCACCAAGTCGCTCAGCCCGGCATAACACGACGCCCCCACCGGCCCCAGCTCCAGCCCACCGGCACCGATCACCACCCACGACCCGACCGGCACTTCCTTCTCCATACCGGACAACACCGTCCAGTCCACGCTGAACAGCGACCGGTGTTCATCCCCGGACAGCTCCGCCCACACCGGCCGCAGCGCCACAGAGTTCACCGACAGCACCGGGGCGCCCGTGTCATCAGCCGCGTCCAGGCAAAGGCTGTTGTCCCCGGTCACGGACAGCCGTACCCGCAACGACCGTGCGCCCGACGCGTGCAACGACACCCCGTTCCACGTGAACGGGAGCCTGCCCTCGCCCCCTGCGGGCAGGAACGCGGCGGCTTGCAGGGCGGCGTCGAACAACGCCGGGTGAATCCCGAACTCGCCCGCCCGCTCGGCCACTTCGTCAGGTAGCCGCACCTCGGCGAAGACCTCCCCACCCCGCCGCCACACCCCCCGCAACCCCTGGAAGACCGGCCCGTACCCGTAACCCGTCTCGGCCAGGTCCTCATAGAACCCGTCCATCTCCACCGGTTCCGCTCCCGCCGGCGGCCACGCCGCTTCCAGCCACACCGGCGCGGGAACCCCTGACGCGGTCAGCGTTCCGCCGGCGTGCCGTGTCCAGCTCGCTTCCCCGGCCGTCTCCTCGGGCCGGGAGTACACGCTCACCACGCGACGGCCCTCCGTCGGCGCCTCGAGCACCACCTGCACCTGCACGGCCCCGCGCCCGGGCAGCACCAACGGCCGCTCCAGCGTCAAATCCTCCAGAACACCACACCCCACCTCATCACCAGCCCGCACCACCATCTCCACGAGCGCGGTGCCCGGTACGACCACCACGTCGTTCACCGTGCAGTCGGCCAGCCAGTCGTGCGAGGTGAGGGACAGGCGACTGGTGAAGACCACGCCCTCACCGCCGGCCCACTCCACCGCCGCCCCCAGCAACGGGTGGCCCAGCGACATCAACCCGGCGCCCCGCACATCCCCCGCCACAGCCCGGGGGCGCGGCCAGTAGCGCTCACGCTGGAACGCATACGTCGGCAGATCGACCACCGAACCCTGGCCCACGATCGTCGGCCAGTCCACCCGGACGCCGCTGGTGTGGAGAGTGGACAGGGCGGTCAGGGCAGTGTGGACCTCGGGGCGGTCCCGGCGCTGGGTGGCGAGGAAGACTCCGTCCACCGCGCCCGATCCCAGACCCGTCAGCACGCCGTCGGGACCGATTTCCACGAAATGTGTCACGCCTTCAGCGCTCAGCCCGGTCAGCATGTCGGCGAAACGGACGGGCTCGCGCACCTGCCGCACCCAGTACTCCGCACTGCACACCTGCTCAGCCGTCAGCGTCATCCCCACCGACGGGGAGCTGAACTCCACCCCGCCCAGTACCTCGGCGAACGAATCGAGCATGGGGTCCATCAAGGGTGAGTGGAACGCATGGCTGACGCGCAGGCGCCGCACCCTCCGGCCCCGGTCACGCCAGAGCTCGCCCATCGCCTCAACCACTGCGGCGTCACCCGAGAGCACCACGGAACGGGCCGCGTTGACCGCCCCGACCGTGGCCCGCTCACCCCAGCCAGCAATCTCGCCCGACACCTCGGCGATCTCGTCCTCGCTCGCCTCCACGGCCAGCATGACCCCCTCAGCGGGCAACGCCTGCATCAGCCCGGCCCGTGCCGCCACCACCCGGCACGCATCCCGCAACGACCACACACCCGCCACATACGCCGCCGACAGCTCACCGATCGAATGCCCCACCACAAAATCCGGAGTGACACCCCACGACGACAACAACCGGAACAGGGCCACCTCGAACGCGAACAACGCCGGCTGCGCCCACCCCGTCCCCGTCAACCGACCCTCATCCCCGCCGAACACAACCTCCCGAAGCGACCCCGGGAGCAGACCCTCAAACCCGGCACACACCTCCCCGAACGCCTCCGCAAACACCGGGAACTCCTCAGCCAGCTCACGCCCCATCCCCAACCGCTGCGCACCCTGACCCGTGAACAAGAACGCCGTCCGACCACTCAGACCAGCAACCCCCGACACCACACCGGTATTCGGCTCCCCAGCCGCCAACCCGCCCAGCCCGGCGATCAGTTCGTCCCGGCCCGTGCCCAGAACCACCGCCCGATGCCCCAGACTCGCCCGCGTGGACACCAGCGCCGAACCCACACTCACCAGATCCAGTCCCGCATCCGCCTCTACGTGTGCCGCGAGACGCCGCGCCTGATCCCGCAACGCCGACTCCGACCTGGCCGACAGCACCCACGGCACCACCGACGGAGCAACAACATCCACGTCGGACACCGGCACTGCGTCAGGGGCCTGTTCGAGGATGAGGTGGGCGTTGGTGCCACTGACTCCGAACGAGGACACCCCAGCACGCCAAGGCCGACCGACCACCGGCCACTGTCGTTGTTCGGTCAGCAACTCCACCGCCCCGGCTGACCAGTCCACCTCAGGCGTCGGCTGATCCACGTGCAAGGTGCGGGGCAGCACGCCCTGCTGCATCGCCAGCACCATCTTGATCACACCGGCGACACCGGCGGCGGCCTGCGTGTGACCGATGTTGGACTTCAGCGACCCCAGCCACAGCGGACGATCCGCCGGACGGTCCTGCCCATAGGTCGCCAACAGCGCCTGAGCCTCGATCGGATCCCCCAGCCGCGTGCCTGTGCCGTGCGCCTCCACGACATCCACCTCAGCCGCAGACACACCGGCACTCGCCAAGGCCTGCCGGATCACCCGCTGCTGCGACGGACCATTCGGCGCGGTCAGCCCGTTCGACGCGCCGTCTTGGTTGATCGCCGAACCCCGCACCACCGCCAGCACCCGGTGACCGTTGCGCCGGGCGTCCGACAACCGCTCCACCACGACCAACCCGACACCCTCGGCCCATCCGGTGCCGTCGGCCGCCGCAGCGAACGCCTTGCAACGGCCGTCCCCTGCCAACCCACCCTGAATCGCGAACTCGGCAAAGGTCCCTGGTGTGGACATCACCGTCACACCACCGGCCAGCGCCAGATCACACTCCCCGGACCTCAATGCCTGGGTAGCCCAATGCAACGCGACCAGCGACGATGAACACGCCGTGTCCACCGTCACCGCAGGCCCTTCCAACCCCAACGTGTAAGCGATCCGCCCCGACAACACACTGCCCGCACCACCGGTGAGCCGGTAGCCGTCCAGTTCGCCCGAGGTCTCCCCCGCAGTGTCGTATCCCGAACCGGCCCCGCCCACGAACACCCCGGTCTTGCTGCCCTTCAGCGCGTCCGGATCGATCCCCGCCCGCTCCAGCGCCTCCCACGATGTCTCCAGCAGCAACCGTTGCTGGGGATCCATCGCCAACGCCTCACGCGGCGAGATCCCGAAGAACCCCGCATCAAACCCCGCCGCGTCGTGAAGGAAACCGCCCACCTGGGCGAAACCATCACCCGTCAGATCCCAGCCGCGTTGGGTCGGGAACTCCGAGATGGCGTCGACACCGCCCGCGAGCAGGGCCCACAACTGCTCAGGGCTCTCCACATCACCCGGGAACCGGCAGCCCATCCCTACGATGGCGATCGGCTCGTCCACCGCCAGCGCGGTCACCGGCGTCACTGACACAGCCTCGACCGCGCCGGTCAGCTGCTGCCGCAGGTAGGTGGCCAGTCGCGAGGCGGTCGGGTGGTCGAAGGCCAGCGTCGCGGGCAGTTGCAGCCCTGTCGCCGTCGCCAGCCGATTGCGCAACTCCACCGTCGTCAGCGAATCGAAGCCCATGTCCCGCAACGCCTTCTCGGGATCGACGGCTTCCACGGAGGTGTGTCCCAGAACAGTGGCGACGTGACCACACACCAGATCGAGAAGCAGCCGCTGCTGGTCGGCGACGGCCAGGGCGGACAGCCGCTGGGCCAGACCGGAACCGTCCTGGTCGCCGGTGCGGGCGACCCGCCGGGCCGGGCCAGCAACCACCAAGCCCCGCAACAACGGCGGCACCTGCCCGGACCCGTTGTGTCGTGACAACTCCAGCCCGACCGGGACCAGATACGCCTCCGGACGCCGGCAGGCCAGATCGAACAACGCCAGCCCCTCCACCGCCGACAACGCACGCACCCCGGCGTAGTCGGCGTGGTCCAGACGGCCGGCCATGCTGCTGTCGGCCCACCAGCCCCAGGCCAGCGACACAGCCGGCAGCCCCTGCGCCCGCCGGTGCAACGCCAGCGCATCCAGGAACGCGTTCGCCGCGGCATAGTTACCCTGACCCGCAGCACCCGAGGTTGCCGAGAAGCTCGAGAACAACACGAACGCGGCCAGGTCCAGACCGACGGTCGCCTCGTGCAGGTACCACGCCGCGTCCGCCTTCGGACGCATCACCGCATCCACCCGCTCCGGCGTCAACGACGCGACCGCCCCGTCGTCCAGCACACCCGCCGCATGAATCACAGCGGTGAGCGGATGTTCCTGCGGCACTCCGGCGACCAGCGCGGCTACGGCATCCCGGTCCGACACATCACACGCCATCACCCGCACCTGGGCGCCCAGTCCGGTCAACTCATCGGCCAGTTCCCGCGCCCCAGGGGCATCCAGCCCCTGCCGGGACACCAGCGTCAGATGCCGTGCTCCGTGCCGGTCGACCAGGTGCCGCGCCAACAGGCCACCCAACGTGCCCGTCCCGCCCGTGACCAACACCGTGCCGTCGGGATCCAACGGCCGCGGCAGGGCCAGCACGCCGGTGTCCGGACGGACCAGCCGCCGTACCAGCACCCGGCCACCACGCACCGCGACCTCAGGCTCATCACCACCCGCCAGCCCCACCACCACCGGCACATCCGACTCGAACGACTCCACATCAGCCAGCACCAGCCGGCCCGGATGCTCCGACATCGCCGACCGCACCAACCCCCACACCGCACCACCAGCCAGATCCAGCACACCCTCACCAACACCGGCCGCCACCGCACCACGCGTGACCAGCAGCAGCCGGGAAGCGCCCAGCCGCTCCTCCGCCAGCATCTCCCGCACCACGCCCAGCACTTGGCCGGTCAGTACCCGCGCATCCGCACCCCGGTCACCGTCCAACACCCCGGCACAGGGGACAACCACCACCTCTGGCACAGGCACACCCGCCCCGACCGCCTCCACCAAGTCGCCCAGCCCGGCATAACACGACACCCCCACCGACCCCAGCTCCAGCCCACCGGAACCGACCACCACCCACGACCCGACCGACGCCTCACTCCCCGAGCCGGGCAGCACCGTCCAGTCCACGCTGAACAGCGACCGGTGCTCATCCCCGGACTCCAGCAGCTCCGCCCACACCGGCCGCAACGTCAACGAACCCACCGACACCACCGGGGCGCCCGTGTCATCAGCCGCGTCCAGGCAGAGCGTTCCCTCCCCGGTCCCCGACAGCCGCACCCGCAACGACCTCGCGCCCGACGCATGCAGCGACACCCCGCCCCAGGCAAACGGGAGCCCACCCTCGCCCTCACCGGAACCAGGCAGGAACGCGGCGGCGTGCAGGGCGGCGTCGAACAACGCCGGATGGATTCCGAACTCGCCCGCGCGCTCGGCCACTTCGTCAGGTAGCCGCACCTCGGCGAAGAGTTCCTCGCCCCGCCGCCACACCCCCCGCAACCCCTGGAAGACCGGCCCGTACCCGTAACCCGTCGCGGCCAGGTCCTCATAGAACCCGTCCACCTCCACCGCGACGGCATCCACCGGCGGCCATACCACTTCCTGCCACACCGGCGCGGAAACCCCTGACGCAGTCAGCGTTCCGCCGGCATGCCGTGTCCAGCCCGCTTCCCCGGCTGCTTCCTCCGACCGGGAGTACACGCTCACCACGCGACGGCCCTCCGTCGGCGCCTCGAGCACCACCTGTACCTGCACGGCCCCGCGCTCGGGCAGCACCAACGGCCGCTCCAGCGTCAAATCCTCCAGAACACCACACCCCACCTCATCACCAGCCCGCACCACCATCTCCACGAACGCAGTGCCCGCCAGCAACACCACACCCCGCGCCGTGTGATCGGCCAGCCAGCCATGCGAGGCCAGAGACAGCCGACTGGTGAACACCGCGCCCTCACCACCGGCCAGTTCCACCGCCGCCCCCAGCAAGGGGTGGCCCAGCGACATCAATCCGGCGCCCCGCACATCCCCCGCCACCGCCCGGGGACGCGGCCAATACCGCTCACGCTGGAACGCATACGTCGGCAGATCCACCACCGAACCCCGGCCCACTATCGCGGACCAGTCCACCGGGACGCCGTGAGTGTGGAGAGTGGACAGGGCAGTCAGGAACTGTTCGGAGTCGTTCCCGTCCCGGCGCAAAGTCCCGGTCACAACCGCTGCGGGGTGGGACTCGAACAGGGTGTCCTCCAGGCTGGGAATCAGCACCGGATGAGGACTGACTTCCAGGAACACCCCGTAGCCGGCTGCCGCCACCACCGGGGTGGTCTCGGCCAGCCGCACCGTCTCCCGCAGATTGCGATACCAGTACTCCGCACCCAGCTCGCGGGTGTCCATCAGCTCACCGGTCACCGTGGAGTAGAACTCGACAGAGCTCTCCACCGGGGTGACACCTGCCATGACCTCGACCATCTCGGCCCTGAGCTGATCCACCTGCACCGAATGCCCCGCACAGTCCGTGTCCATCCGACGGGACCGGAACCCCTCCGCCTCCCCCGCCACGACCAGCTCCGCCACCGCCTCCGCGTCACCAGACACCACCACCGACGACGGCCCGTTCACCGCCGCGAGCGACAACCGCCCCGCCCAGCGAGCGATCAGCGACTCCGCCCCCGCGCGGGACAGCCCGACCGACACCATCCCGCCCCGCCCCGACAGCGACCTCGCGAACAGCCGGCTGCGCACCTCGACGATCCTGGCACCGTCGGCCAACGACAGCCCGCCTGCCACACACGCCGCCGCGATCTCCCCCTGCGAGTGCCCCATCACAGCCGCCGGCACCACCCCCAACGACCGCCACACCTCCGCCAGCGACACCATCACCGCCCACAACACCGGCTGCACCACATCAACCCGCTTCAACCCCTCCTCATCACCCAACGCCCCCACCAGATCCCACTCCACAAACGGCGCCAACGCCTCGGCGCACTCACGCATCCGCTCCGCGAACACCGGCGAGGACGCCAGCAGTTCCTGCGCCATCCCCGCCCACTGCGACCCCTGACCAGGGAACACGAACACCACGCCACGCCCACCGGCCACACCCTGACCCACCAGCCCGGTCACCACACCAGCACCCGGCTCCCCGGCCGCCAACCCACCCAGCCCGGCTATCAACTCGTCCCGGCCAGCGCCCAGGACCACCGCCCGATGCCCCAGACTCGCCCGCGTGGACACCAAAGCCGCACCCACACTCACCAGATCCAGCCCCGCACCCGCCTCCACAAACGCCGCGAGCCGCCGCGCCTGATCCCGCAACGCCGACTCCGACCTCCCCGACAACACCCACGGCACCACCGACGGCGACACCACGGGAGCAACGACATCCACATCGGGCACCGATGCTGATTCCGGGGCCTGTTCGAGGATGAGGTGGGCGTTGGTGCCGCTGATCCCGAAGGAGGACACCCCGGCCCGCCACGGCCGGTCGACCACCGGCCACGACCGCTGCTCCGTCAGCAACTCCACCGCACCCGCCGACCAGTCCACCTCAGGCGTCGGCTCGTCCACATGCAACGTCCGCGGCAACACGCCCTCTTGCATCGCCAGCACCATCTTGATCACACCGGCCACCCCTGCCGCGCCTTGCGTGTGACCGATGTTGGACTTCAACGACCCCAACCACAGCGGACGATCCACCGGCCGACCCTGGCCGTACGTCGCCAGCAGTGCCTGAGCCTCGATCGGGTCACCCAGCCGGGTCCCCGTGCCGTGCGCCTCCACGACGTCCACCTCAGCCGCAGACACACCAGCACTCGCCAGCGCCTGCCGGATCACCCGCTGCTGCGACGGACCATTCGGCGCCGACAACCCGTTCGACGCACCATCCTGATTCACCGCCGAACCCCGCACCACCGCCAACACCCGATGACCGTTACGCCGGGCGTCCGACAACCGCTCCACCGCCACCAACCCGACGCCTTCCGCGAGCCCGGTCCCATCAGCGGTCGCGGAGAACGCCTTGCAGCGGCCATCCCACGCCAACCCGCCCTGAACGGCGAACTCGGCAAAGATCCCCGGTGTGGACATCACCGTCACACCACCGGCCAGCGCCAGATCACATTCCCCGGACCGCAGCGCCTGCGCGGCCAAATGCAGCGCCACCAGCGACGACGAGCACGCCGTGTCCACCGTGATCGCGGGCCCTTCCAACCCCAGCACATACGCGATCCGGCCCGACAACACACTGTCCGCGTTACCGGTGAGGTGGTATCCGTCCAGTTCGTCCGAGGCCGCTCCCACGGTCTCGTACCCAAAACCGGCCCCGCCCACGAACACCCCGGTCTTGCTGCCCTTCAGCACGTCCGGGTCGATGCCGGCTCGTTCCAGCGCCTCCCACGCCGTCTCCAGCAGCAACCGCTGCTGGGGATCCATCGCCAGCGCCTCACGCGGAGAGATCCCGAAGAACCCCGCGTCGAACTCCGCCGCGTCGTGAAGGAAACCGCCCACCTGGGCGTAACTGTCACCGGTCAGATCCCAGCCCCGATCACCAGGGAACTCACCCACCGCATCAGCCGAGGACACCACCGCATCCCACAACTGCTCCGGCGACGACAGCCCACCTGGGAACCGGCAGCCCATCCCTACGATGGCGATCGGCTCGTCCGGCTCGGCCTTCACCACAACCGGAGCCATCGGCACGGCCTCGACCGCGCCGGTCAGCTGCTGCCGGAGGTAGGTGGCCAGCCGCGAGGCGGTCGGGTGGTCGAACGCCAACGTCGTAGGCAGCCGCAGCCCTGTCGCCGTCGCCAGCCGGTTGCGCAGTTCCACCGTCGTCAGCGAATCGAAGCCCATGTCCCGCAACGCCTTCTCAGGATCGACGGCCCCCGCCGAGGCGTGTCCCAAAACGGTGGCGACGTGACCGCGCACCAGATCGAGAAGCAGCCGCTGCTGATCGGCGACGGCCAGGGCGGTCAGCCGCCGGGCCAGACTGGAACCGTCATGGTCGCCGGTGCGGGCGACCGGCCGGGCCGGTCCGCCGGCCACCAATCCCCGCAACAGCGGTGGCACCGGGCCTGATCCGTTGTGTCGTGGCAGCTCCAGCCCGACCGGGACCAGATTCGCCTCGGGGCGTCGGCAGGCCAGATCGAACAGCGCCAGCCCTTCCGCCGCCGGCATGGGACGCACCCCTGCCCGGCCCAGCCGGGCGTGATCGGTGTTGCCCAGGTGCTCGGTCATGCCACTGGCGTCGGCCCACAAACCCCAGGCCAGCGACACAGCAGGCAGTCCCTGCGCCTGCCGGTGCAACGCCAGCGCATCCAGGAACGCGTTCGCCGCGGCATAGTTGCCCTGACCCGCGCTACCGGAAGTGGCCGCGAAGCTTGAGAAGAGGACGAAGGCTGCCAGGTCCAGTCCGGCGGTCGCCTCGTGCAGGTACCAGGCCGCGTCCGCCTTCGGACGCATCACGGTGTCCACCCGCTCCGGCGTCAACGACGCGATCGTCCCGTCGTCCAGCACACCTGCTGTATGGATCACGGCAGTGAGGGGGCGCTCCCGGGGCACTCCGGCGATCAGTTCGGCTACGGCATCCCGATCCGACACGTCGCAGGCCACCACGGTCACACTCGCCCCAGCCGACTCCAGGCCAGCCACCAGCCCAGCCGCGCCCGGGGCATCCAGCCCCTGCCGGGATACCAGCGTCAGATGCCGTGCTCCGTGCCGGTCGACCAGGTGCCGCGCCAGCAGACCACCCAACGTGCCCGTCCCACCCGTCACCAACACCGTGCCGTCGGGATCCAACGACCGCGGCAGGGCCAGCACTCCGGTGTCCGGACGGACCAGCCGCCGTACCAGCACCCGGCCACCACGCACCGCGACCTCAGGCTCGTCACCACCCGCCAGTCCCGCCACCAGCGGCACGTCCGACTCGAACGACTCCACATCAGCCAGCACCAGCCGGCCCGGATGCTCCGACATCGCCGACCGCACCAACCCCCACACCGCACCACCAGCCAGATCCGACACACCCTCGCCCACCCCGGCCGCCACCGCACCACGCGTGACCACCAGCAGCCGGGAACCACCCAACCGCTCCTCCGCCAGCATCTCCCGCACCACACCCAGCACCTGACCGGTCAGCACCCGCGCATCCGCACCCCGGTCACCGTCCAACGACCCGGCGCAGGGGACAACCACCACCTCCGGCACAGGCACACCCGCCCCGACCGCCTCCACCAGGTCACTCACCCCGGCATAACACGACGCCCCCACCGACTCCAGCTCCAGCCCACCGGCACCGACCACCACCCACGACCCGACCGACGCCTCGTTCCCCGAGCCGGGCAGCACCGCCCAGTCCACACCGAACAGCGACCGGTGTTCGTCCCCGGACTCCAGCAGCTCCGCCCACACCGGCCGCAGCGTCAGAGAGTTCACCGACAGCACCGGGGCGCCCGTGTCATCAGCCGCGTCCAGGCAGAGGGTGTCGTCCCCGGTCACCGACAGCCGTACCCGCAACGACCGCGCACCCGACGCGTGCAACGACATCCCGTTCCACGTGAACGGGAGCCCGCCTTCGCCCTCGCCGGGCAGGAACGCGGCGGCATGCAAAGCTGCGTCGAACAACGCCGGGTGGATCCCGAACTCGCCCGCGCGCTCGGCCACTTCGTCAGGTAGCCGCACCTCGACGAAGAGTTCATCGCCCCGCCGCCACACCGCCCGCAGCCCCTGGAACGACGGCCCGTATCCATAGCCTGTCGCGGCCAGGTCCTCGTAGAACCCGTCCACCGGCACCGGTTCCGCTCCCGCCGGCGGCCATACCACTTCCTGCCACACCGGCGCGGGAACCCCTGACACGGTCAGCGTTCCGCCGGCGTGCCGTGTCCAGCCCGCCTCCCCGGCCGTCTCCTCCGGCCGGGAGTACACACTCACCCCACGACGCCCCTCCTCCGCCGGAGCCTCGAGCACCACCTGCACCTGCACAGCCCCACGCGCCGGCAGCACCAACGGCCGCTCCAGCGTCAGATCCTCCAGAACACCACACCCCACCTCATCACCAGCCCGCACCACCATCTCCACCAACGCGGCGCCCGGCACGACCACCACGTCATTCACCGTGCAGTCGGCCAACCAGTCCTGCGAAGTGAGGGACAGGCGGCTGGTGAACACGACACCCTCACCACCAGCCCACTCCACCGCCGCCCCCAGCAACGGGTGACCCACCGAAACCAGCCCCATACCCCGCGCGTCTCCGGCCACGGCCCGGGGACGCGGCCAGTACCGCTCACGCTGGAAGGCGTACGTCGGCAGATCAACCGCCGCGTCCCGGCCCACGATCGCCGGCCAGTCCACCGGAACACCGCGGGTGTGCAACCGGGCCACAGCAGCCAGGAGTTGCTCAGGTTCGTTCCCGTCCCGGCGCAGGGTCCCGGTCACAACCGCCGCAGGGTGGGACTCGAACAGAGTCTCTTCCAGGCTGGGAGTCAGCACCGGATGAGGACTGACCTCCACGAACACCCCGTGGCCAGCCTCGGCCAGTGCCCGGGTGGTGTCCGCCAGCCGTACCGTCTCCCGCAGGTTGCGGTACCAGTAGCCGGCGTCCAGCTCACGGGTGTCGGTCAGTTCACCGGTCACGGTGGAGTAGAACGCGACCGCACCCTCCACCGGGGTGATCCCGGCCAGGGACGCGACCAACTCCGTCTCGATCTCCTCGACCTGCGAGGAATGCGACGCGTAGTCCACCTCGACCCGACGAGCCCGGAAACCCTCCGCCTTCCCCGCCTCGACCAACTCCGCCACCGCCTCCGCATCCCCGGACACCACCACCGACGACGGCCCGTTCACCGCCGCAACCGACAACCGCCCCTCCCACCGCGCAACCAACAACTCCACCTCAGCCTGAGGCAACCCCACCGACACCATCCCACCCCGCCCGGACAGTGACCCGGCGATCAGACGGCTGCGCACCGCACTGACCCTGGCGCCGTCAGCCAGCGACAGTCCGCCCGCCACACACGCCGCCGCAATCTCCCCCTGCGAATGCCCCACCACAGCAGCCGGCACCACCCCCAACGACCGCCACACCTCCGCCAACGACACCATCACCGCCCACAACACCGGCTGCACCACATCAACCCGCTCCAACGCCTCGCGGTCCCCCAGCACCTCCAACAGATCCCACTCCACGAACGGCGCCAGTGCCTCGGCGCACTCCCCCATCCGCTCCGCGAACACCGGCGAAGACACCAGCAACCCCCGCGCCATACCCACCCACTGCGACCCCTGACCAGGGAACACAAACACCACAGCGCTCTGGCCAGCCAGCCCGGTCACCACACCGGCACCCGGCTCCCCCGCCACCAGTCCGCCCAGCCCGGCTATCAACTCGTCCCGGCCAGCGCCCAGGACCACCGCCCGATGCTCAAAACTCGCCCGGGTGGACACCAAGGCCGCACCCACGTCCACCGGGTCCAGCCCCGGGTTCGCCTCTACGTGTGCCGCGAGCCGCCGCGCCTGATCCCGCAATGCCGACTCCGACCTCCCCGACAACACCCACGGCACCACCGACGGAGCAACAACATCCACATCAGAAGCCGGTTCAAGCTCAGGGGCCTGTTCCAGGATGAGGTGGGCGTTAGTGCCACTGATCCCGAACGAGGACACCCCCGCCCGCCACGGCCGATCGACCACCGGCCACGGTTGCTGCTCCGTCAACAACTCCACCGCACCCGCCGACCACTCCACCTCCGGAGACGGCTGGTCCACGTGGAGGGTGCGGGGCAGTTGCCCGTGCCGCATCGCCAGCACCATCTTGATCACACCCGCAACACCAGCAGCCGCCTGCGTATGACCGATGTTGGACTTCAACGACCCCAACCACAGCGGACGATCCACCGGACGATCCTGCCCATAGGTCGCCAACAACGCCTGGGCCTCAATGGGATCCCCCAGCCGAGTCCCCGTGCCGTGCGCCTCCACCACATCCACCTCAGCAGCGGACACACCCGCACTCGCCAAGGCCTGCCGGATCACCCGCTGCTGCGACGGACCATTCGGCGCCGACAACCCATTCGACGCACCATCCTGATTCACCGCCGAACCCCGCACCACCGCCAACACCCGATGACCGTTACGCCGCGCATCCGACAACCGCTCCACCACCACCAACCCGACACCCTCACCCCACCCGGTGCCATCAGCCGCCCCAGCAAAGGACTTGCAACGGCCGTCGCCCGCCAACCCACCCTGCGTGGCAAACTCGGCAAAGATCCCCGGTGTGGACATCACCGCCACACCACCGGCCAGCGCCATCGAGCACTCACCGGCCCGCAACGCCTGGGCCGCGAGATGCAACGCGACCAACGACGACGAACACGCCGTGTCCACCGTGATCGCGGGCCCTTCCAACCCCAGCACATACGCGATGCGGCCCGACATCACACTGTCCGCGCCGCCAGTGAGCCGGTAGCCGTCCAGCTCCTCCGAGGCAGCCCCCAGAGTCTCGTACCCAAAACCGGCCCCGCCCACGAACACCCCGGTCCTGCTGCCCCTCAACAACTCCGGGTCGATGCCCGCCCGTTCCAGCGCCTCCCACGATGTCTCCAGCAGCAACCGCTGCTGCGGATCCATCGCCAACGCCTCACGCGGCGAAATCCCGAAGAACCCCGCATCGAACCCCGCCGCGTCATGAAGGAAACCGCCCACCTGGGCGAAACCATCACCGGCCAGATCCCAGCCACGCTGCGTCGGGAACTCCGAAATGGCGTCAACACCGCCCGCAAGCAAAGTCCACAACTCTTCAGGCGACGACACCCCACCCGGGAACCGGCAACCCATCCCGACAATGGCGATCGGCTCGTCCACTGCCATCGCGGTCACCGGCGTCACCGACACGGCCTCGACCGCACCGGTCAGCTGCTGCCGCAGGTAGGTGGCCAGCCGCGAGGAGGTCGGATGGTCGAACACCAACGTCGTAGGCAGCTGTAGGCCCGCCGCTGCCGCCAGCCGGTTGCGCAGCTCCACCGTCGTCAGCGAATCGAAGCCCATGTCCCGCAACGCCTTCTCGGGATCGACGCCCCCCACGGAGGCGTGTCCCAAAACGGTGGCGACGTGACCACGCACCAGATCGAGAAGCAGCCGCTGCTGATCGGCGACGGCCAGGCCGGACAGCCGCCGGGCCAGACCGGAACCGTCCTGGTCACTCGCGTGGGCGACCCGCCGGGCCAGACCTGAACCGACCAGGCCCCGCAACAGCGGCGGCACCTGCCCGGACCCGCCACGGCGTGACAGTTCCAGCCCGACCGGGACCAGATTCGCCTCCGGACGCCGGCAGGCCAGATCGAACAACGCCAGCCCCTCCGCCGCCTGCAACGCACGCATCCCCGACCGGCCGAACCGGGCGTGGTCGGTGTGGCCCAGGCGCTCGGTCATGCCACTGGTGTCGGCCCACCAGCCCCAGGCCAGCGACACGGCAGGCAGTCCCTGAGCCTGCCGGTGCAACGCCAGCGCGTCCAGGAACGCGTTCGCCGCGGCATAGTTGCCCTGACCCGCAGCGCCCGAGGTGGCCGAGAAGCTCGAGAAGAGGACGAACGCGGCCAGGTCCAGCCCGGCGGTCGCCTCATGCAGATACCACGCCGCGTCCGCCTTCGGACGCATCACGGTGTCCACCCGCTCCGGCGTCAACGACGCGATCGTCCCGTCGTCCAGCACACCTGCTGTGTGGATCACGGCAGTGAGGGGATGCTCCCAGGGCACCCCGGCGACCAGTTCCGCGACGGCTTCCCGGTCCGACACGTCACACGCCACCACCCGCACCCGGGCCCCCAACCCGGCCAACTCCTCGACCAGTTCCCGCGCCCCAGGGGCATCCAGCCCCTGCCGGGACACCAGCGTCAGATGCCGCACCCCGTGCCAGCCGACCAGGTGCCGCGCGAGCAGACCACCCAGCGTGCCCGTCCCACCCGTCACCAACACCGTGCCATCGGGATCCAACGGCCGCGGCAGGGTCAGCACGATCTTGCCGACGTGCTCGCCCTGGCTCATGAACCGGAAGATCTCCGGCGCCTGCCGCAGGTCACGCACCAGCACCGGCAACCGGGCCAGGACCCCCTCGGCCAGCAACCCGACACACTCGGCGAGAATCCGCCCGAGCCGCTCCGGCCCCGCCGCCGGCAGCAGATCGAACGCCGCGTACCCCACACCCGGATGCGCCGCGGCCTCCTCGCCGGCGTCACGGACGTCGGTCTTGCCCAGCTCGACGAACCGGCCGCCGTCCCGCAGCAACCGCAACGACGCGTCCACCAACTCGCCGGCCAGGCTGTTCAGCACGACGTCGACGCCCTCACCACCGGTCGTGGCCAGGAAAAGTTCCCCGAATTCCGTGGTCCGTGACGACGCGATGTGATCCGCAGCTACCCCCATCGCCACCAGCACATCGTGCTTGGCCGGATCAGCTGTCGCGAACACCTCCAGCCCCAGGTACTGAGCGATCCTCACCGCCGCCATCCCCACGCCACCGGCGGCCGAATGAATCAGCACCCGCTCACCCGGCCGTACACCGGCCACATCCACCAGCCCGTACCACGCCGTCGCGAACGCCACCGGCACCGCCGCCGCATCCGCGAACGACCACCCCTCCGGAACCGGAACCAGAACACGGTGATCAGCCACCGCGACCGGCGCGAACGCGTCCGCCAGCACACCCATCACCCGATCACCCGGAACCAGGCCACTCACCCCCGGACCGACCTCCGTCACCACACCCGCGCCCTCGCACCCCACCCCCAAACCGTCGGCAGACACCACGCCCAAAGCCACCAGCACATCCCGGAAGTTCAGCCCCGCCGCCCGGACCTCCACCCGGACCTGACCATCCGCCAGCACCGCAGCCGCCCCCGGACCGGCGACGAACCCCAGGCCCTCTGGTGTCCCCACACTCTCGACGCCCAGCCGCCAGCCCTCGCCCTCGGGCAGGGTCAGTACGCCGGTGTCCGGGCGGGTCAGTCGCCGTACCAGCACCCGGTCACCACGCACCGCGATCTCAGGCTCATCACCAGCAGCCAGGCCCACTACCACCGGCACATCCGACTCGAACGACTCCACATCAGCCAGCGCCAGCCGGCCCGGATGCTCCGTCATCGCCGAACGCACCAGCCCCCACACCGCACCACCAGCCAGATCCGACACACCCTCACCCACCCCGGCCGCCACCGCACCACACGTGACCACCAGCAGCCGGGAACCAGCCAAACGCTCCTCCGCCAGCATCTCCCGCACCACACCCAGCACCTGACCGGTCAGCACCCGCGCATCCGCACCCCGGTCACCCTCCAGCGACCCGGCACAGGGGACAACCACCGTCTCCGGCACAGGCACACCCGCCCCGACCGCCTCCACCAGGTCCCTCAGCCCGGCATAACACGACACCCCCACCGACCCCAGCTCCAGCCCACCAGCGCCGACCACCACCCACGACCCGACCGACGCCTCGCTCGCCATGCCGGGCAGCACCGTCCAGTCCACACCGAACAGCGACCGGTATTCGTCCCCAGACTCCGACAGTTCTGCCCATACCGGTCGCAGCGTCAGAGAGTTCACCGACAGCACCGGGGCGCCCGTGTCATCAGCCGCGTCCAGGCAGAGGGTGTCGTCCCCGGTCACCGACAGCCGTACCCGCAACGACCGTGCGCCCGACGCGTATAGCAACACACAACCCCAGGCGAACGGGAGCCCGCCCTCACCGGAACCGGGCAGGAACGCGGCGGCGTGCAGGGCGGCGTCGAACAACGCCGGATGAATACCGAACTCACCCGCCCGCTCAGCCACCTCCTCGGACAGCCGTACCTCGGCGAAGATTTCATCGCCCCGCCGCCACACCGCCCGCAACCCCTGGAAGACCGGCCCGTATCCGTAACCTGTCGCGGCCAGGTCCTCATAGAACCTGTCCACCGGCACCGCGACGGCATCCACCGGCGGCCACACCGTCAGCTCCACACCCGCCGGCACCACCGCCTCAGAAGTCAGCGTTCCGCCGGCATGCCGTGTCCAGCCCGCCTCCGCTGCTGCCTCGGGCCGGGAGTACACACTCACCCCACGACGACCCTCCTCCACCGGAGCCTCAACCACCACCTGCACCTGCACAGCCCCACGCTCCGGCAGCACCAACGGCCGCTCCAGCGTCAGATCCTCCAGAACGCCACACCCCACCTCGTCACCCGCCCGCACCACCATCTCCACCAACGCGGCGCCCGGCACGACCACCACGCCATTCACCACGCAGTCGGCCAGCCAGTCGTGCGAGGCCAAAGACAGGCGGCTGGTGAAGACCGCGCCCTCACCACCGGCCAGTTCCACCGCCGCCCCCAACAAGGGGTGGCCCAGCGACGTCAACCCGGCGCCCCGCACATCCCCCGCCACCGCCCGGGGACGCGGCCAATACCGCTCACGCTGGAAGGCATACGTCGGCAGATCGACCGTCGAGTGCCGGCCCACCAATGCGGACCAGTCCACCGGAACGCCCTGGGTGTGCAGGCCGGACAGTGCGGTCAGGGCGGTGTGGACCTCGGGGCGGTCGCGGCGCTGGGTGGCGAGGAAGACCCCGTCCACCGCACCCGACCCCAGACCGGTCAGCACGCCGTCGGGACCGACCTCCACGAAATGTGTCACGCCTTCAGCACTCAGTTTGGTCAGCATGTCGGCGAAACGGACCGGCTCGCGCACCTGCCGCACCCAGTACTCCACACTGCACACCTGCTCAGCCGTGACCGTCATCCCCACCGACGGCGCGTTGAACTCCACCCCGCCCAGTACCCCGGCAAACGGCTCCAGCATGGGGTCCATCAGGGGCGAGTGGAACGCATGGCTGACGCGGAGGCGCCGCACCCTCCGGCCCCGGCCACGCCAGAGGTCGCCCATCGCCTCGACCACCGTGGCCTCACCGGAAAGCACCACCGAGCGGGCCGCGTTGACCGCCCCGACCGTGGCCCGCTCACCCCAGCCGTCGACCTCACCCGCCGCCGAGGCGATCTCATCCTCATCCGCCTCCACAGCCAGCATGACCCCCTCAGCCGGCAGGGCCTGCATCAACCCCGCCCGTGCCGCCACCACCCGGCACGCATCCCCCAACGACCAAACCCCCGCCACATACGCCGCCGACAACTCCCCGATCGAATGCCCCACCACGAAGTCCGGCACCACACCCCACGACGACAACAACCGGAACAAAGCGACCTCGAACGCGAACAACGCCGGCTGCGCCCACCCCGTCCCCGTCAACCGACCCTCATCCCCGCCGAACACAACCTCCCGGAGCGACCCCGGCAACAGACCCTCAAACCCCGCACACACCTCCCCGAACGCCTCCGCGAACACCGGGAACTCCCCCGCCAGCTCACGCCCCATCCCCAACCGCTGCGCACCCTGACCCGTGAACAAAAACGCCATCCGACCAACCGAACCAGCCACACCGGACACCACACCGGTATTCGGTTCCCCGGCCGCCAACCCGCCCAGCCCGGTGACCAGTTCCTCCCGGCCCGTGCCCAGGACCACCGCCCGATGCTCGAAACTCGCCCTGGTGGACACCAGCGCCGCACCCACACTCACCAGGCCCAGTCCCGCATCCGCCTCTACACGTGCCGCGAGCCGCCGCGCCTGCTCCCGCAACGCCGACTCCGACCCCGCCGACAACACCCACGGCACCACCGACGGAGCAACAACATCCACATCGGAGGCCGGTTCAAGCTCAGGGGCCTGTTCGAGGATGAGGTGGGCGTTGGTGCCGCTGATCCCGAACGAGGACACACCCGCACGCCACGGCCGATCGACCACCGGCCACGACCGCTGCTCCGTCAGCAACTCCACCGCCCCGGCCGACCAATCCACCTCTGGAGACGGCTCGTCCACATGCAGGGTCCGCGGCAACACACCCTCCTGCATCGCCAGCACCATCTTCATCACACTCGCGACACCGGCAGCCGCCTGCGTGTGACCGATGTTGGACTTCAACGACCCCAGCCACAGCGGGCGATCCACCGGCCGGTCCTGCCCATAGGTGGCCAGTAGAGCCTGGGCCTCGATGGGGTCTCCCAGCCGAGTGCCCGTGCCGTGCGCCTCCACCACATCCACCTCAGCAGCGGACACACCCGCACTCGCCAGCGCCTGCCGAATCACCCGCTGCTGCGACGGACCATTTGGCGCCGACAACCCATTCGACGCACCGTCCTGGTTCACCGCCGAACCCCGCACCACCGCCAACACCCGGTGACCGTTACGCCGGGCATCCGACAACCGCTCCACCACCACCAACCCGACACCCTCACCCCACCCGGTGCCATCAGCCGCCCCAGCGAACGCCTTACAACGGCCGTCCCCCGCCAACCCACCCTGAACCGCGAAGTCGACAAAGATCTCCGGTGTGGACATCACCGTCACACCACCGGCCAGCGCCATCGAGCACTCGCCGGCCCGCAGTGCCTGAGCTGCCATATGCAACGCCACAAGCGACGATGAACACGCCGTGTCCACCGTCACCGCGGGCCCTTCCAACCCCAGCACGTACGCGATCCGGCCCGACAAGACGCTGCCCGCACCACCGGTCAGCCGGTACCCGTCCACTCCGTCCGAAGCATCCCCCGCAGCGTCGTAGCCCGAACCGGCCCCGCCCACGAACACCCCGGTCTTGCTGCCCCTCAGCAACTCCGGGTCGATGCCCGCCCGTTCCAACGCCTCCCACGCCGTCTCCAACAACAACCGCTGCTGCGGATCCATCGCCAACGCCTCACGCGGCGAAATCCCGAAAAACCCCGCGTCGAACTCCGCCACATCCTCGACGAACCCACCCACCTGGGCGAAACCATCACCAGCCAGATCCCAGCCACGCTGCGTCGGGAACGCCGAAATGGCATCAACACCGCCCGCGAGCAAAGCCCACAACTCTTCAGGCGACGACACCCCACCCGGGAACCGGCAGCCCATCCCGACGATGGCGATCGGCTCGTCCGGCTCGGCCCTCACCACAACCGGAGCCACCGACACAGGCTCGACCGCGCCCAGCAGTTCCGAACGCAGGTGCTCGGCCAGTACGGCAGGCGTCGGGTAGTCGAAGACAAGGCTCGCCGGCAGCACAAGACCAGTGGTCAAGGCGAGTTTGTTCCGCAGCTCCACCTCGGTCAGCGAGCTGAAACCGGCATCGCGGAAAGCCCGTTCGGGCGGGAGGGCGTCGGCGTTGTCGAAACCGAGGGTGACAGCCGCTTCCCGCCGGACCAGGTCCAGCAACGTCCGGGCCCGCTCCTTCTCGCCCATGCCGGCCAGCCTGTGCCGCAACGCCGACTCACCGGCAGGCTGCGGCCGGGCCAACACCTTGCGTGCCTCGGGGATGCCCGTGAGGAGAGGACTCGGGCGCTCGACGGTGAAACTGGACGCGAACCGCTCCCAGTCCGTGTCCGTCACCGTCAAAGTCACCGAGCCGTCACCCACCGCCCGCTCCAGAGCAGCCATCGCCAGCTCCGGGGCCATCGGCAGCACACCACGCCGCCGGTACCCCTCAACGAACCCGCCACCAGCGGCCGTGCCCATGCCCGGACCGGCCCACAGACCCCAGGCCACCGATGTCGCGGCAAGCCCCGCACCGTGCCGGTACTGCGCCAGCCCGTCCAGGAAAGCATTCGCCGCCGCATACGCCGCCTGCCCACCGGCACCCCAGCTCGCCGCGCCCGAGGAGAACAGCACAAACGCCGCCAGGTCCAGCCCCGCCGTCAACTCATGCAGATGCCACGCCGACACCGCCTTCGCCCGCAACACCTCATCCAACCGCCCCGGCTCCAACTCACCCACCGGAACACCGCCGTCACCGATCCCGGCCGCATGCACCACCGCCGTCAACGGACAGTCCACCGGCACCCGCGCCAACACCCCCGACAACGCCTCCCGGTCAGCGACGTCACACGCCTCCAACGTCACCCGCGCACCCAACCCCACCAATTCCTCACGCAGGTCGAGCGCACCAGGAGCCTCCAGCCCCCGACGGCTGACCAGCACCACATGCTCGGCACCACGGGCCACCGCCCACCGCGCCACATGCCCACCCAGACCACCCGTCCCACCCGTGACCAGCACCGACCCCCGCAACCGCACCCCAGCACCCACCGCACCGCCACCGCTCCCCGCACCAGCACCAGCACCAGCACCAGCACCAGCCGGGACCAGCCGACGCCCGTACACCCCCGACTCCCGCACAGCGACCTGATCCTCACCACCCATCAGCACCCGCGCCAACAACCCGCCAAGCC
Organism: Streptomyces sp. AMJ-169; assembly: GCF_055597585.1. Classification (NCBI taxonomy): domain Bacteria; kingdom Bacillati; phylum Actinomycetota; class Actinomycetes; order Kitasatosporales; family Streptomycetaceae; genus Streptomyces; species Streptomyces sp. AMJ-169. Next base: position 26,848 of record NZ_JBVLTJ010000027.1, read on the forward strand.
GCTCGTCCAACACGACAGGCAGATCCACCAACCCACCCCACCGGCCCGGCACATCCAACGCCGCAGCACGACCAAAACCCCACAACGCCGTCTGCACCGGACTGCCCACCGAATCGGCAGACCCAACCGACACCCCACCCCGCGTCACACACCACACCCGCGCCGTAACACCGGCATCACCCAACGCCTGAACAAGACGCACCGACAGAGCCAGACCGACAGGTGTGGCATCGAACTCCGCAGACGCCTCCTCGACCACACCCAACAGCGACACCACCCCAGCCGGCTCAGGCAGATCCGCCAACTGCGCGGCGAGCACAGCACGGTCGGTATCCCCGGCCACCTCCAGCCGCACCACCCCAGCACCCAACGCCCCGATCACCGAGGCAACCCACGCATCCTCACCCCACCCCGCAGGCACCACCACCAGCCAGCCATCCGGCAGAGCAGCCCCGGACATCCCCGACAGCAGCTTCCAACTCTCCGCGAACCTCCACCCATCCACCAAAGACCCAGCCCGCCGACGCTCACGCCACGCCGACAACGCCGGCACCACCTCAGCCAAAACCCCCTCGCCAACACCCAACTCAGCCGACAACACCCCCACATCCGCACCCCGCACCACCGACCACAACTCATCATCCACACCACCCACCGCAGACCCGGACACCGGCTCCGGCCAGTACCGCTCACGCTGGAACGCATACGTCGGCAGATCCACCACCGAACCCGAACCCCGACCCACCAACGCCCGCCAATCCACCGGCACACCACGGGTATGCAACCGAGCCACAGCGGTCAGCAACTGCTCGGATTCATCCTCACCCCGGCGCAGAGTCCCCGTCACAACCGCCGCCGGATGAGCCTCGAACAGGGTGTCCTCCAGGCTGGGAGTCAGCACCGGATGAGGACTGACCTCCACGAACACCCCATGACCGGCCTCGGCCAGCACCCGGGTGGTGTCCGCCAACCGCACCGTCTCCCGCAGATTGCGATACCAGTAGCCCGCATCCAGCTCACGGGTATCCATCAACTCACCCGTCACGGTGGAGTAGAACGCGACAGCGCCCCGCGTCGGAGCGATCCCCACCAGGGCCTCGACCAACTCCGTCTCGATCTCCTCGACCTGCGGAGAATGCGACGCGTAATCCACCTCGACCCGCCGAGCCCGAAAACCCTCCACCTCCCCCGCCTCGACCAGCTCCGCCACCGCCTGCGCATCCCCGGACACCACCACCGACGACGGCCCATTCACCGCCGCGACCGACAACCGCCCCTCCCACCGGGCAATCAGAGACTCCACCTCAGCCTGAGGCAGGCCCACCGACACCATCCCACCCAGCCCGGACAGCGACCCGGCGATCAGCCGACTGCGCACCGCACTGACCCTGGCGCCATCGGCCAACGACAACCCACCCGCCACACACGCCGCCGCGATCTCCCCCTGCGAATGCCCCACCACAGCCGCCGGCACCACCCCCAACGACCGCCACACCTCCGCCAACGACACCATCACCGCCCACAACACCGGCTGCACCACATCAACCCGCTCCAGCGCCTCCCGATCCCCCAACACCCCCAACAGATCCCACTCCACAAACGGCGCCAGTGCCTCAGCACACTCCCCCATCCGCTCCGCAAACACCGGCGAAGACACCAGCAACCCCCGCGCCATACCCACCCACTGCGACCCCTGACCAGGGAACACAAACACCACAGCACCCTGGCCAGCCACCCCGGTCACCACACCGGCACCCGGCTCCCCGACCGCCAACCCGCCCAGCCTGGAGATCAGCTCGTCCCGGCCGACACCCAGCACCACCGCCCGATGCTCAAAACTCGCCCGCGTGGACACCAAAGCCGCACCCACACCCACCGGATCCAGCCCCGCACCCCCCTCCACAAACGCCACAAGCCGCCGCGCCTGCTCCCGCAACGCCGACTCCGACCTGGCCGACAACACCCACGGCACCACCGGCGAAACCACCACCGGCGACACCACCGGAGCAGACGACGCCACAGACTCCCCGCCCGGTACCCGAACAGGCGCCTCCGCCAATACCAGATGGCAATTCGTCCCGCCCATCCCGAACGCGCTCACCCCGGCCACCAGTCGCCGAGCCTGTTCGGGCCAGTCCGTGAGCTGGGTGTGCACGCGCAGCCGAAGCTCGTCCAGCGGGATGTCCGGATTGGCTTCCACGAAGTTGAGGCTGGGCGGGAGCAGGCGATGCCGGAGGCTCAGCACCACCTTGAGCATGCCCGTGATGCCGGCCGCGCCCTCCAGGTGGCCGACGTTGGTTTTGACGGAACCGACCAGCAGCGGGGAATCGGCCGGACGCCGGGTTCCGAGCGCGGCGCCGAGCGCGGCGGCCTCGATCGGATCGCCGACTTTGGTACCCGTGCCGTGCAGTTCGACGTACTGCACCTCGGCGGGATCCACCGAGGCCCTCAGGTATGCCTCTTGGATGACGTCCGTCTGGGCCGATCGGCTGGGGACCGCCAGGCCGGCGCCCTCGCCGTCGCCGTCGCCCTCGTTGTTGATCGCGCCGCCGGCGATGACGCAGTAGATCTTGTCCCCGTCGGCGAGTGCGTCGGCCAGCTTCTTCAGTACGACCAGCGCGCCGCCCTCACCGCGGGCGTAGCCGTTGGCCCTCGCGTCGAACGTGTGGCAGCGGCCGTCCGGCGACAGGCCCCCGAACTTCCAGGCGCCGACAGTGCTTTCGGCCAGGATGTTGAGGCTCACCCCGCCCGCGATGGCCACGGTGGACTCGCCGCGCCGCAGGCTCTCGCAGGCCATGTGCACGGCGACCAGCGACGAGGACTGCGCGGTGTCCACCGTCAGGCTCGGTCCGCGCAGTCCCAGGAAGCGTGAGACGCGGTTCGCGATGATCGCGCGGCTGGACCCCGTCAGGGTGTGCTGACCGATCGCCTCTTGTCCGAGACGGCCCATCAGAACGGCGTAGTCGTCCCCCATAGCGCCGACGAACACGCCCGTACGGCTGCCGCGCAGGGTGGCCGGGACGATCCGCGCGTCCTCCAGCGCCTGCCAGCTCAGTTCCAGCAGGAGCCGCTGTCGTGGATCCATCGCCACGGCCTCCTTCGGGGAGATCCCGAAGAAGGCCGCGTCGAACTGGTCGATCCGGTCGAGGAACCCGCCGCGGCGGGGGGAGTGCGCGTCGCCGACCCAGCGGTCGTCGGGAGCTTCACCGGTCGCGTCGACGCCCTCGCACAGCAACCGCCAGAACTCGGCCGGGTCGGCCGCTTTCGGCAGGCAGCAGGACAGTCCGACGACGGCGATCTCGCCGGCATCGGCCTTGTCGGCCGTGAGTGCCACGTCAACACCATTCATCGCTGCCCCTTGCCGACAAGACCTGGGTGGATTCGCGTTATCGGGAGTAAACATCTCGGCCGGATCGGCTCCGTAGGTTCGCCAGCCCAAAACAGCGGGCGGTTCCTGCGTTCAAGAGCCGAGCAGGCGCTGGACCATTGCCGTTCGTCGGGACGGAGTCGCACCGCCGCCGGTGAGCTCTGGCGTCACCTCACCCGCGCGGGCACAGCCCAGCGCCGTCGCGTCTCGCGGCGCGCCGGATCCCGCACATGCGGCCCGGCACGACCGGCGGCTCGGGGTCAGCGTGCTTCGAGGTGCCGCCAGCGCAGCAGGCAGTGTCCGGTCGACATGCCCCCGCCGAACGAGGTCAGCACGACGAGGTCGCCGTCGTTCAGCGCGCCCTCGCGGTGCGCGGCGTCCAGGGTGACCGGCACGCAGGCGCTGCCGACGTTGCCGTAGCGCTCCACGGTGCGGTGCAGGCGGGCGTTGGGGAATCCGGACCGTTTGTCCAGCTCGTCGAGGAGTGCGCCGTTGGGCTGGTGCGGGACGATGTGGCCGATCTCCGTCGGCGCGACTCCCGCCTCCTTCACCATGTGGGCGAGCGCCGGCGGGACCTGTTCGAGTACGAAGTCCCGTACGAGCCGGCCCTCCATGCGGAAGAAGTGCCCGCCGTCGGCCAGCGTCTCGGGCGAGACCGGCCGCCGGGTTCCGCCGGCCTCGACGCGGATCAGCCGCTGTAGGTCGCCGCGTGCGCCCAGGTCGATGCGCTGGATGCCGTAGCCCTCGCCCACTTCCCCCACGACCGCCGCGCCGGCGCCGTCGCCGAGCAGTGTGGCGGTGCGGCGGTCGCCGAAGTCCAGTGACCGGGAGTACAGGTCGGCGGCGACGACGAGCACGCGGCGGCCGGGGTGCACGGCGATCAGGCCCTGGGCGAGCGCCAGTGCGTAGACGAAGCCGCTGCACACGACGTTCACGTCGAAGGCGGCGGCTCGCCGGGCGCCCAGCAGGTGCTGGACGAGGTATGCCGTCGGCGGTTGCGGCGAGTCGGGTGTGGACGTCGACACGACGATCATGTCGATGTCGTCGGGGGTCAGTCCGGCCGAGGCCAGCGCGGCGTGGCCGGCCTTGGCCGCAAGGTCGGAGGTCGCCTCGTCGTCGGCCGCGAACCGCCGTGCCTCGATCTTCGTCTTGTGGAGGATCCACTCCTCGGTGACGGCGACGCGCTCCGCGATGTCCGCGTTGGAGACCTCGTTCTCCGGCAGGTACGAACCAATTCCCAGGATGCCGACCGGCATGCCAATCTCCTTGTGAACAGTCGGGGCTCGCGCGGACGGTCAGGGCCCGGGAGCGGTCATACCGGGTAGGTGTGGAAGCCCGTCCCGGTCTTCTTGCCGAGCAGCCCGGCCTCGACCATGCGCGACAGCAGCGGGGGCGGGGCGTGGAGCGGTTCCTTGTACTCGGCGTACAGGCTGCTCGCGACCTCGGCGATGACGTCGAGGCCGATGAGGTCCATCAGCGCCAGCGGTCCCATCGGGTGTCCGCAGCCGCCCATCATGGCGCGGTCGATGTCGGCGGCCGTGGCGGTGCCCGCCTCGACCATGCGGACGGCGGACAGCAGGTAGGGGATCAGCAGGGTGTTCACCAGGAAGCCCGCTCGGTCCGGCGCGTGGATCACTTGTTTGCCGAGCACGTCGCCGAGGAACTCCTCTGCCCGCCGTATCGTTTCGTCGTCGGTCAGGAGGGTGGGGATCAGTTCGGCCAGCGGCATGGTCGGCGCCGGGTTGAACAGGTGGGTGCCGATGACCTTGGCGGGCCGTGCGGTCGCCCGTGCCAGGCGGGTGATGGGGATCGACGAGGTGACCGAGGCCAGGACGGCGTCGTCGTCGGTGACGATCCGGTCCAGCGCGGTGAAGATCTCCCGCTTGAGGGGTTCCTGTTCCGGTGTGCACTCGACGACGATCCGGCAGTCGTGGAGCGTGCCGAGGTCCGTGGTGTAGGAGGTGCGCGACAGCGCTTCCTTGCGGTCCGCCTCGGTCATCCGGCCTTTGTGCACACGGCGGTCCAGCGATCCGGCCAGGCGCTCGCGCGCGCCGTCGGTCGAGGTCTCCCGGCGGCCGAAGACCAGGACGTCGAGGCCCCGGACCGCGCAGAGTTCGGCGACGCCGGTGCCCATCACTCCGCAGCCCACCACTCCGACGCGGCCCAGCCACTGCGGCGCGTTCATCGCGCACCGGCCGTGGCGGCCCGCTGGAACAGGGTGATGCGGTCCTCTCCGATGGCGGCGCGCCGCCCCGGGTCGGTGACGCCTGTTCCGGGCTCGGGCGCGAGGCAGAGCACGCCGACCTTCCCGGCGTGCAGGTTGGTCTGCACCAGGCGGGTGGCTTCGCCGACCGCCTCCAGCGGGTGGACCTCGCTCAGCGCCGGCTGGATCCTGCCGAGCGACAGGAGCCGGTTGCACTCGGCGTGTTCCTGGAGGTTGGACGAGTGGCTGCCGACGATCCGCTTCAGCCGCATCCACAGGTAGCGGTTGTCGAAGGAGTGGTCGTAGCCGCTGCTCGATCCGCAGGTGACGACCGTGCCGCCGCGGCGGACCACGAAGACGGAGATCCCGAACGTCGCGCGCCCCACGTGGTCGAAGGCGATGTGCGGGTCCTCGCCGACCTCCCGCCGGATGATCGACCCCAGCCGCTTGCCGACCTCGATGGTCTGCTCGGGGGTGGGCCGGCCGTCCGCCGGCATGCCCAGCTCGTTGCGGTCGATGACCACGTCGCAGCCCAGCTCGCGGACCAGGGCGGCCTTCTCCGGCGAACCGACCACGCCGACGGCGATGCCGCCGCCGTTGCGCACGAGCTGCACCGCGTACGCGCCAAGCCCGCCGCCGGCGCCCCAGATCAGCACCACGTCGCCCTGCTTCATGCGCGCGCCGCGGTCGCCGACCAGCATCCGGTACGCGGTGCCCGCGCACAGCGGGTTGCTGGCCGCCTCCTCCCAGGTCAGGTGGGCCGGCTTGGGCGCCAGCTGGGTCGCGCGCACCACCGTGTAGTGCGCGAGCCCGCCGAAGTTGGTCTCGAAGCCCCACGCCCGCTGTTCCTCGCCGAGGATCCCGTCGGCGTGCGCGATCGGCTCCTCGCCGTCCACGTGCATCGGGCTGGCCACCACGTGGTCGCCGATCTTCCAGCGGCGGACGCCGGACCCGGTCCTGACCACCACGCCCGCCGCGTCCGATCCGATCACGTGGTACGGCTGGTCGTGCCGGGCCTCCCAGCCGCCCCGGCGGGCGAGCTGGCGCAGGAACCTGAACGTCGGGATCGGCTCGAACATCGCCGACCAGACCGTGTTGTAGTTGATCGAGCTGGCCATCACCGCGACGAGCACCTCGTCCGGCGCCAGCTCGGGCATCGGCACCCGGCCGACCCGCAGCGACTTGCGTACGTCCTTGTCGGCGACGCCGTGGAACATGTCCACGTCCTCGGCGCGCAGATGCGCGGCGAGGTAGTCGGGCGGTGGCGCGATACGTTCCAGCTCCTGCGGCGCGGCGCCGGCCAGCACGGCCTCGGATAGTGCGTCCATAGCGTCCTTCTCTCGAACTCTGAACCGGCCGGGGGGTGTTGCGGGGATCAGCCGCGCGGGCGTCGCCGCGCTAGATGAGAATGAGCGAGGGCCGTTTGCCCCAGAGCGCGAGGCCGTAGTCCTCCAGCAGGGTCGGTGCGTGGAAGGAGGCGTGGCGGCTGCCGACGGCGAGGTCGCGCCAGTAGCGCTGGAGCGGGTTCGTCAGGGCGAAGCCGCGCGCGCCGCTGATGTCGAGCAGCTTCTCCATGCCCTCGCGGGCGAGTTTGACCGACGTGGAGGCGTGCATCCTGATCTCGGCACGTTCCAGCCAGGGGACGGGTTCCTCGTAGGCGACGTCGTCGAGCCGGCCCGCGGCGTGCATCAGGTGCAGCGTGCTGCTCTCGATCAGATGGGCCGCCTCGGCGAACCACAGGCGGATGCCCGGTGATTCGATGGCGGCGTTGACCCGGTAGTCGGCCTGTGCGTCCTTCGGGACCGAGTCCTTCGTGAGCGTCTCCCGGACGACGTCGAGCGCGCCCTGGGCGGCGCCGACCAGCGCCGCGAGTGTCGTCAGGCTGGCCTGGATGAAGTACGACGGCCGGTCGTCCTCGTCGAGGGCGAGTACTTCGGAGACGCGGAACCGCCGGGTCCGGTGTTCCGGCACGAACACGTTGTCGAGGACGAGCGCGTGCGTTCCGGTGCCGCCCATGCCGGTCACGTTCCAGGTCCGTTCGACCGTCACGTCGGTCATCGGCATCAGACAGCTGAACACGTGGTCCTCGTCGTCGATCTTGACGGGTATCGCGCTCACGAGCGCCCAGTCGGAGATCTCGGCTCCGGTCGCGTAGCGGCAGTACCCCGAGAGCAGGAAGCCGCCTTCTGTCGGTGTCGCCACGGATTTGGTCTGGTCCACGGCGGTGGACAGCATCAGCGCGTCCGGCCGGCCGTCGAACGCCTCCGCCATCGCCGCCTCCGAGACCACGTTGGCGAGCATCGTCGAGGCGGCCTCGGCCGCGACGACCCATCCCGCCGACGCGCATCCTCGGGCCACCGCCGTGATGGCTTTCGCCTCGGCGGACAGACAGAGGTCGTGGCCGCCGAACTTCGCCGGGGTGGTCAGCCGGAAGAAGCCCGCGTCGCGCAGGGTCGTCACGACCTCGGGCGCGAGGGTGGACTCGCGTTCCGAGCGTTCGGAGTGGGAGCGCAGGAACGGGATCAGTTCGTGGGCCCTCGCGACCAGATCGTCTGGGGCGGCCGGCCCCGCGGCGCCGGAGTCTGCGGTCATGGTGTCTTCTCCTCGGAGGTGTCGGAGGGAGATGTCGAAGGGAGATGTCGGAGGGAGGTGTCGGGGGCCGGCGGCTCAGGACGTGATCGGCGTGAACCCGTGCCGGCGGGCCAGCGCGAGGATGTCGCGCGCACGGGAGCGTGTGACCTGGCCGCCGAACGGTTCGGGACCGGCGTCGGCCAGCCCCCGCACGACCGCCTCGGCCATCCCCGCGAACAGTTCTCCGTCGCCGAGGCCGCCGCGTACGCCGGCGGGCAGGCTGGCCCCGCCGGGTGCCGCCAGGATTCCGCCGCGGACGTAGTGGATGCCCTCGCGGAGCAGTGCGGCGCCGTCCACCGTGCTCGCCGGGACGGCCACGTCGCACACGACCGCGCCTTCGCGGAGGTGCTCGCCGGTCAGCGCGGGGGTCGGGCTCGTCACCGCCGACAGCACCAGGTGGCCTTCCGCGAGCGCGGAGAGGTCGTCGGTGACCGCGACGAACGGATCGGTTCCGTACCGGTCCTGGACGTACCGGGCGATGAGTTCACCGCTGGGTTCGTCGCCGGGGCGCTGTTCCTGCAACCAGCTCTCGATCAGTGACTCTTTCCGCAGCAGCGCTGGAATGCCGGAGAGTTCCCCGCCCTCGGCGACGCGTGACCAGGCTTCCTGGTAGACCCGGTGGGCGGCGGCGCGCAGCCGAGGTTCACTGCCGTCGCGGCCGCTGCCCACGAGGACGATCTTCGACACGTGCTCCGCCGCCAGTGCCGCGCAGGCCGAGCCGACGCGCCCTGCCCCGCCGAGCACCGCGAGGGTGAGCCCGTCGAGTCCGCCGTGGTGTTCCTCGGCCGCGGCCGTCAGGTCCCGCACCGCGGTCGCGGCGGTGAGCGCCAGGCCGGAGCCGGGGGTGATCCCGGGGACGCGGACGGCGCTGCGGTCGGTGGCCGTCCCGGCGTGGAAGCCGATGCCGGCGATCTCGCAGCCGCTGTCCCTGATGATGCGCAGGTATGCCTCGATGTCCAGCCGGATCTCCTCGTGCTGTCCGAGCCGGATGCGCTCGGCGAGCCGTTGTGACGTGATGGCCAGCGGGAACACGGTGAGTTCGACCGATGTGCCGAGCGGGGAGTCGATCCGGGTCGGTGTCAGGGGTGCAATCGCCTTGAGCGGTTCCAGGCTGCGGCCGTAGGTCTCCAGTTGGTGGTCGTCCAGCTCGCCGAGTGAGGGGTCGAGTTCACGCAGGGTGCCGGGGGTCAGCAGGTAGCTGATGACGGCGACCTTGCGCGCCGGGCGCCCGTCGTCGGGCCGGCCGGTCTGGTCGCCGGGGGGCGCCGAGAAGTCCCTGACCGCGACGGGCGGCCTCGGCTGCGGTGAGATCAGCGGTTGGACGAGGTGCAGCGCGTCCTGGTTGCGCAGGAGTGCGCAGAGTTCGGTGAGTGCTTTCTCCAGGTGTGCGATCTCGGCGTCGCCGAGGTAGATCGAGGGTTCGATGCGGAGCACGTTCGGTGCGCTGCCGGTGGGCAGCATGCGGATTCCGTGCACCCGGAGCAGGTAGCCCGCGATGGCCTGGCCGAAGGTGCCGCTCAGCGCGTGCCGCCTGATGACGGCCGAGGTCGCGGTGTACTGCCCGGTGAACTCGAGTCCGATCAGCAGTCCGCGACCGCGGACGTCGGCGATGACGTCCGGGTGTGCGCGGGCGAGGCCACGCAGCATCCGCGTCAGGCGTTCTCCCCGTTCGGCGGCGCGCTCGTAGGCTTTTCCGCCGTCCGCTTCGAGGAGTCGCAGTGTCTTGAGGGCGATGGCGGTGGAGAAGCCGTCCCGGCCGAACGTCGAGCTGTGGATGAATTCGAATTCCTTGCGGTACAGCGACTCGCGGATCAGGGTCGCCGACACTTTCGCGAGTCCTCCGCCCAGTGATTTGGACAGGGTGAAGTAGTCGCCGCGGAAGCCGTTGAGGGAGCCGGCGAAGAAGGCTCCGCAGCGGCCCATTCCGCTCTGGATCTCGTCGACGACGATCGGGCAGCCGATGTCGTCGCAGATCGCCCGTACGGCGGCGGCGAACTCCTCGGTGAGGACGTGGATGCCGCCCTCGCTCTGGACGGGTTCCACAAGCAGTGCGGCGAAGACCGGGAAGTCCCGCTCGACGATGTCGATCCGGCCGTCGCCGAGCACGACGTCGAACACCGTGACCCGCTCCTCGTCGGCGATCGCGCGGAGTACGTCCGGCTGGTCGGGCGGTATGAACCGGGTGGCGAGGCCGAGTGTCGCGAACGGCGCGCGGTAGGAGGGGCCGTGTGTCAGCTGGACGCTGCCGACGAGCTTGCCGTGGAAGCTGCGTTCCAGGGCGAAGAAGACCGGGGGCCTGCCGAGCTTCTCCCGGTTGTCCGCGAGGAGTCCGGCGAGCACGCCTTCGAGTTCCTCGACGGTGGTGGGCACCGGGTGGCCTGCGGGAAGCGACGGTATTCCGTCCGGCAGCCGGACCGATCCGCCGCGGACCGCGGCGATCGCGTTGCCGGCGTTCCACTCGATCTCCTCGAGCAGCCGTGTCGCTTTGTGGAGCCGGTCGAACTCCGCGTGTTTGACGGCTCCTTCGATCGCCTCCGCGCCGGTGTTGGCGAGGATCGTCAGGTAGTCCTCCGTGCCGGGGAACTCACGGTGGATGATCTCGTTGAGCAGGCGCCCGACCTCGTCGGCGCCTCCGTGTACGGACACCTGGGTGTGGACGGGGGAATCGGCGTCCAGGAATCTCTTCGCCTCGTCCACGAGGTCGGGGTGGTTGTGTCCGAGGATGAGCGATCCGACTCCGCTCAGGAGGTCCAGTACAGGGACCTCTGTTCCGTCGCCCGCCCGATAGAACAGTGTGTCGCCTTTCGCCCGGACGTACTCGACGTCGGTCCCGAAGGCGCCGAGCAGTTCGGTCAGGCACGAGTCGGTGAAACGGGTCGGACCTGCCACGGTGGCTCCTCGCGTGCATCAGGTGGTGGCTGCCTGTTCAGCGTCCGTGGCCTCGTGACGCGCCCGCAATAGAGGGTTCGGGAAGCGCGACCTGTAACGCGCGCCCGTGTTACAGGTCGGGTTTCCCAAAGTCCCGATTGCCCGGGAGCCGGGGCAGCTCCCACGATCCCCATGGGTCAGTCTCGCCGGGACACGGGAAAAGGATCGGCCACCGATGGACAAACGCGAAAAGCTCCTCGACTACCTCAAGTGGGTCACCGCCGACCTGCACCGGGCCGAAGCGCGGATAGCGGAGCTGGAGGCGCTCCCCCGTGAGCCGATCGCGATCATCGGGATGAGCTGCCGGTTCCCTGGCGGCGTGGCGTCGCCCGAAGAGCTGTGGCATCTCGTCTCGGACGGCGTCGACGCCATCGGTGAGATGCCGGCGGACCGGGACTGGGACGTCCAGGGCGGCTACGACCCCGACCCCGACGCGTCGGGCACGTTCTACAACCGGGGTGGTGGCTTCCTCTCCGACGTCAAGGGGTTCGACGCCGCGTTCTTCGGGACGTCCCCCCGTGAGGCGCTGGCGATGGATCCCCAGCAACGGCTGCTGCTGGAGACCAGCTGGGAGGCGATCGAGCGCGCCGGAATCGATCCCCGCTCGCTGCGCGGCAGCGACACCGGCGTGTTCGGGGGCGTGCTCTACAACGGCTACGGACTCGGCGACGATCCCGTACCGGGCACCGAGGGCTATCTCATGACCGGTACGGCGTCCAGCGTGGCGTGCGGCCGGATCTCCTACACGCTCGGGCTGCAAGGGCCCACGATCACGCTGGACACCGCGTGTTCGTCGTCGGCGGTCGCGCTGCATCTGGCCGCCCAGTCGCTGCTGCGCGACGAGTCCTCCCTGGCCCTGGCCGGCGGTGCGACGGTGATGGCCAACCCGTCGTTCTTCGTCGAGTTCAGCCGGCAGCGCGGCCTGTCGCCGGACGGGCGGTGCAAGGCGTTCTCCAGCGCGGCCGACGGCATGGGCTTCGCCGAGGGGGTGGGGATGGTGCTGCTGGAGCGGCTGTCGAACGCCCGGCGCCACGGGCATCCGGTGCTCGCGGTGATCCGCGGTTCGGCCATGAACCATGACGGCGCGTCCAACGGGCTGACCGCGCCGAACGGCATGGCGCAGCAGCAGGTGATCCGCAAGGCGCTGGCGAACGCCCGTCTGGCGGCCTCGGACATCGATCTGATCGAGGCGCACGGCACCGGAACCCAGCTGGGCGATCCGATCGAGGCGCAGGCGCTGCTCGCGACCTACGGCCGGGCGCACACCCCGGAGCGGCCCGTCCGGCTGGGGACCCTGAAGTCGAACATCGGTCACGCCCAGACGGCGGCCGGTGTGGGCGGTGTGATCAAGACGGTCATGGCGCTGCGGCACGGGGTCATGCCGCGCACCCTGCACGCCGATGAACGCACCCCCGAGGTCGACTGGTCGGCGGGCGCGATCGAGCTGCTGACCGAGGCGCTGCCCTGGCCGGACGACGGCCGGCCCCGCCGCGCCGCCGTGTCGGCCTTCGGTGTGAGCGGCACCAACGCGCACCTCGTCCTGGAGCAGGCGCCCGAGGCGGAAGCGGCCACCGCCGACGCCGGCCGCGCCCTGCCGGTCGTTCCGTGGCTGCTGTCCGCGAGGACGCCCGAGGCACTGCGCGCGCAGGCCGCCCAGCTGGTGTCCCGCGTGGAGTGCGCGGGCGATGTCCCGGCTCGTGACGTCGCGTACTCGCTGGCGACGGGCCGCACCGCCTTCCCGTACCGGGCTGCGGTGCTCGGCAAGGACGTCGGTGAACTCGTCGCGGGCGTACGGGCCGTCGCCGACGGCGCTCCCGGCGCCACGACCTTGCGCGGAACGGCGAGTGACGGCCGGACGGCGTTCCTGTTCACCGGGCAGGGGGCGCAGCGGGCCGGGATGGGCCGTGAGCTCGCCGAGACCTTCCCGGTGTTCGCCGGCGCCTTCGAGGAGGTGTGCGACGGCTTCGCCGGACTGCTGCCGGGGTCGTTGAAAGACGTGGTGTTCGGGGGCGCGGACCTGGAGCGCACCGAGTGGACGCAGCCGGCGTTGTTCGCGGTCGAGGTGGCGCTGTTCCGGCTGCTCGGATCCTGGGGTGTCACACCGGACTACGTGACCGGCCACTCGATCGGTGAGATCGCCGCGGCGCACGTCGCGGGGGTGCTCGCGCTGCCGGACGCGTGCCGTCTGGTCGCGGCGCGGGCGCGGCTGATGCAGGCGCTTCCCGCAGGCGGCGCGATGCTCGCCGTTCAGGCCGCCGAGGACGAGGTGCTGCCGCTGCTGGCCGGGCGTGAGCGGGACGTGGCCGTCGCGGCGGTGAACGGCCCCCGGTCCGTCGTGCTCTCCGGCAGCGGGGACGCCGTGTCCGCGCTGGAGCGCACGCTGTCCGGGCGCGGCCACAAGGTCAGCCGGCTGAAGGTGAGTCATGCCTTCCACTCGCCGCTGATGGAACCGGTGCTGGGCGAGTTCGCGGACGTCGTGGACAGGCTCGCGTTCGCGGCACCGGCCGTCCGCATGGCCGCGCCGACGGGTGAGGTGTCCACACCGGGCTACTGGGTCGAACACGTACGGCGGCCGGTCAGGTTCGCCGATCAGGTCCGCCGGCTGCACGAGCAGGGCGTCACCCGGTTCATCGAGGTCGGTCCCGACGGTGTGCTGACCGCGATGGGCCGGGAGTGCGTCGACGCGGGATTCGTCGCGCTGCAACGGCGTGGCCGGCCGGAGGTGCGGACGATGCTCGCCGGTCTCGCCCAGGCGCACGTGCTGGGCACCGGGATCGACTGGCGGGCGGTGTTCGCCGGTACCGGCGCGCGCTGGACGGACCTGCCGACGTACCCCTTCGAGCGCAGGCCGTACTGGCTCGCCCCGCCCTCGGCGGCGCCGGCGCGGGCCGGCGGCGGTTGCGGAACGTCGGCCACGGAGGCGTGGGGGTACGAGGACCGGTGGCGCCCCTGGGAGGTGCCCGTCGGCGCGGCGCAGGACGGGACTTTGCTGGTGGTCGTCCCCACGGGGGTGCCCGCGCGGTGGACGGAGGTGCTGGCGTCGGGTCTGGGGGCGACGGCGCTGGTCGAGGTGGACCTGGCCGGTGGTGAACGGGCGGTCGTGGACGCGGTGGCCGGTGCGGGGGCCCGCGAGGTGGCCGGGGTCGTTTCGCTGCTGGGGCTCGCGGACGGTGTCGCCGGGGCCGTGCCGGTGGGTCTGGCGGGCACGGTGTGGCTGGTGCGGGCCCTCGCCGGGGCGGGGGTGACGGCGCCCTTGTGGTGTCTGACCTGGGGCGCGGTCGCGGTCGGGCCGCAGGACGAGGTGCGCTCGCCGGAGCAGACCGCGCTGTGGGGGCTGGGGCGGGCCACGGCGCTGGAGCTGCCGCACCGGTGGGGCGGGCTGGTCGACCTGCCCGAGCGGGTCGACCAGGAGGTCGCCGGGCTGCTGCGCTCGGTGGTGTCCGGCGGGCCGGGCGCCGAGGACCAGGTCGCGATACGTCCGGCCGGAGTGTTCGCGCGGCGGCTCGTCCGTTCGGCTCCGGGCGCCGGGCACGGCGAACGTGCGTGGGCGATGCGCGGGACGGTGCTGATCACCGGCGGCACGGGAGCGCTGGGGGCGCATCTGGCGCGGTGGGCGGTGGCGCGGGGCGCCGAGCATGTCGTGCTGGTGTCACGGCGCGGCATGGCCGCCGCCGGTGCGGCCGGTCTGCGGGCCGGGCTGGAGGAGGCGGGGGCGCGGGTGACGGTGGCCGCGTGCGACGCGGCGGACCGGGCGGGGCTGACGGCCGTGCTCGGCGCGATCCCAGGCGAGTACCCGCTGACGGCGGTGGTGCACGCGGCGGGGGTGGGCGACGGGGACGCCCCGGTGGGGGAGATCACCGCCGGCGGGCTGGAGGGGCTGTGGCGGGCCAAGGCCGGCTCCGCGTGGCTCCTGCACGAACTGACCGGAGAACTGGGCCTGGACCTGGACGCGTTCGTGCTGTTCTCGTCCGGCGCGGCCAGCTGGGGCAGCGCGGGCTCCCCCGGATACGCCGCCGCGAACGCGTTCCTGGACGGGCTCGCGGGCTACCGCCGCGGTCTGGGCCTGGCCGCCACCTCGATCGCCTGGGGCACCTGGAACAGCGACGGCCTGGCCGACGAGGCGCTGCTGGAACACCTCGGCCGTATCGGGCTGCGGCCGATGGAACCCGAGCCCGCGCTCGGCGCGCTCGAGCGGGCGCTGCTCGACGATCACACGCTGCTGACGGTCACCGACACCGACTGGCGGCGGTTCGTCCCGGCCTTCACCACACAACGCCCCAGCCCCCTGCTCGCCGGCCTGTCGGAGGCCCGGCGCAGCGCGGACACCGCGACCCCGCCCCTGGTCGAGCAACTGGCCGGCCTGTCCCACGGCGAACAGCACCGGCGTCTCCTGCACCACACCCACGTCGAACTCGCCGCGACCCTCGGCCACGACGACCTCACCGGCATCGACCCCGGCCATCCGTTCAAAGAACTCGGCCTCGACTCCCTCACCGCCGTCGAACTCGGCAACCGGCTGAGCACGGCGACCGGTGTGCGGCTGTCGCCGGGCGCGCTGTTCGACCACGAGAACCTCACGAAACTGGTCGAGCACCTGCACGCCGAGCTGGTGGGCGGCTCGCTCGCGCTCTCGGGCCCGGCGCCGGCCGCGGTGGACTTCGACGCGGAGATCCGGCTCGCCGCCGACGTGGTCGCCCCCACCGGGGCGGCCCCGGTTCCCGTGGAAGCCGGTCACGTGTTCCTGACCGGCGCGACCGGGTTCGTCGGAGCGTTCCTGCTCAGGGAGCTCATGCGAGTCACCGGGGCGAAGGTCCACTGCCTCGTCCGCGCCGAGGACGAGGCGGCCGCGCTGGAGCGCCTGCGCGCCGCCCTGACGGGGTACCGGATCTGGGACGAGATCGACGCGGACCGGCTCGCTATCGTCGTCGGCGACCTCGCCCGGCCCGGCCTCGGCCTGACCCCGGAGACGTCCGACGCGCTCGCCCGCACGGTCGACGTGATCTATCACGTCGGCGCCGACGTCAACTGGCTGCACTCGTACGCGGCGTTGAAGGCGGTCAACGTCACCGGCACCGAGGAGGTGCTGAGGCTGGCCACCCGGTATCGCGCGGTGCCGGTGCACTACCTCTCGTCGACCGGTGTCTTCGCGCGCCGCGCGCCGCACGGTGGCGCGCTGGCGCCGAACGACCCCGCGGGCCCGGGTGCGGAGCTTCCGACCGGATACACCCAGAGCAAGTACGTGGCGGAGCGGATGATCGACATCGCCAGGAGCCGGGGCGTGCCGGTGACGGTCTACCGGTCCGATGTCGTGTGCGGTGACCAGCGCGACGGGGCGTGCCAGACACGCGACTTCATCTGGCTGAGTCTCAAAGGCGCCCTTCAGGCGAAGGCGCTGCCGTCCGACGCCGACGCGCTGGTCGGCATGATCCCGGTGGACTACGTCGCCGCGGCGATGGTGAGGCTCTCCCGGACCCGGTCGGCGGCCGGCCGGACGTTCCACCTCCAGAACCGGAAGCCGGTCAGTTTCCGGGAGATCGCGAACCGGCTGCGCGCGTCCGGCCACCGGCTCGACGACGTGCCCTGGGCCGACTTCGTGACGACCGTACGGGCCGATCGCGACAACGCGCTGTTCCCGGTCGTCGACATCTTCAGCGTGTTCATGAAGCTGAGCGAGGCGAGTCATGTCCCCGTCGACGTCGACGGGACCGAACGGGCCCTCGCCGGATCCGGCATCACCTGCCCCGAGATCGACCCCGGGCTGCTCGACCTGTACGCGCGCTTCTTCACCGAATCGGGTTACTTTCCCGCCACGACGGAAGGAACTGCCGGATGACTGAGCGGAACGACGACGACGGCCGGTGGATCCGCCGGTACGCCGCCGCGGAGGACGCCCCGTACCGGGTCGTGTGCTTCCCGCACGCCGGCGGTGCGGCCAGCTACTTCATACCGGTCGCCCGAGCGCTGGCCCCGGGGGCCGAGGTGCTGGCGATCCAGTACCCCGGCCGGCAGGACCGGCGGCACGAGGCCGGCGTCAGGTCCCTCGTGGACCTCGCCGAGACGGTCGCCTCGCTCCTGCCGCCGTGGCTGGACCGGCCCACCGTCCTGTTCGGGCACAGCATGGGCGCCACCGTCGCCTTCGAGGTGGCCAGGCGCCTGGAGCGGGCCGGCACGGCGGCCCTCGCCCTGTTCGTCTCCGGCCGGGTCGCGCCCACCCGCATCCGTCAGGAAAGCGTGCACCTGCGCGACGACGCCGGGCTCCTCGCCGAGGTCAAGAGGCTCAGCGGCACCGATGAACGGGTCTTCGGCGACGACGAGCTGGTGCGGCTGATCCTGCCGACGCTGCGGTCGGACTACACCGCCGTCGAGACCTACCGCTTCGCACCCGGTCCACGGCTCGACACCCCGATCCACGCCCACATCGGCGACGCCGACCCCCGGGTGACCCGCGACGAGGCCGACGACTGGCGCGAGCAGACGAACGGGCGGTTCACCCTGCGGACCTACGCCGGTGGTCACTTCTACCTCAACGACCATGGCGCGCAGGTCACCCAGGCGATCGCCGAGGTCCTCGTCCCCGCCTGAGCACAGGGGGGACCGGCGCTGTCAGCGCGCGTTGCGGCCCGCCCATACGGCGAGATCGGTGCGCGAGCGCAGTCCGAGCTTGCGGCGTACACCGGTCAGCCGGTAGGCGACCGCGCGCGGTGAGATCCGCAGCCGGCGCGCGATCTGCACGTTGGTCAGCCCGCGCCCGACCAGCGTGAGCATGTCGTGTTCCCATTCGGCGAGGAGCGGAAGCGCCGTCGGGTCGTCGTCGGACGACTCGCGCGGCCGTACATAGGCGACCACGTCCTGGACCGTCGCCCGTGCGGCCGCCGCGCCGATCCGCTGGATCTCCCGTACGTCGACATCACCGCGAGCACTCTCCAGAGCCGTCCTCACCAGCCGGTCCCAGCCCTGCCCGGGGCGGGGGACAGCAGCGCGGAGACGCAGCGCCGCGCCGCCGATGTAGAGACCCGGCGCCGCATCCCCGTCCCGTACGGATCCGACGGCCAGGCCTTCCAGCATGAGACCGGCGGCCCAGGGGTGTGCCGCGGCCGCGTCGAGGCCCTCGGTGAACCGTGCGCGGGCGTGTTCGACGTCGCCTCGGACGAGGGCCGCGTGACCGGCCAGGTGCAGGCAGCGCAGCAGCAGCGGGCGGGGGCCCGACACCTGGAGCGACTCGACGGCCTTCGCGGCCAGGGCGCCGCAGCGGTGGGCGTCCGCGCGGGACAGGGCGTTGGCCGCCAGCCAGTACAGGCACGCGCCGGCCTGCCCTGCCCGGCCGGCCGCGTGGTGCATGGCGAGACTTTCCCGGAGGCAGTGGCTCGCGCGGGTGAGTTCACCCGCCAGGCAGTACGCGGCGCCGAGTTCGAGCAGCGCCCGCGCCAGCAGCGCCGACCGGCCCGGTGCACGCGCGGCGTCGACGCCCTCCAGCGCGAACGCCAGGGCGCCGGCGTGGTCGCCGACCCAGTTGGCGAGCGCGGCGCACTCCACCAGCAGGGGTCCCGACCACGGGGAGGTGCGCGGGACGGAGGTGCGCGCGGAGCGCACGAGGTCGTAGTCGCCCTGCCGGACGTGGCCGTGCCGGAGCAGGCAGCGGCCGAGCGCGACGGCGAGCGGCCCCCTCCACTCAGGACGGCGCTCACTCCCCCAGGCACAGGCCGCCCGCAGGGTCTCGGGCTCCGCCGCGACGTGCGGTTTCGTGCCGCCGTCCCGCTGCATGTCACGGACGAGCGCGGCGGCCCACCGGTCCCGCGCGTCGGCGTCCTCGCCCTCGGTGGCGAGGACTTCACGGCCGAACCCGCGCACCATGTTCAGCTGGCGGTACCGCTCACCGGCGACGAGAACGAGTGATCTCGCCGCGAGGTGGGAGAGCAGTGCGCCGACCGCGCCGGCGGGAACGTCCTCGCCCGCGCAGACCGACACCGCGTCGGCCAGGTCGAACTCGGTGCCCAGCACGGACAGCCGCCGCAGCACCGCCTGTTCGCCACGGCCGAGCAGGCGGTAGCTCCGCTGGAGGGCCTCACGCGGGCCCTGGTACCGTCCGTGCGCGCTCAGCAGGCCGATCCCGTCGCCGAGCCGTTCGAGAAGCTCTCCCGGCGTGAAGAACCCGATTCTCCGCGCGGCGCACTCGATGGCCAGCGGCAGCCCGTCGAGGTGCGCGCACAGGCGCACCACGTCACCCTCGTTGCTCCAGTCCAGGACGAAGGAGGGATCGGCGGCGCGGGCCCGCTCGACGAACAGCTGGACGGCGGCGCCGACGGGCGCGTCCCGGTCGCCCCGGCCGGCGGCCGGCAGCGGGCTCACCGCCACCGGCGTCTCGTCGGCGAGCCGTACCGGTTCCCGGCTGGTGAGCAGGGTCGTCACGTGGCGCCACCGGCAGGACACGTACGCGACCAGTTCGGCGACCGCGTCGAGGGCCTCGTCGCAGCCGTCCAGCAGCAGCAGCACGGGAAGCCGCACGGGGCGCAGCACTCCGGCGAGGCCGGCGCGGATCTCGTCCGGCTTCGGGGCGCGGCCCATGTCCAGGTGCCACACCCCGCCCGGATAGGACTGCCTGGTCCGGTGGGCGAGTTCGCGGGCCAGCCGGGACTTCCCCACGCCCGGCGCTCCGACGAGCGTGACGTGCCGATGGCGCGGGAGCAGCTGTGCCACGTGCGCGAGGTCGGCCTCGCGGCCGACGAAGCTGTCGGCCGCCGGCTGGAGGGCCCGGACGCCGCCGCCGGCGCGGGACGTGCCGCGCGCGGACTCCTGGGCGCGTGCCGTCCGGTCGTGCTGGCGCCGGCGGTGGGCGCGTTGGCGGCACGCGTTGGAGCAGTACTTCGCGGCCGGCCCCGGCCGCCCGGTGGGGAGCGGGCCCGCGCAGCACGAGCAGCGCGACCACGTCGTCTCCATCGCGCTCCCGCCCTCACTCACCGCAGGCCCTGGCCTCGAGCCAGGTCGCCAGCTCGCAGCGGGAACTCAGGTCCAGCTTGGAGTAGATGCTGGTGATGTGGGAGCCGACGGTCTGCTCGGAGATCTGGAGCCGCGCCGCGACCACGCGGTTGGTCAGCCCGGCCGCGACGAACTCGGCGACCTGGTTCTCCCGCCGGCTCAGCGGCGGCTCGGCGGTGGCGGGACGTGCGGTGCCGTTGTGCACGTAGTCGAGAAGCTGCTGACGGGTCAGCGTCCGTGACGACCGCTCGGCGGCCCGGTACGCGCCCGCTTCGAGCAGGGCTGCGGCTCCGGCGATGAGCGGCCGGCCGGCGAACACGCTGTGCCACGGCGAGGTGGACGGCGGGCACGCGAGCCGTTGCGCCGCCGCCCTGAGGATGACCGCCCGCCGGTGCCGGCCCGTGCGCGCGGCCACTGCCGCCAGTCCGTCCAGCGCGGGCGACAGCTCCTCGCCGTCGGCGCACTCGAGGGCTTGCGAGAACATCGACTCCGCGGTCGCGAGATCGCCCCGGACCAGCGCCGCGGTGCCGTCGGTGCACCACCCGAACGACACCAGCCGCGATTCGCCGTACAGGCGCAGCACCGGCAGGGTCCGCTCGGTGCTCCGCTCCGCGCGATCGGCGTCCCCGCAGCGCGCCGCGAGCCAGGCGAGGTACTGCCGGCAGGCGGCGACACCGGCGTGCTCACCGCGCTCGGCCAGCAGCTTCGACGCGTCCTCGTAGTGCCGCGTCGCCGACGCCGCCTCGCCTTCGCGGGCGCGGGCGGCGCCGAGGGCCAGCAGCGCCGCGGCGAGGCCGGCGTCGTTCCCGGCCGCTTCGAACGCCGAGACCGCCTGTCGCAGGCCCCGGATCCCGGCCGCCCGCGCGCCCGAGGAGAACCGCACCCCGGCGAGGTGCGTCAGGAGCACGTCGCGGTGCGGCGCGGACGGTGACCGCAGCAGCGCCTGTTGCAGAACGCGCTCGGCGGCCCGGAGGTCACCGGCCCGCGCCAGGTGCCAGCCGAACATCGTGGCCAGGGGGAGGTGGCGGTCCCGGTCTCCGTCGGCGCTCCAACGGACCGCCAGGGCCAGGTACTCGCTCCGCGCGGCGATCCAGCGTGCGGTCTTCTCCGGCACGTACCCGGTCTCGACGAACTCCGTCGCGCGGTCGCCCAGCCAGGTGATCAGGCCCTGCCGGGCGGCGGCCCGCTCGCCGGCCTCGACGAGACGGCCGGCGGCGTACCGCCGGACTGTCCCGAGCTGCCGGATTCCGCCTCCGGCGGCCGGCGGGCATCGGGTGAGCAGTGATTTCGCCGCGAGATCGGCCAGCAGGCCGGGCAGTTCGGCCGCCGATACGTCACCGATGGCGCACACCGCCTCCGCGGCGTCGAAGGCGGCGTCCCTCGGCAGTGCCGACAGCCTGCGCAGCACGGCCCGGTGGCGCGCGCCAAGCAGCTGGTAGCTCCAGTCGGCGACGGTGCGCAGGCTCGCCTGCCGGCCGGAGCCGTCCGCCGCGGTCGCCGAGCCGTCGCCGCGGTACAGCGTGGGCAGGATCTCCTCCACCGGCTGGCGCGCCACCCGGCGCGCGGCGAACTCGACGGCGAGCGGAAGACCGTCGAGGTGGGCGCACAGCGTGCCGACGGCGGCGGCGTTGGCCTCGGTCAGCTCGAAATCGGGGGCGACGGCACGGGCCCGGTCGACGAACAGCCGGACGGCTTCGAACCGCCGCAGTTCCCAAGGGCTCAGGCGTTGTCGCAGTGGGGGGACGGAGAGGGGCGGCACCGGGACGACCGCTTCACCGGGCAGGGCCAGCGCCTCCCGGCTGGTGGCCAGGACCTGTAGTCCCGGGCAGCAGCCGGTCAGCTCGGCGACGAGCCGGGCGCACGGTTCGAGGGCACGCTCGCAGGTGTTCAGGGCGAGGACGGCGTGCTGGTCGCCGATGGCGGAGACCAGCCCGTCGATCGACAGGTCGCCGGCCGGCGCCGAGGCGATCGCCGCGGCGACCAGTTCGGTGACGGCCGGGCCGTCGGTCGCCGACGCGAGGTCCGCCCACCACACGTGCCGGCCGGTGCGCGCGGGTGAGCCGCGCAGGGTCTCCGCCAGCAGCCGGGTCTTGCCGCAGCCGCCCGGGCCGGTCAGGGTGACGAGCCGGTGTCTCCTGGCCGCCTGCCGGACCGTGCGCAGCTCGCTTCGGCGGCCGACGAACGAACCCGGTCCCACCGGCGGATCGCCGTCCAGGGCCCCTTCGGTCAGCCGTACCGCTGGTTGGGCGAGTCGCGAGCGCAGCATGCGGTGAGTAGACAATCCACGCGAGTCCGGGTTCTCGCTTCGCGGTCCCAACATCGCGCCCGAACCTGGTAACGCGAACCAAGGAACCGACCGTGCGCACGAGCGGTTCGAGGTCCACGGCGGGAAACAGATCCGGCGTCAGCCGTCGCGGAGGAGTCGCAGGACGACGCTGTTGTCCAGGTCGCCGAGACCTTGGGCGTCGATCTCCGCGTACAGCCGCGCGACGACGTCGGACAGCGGCAGCGTGGCCCCCGTGTCGGCGGCGCTTTGCAGGACGAAGCCGAGGTCCTTGTGGAGGTAGCGCGCGGGCCCGGACGGGGTGAAGTCGCTGTCGGCGAGGTGGTGCCGTTTCTGGGTCAGCACCTCGGAGGAGGCGAGCCCGCCGGCCAGGACCTCCAGCAGGTCCGCCGGGCTCAGTCCACCGCGCTCGCCGAGCACGACGGCTTCGGCGAGGGCCACGAGGGTTCCGGCGACGACGAGTTGGTTGCACGCCTTGGCCAGCGATCCGGCTCCGGTGTCTCCCATGCGGCGCACGGTCGATCCCATCGCGGCGAGATAGGGGCGGACGTGTTCGACGGCGTCCTGCGCGCCGCCCGCCATGATGGACAGGGAGGCCGCGCGGGCGCCGGCCACCCCGCCGCTGACCGGGGCGTCGACGACCGTGAGGCCGCGCGGTCGCAGTTCGCCGGCCAGGGCGCGGACCCCGACGGGGGAGACCGTGCCCATCACCACGAGGGTGTGCGCGGCCGGGGCCTGACCCGCCATCAGTCCGTGCGGCCCGTCGAGGACTTCCCGCAGCTGCGGCAGGTCGGGAAGCATGCTGAGGACGACGGGTGCCTCGGCCGCCACCTGCCGGGGGCGCTCCGCCGCACGGCAGCCGGCCGCGACGGCCGAGTCGAGCGCGGGACGGCCGCGGTTCCAGGCCAGGACGTCGAAGCCGGCCCCGGCGAGGTTGGCGGCCATCGGCAGGCCCATCGCGCCGAGCCCGACGAAGCCGACCGTCGCGGACGGTGTGTGCGGGGCGCTCATGCCGGGGCCTGCGCAGGTGCGAACCGCCCACCGCGAGCGGCCAGTTCGGCCAGGCGTGCGGACAGGCCCGGGTGTCCGATCACGTCGCGGTTGACGACGAAGCGGGGCAGTCTGCCGGCCGCGACGTCGAGCACGGCCCGGACGGCGCTGCCGCCGTTGCCGGCGGACATCTCGTCCGTCCACGCGAGGCTGTGCGGGCTGAGGACCACGTTGTCCATGCGCAGCAGCGGGTTGCCGGGGTCGGGCGGCTCGGACTCGAAGACGTCGAGGCCCGCGCCTCGGATGCGCCCGTCGCGCAGGGCCTCGGTCAGCGCCGTCTCGTCGACGATCGGGCCGCGGGCGATGTTGAGCAGGACCGCCGAGGGCTTCATGAGGGACAGTCTCCGCGCGTCCACGAGATGGAAGGTCTCCTCGTTGAGCACACACATCACGATCACGGCGTCCGACTCGGCCATCACGGTGTCCGCGTCGGTGAGGCGTACGCCGAGTTCCGCTGCCGTCCGCGGCGGGCAGTGCGGGTCGCAGGCGACGATCTCCACGTCGAAGGGGCGCAGCAGCCCGACCAGATCGCGGGCGGTGTTGCCGAGCCCGAGCAGTCCGACGCGGCGGCCGGTGAGCCCGTACCCCATCCACCGCGTCCGCTCGGCCCAGCGGCCCTCCCGTACCAGCCGGTCCTTGGCGGTGACGTTGTGCAGGACGGCCAGCAGCAGGGTGAGCGCGGCGGTGGCGACGGGGCGCCGGGCGCCGTCCGGGGTGATGGTCACCAGGACGCCGTGCCGGGTGCAGGCGTCGAGGTCGACGGTGTCGTAGCCGACTCCGAAGCGGGCGAGGAGCAGCGGGGGGCGGGTGGCGCCGGCGAAGGTGCGGGGGGTGATCGCGGGCGCCGCGAACAGGACGGCGTCGAGGCCGTCGATGTCCGCCGCGAGGAGTTCGTCGGTGGCGCGGGGCAGGTAGTGCCAGTCGATTCCCGCGGCGTCCAGCTCGCCGAGCCGGATGTCCCCCCACAGGTTGCGGCCGTCGCCGTCCAGGAAGTCGTGGCTCACGCCGACGGACAACCGGCCCCCGGCCGGCTGGGGATGTGTCATCACAGCACCGCCACCGGGTTGACGGGTGAGCCCGTGCCGCGGGGGATGTTCAGCGGTGCCACGACGAGCAGGAACTCGTAGCGGCCTTCCGCCGCGCAGGCGGTGGACAGCGCCTCCAGATCGAGGTTGTCCAGCAGCGGTACTCCCATGGCGGTGATGGCGAGGGCGTGTACGGGAGAGTGCAGCCCCTCGACCGGGGACGGCCGCACATCGCTGTCGCCGTCGCCGCCGAGCAGGGAGATCCCGAGTTCGGCCAGCAGCGGTACGGCGTCGACGTGGAGGCCGGCGCTCGCGGTGTCGGGGTTCCACGCCCCCCGTTCGGCGCGGCGCCGGAAGTGACCTGAGCGCAGCAGCACCGCGTCTCCTTCGCCGATGGTCACGCCGAGCGACTTCTCGGCGGCGAGCAGGTCGGCGGCGTGCACGGCGGTTCCGGGTTCCAGCCAGTCGACGCCGAGGACGGCGGGCAGGTCGATGAGGACGCCCCTGGTGACCAGGGGGCCGAGGGCCGAGACGGCGCCGAAGTGGGCGCCCGCCGCGTCGACGACCTCGCGGGCGGTGCGGCCGTCGTAGAGCTGGCCGCGGTAGGCGATGTGGGAGAGGGCGTCGAGGTGGCTCACGCCCTTGCCGTGGTAGTCGACGGCGATGAAGTCCTTGTGGCAGGACGGCTCGGGGCGCTCCACGTCGCCGAGGTCGGACATGTAGTGCAGGGCGGGCTTGCCGTTGTCGGGGCCCGGCCGCGTGTTCCAGGGCAGGGCCATCGGGACGGTGGTGCCGCTGCGGACGAGGGCGGTGGCACGTCGGACGTGCGCGGGGGTGACCCGGTTCCAGGCGCCGCGGTCGGCGGGGGTCCAGTGGCCCCAGGTGCGCACCATGTCGAAGAGGGCGTCGAACTCCTCGCGCGAGAGGTGCGGTCCGTTGTCGGGCGGGACGGGAGGGGTGAGGGGAGGCGGGGAGAAGGAGTCGGGCGGGCTGCTGGTCATCGCTGCTCAGCGCTCCAAGGCTCGGAGGATTTCGACGGCCGTCCCGGGCGGCGCGCTACCGCTACGGTGGGGGACTTCGGCGAGTTCACCGTCAAAGCGGGCGCCAACGGCATTGTCGTTCGGTGAGATACGAGAGACAATTACAACATGCTGTACCGAGAACAGAATGATGGATGGAGTTGACGGTGAACGCAAGCGACCCGGGCAGCCTTGTCCCGGCGGTGACGCGGGCCGTGGCGATCCTGGACACGCTCGGCGAGGCAGAGGGCCGCCGCCTGACGGTCAGTGAGATCGCGCGCGTCCTGGGGCTGCCGAAGTCCTCGACGGGCAACCTCTGCAACTCCCTCGAGGCCGCGGGCATGATCACGCGGCACGGGGCGGGCTTCACCCTGGGACGCAAGCTGGTCGAGCTCGGCGGCCGCTACCTGGCCGCGGTGGACCAGGTGCGCGACTTCTACGAACTGTGCCGGCGCACCGCGCACATCTCCCGGGAGACGGCCCGGGTCGCCGTCCTCGACGGCCTGGACGTGCTCTATCTGGCCCGGTACGACGGGACCCAGCCGCTGCGGCTCACCGCCAACATCGGCGACCGCTTCCCGGCCAACTGCACGGCCACCGGGAAGGCCATCCTGTCGACCCTGGCCCCCGCGGTGGCCGAGGACCGGCTGCGCGGCCGCGTCCTGCCCGCGCTCAGCGAGCGGTCCCTCACCTCCGTGCCCGCGCTGCTGGAGGACCTGGCGAGATCCCGGGAGCGGGGCTACGCGATCGACGACGAGGAGGCCACGGCGGGCGTCGTCTGCCTGGCCGTCGCGGTGGCCGGCTCCCGTACCGACTCGGCCCCCTTCGCCATCAGCGTCACCGTCCTGAAGGCCCGGCTCGACGACGGACTGCGCCAGGCGCTGCTGGAGGACCTCCGGGAGATCGCGACGGGGCTTGAGAACCCCATGCTGCCGACGGCAACCCGGGTTCAATAAAAGCCAGCACAAGCATTGACCAGAATGTTGGGCCGAGTTCAGGATGTTGGTCGAGCCGCTGGATCGGTCCTCGGCCTGCACATTCCGGAGAAGTCTGTGAACGACGCTCCCGACGGCACAGCTCCCAGCCCCCCTGCTCCCCACCCCCTGGCGACGATCCGCGGACTGCGCAAGCGGTTCGGCGCCACCCTGGCCCTCGCCGACGTCGGCCTCGACATCCACGCGGGCAGCGTCCTCGCCCTCCTGGGCCACAACGGCGCCGGAAAATCCACCCTCATCAAGATCCTCGCCGGTGTCCACCGCGCCGACGAGGGCCGGATCACCGTGGCCGGCCACCCCCTCGGCACCGACGCGGCCCGCGCCGAGATGTCCTTCATCCACCAGGACCTCGGCCTGGTGGAGTGGATGACGGTGGCGGAGAACGTCGCCCTGGGCACCGGCTACCCCCGCCGCGCCGGCCTGGTCTCCTGGCGGCGGGTCCGGCGGCTCTGCGCCGAGGCCCTGGACATCGTGGCCGGCCACCTCGACCCCGACGCGGCCGTCGCCGACCTCACCCGCGCCGAACGCTCCCTCGTCGCCATCGCCCGCGCGCTGTCCACCCGCGCCCGCCTCATCGTCCTCGACGAACCGACCGCGAGCCTGCCCGCCGCGGACTGCGTCCGGCTCTTCGACGTCCTGCACACCCTGCGCGACCGCGGCCACGCCATCATCTACGTCAGTCACCGCCTCGACGAGGTCTACCAGGTCGCCGACCGCTTCGCGGTCCTGCGCGACGGCCGCCTCATCAGCCAGGGCCGCCTCGCCGGGCACGCCCCGGACCGGCTCGTGCGCGACATCGTCGGCCACGAGCCGGAAAGTCACGGACCGTCCACCGCCCGCGCCGCGCCGGCCGACGCCCCCACCGTGCTGCGCCTCACCGGCGTCAGCACCGGCGGCACCGGACCCGTCGACCTGGAACTGCGGGCCGGGGAAGTGCTCGGCATGGTCGGCCTCACCGGAGCGGGCCACATGGACCTCGGCCGCGCCCTCGCCGGCACCCGGCCCCTGACCGGCGGCCGGGCGCTGCTCGACGGCCGGCCCTACCGCCCCGGATCGGTCGCCGCGGCCGTGGACGCGGGAATCGGCTTCGTCACCAGCAACCGGCAGGAGGAGGGCTGCGCCCTCGAACTGACGGTGCGGGAGAACTTCCTGGCCAACCCGCGCGCCGACGCCCGCTCCCCCTGGCACTGGACGAGCCCGCGGCGCGAGCGCGCCGAGGCCGCCGCGCTCGTCGAGCGGTTCGGCGTCCTGCCCGCCGCCCCGGAGGCACCCATCGCCACGCTGTCCGGCGGCAACCAGCAGAAGATCATGATCGGCCGCTGGCTGCGCCTGAGCCGCCGCGTGGTGATCCTCGAAGAGCCGACCGCGGGCGTCGACGTCGGCGCCAAGGCCGAGATCTACCGGCTCCTCGACGACGCCCTCGCCCAGGGACTCGCGGTCCTGCTGATCTCGACCGACTTCGAGGAGGTGGCCGACGTCTGCCACCGCGCCCTGGTCTTCGTCCGGGGCGGCGCGACGGCGGAACTGTCCGGCGACACCCTCACCGTCACCGAACTCACCCAGGCCGCGTCGGCCATGCCGGCGCCGGCCGGAACAGGCAACGACTGATGGCCACCGAGACCGGACCCTCCCGCAGCCCGCAGCAGCCCACCGACGACGCCGGCCAGGGCACGAAGACCCGCCCCCGCAGCCCCGCCACCGCCACGGCAGCCGCCCCCGCAGGCCGTTCACGCGGCCAGCTGATCGGCACCTACGGGCTGCTCGCCCTCACCGTCCTGCTGTTCCTGCTGTTCTCCCTCGCCCTGCCGGACACGTTCCCGACCCTGGACAACATCTCCTCGATCCTGTCCAACCAGTCGATCCCCGCCATGCTCGCGCTCGGCGCGATGATCCCCATCGTCACCGGCAAGTTCGACCTGTCCGTCGGCTACGGCCTCGGTCTGGCCCATGTGCTGACGATGCAGCTCATCGTCAGCAACGGCTGGCCCTGGCCGCTGGCCTGCCTGACCGTCGTCATCGGCGGCGGCGTCATCGGCGTGTTCAACGGCCTGCTGGTCGAGTTCGCCAGGATCGACTCGTTCATCGCCACCCTCGGCACCGGCAGCGTGCTCTACGCCTGCACCGGCTGGATCACCGACGGCGCCCGCATCGTCCCCGGCCCCCAGGGACTGCCCGCCGCCTTCACCGACCTGTACGACTCCAAGTTCCTCGGCCTGCCGGTGCCCGCCTTCTACGTCCTCGGCCTCGCCGTCGTCCTGTGGCTGCTGCTGGAGCGGCTGCCGCTGGGCCGCTACCTCTACGTCATCGGCTCGAACGTCCGGGCCGCCGACCTGGTCGGCATCCCCACCCGCCGCTACGGCGTCTACGCCTTCGCCGGCTCCGGGCTCGTGGTCGGCTGCGCCGGAGTCCTGCTCGCCTCCCAGCAGCAGATCGGCAACCCCAGCGTGGGCATGGACTATCTGCTGCCCGCCTTCGTCGGCGCGCTGCTGGGCTCCACCGCCATCAAACCCGGCCGCGCCAACGCCGCCGGCACCGTGGTCGCCGTCTCCGTCCTCGCCATCGGTCTCGCCGGCATCCAGCAGCTGGGGGCCGAGTTCTGGGCCACGTCCCTGTTCAACGGCGGGACCCTCCTCCTCGCGGTCGGCCTGGCCGGCTACTCGGCCCGCCGCAGGCTGCGCGCCGGGGCGAGTGCCACCCGCAGGTCCACCGCCGCGGACTAGAGACCGGGCCCCGGCAGGTACGCCAGCCCCTCCCCCCTTCCCCTTCCGTATGTCAGCAAGGAGCCCCGCCGTGTCCCACCAGGCCGCCCGCACGGTGCCGTTGAGGACCGTTGCCGCCTTCGCCGTGCTCACCGCCTTCGCCGTAGGCTGCTCCCGCGGCTCGCAGACCTCCGACACCAGCACCGCAGTCTCCTCGAAGGCAGGCTGCCCGGCCGTGCTCGCCGCCGCCAGGACGGCCGTCAAGGCGGCCGAAGACGTCAGCGCCCCTTGGCGCGGCCCGGCCACCGGCCCGAAGGCGGTCCCCGGCAAGACCCTCGTCTACGTGGCGCAGAGCATGACCAACCCCGGTGTCTCGGGCGCCGCCGAGGGGGTGAAGGAAGCCGCCGGGGCCATCGGCTGGAAGGTGCGCGTCATCGACGGCCAGGGCACCCCGGCCGGTATCCAGGCGGCCCTGAGCCAGGCGGTCGCCGTCCGACCCGACGGCATCGTGCTGTCGGGCTTCGACCCCAAGTCGACCGCGCAGCAGACCGCCCAGGCCGACGCCGCCGGAATCCCGCTCATCGGCTGGCACGCCGTGGACGCACCGGGCCCCAGCACCAGCCCCAAGCTCTTCAGCAACATCACCACC
>NZ_JBVLTJ010000028.1:0-53677 GCF_055597585.1 Streptomyces sp. AMJ-169
TCGGCCCCACCAAACCGAAGTCCAGCAGGGCCGAGTAGAGCTTGCCCCCGAAATAACCAACAGCGTCCTCGGCAAGCACCGGGGGCCTTCGTGCGGGCCTCACGCCTGGGGCAGGCGCTCCAGCTGGGCCGTGATGCGTGCGATGTCCTCGTCGGCCTTCGTCAGGCGGGTGCGGATCTTTTCGACCACGTTGTCGGGGGCCTTCGCCAGGAAGGCCTCGTTGTTGAGTTTGGCGTCGGCCTGGGACTTTTCCTTTTCGGCTGCCGCGAGGTCCTTCGTCAGGCGCTTGCGCTCCGCCTCGAAGTCGATCACGCCGGACAGGTCCAGGGCGACCGTGGCGCCGGCCACCGGGAGGGTCGCCGTCGCCGTGAACTCCTCGCCCTCCGGCTGGAGCCGCAGCAGCTGGCGGATGGCCGCCTCGTGGGCCGCGAGGGACGTGCCGTCGAGGGTGAGGCGGGCCGGGACGCGCTGGCCGGGCTGGAGGCCCTGGTCGGCGCGGAAGCGGCGGACCTCGGTGGTGACCTGCTGGAGGGACCCGATCTCCCGCTCGGCCGCCTCGTCCCGGAAGCCGCTGTCGGCCGGCCAGTCGGCGATGACGACGGACTCGCCGCCGGTCAGCGTCGTCCAGAGGGTCTCCGTGACGAACGGGACGACCGGGTGCAGCAGCTTCAGCGTGACGTCGAGGACCTCGCCGAGGACGCGCCGGGAGACCTCGGCCGCCTCGCCGCCGGCCGCGAACGTCGTCTTGGACAGCTCGACGTACCAGTCGAAGACCTCGTCCCACGCGAAGTGGAAGAGCGCGTCCGACAGCTTGGCGAACTGGTAGTCGTCGTAGAGGGCGTCGACCTCGGCGACCACGGAGTTCAGGCGGGACAGGATCCAGCGGTCCGTCGAGGACATCCGCGCCGGGTCCGGAAGTTCGCCCTCGACCGTCGCGCCGTTCATCAGGGCGAAGCGGGTCGCGTTCCAGATCTTGTTGGCGAAGTTGCGGGAGCCCTGGACCCAGTCCTCGCCGATGGGCACGTCGACGCCCGGGTTGGCGCCGCGCGCGAGGGTGAAGCGCAGGGCGTCGGAGCCGTACTTGTCCATCCAGTCCAGCGGGTTGACCGCGTTGCCGAAGGACTTCGACATCTTCTTGCCGAACTGGTCGCGGACCATGCCGTGCAGGGCGATGGTGTGGAACGGCGGGGTGCCGTCCATGGCGTAGAGACCGAACATCATCATCCGGGCGACCCAGAAGAAGAGGATGTCGTAACCGGTGACCAGGACGGAGTTCGGGTAGAACTTCGCGAGCGACTCGGTCCGCTCGGGCCAGCCGAGGGTGGAGAAGGGCCACAGGCCGGAGGAGAACCAGGTGTCGAGGACGTCGGTGTCCTGGCGCCAGCCCTCGCCGCCCGGGGGCTCCTCGTCGGGGCCGACGCAGACGACCTCGCCGTCGGGGCCGTACCAGACGGGGATGCGGTGGCCCCACCACAGCTGGCGGGAGATGCACCAGTCGTGGAGGTTGTCGACCCAGTCGAAGTAGCGCTTCTCCATCTCCTGGGGGTGGATCTTGACCCTGCCGTCGCGGACGGCGTCACCGGCGGCCTGCGCGAGCGGGCCGACCTTGACCCACCACTGCATCGACAGGCGCGGCTCGATGGTGGTCTTGCAGCGCGAGCAGTGGCCCACGGAGTGGACGTACGGGCGCTTCTCGGCGACGATCCGGCCCTCGGCGCGCAGCGCGGCGACGATCGCGGAGCGGGCCTCCAGGCGGTCCATGCCCTGGAAGGGGCCGTGGACGGTGATGACGGCGTGCTCGTCCATCACCGTGAGGGACGGCAGGCCGTGGCGCTGGCCGATCTCGAAGTCGTTCGGGTCGTGCGCCGGGGTGACCTTGACCGCGCCCGTGCCGAACTCCGGGTCGACGTGGGTGTCGGCGACGACGGGGATCGTACGGTCGGTCAGCGGCAGCTTGATCTGCTTGCCGACGAGGTGCTTGTACCGCTCGTCGTCGGGGTGGACCGCGACCGCCGTGTCACCGAGCATCGTCTCCGCGCGGGTGGTGGCGACGACGATGGTGTCGTCGCCCTCCCCGTACTTCATGGAGACCAGCTCGCCGTCGTCGTCCTGGTACTCGACCTCGATGTCGGAGATGGCCGTCAGGCAGCGCGGGCACCAGTTGATGATGCGTTCGGCGCGGTAGATCAGCTCGTCGTCGTAGAGGCGCTTGAAGATGGTCTGGACGGCCTTGGAGAGGCCCTCGTCCATGGTGAAGCGCTCGCGCGACCACGCGACGCCGTCGCCGAGGCGGCGCATCTGGCCGCCGATCTGGCCGCCGGACTCGCCCTTCCACTGCCAGACCCGCTCGACGAACGCCTCACGGCCCAGGTCGTGGCGGGACTTGCCCTCCTTGCCCAGCTCACGCTCGACGACGTTCTGCGTGGCGATACCGGCGTGGTCCATGCCCGGCTGCCACAGCGTCTCGTGACCCTGCATGCGCTTGCGGCGGGTGAGGGCGTCGATGAGGGTGTGCTCGAAGGCGTGCCCGAGGTGCAGGCTGCCGGTGACGTTCGGCGGCGGGATGACGATCGTGTACGGCGGCTTCTCGCTCTTCGCGTCCGCCTCGAAGTACCCGCGCTCGACCCAGCGCTCGTACAGCGGGCCCTCTACCTCGGCCGGCGCGTACTGGGTCGGCAGTTCGGTGGTGGGCGCTGTGGGCTGCTGCTGAGCGTTCTCGGTCACGGGGCCAGTTTAGGGCTGCCGCGGCGGTGTCCCGAAACGCGTTTGTTCTGTAACGGCGCCGACCCCGATGCCTTGGGGCGGCTGCGGCTGGGTGAGGATGTCGGGAACACTTTGCGGCATCTGGAGGGGAACCCAGAGATGAGCTACAACCAGCCGGGCCCGTACGGCGGTCCGCCCGCGCAGCCGGGTCCGTACGGGGGTCAGCCGGGCCCCTACGGGCAGCAGCCGGGACCGTACGGCCAGCCGCCGGCACCGCCCCAGCCGCAGCCCGGCTACGGGTATCCCCAGCAGGCCGCCCCTCAGCAGGGCAACCCCTATGCGCAGCCGCCCGCGCCGCCTGGGGGGCAGCCTCCTTATGGGCAACCGCCTTATGGGCAGGCCCCTTACGGACAGCCTCCTTATGGACAGCAGCCGCCGCCTCCCTATGGACAGCCTCCTTATGGTGCTCCGCAGCCGCCCGCGCGTGGGGGCGCGAAAAGGACAGGACTGATCATCGGTGGTGTCGCAGTGGTCGCCGCGATCGCCGTCGGGGCCTATGTGGTCACCAACGGAAGCGGCGGCGGGGGCCTCCAGGACGACGGCGCGCACAAGCTGGACACCCCGGCGACCGTCGTCTCCGAGTACAAGCGGATCGGCAAGGGCGGCGAGGCGTCGGACACCGACACCGTGAAGATGCTGACCACGGCGGGCGTCAAGAACGGCAAGGCGGTGGTCGGGCAGTGGTCGACGGCCGACTTCAGCAAGTACGACCCCGAGAACCCCAACGCGGCCGACCTGCCGAGCCAGGCCGAGCTACTGACGGCCAAGGGCATGACCCTGCTGGGCGGTTACGGCGAGATAGCCGACCCCAAGGCCACGCTCACCCTGTATTTCGCCGCGCTCACCGCGCAGATCGACAAGAACAACGCCAAGGCGGCCAGCGGGAGTTCGACCGCCGCCAGGACGACCCTCGAAGGGCAGCCGGAGGACGCCGACATCGACGGCGCCGTCGCCAAGTGCCAGGCCGCCACCAGCACCAACAACCTGACCAAGAAGCAGGCCACGGACTGGTTCTGCGTCTGGGCCGACTACAGCACCCTCGGTATGGTCTCCCCCGGCGACAACACCAAGGGCGTCGACAAGGCCACCGCGGTCGACCTGACGACCAAGCTGCGCGGCGAGGTCCGCGTCAAGCTCTGAGCGGCACATGACGAAGGGGCCCCGGTCGTCTCCGACCGGGGCCCCTCGCCGTAACTGCTAGGCGTTCACGCCGACTTCTGCTCGCCCGGGCCCCGGCCGCCGCGGGAGTCGCGGGGGATGAGGGTCGGGTTGACGTTGGAGAGGACCACGTCGGCGGTGATGACGACGCGGGCGACGTCCTTGCGGGAGGGGACCTCGTACATGACGCCCTGGAGGACCTCTTCCATGATGGCGCGCAGGCCGCGGGCGCCGGTCTGGCGGAGGATCGCCTGGTCGGCGATGGCTTCGAGGGCCTCGCGCTCGAAGTCCAGCTCCACGCCGTCGAGTTCGAAGAGGCGCTGGTACTGCTTCACCAGGGCGTTGCGCGGCTCGACCAGGATCTGGAGGAGCGCTTCGCGGTCGAGGTTGTGCACGGACGTGATGACGGGGAGGCGGCCGATGAACTCGGGGATCATGCCGAACTTGACGAGGTCCTCGGGCATGACCTCCTCGAACTGGTCCTTGGCCTCCAGCTCACGCTTGGAGCGGATCGTCGCGCCGAAGCCGATGCCCTTGGCGCCGGCCCGGGTCTCGATGATCTTCTCCAGGCCCGCGAAGGCGCCGCCCACGATGAACAGCACGTTCGTGGTGTCGATCTGGATGAACTCCTGGTGCGGGTGTTTACGGCCGCCCTGCGGCGGGACCGAGGCCGTCGTCCCCTCCAGGATCTTCAGCAGGGCCTGCTGGACGCCCTCGCCGGAGACATCGCGGGTGATCGAGGGGTTCTCGCTCTTGCGGGCGACCTTGTCGATCTCGTCGATGTAGATGATCCCGGTCTCGGCCTTCTTGACGTCGTAGTCGGCCGCCTGGATCAGCTTCAGCAGGATGTTCTCGACGTCCTCGCCGACGTACCCGGCCTCGGTGAGCGCCGTCGCGTCGGCGATGGCGAACGGGACGTTCAGCATCCGCGCGAGGGTCTGGGCCAGGAGCGTCTTGCCCGAGCCGGTGGGGCCGAGCAAAAGGATGTTCGACTTCGCCAACTCGATGGCGTCGTCACGGCCCTGGGCGCCGCCGTTCTCGCCGGCCTGGACGCGCTTGTAGTGGTTGTACACCGCGACGGAGAGGGCCTTCTTCGCGGCCTCCTGGCCGACGACGTACCCCTCCAGGAACTCGTAGATCTCGCGGGGCTTGGGCAGTTCCTCCCAGCGCACCTCGCTCGTCTCGGCGAGCTCCTCCTCGATGATCTCGTTGCAGAGATCGATGCACTCGTCGCAGATGTACACACCGGGCCCTGCGATGAGCTTCTTGACCTGCTTCTGGCTCTTGCCGCAGAACGAGCACTTGAGCAGATCGCCGCCGTCACCGATGCGTGCCACGGTGTGCTTCCCCTTCGCCATGGGAGACGCCTGGACGGAATCGGTCCAGCGGCTCCTGGTGCTGCCTTATGTCGACGGTACCTTGCCTGGCCCCCCGTTCGGGCCCCCCTTGGCACGGTTCACTTTGACGTGGACCGTGTCAAACCGTGCCAAGGGGCCGCAGGCTGAGCGCTGCGCGGGTCAACGCAGGGACGCGTTGTTCATCTTCCGGGTGGAGATGATCTGGTCGATCAGGCCGTACGACAGGGCGTCCTCGGCCGTGAGGATCTTGTCGCGCTCGATGTCCTCGCGGATCTTCTCGATCGGCGTGGTCGAGTGCTTGGCCAGCATGTCCTCCAGCTGGGCGCGCATGCGGAGGATCTCGTTGGCGGCGATCTCCAGGTCGGAGACCTGGCCGCGGCCCGTCTCGCTGTAGGGCTGGTGGATCAGCACACGGGCGTTGGGCAGGGCCATGCGCTTGCCGGGGGTGCCGGCGGCCAGCAGGATCGCCGCGGCGGAGGCCGCCTGGCCCATGCAGACCGTCTGGATGTCCGGCTTCACGAACTGCATCGTGTCGTAGATCGCCGTCAGCGCGGTGAAGGAGCCGCCGGGGCTGTTGATGTAGACCGAGATGTCCCGGTCGGGGTCCATCGACTCCAGGCACAGCAGCTGCGCCATGACGTCGTTGGCGGAGGCGTCGTCGATCTGCACGCCGAGGAAGATCACCCGCTCCTCGAAGAGCTTCGCGTACGGGTCGTACTCGCGCACACCCTGGGAGGTGCGCTCGACGAAGCGCGGGATGACGTAGCGGGACTCGGCGACCGGGCCGGTGTACTCGGCCTGCGCGCGGTCGTCCAGACCGCTGCCGGGGAAGATGTTCACGGTGTCTCCTGAGAAAGCTGAGCTGGGCGGTGGCGCTGCGCGGGCGGGATCAGGCGCCCGGGGTGGTGCCGCCGCCGCCCGGCATGCCGGCGGCCGTGGCGATGACGTCGTCGATGAGGCCGTAGTCCTTGGCCTCGTGGGCGTCGAACCAGCGGTCGCGGTCCGAGTCGCGGGTGATCTGCTCGACCGACTGGCCCGTGTGCAGGGACGTCAGCTCGGCCATGCGCTTCTTCGTGTGCAGCAGCCGCTCGGCGTGGATCTTGATGTCGGAGGCCGAGCCGGCGAGGCCGGCGGACGGCTGGTGGATCAGGATCTCGGCGTTCGGCAGCGCGAACCGCTTGCCGGGGGTGCCCGCGCTGAGCAGGAACTGGCCCATCGAGGCCGCGAGGCCCATCGCGATGGTCACCACGTCGTTCTTGATGAACTGCATCGTGTCGTAGATCGCCATGCCCGCGGTGATCGAGCCGCCGGGGCTGTTGATGTACAGGTTGATGTCCTTGTCCGGGTCGGCGGCGGCGAGGAGCAGCAACTGCGCGGTGATCTTGTTGGCAATGTCGTCGTCGACCGGCTGGCCGAGGAAGATGATCCGCTCGTTGAGCAGCCGGTTGTAGACCTGGTCGCCGAGGCCACCGCCGATGGAGGGCTCGCCGGCGGCTGAAGGCATCAGATTCGTCACGTATCCACCTGCTCGTCTTACGACGGCGCCGGGCCGTCTCGCGTTTCCCTGCGGGGGCCTGCGGCGGTTCAGCCGACATCTCAGGCCCCGTATCCATGGACCCTAACGCGCTGGTCCCTTCGGGGAATCCCGCAGAGGTGGGTGTTCGCCGGGGGCGTAGTTGGGGGCGCCCGATGTGAGGGGGTAAGACAGCGAGCCCCGGGGTCCGAAGTCCCCGGGGCTCGTGCTCAGACCTGCGAGCCTTACGCGTCGGCCTTCTCGGCCTTGTCGTCGGCCTTCTCCTCGGACGCGGCCTCCGCGGCCGTCTCCTCGGTCTCCTCTTCCTCGTCGTCGAGGTCGATGACCTCGCCGTTGGTGTCCTTGACCGTGGCGGCCTCGACGACGAGCGCGAGGGCCTTGCCGCGGGCGACCTCGCCGACGAGGAGCTGGACCTGGTTGCCCTCGACGACCGCCTGGGCGAACTGGTCGGGGGACATGCCGGAGGAGGCGGCACGGCGCATCAGGTGCTCGGTCAGCTCTTCCTGGTTCACGGAGAGCTTCTCGCGCTTGGTCAGCTCGTCGAGGACGAACTGGGTCTTGATGCCCTTGACCGCCGCGTCACGCGTCTCGGTCTCGAACTCCTCGGCGGTCTTGCCCTGGATCTCCAGGTACTTGTCGAGGTCGAGGCCCATCTGCGCGAGCTGGTGGTGCTCCAGGTTGTGCTTGCGGGTGCCGATCTCGTCGTCGAGGAGCTTCTCGGGGACGGGCACCTCGACCAGCTCCAGGAGCTTCTCCAGGACGCGCTCCTGGGCCTGGGTGGCCTGGTCGTACTGCTTCATGTTCTCGAGGCGCTTGCGGCTGTCGGCCTTGAGCTCGTCGAGGGTGTCGAACTCGGAGGCGAGCTGCGCGAACTCGTCGTCCAGGGCGGGCAGTTCACGGGCGGCGACCTGGGTGACCTTGACGGTGACCTCGGCCTCCTTGCCCGCGGCGGAGCCGCCCTTCAGCTCGGAGGCGAAGGTGGCCTCCTCGCCGGCGGACTTGCCCTTGACGGCCTCGTCGATGCCGTCGAGGAGCTCGCCGGAGCCGATCGTGTAGGAGACGCCGGACGCGACGCCGTCCTCCAGGATCTCGCCGTCGACCTTGGCCTCCAGGTCGACCGTCACGACGTCGCCGTCCTCGGCGGCCCGCTCGACCGGGGAGGTGGAGGCGAAGCGCTCGCGGAGCTGCTCGACGGACTTGTCGATGTCCTCGTCGGTGACCTCGACGGCGTCGACCTCGACCTCGATGGAGGAGAAGTCCTCGGGGAGCTCGAGGGCGGGACGGATGTCGACCTCGGCGGTGAAGTTCAGCGTCTCGCCGTCCTTCAGCTCCGTGATGTCGACCTCGGGCTGGCCCAGGACGCTCAGCTCGGCCTCGTTGACCGCGTCCGTGTAGAACTTCGGGAGCGCGTCGTTGACGGCCTCCTCCAGCACGGCGCCACGGCCGAACCGCTGGTCGATGACCCGGGCCGGGACCTTGCCCTTGCGGAAGCCCTTCACCGTGACCTGCTGGTTGATCTTCTTGTACGCCGCGTCGAGGCTGTCCTTGAGCTCCTCGAAGGGCACCTCGACAGTGAGCCGAACCCGGGTCGGGTTCAGGGTCTCCACGGCGCTCTTCACGGTTCGGTCTCCTTGTGGCTGACTTCTGGTTTCCGCCGGGACCAGATCGGTCCGGCCGATTCGCCGCCCGGGAGGCTTCAGGGATGAGAGACACGGGCAACGCAGCTTGCATAGTAACCGCAGCCGCCGAGGGCCCCAAAAGGCGATCATCACGCTGATCGCGAGGTGGTCGGGGTGGCGGGATTTGAACCCACGGCCTTCCGCTCCCAAAGCGGACGCGCTACCAAGCTGCGCCACACCCCGTCTTGGTGCGAACGTAGGGTACATCGCCGAGCGGGCCTGAGAGGTCGCGTTTCACCGGCGCACGGGGGCGCGCGGCCTGGGCGGGTCCCGGGGCGGGGGCGGGGTGTGCGGTGGAGGGGGTGCAGCCGCTACTATTCATCCGGTGCCGCCGGGCTCTTGTGAGCTGCGGTGTCGTCCGTGCGGGCGTAGCTCAATGGTAGAGCCCCAGTCTTCCAAACTGGCTACGCGGGTTCGATTCCCGTCGCCCGCTCTGCGTTTTTCCGCATTTCCGCGTTTCCGCACGAGAGCCGGGCCGGAGGTCTTCCTCCGCCCGGCTCTTGTCGTGTTCCCGGTCGCGCGCTCCCTAGAAGTGGATCGAATTGAGCGTCTCCGCCAGGGAGTTCATGAAGCGGTTGATGGACGGGGCCATGCCCGTCGAGGCGAGGAAGAAGCCGAAGAGGATGGCGACGATCGCGGGGGCCGCCTTGATGTTGCCCCCGCGGATCATGACCACGAGGACGATCGCCAACAGCAGCACCACTGACAGTGAAATGGCCATGACTGATCACTCATCCTCGATCGGTTCGCTCTCCCGAGACCATCGTGCCACCAACAGGGGCCTCTCATGCGGGGCGTTGCCCATCAACCGCTTGCGAACCGGTTAACTCCCGCTTTCCCCTCCCTTGAGATGCCGAACCAACCGCTCGAAGTCCCGCCAACCGGACAAGTCCGACGGGTTACCGGGGAGTTGGTAGTAGAGCGCGGGTCTGGTCTTCGGTCCGAGTTCTTTCGGGGCGCGGGCGAGCGGGGTGCGCCGGGCGCGGTCGCCGGGCATCGCGCGGACCTCCTCGGCGCCCAGCACGAACGCGTACGGGACTCCGGGGCCCTCGAAGTGCGGTGGGACCAGGAGGTCTTGGCGGGCTCTGC
The DNA here is from genome assembly GCF_055597585.1 of Streptomyces sp. AMJ-169. Lineage (NCBI taxonomy): Bacteria > Bacillati > Actinomycetota > Actinomycetes > Kitasatosporales > Streptomycetaceae > Streptomyces > Streptomyces sp. AMJ-169. The sequence goes on from NZ_JBVLTJ010000028.1 coordinate 9,582, forward strand.
GGACCTGGACGAGCATCGACTGGAGGTCGTGCCGGGTGGCGAGCTTCTCGGCGGCCGTGCGGATCGCCCGGGTGGGCGGGGTCTGGCCGGGGCCGTAGCCGAAGGCGAGGGTGATGTCCTCCTCGACGCCGGCCGTGGTGCGGCTGACGCGTACGGTCGCCAGGCCCGGCTGTTCGGGGCTGCCGACGACGACCAGCCAGGTCGGTTCGGGGGCCCGCTCGAAGGCGACGTCGGTCAACTGGCGGGGGTTCCAGGGGAGGTTGGCGGGTTCCTCGGTGCCCCAGCCGGCCGGGGGCCCGCCGGTGATCTCGCGCCAGACGGTCTCCAGGGCGCCGCCGAGGACGAGCCGGTCGTCGGCGGGGTGGACGCAGCGGAAGGAGATCGCGAGCTGTCCCTCGCCGGTGTCGGGCAGCTCGCGCCGGTAGGCGTCGGCGACCCGGGTGCGCGGGTCCTCCTCGGTGGCGCCCGCTCCGGGCACGGGCATGAACAGGCCCTCGGTCCAGTGCAGTACGACGCCGGTGAGGCCGTCGTAGTAGCCGTCCTGCTCGTCCTGGACGACCCAGCGCGAGGGCCAGCCGGGCAGGGCCGCGCGGACGGTGGGCGAGAGGCGGGTGCCGGGCGGGGTGACGATCTGGAGGGCGAGTTCGGCGTTGGCGGCGGCCCGGAAGGTGTCGGAGAGCCAGGCGCTCATGGCGACGACGGGGCGGTCCTGGATGACGACGACGGCCTTGTCGGTGAGGACGTCGACCGCGGGCTGGGCGGCGGCGGGGACGGGGACCGCCGTCATGCCCTCGGTGTCGACGACGGCCAGGGAGGTCGCCGCCTCCGGGGGCCAGGCGGTGCCGCCGACGATCGTGGCGATCCGGGCCGCGAACGTGCCGGCCAGGGCCTCGGCCTGTTTGACGCCGGTCGTCGCGCGGGCCTCGGTCCACCAGTAGGGGACCTCCGGTTCGTCGGCGCCCAGCAGCCGCTTGGCCTCGCCCCTGACCTGGACCAGGAGGGGCGCCTCCACGGACATCAGGGGGCGGCCCTCCTTGTCGTGCAGCCGCACCAGCGCGCCGTCGGCCTCCGCCCCGACCAGCTGGTCGGGGCCGCCGGACAGCAGGCCCGCGATCACGGCGAGCGGGTCGGGCATCCGCTTCGTGAGAGCGACGACGTCCTTGGTCATGCGGTCACCGGTCCCGAGTAGACGGTCTGGATCAGGCGGTTGGGCTCGCCTCTGCGGATCAGGGTGCCTCGGCCGGGGGGCTGGTGGGAGGCGTAGACGCCGGTGAAGAGCTGGCCCTCGCTGCGGTCGCCGGCCATGACGAGCGCGGTGGCGCCGGACTCGCGCAGGCCCATCATCAGCGGCTCGTAAAGCCCCCGGGAGGCGCCGGCGACCCGCCGGGTGAGGACGAAGTGCAGGCCGATGTCCTGGGCGGAGGGCAGGTAGGGCACGAAAGGGGCGAGGGGCTGCTGGCCGGCGGTGGTGAGGACGTCGTAGTCGTCGACGAGGATCACGATGCGCGGGCCGGTGAAGGAGCCGGGCTCCAGTTCGGCGCCGGCCGCGTCGTCCGGGAGGCGTTTGTCCAGCTCGGTCGCGATGCCGGCGGCGAGGGCCGAGCTGAGCTTGGTGTTGTGGGCGTAGCCGCCCCGGTACTCCTCGGGGATGACGCCGCGCAGGCCGCGGCGGGGGTCCATGACGCCGAAGACCAGTTCGTCGTCCCGGTAGCGCTCGATGAGGCCCTGGGCGACGGCCTTGAGGAGGTTGGTCTTGCCGCATTCGCTGTCGCCCATGATCAGCAGATGCTGGTCGTGGTGGAACAGGTCGAGCAGGACCGGGGCGAGGCGGGTCTGGTCGAGGCCGATGGGGACGCGGCGCGGTTCGGCGGCGGGTCCGGGCAGCAGATGCGGCTCCAGGACGTGCGGCAGGACGCGGACGGGGGCGGCGACCTCGCCGGTCCAGGTGGCCCGGATCGTGCGCGCGGTGCGCTCCAGGACGGCGCCGAGGTCGGCGGTGTCGGCGACGCCGTCGGTGCGGGGCAGGGCGGCCTGGGCGAAGAGCTTGCCGTCGGTGAGGATGCGGCCCTTCTCCTCCGGGGAGAGGGTCTGGGCGAGCTTGCGGTCGATGCTGGACTCGCCCGGGTCGTTGAGCCGCAGTTCGACGCGGCTGCCGAACTGGGACTGGGTGGCGATGCGCACGTCGTTCCAGCGGAGCATGCCGGCGACGACGTGGATGCCGTAGCCGCTGCCGCGCTTGAGGATGTCGACGACCGCGTCGTCCAGCTGCTCGAAGTCGTCGCGCAGGGCGCCGAAGCCGTCGATGAGCAGGACGATCTCGGTCGAGGCGAGTTCGGGCAGCCGGCCGGCGGCGCGCAGGGTGCGCAGCTGCTCGATGGAGTCGATGTTGTGGACGCGGAAGAGCTCTTCGCGCTGGTCGAGCATGCCGCGCACGGAGTCGATGGTGCGGGCGGCGCGCTCGCGGTCGGCGCGGCCGGCGACGCCGCCGACGTGCGGCAGCCCGGCGAGGGCCTGGAGGCCGCCGCCGACCAGGTCGAGTCCGTAGACGCCGACTTCTTGCGGGGTGTGGGTGAGGGCGAGGGAGAGGGCGAGGGTGCGCAGGAGGGTCGTCTTGCCGGACTGGGGGCCGCCGATGACCGCCGCGTGGCCGCCCGCGACCGTGAGGTCGAGGTACCACTGGCCCTGCCACTGCTTGGTGGGGTCGTCCAGGACGCCGAGGGGGACCTGGAGGGGGCCGCGGCGGCGGGCGAGCTGCATACCGCGCGCGCCGACCTCGAGGGGGCCCGCGAGCTTGTCGAGGGGGATCGCGTCGGGCAGCGGGGGCAGCCAGATCTGGCGGACCGGGCGGGCGCCGGCGGCCTGGATCTGGTCGACCATGATGCCCATCTCGGTCGGCCCGGTCTCCCGGCGCCGCATCTGCGGCTCCTGCGGGCCGCCCGAACTCTCGTCCCGGCCAAGGGTGTTGTACGCCTCGTAGGGCAGGGCGAGCGGGCCGGTGTCCTCGGTCTCGCGCTGGACCGGGCCCTGGTAGGCGCCGGAGACGTAGCCCGCCTTGAACCGCTCGTAGTGGCTGGTGTCGACCTTCAGATAGCCGAAGCCGGGCAGCGGGGGGAGGTGGAAGGCGTCGGTGGTGTCGAGGACCGTGCGCGACTCGTCGGCGGAGAACGTCCGCAGACCCAGCCGGTAGGACAGATACGTGTCGAGGCCCTTGAGTCTGCCGCCCTCGATGCGCTGCGAGGAGAGCAGCAGGTGGACGCCGATGGAGCGGCCGATGCGGCCGATGGACAGGAACAGGTCGATGAAGTCGGGCTTGGCGGTGAGGAGTTCGCCGAACTCGTCGATGACGACGAACAGGTGCGGCAGCGGGTCGAGGTCGGGGCGGCGCTCGGCGCGCAGGGCCGCGTAGTGCCCGATGTCGGCGACGTTCCCGGCGTCCTTGAGGACCTGCTGGCGGCGCTTGACCTCGCCGGCGAGGGAGGCGTGGACGCGCTCGACGAGGCCCGCCTGGTTCTCCAGGTTCGTGATGACCCCGGCGACGTGCGGCAGGTCGGCGAAGGGGGCGAAGGTCGCGCCGCCCTTGTAGTCGACGAGGACCATCGCGAGGTCCTCCGGCGGATGCGTGGCGACCAGGGCGAGGACCAGCGTGCGCAGCAGCTCCGACTTGCCGGAGCCGGTGGCGCCGACACACAGCCCGTGCGGCCCCATGCCGAGTTCGGAGGACTCCTTCAGGTCGAGCAGCACCGACTCACGTGAGTCGCTGACCCCGATCGGCACCCGCAGGAAGGCGCGCTCGCCGCGCGGCGCCCACAGGCGGTGCAGGTCGAGGTCGGCGACGTCGTCGATGCCGAGGAGCTCGGCGAAGTCGACGGAGCCGGACAGCGGGGTGTCGGCGGCCATGGAGTCGGCGGACAGCCGCAGCGGGGCGAGCATGCGGGCGAAGCCCTCGGCGAAGGGGGCGCCGACCTCGTCCACCGTGCCGTGCGCGCCGATCGGCTCGCTCTCGCGGAGGTCCTCGATGGCGATGCCGGCGCCGTCGACGGTGATGCGGACGCCGACGCTGCCGGGCTCCTGGACCCGTTCGTCCAGCAGATGCAGGACGGTGACGCCCATGTCGCGCAGGCCCACGGCGTCGTCCGGGCGCGGCAGGTCGACGGCGTCGTCCCCGTGCGCGTCCGCCACCACGATCAGGCGGGACGTCATGCCCAGGGCGTCCTTGCCGGACAGGCCGCGGCGGACCTCGGCGGCGTAGGAGGCGCGGCGGCGCAGCTCCGGGCCGATCTGGCGGGCCAGCTGGGGGACCGAGGGGGCGATGCGGCGGGCGGCGACCGGGCCGTCGAACTGCTCGGCGTCCAGCAGGTGCGGGAGCCACTTGGCCCACTCCCAGTCGGCGATCCGGTCGCCGGGGGCCGCGAGGGCGAGCGCCACGTCGTCCGGCGCGTGCGTCGCCGCCGTCTGGACGAGGAGGGCGCGGGCGATGCGCAGCGTGTCTTCGCGGGGGCCGATGACGCTGATGTTGCCGACCCGGTCCAGCGGGACCGTCAGCGGCAGGTCCGTGCCCGTACGGAACCTCGACATCAGTGCCGAGGCCTCGTTCAGCATGAACTGGTCCGGCGGGGTCAGCACCGAGGAGCCGGCCTGGCCGACCTTCAGGTCGCGCACCGGCATCTCGCCCGTGCCGACCCGCACGCGCAGGAAGTCGCCGTCGATCCGGCGCCGCTCCCACAGTCGGGCGGGGTCGCGCACGATGTCGTACAGCGCGTCCGGCGGCGGGTTCAGCACCTGCGCCGTCTCCGCGCGCTCGCGCTCCTCCTTCGACAGCTCCTCGCGCAGGTCCTCCAGGTACGCCAGATACGCCTCGCGCTGCGTACGGCGGGTACGCTGGGCCTTGCCGCGCTGGGAGAAGACCATCGCCAGCGAGCCGGCCAGCGTGACGACCAGGATGATCGCGCCGAGGCCCGCGAACTGGCTGTTGCGCACGACCGTCATCATCACGACGGACGACATCACGCCGGCGACGGGCAGCAGCGACGTGGCGATCGAACCCGCCTTGCCTTCGGGCAGGTTGGGCGGCGCCTCAATGGTGCGCGGCTCGGGCGCGGCCGGCGGCCGGGTGGTCCGGGCCGGGCGGTGGATCAGTCGGGTGCTCATCGGCGTCGCCTCTGCGAGGTCCTTCCAGTGTCTTACGGGGCATCAGGTCACTTGCCCCCTCATCGTCCCGACCCGTGAAATCGGTTCACGAACCGGCGGAGAACTTTTTCACCGCCGCTTCTGCGACAGCTCGAACACCTCCGCCGCCAGCCGGCTCACCGACTCCCGCGTGGCCCTGGCCAGCAGATCCGCCCGGATCGGCCCGCCGGCGGCGAGATGGCGGTCGTAGGGCAGCACCCGCACCGCCGCGCCGGTCGTCTTCAACTGCTCGGCCGCCTTGGCGAGATCGAGGCCGGGGTGGGGGGCCGTGCCGACGAGGACGACGACTGTCGTGGCCATGATGTCGCGGGGCAGTCCGCGCATCCAGTCCAGGACGGCCTGGGTGCTGGCGATGCCCTCCAGGGTCGCGGGCACGGTCAGCACCCGCGCCTGCGCCGCCGACAGCGCAGTACGCGCCACCTCGGCGGGCAGCGTCTCGCAGTCGACGACCGTCACGCCGAAGTAGCGGCGCAGCGAGACCATGACGCGTTCGTAGCCGCGGGTGTCGAGCATCGCGCCGACCTGGCCCTGACTGCCGGGCAACAGCCAGGCGTTGTCGGGGAGTTGGACGAGGTAGCCGGTGATGTCGAGCAGCGACATCTGCGGTTCGACGATCCCCGCGAGGTCGCCGGTCGTCCAGCGCAGCCCCTCCGCGCCGAGCCGCAGCGGCAGCGAGCCGAGCGCCGGGTCGGCCTCGACGAAGAGGACCGGGTCGTGCCGGTAGTGCGCGTACGTCGTGCCCAGGAGCGCGGCGAGCGTCGTCTTGCCGGAGCCGCCGCGGATCGAGGTGACGGCGATCTGGCGGCCGGTCGTCACCGGCTGCTGGAGCAGTTCGGCGGTGGCGGTGGCCTCGGCGACCTCGCGCGCGGCGGAGGAGGAGACGGTGCGGCGCACGGCACGCAGGGCGCGGGTGGTGAGGGGTTCGCCGTGGCGGGGCTTGAGGGCGGTGCCCGCGAGGCGGCGGTCGAGGACGGGGCGGGTGTCGGGGGCGGCGCGGCGGCGCTGCGGGGGCTGCTCGTAGGCGGGCTGCGGGTACACGGGCTGCTGCGGGGGCTGCTGTTGCTGGGGGTAGCCGTACGCGGACTGGTCCTGTGCCGGCTGCTGCGGGTAGCCGTATCCCGCCTGGTCCTGGGGCGCCGGCTGGGGCGGTACCGGTTGTTGCTGGGGCTGGTTTCTCAGGTCGCGCAGTACGTCGTTCTGCCAGTTGTCGCCGCTCGGCATGTCGGTCCCTCTCCCTCGCGCCTGCGGGCGCCGTCACCTAGAACTTGTCGAGCAGCTGCCCGTAGATGCCGAACGCACCCACGGCCAGCGGGAACAGCGCGATCACGCCGATGGACTCGGCGAGGTCGGCGAGCCTGCGCAGCCGGACCCGGATGTGCTCGGGCGGCTCGATCGCGAGCACCAGCAGCGGCGCCAGCGCGGCCACCGCGAGCAGCCCGAGCGCGCCCGCGCCGCCGTCGTGGCCGAGCCAGAGCACGGCGAGCCGTACGACGAGCAGTCCGGCCGCGCCGAACAGCGCGATCACCTCCGCGACCAGCGGGAACGCGCGGGCCCTGGAGAGCAGGACGACGGCGGTCAGCGCGGGCAGCGCGACCGTCCACACCGTCGGCTGGTCCGCGCCGGCCAGCAGCCAGCCGCCGGCGGCAGCGGAGGCGGCGGCGACGACGGTCGCGAGCGCGAGCCCCCTATGGGTCGCGGCGAGCGCGTTGGCGACCTGGTGGCGGCTGACGGAGACCCCGGAGGACCGCTTGTCGTCGAGCCCGGTGAGCCCCGAGGCCATCAGCGCGAGCCGCGGCAGCACGCCCAGCAGGACGACGGAGAACACCGCCATCACCGCGCCGAGCCGGTCGGGACGGTCCTGCACCGCCGCGACCGCCTCCCACACCAGCGCGACGGCGACCGCCGCCACCGCGCCGATCAGCCCGCCCCGCCCGAGCGGCGAGAAGTAGGCGAGCAGCACGAGCGCCACGACCAGCGCGGCCACGACCCCCGCGAGGCGGGCCTCGCCGTTCCAGTCGTACGCGTCGGCGGCCGTCCACGCGGCGAGCAGGCCGAGGCCGCCGGAGGCCAGCATCAGGGCCGTGGCGAGGCCCAGGTTGCCGCCGCCGATCCTCGCCACCGCCGCGCCGGTCAGCATCAGGACCACCGTCGCGACGGCCAGCGCGGTCGCGACCGAGGGCAGGCCGAACTCCTGGCGGGCCAGGACGGCGGCGGCGACCGCGAAGACGACGGTGGCGACCCCCGCGCTGATCCGGCGCGCGGCCGGGCGCCAGCGCCAGGCGTGCAGGTCGAGGTCGTCGGCGACCAGGTCGGTGACGTCGTGGACGATCGGCGCGGGGGGTGTCGCGTGGGCGCGCACGAGCTGGAGGACGGCGCCGTCGGCGACCTCGGCGGAGGCCAGCGAGGCGTCGTTCGGGAGGACGTCGCCCGCCGCCGTCACCAGCTGGCGGGTCGTGGGGCGGGTGGCGACCCGGTCGTCGAGCAGCCGCAGGATGTCCGGGAGCAGCTGGCCGATCGGGGTGTCCGAGGGGAGCACGAGGTCGGCTCGCCTGCGTTCGCTGACCAGGGTGATTCGGCTGAGCTGGGTCCGGGAAGTCGTCGCTGTGCTCACCACTCGCGGGAACCTATCATCGGGGGGTTTGGGGTGGAGGGGGTGGTTGTGGGGGGTGCATGTTTGGTGGCGCGGGGTTCTGCGGTGGCGCGGGGTTCTGCGGCTGGGCGGGGTTCTGCGGTGTTCTCTGCGGGCGGCGGGGTTCTCGTCACGGGGTCGCCCCCTTGGAGGGGGTGGCGGTCGGGCTCGGGGTCGCGTCCCCGGTGCCGTACATCTGCTCCTGCTGTTGCTGCTGCTTCTGCTGGTCGGCCTTCTGCTTCGCCAGCGTGGTCTGGAGGAAGGACCAGCCCACGCAGCCCGCGCACAGCACCGCCGCGATCGCGATGCCGGCGAAGACCTTGCCGAGGCGTTCGTCGAGGGTGCGGCGGCCTCGTTGCGTCCCGTACAGCAGCGCGTCGCGCATCCGGCGCCGGCGTACCGCCACCGACTCCAGGAGCTGGCTGTCGTAGTCCCGTGCCATTGAGTTGATTCGTCTCTGGTCTTCAGGGGTGGGTAAGGGGAGTCTGGGGGGACGGGGAGGGTTTCGGAAGGGGTGGGGAGAAGTCGGGGGGCGCCTGGGGGGTGGGGCCGGTGCTGGTTCCGGTGGCTTCGAGGGTTCCGGTGGGCTCGGGGGCCTCGGGGGCTTCGGCGTTCTTGAGGGGGCCGGCCGGTTCGGGGGTGTCCGTGTCCAGCCCCAGGAGGCTGCGCATGTGCGCGTACTTCGCGGTGAGTCTGCGGGCCGTCGGTTCGTCGAGGCGGGACAGGCGGGCGGGGTCCGCGTTGTGGGCGAGGTCGGCGGCCTTGACCAGGCGGGCGCCGGGGACGGCGAGGATGCGGCGGGCGTAGGACTCCGGGGATTCGCCGGTTTGCTTGGTGACAGCGCGGACGACGTCCTTGGTGCGCTGGGCGAGGGGGGCGGCCGTGAGCCACTGCGGGGTGAGGGCGTCGTCCTCGATCGCGTCGTGGAGCCAGGCGGCGGCGATGAGGTCCGGGGGGCCGCCGCGGGCGCGGACCCCTTCGGCGACGGCCCGCAGGTGCTCCTCGTACGGCCGGCCCGCCTTGTCCTTCTGGCCTGCGTGGGCCTGGCGGGCGAGGGTTTCGACCTCCGTGAGGGTCATCCTCGCGGCCACGGGTTGCGCCTTTCGTCCTGCATGCGAGTTCCCCCTTGGTTTGCCTGTGCAACATAGGGGACGGAGGGGTGGGGAGTACACCCCGGGTGGGGCGGCGGGCCTTGCGGGGGCCGCCGGGTCATTCGGATTTGGCCAGGGTGTCCACGGCCGCGGCGCCCGGGGCGTCTGCGAGGGAGCCCGCGAGGGGCCGGCCCCGGCCGCCGGGCTGGGCGGCGTACAGCTCGGCGAGGGTCTGCGAGGGCGTCAGGCCGCGGGACTTGGCGTCGCGCAGGAGGCCGACCCAGACGATGCTCTCGTTGAAGGCGTCCGGTCCGGCGGCCACGCGCGGTTCGAAGGCCGCGGCGCCGTCCTCGTCCCCGGCCCACAGGTACCCGAGGATCTTGCCGCCTTCCTTCGCCACGACGGTGAAGTACCGCACCGGCTTCTCGGTCCAGTCCCGGTAGCGGTCCGGGCCGCCCGGCTCCTCGTTGAACGGCAGGTCCTCCTCGAAGCGGGAGGGGGGCGGTTCACTGCTCATACGGTCCACGTTCCTTGGGTCTGCGCGGTGGTTCGGGATGAGGTCACGGTGCCACACCCGCGCCGGCCCTCGGATGCGGCAGCACCTCGCCATAGGCGTGCCACTTGCCCGCCTGGTCCATGAAGACTCGGGTCACTTTGTATTTCGTGTCCCGGGCCAGGAGCAGCTCGCGTTCGCCCTTGCTCAAGGAGATCGGGTCGAGCCAGAGGGCGGGCGTGCCCTTCGGCACCCGGAGGTGCAGGATCACGGGCTTGTAGTCGAAGGCCGCGCTCTCGCCGAGGGAGGTGGAGGTGAAACCCGCGTCGGAGTAGACATGGCCCTGCATCTCGGCCGCCGACCGGATGGGGAGGTGGTCGATGCCGGTGCCGCGGACGACCATCACGTTGTCGGGCACGGGGTGGCCGCCCATGACCCGGTCCATGTTGTCGACGATGTGCTGGACCTTGGGGTCGAGCACCTTGCTCGGGTCCACGGCCATGTCGCGCAGCGGCCCGTTGATGTGCGAGTACCAGAAGCTGGTGTACCGCTCCAGGGCGTCCTTCGCCTTGGGGTCGAGGTTGTCCAGGAACTCCTGCCAGTGGGCGTCGCCGTACTCCTTGCCCGCCCAGTCGCTGGAGCTGGGGAGGGGGTTCGTCCCGTCGGCGAGCTCCGCCGCCGCGGCGGCGTGCTTGTCGGCGTCGGTCGCCAGGTTGGCGAAGTCCGTGTCCGACATGTGGGGGTGGTACTCGAACGGCTCCACCCCGCCGGTGTGCGCGGCGGCGTCGGCGGCCGAGTGCGCCGCGGGGACGTCGGCGCCGTGATGGACGGGGGTGTGGTCGGTGACGTCCACGTTGTCCCAGGTGTGGGGGGCGTCACCGGCGTGCGGGGTGGCGTCGTGGACCGCCGGGTCGTGAGCCGGGGCGTCGTGGCCGTGGCCAGGGGTGTCGTGATGGGCCGGCGCGTCGTGGCCCGTGGTGTGCGGGGTCTCGTTCGGGTGGTGGGGGGTGGGGGCGTCGGTGTGCGTGGCAGGGGCGTGCGGCGCCGGAGCGTCGTGCGGAGCCGCTACATCATGCGGAGCCGACACCTCATGCGGCACCCCACCCGCATTCTCGTGATACCAAGCCGGCATATCCCCATAGTGGACACCCGCAGCAGCCGCATCCGCGGCATGGGACGGTCCGCCGTGCAGACCGTTGTCGGTGATGTGCGGAACCCCCGCGTGATCGACCGCGTACGCCGCCCCCGTCGGCGGCGCGTCCGCCCCCGGTACATGCCCATTGTCCGGGACGTGACTCCACTGGTTCGGAAGGTCCGTAGGGACGTGGTACGTCGCCGTTGTCATCGGCTGGTGCGGGAGGGACGCCGTGTCGACCGGCGTCAGGGTCCCGTTCGGATCGAGGATGTGCCCCTCGGGGAACTTGAAGGTGCCGTCGGGGAGTTGGGGTACGTCGATCTTGCCGACGCCCTTGAGCCCCTTGGTGATGTCACCGATCTTCGACAGCCCGGCGCCCGCGCCCTTCGCGATGTAGGTCATCGGGTCGATGACCTTCCCGGCCTTGCCCGCCACGGACAGGACCTTCGCGACGGCCCCCGCCTTGCCCGCACCCGAGGCCGCGGCGCCCGCACCGCCCGTGAAGACGGTCGTCAACACGTTGAACGTCACCGCGCCCGCCGCACGACCCGGGTTCTTCCCCCACTCGTCCCACGCGACCAGCGCCTTACCGGTCTCCTTCATCGCCGTCCGCGAATCCCGCAGCCACGACGGCAACTTGTCGTCCGGCGCCATCAGGAACATCGGCCCGACGATCGGCATGGACGACAACGCCAGCCCGGTAGCGAGCTGCGCCAGCCCCTTCCACGCCTGCCCCATCGCATCCCAGCCACCGAAACCCACCAGCGTCCCAAGACCCTTGATGGTGCCCCAGATACCGTCGACGATCAGGCCGTCCCAGACGAACGACTTGACCCAGTGACCGACGTCGTACCAGTGATGCTTCTGCTCGACCGGGTCACCCCACGGGACCTGCGCGTTCTTCAGGTCCGACGCGTTGAACCCGTACTGATCCTTGCGGTCCGAGCCGTCGCCCGCGACCATCTGCGTGCCGCCCCAGATCGCCGTGATCTTGTTGTGGCACGTCCGCTCCGCCGCCCAGAAAGCGGTGACGGTCTCGGTGATCTGGTCACGCAGCTTGTTGTGCTCGTCGACCTTGTCGCCGTCGTACTCCCAATCGCCGTCGCCCTTCACCGAGTTGACGAAGGTCTGCGCCTGCGTCTTGAGCTCGGCGAGCTTGGTCACCAGCGGGCGGATCTCCGTCGCGTACGACGACAGGGCGCCGGAGACCGTCTCCAGATGCGTGCCGAACGTGTCCGCGCGGTCCTTCACCGGCTTCGTCGTCGCGAAGAGCTGCTCCGCCTCGGGGGCCTTGTAGAACGCCGACAGGCCCTGGAACTGGGAGTCGACGTCGGCGCCAGTGGTACGGACATCACCCGCGTCCTTCTTCAACGCCGCGTGATCCAGCTCCAGTTGGGCCAGGTCGCCGGTGAACTCGGGGATCTGGTCGGGCTTGATCATGACTTCGCCTGCCCCGGCATGTCGGGCTTGGGCGCGGCGAGGGTCGCGCGCTGGGCGTCCGCCGCCATCTGCTCGTCGCCGTTCAGGTACGCCGTCGTCGCGTCGACCACGCCCTGGAGCGATTTACCCGCCCGCGCGGCGATGAACTGGAGGTCTTTCGAGGCCTGTTCGGCGAACTGGGACAACGCCAGCGCGACCAAGCCGCCCTGTGCCTGCTCACCGCCCTTCGCGGGGGCGTCGGCGGAGATCGTGCCCGCGCTCGACGCCGCCGACGTCAGGTTCTTCCCGAACGAGGTCGCCTCGTCCTGGAGTTTCGACGCCGTCTCGCCGGTCGTCTTCAACACACCCGAGATTCCCTGCGGTTGCAGGTCCCAGCCCGTCATCACAGCCCCCGTACGTTCCTGCTCTACGACTCTCTACGACGCCTTCTCGGCGCTCAGCCGATGTTGTCGACGGCGGCCTTCGCGCGCGACAGCGTCGACGAGGCCGTGCCGTCGTTCTTCTCCAGCGTGGTCTTCAGCAGGTTGATGATGTTGCGGACCTCGTTGGAGGCGCTGTTCCAACGCTGCTCCTTGCCGTGGTACTCGTCGGCGACACCGTCGGCGGTGAAGTCGGCCATCGCCGCCTTGACCTGCCGGTCGCGCTGTCCGATCAGCGTCTCCAGCTGGGCGATGACGGTCTGGATGTTGCCCTGCGCGTCGGCGGACGCGCCGGAGTCGTACGACCGACGGTCCGAACCTGAACCGGCCATGGTGGAACTCCCCGTGTGTGGAACGTGGTTGAAGAGGTGTGAGGGCGGGCCTTCAGCGGCCCTCGGAGGGTGCGCCTCGGAAGGTGCGCCTCGGAAGGTGCGCCTCGGAGGTGTGCCTCGGAGGTGTGCCTCGGTGAGGCGGAGCCCCCGGCGGCGTACGACGCTCAGCGCGCGCCGAAGCGGGCCGCGTCGAAGTTGGCGGCGGACATCTGCTGCCGGGCGTTGTCGCCCTGCTCCTGATCGCCGGAGCTGAACGCGGAGTCCATGCCCGACTGGCCGCCGAGGATCGCGGAGAGGGAGGAGTTGAGGCTGCCGGCGATCTCGTCGGCGCGCGACTTGAACTGGTCGAACATGACCCGGCCCGCGCCGTTGAACTTGCCCTCCAGCGGCTGCGCGGCCTGCACCAGCTGCTTCACCAGCGACCCCAGGTCGTCACTCGACCCCCGCGAGTCCTTCATCAACGTCGAGAGCGTCTGCGCACCCATGTCGAACTTCATGAATCCCCCGTCCAGCTGACTCGTCTCACATCACACGCATCAAGGCGTACTTCCATGCCTATCAACAGGCCGATCCCTGACGCAATCGGGGGGCCGCATCCTCACAGAGACGCCACATGACTGTGACCAGATCATGGGCATAAAAGGGATGAGCGTAATCAAAAAACGCTCACCCATCTACCCTTACAGGCCAATTTCGATCAAGCTCATAGACCCGGCGTCTCTCAGGCTCCGAGTTCCCTCAGCGCGGAGAGGGCAATGGTGCCGGTGGACGCCGATGGCCGCACGTGACCGGCGTCCTGGGTGTCCGGCAGCGCAGACAGTTCCGCGAGGGCCGCCGACGGGGAGGCACCCCGGTCGTACGCGGCACGCAGCCGCTCCAGCCAGACCAGCCCGGCACGGTAGACCGCGTCCTGATCGACATCGGTCGGTTCGAAGCTCGCCGCGCCCTCGGCGTCCGATGCCCAGAGGTGGCCGAGCAGTTCACCGTGCCCGCCGTGCACCGGCACGTACCGCACGTCGCCCTCCGCCGTGCGCCGGTAGCCGATGCGGCCGAACCCCGGGGCATGGGTGAAGACGCCGTAGCGCCTGGGCACTTCGAAACTGCCCCACACGTCCGAGGGGGTGCCGTCGGCGTCGAAGAAGTTCTCGGCGCCGGTCTCGGTGGGCTTCGCGAAGTACGTCGGATCGTCCGGTTCGGTCTCCGACTCAAGGACGACGGCCAGCTCGTTCAGCGCGGCGGCCAGCCGAGGTGCGTTGACCGCGTACAGCTCAGGCTGCGGTGTCCCCTTGAGGTCGTAGGGCAGCCATACGTCCATGTTGGTCATCAGGTCGACGGTGACGAAGTCGGCGAACGACGAGGACCCCAGCCAGAACACCTTCTCCGTCAGGACCGCTTCATGTTCACCGTTTCGGATGACAAGGCCGGCGCACTCCACCGACGCGTCCACGGACCCGATCTCACCGGCTTCGAGCCCGGCCCGCACCTGTTCGGCCAACGCGGCGAGCCCACCTGGCGGAACAGCCATCGTCCCTTCGAACAGCAGGCTGTTGCTCTTGCCCGCCTCGGAGACGGAGACCCGCACCGCGGGATCGCCGGCGGCGAAGCCATGAGCGGCCAGTACCCCGTGCGCGGCCAGCAGATCCCGCAGGGAGCAGACAATCGCATCGGCCGTCTCGTCGTCCCGGCCCCAGGCCCAACGCGCTACAGCAGTCGAGGCGATCATAGGATTCCCTCCGGGGTGAACCTGCCCTCACGTGGAACGAGGATCATCCCATCCGGGGTGCGAATGACGAACTGCACTTTCTTTCCCTCGTAGCCGTTTTGCAGCCGGTCGAGCTGAGTCTCCATGTCGAGCTTGGACGCTTTGGTGTCCACCACGAATGTCTTGACATCGGCGTGCGATTCCGTGAGCTGACCGATCTTCTTGAAGATGTTGCGGACGACAGTGCTCGCCGAAGTCGGCGACTGCTCACCCGTCATGTCCTTGAACTGCCAGCCGTGCACCGTGCCGTCCGCTTCCCTGGCCATCAGGTCGAGGTCGGTCTTGCCCTCCGTGAAGACACCGGGCTTGATCTCGTGACCGCCCTGCTTCAGCTCGAACGTGATGTCGGTCAGACCGCCCTCGTACAACCGGTTCGCCAGCCGGACCTGTTCCACGCACCCGGACAGCTCGCTCGGCCGTGACATGTTGGACACGACTTCGGCGAAGTTGGCGGCTCCCCTGAACCGGCCCGAAGCGATCGTCTCGGCCATTTCCTTACCTGCCGGGCTGCCACTCAAAGTGTTCAAAATGGCTTCCACGTCACCGGGCTTCACCTTCGTACCCCGGATCTGCCCCCGGACGAGGCTCTCCAACTCGCTGCCCCGCTCCAGCGGGCCCGCCTCCTGCGACGGCGTCCTCCACCCTTCGAGGTCGTCCACCCCGCGCGGCGGCTCGTGATCGAACCCCTGGCCGCCGTCAGCGCCGCCCCCACCATGTGCTCCGCCATGACCGCCGGGGGAGCCGCTTTCGCCGCCGATGCCAGAAGGCTCGTGTCCACTGGCCGAGTGACCGCCGTCGTGGCTGGCGCCGCTCTCCCCGCCGTGCCCGGCCCCCCCGTCATGGCCATGGCCGTGCCCGCCCGGCGGTGTCTCGTGGCTCGCCGACGCCCCCGGGCCATGCTCATGTGCCGTGCCGCCAGGTGCGTGATCGCCGGTATGGCCGCCCGGCAGGTGGTCGCCCCCGTGCCCGCCCGGCAAGTGGCCGCCCGGCACATGCCCACCCGGCACACCCCCATCCGGCACGTGACCCCCCGGCACACCCCCGCCCGGCACCCCCGCATGAGCATGCGCCCCCGGCACATCCCCGCCCGCATGAACCCCCACCGGGACCTGATCCGGAACCCGGCCCACGTCCCCCAAGCTGCTGCCCAAGTGCACCGACTGCGCCGGAGCCGTATGCGCCCCCGCCAGCGCCGGCTCGCGGTCCGGTAGGAGTGTCGGGCCCCGTTCCCCCGTGTCCAGCAGCACCTTCCCCTGCGAGTCCAGGATCTTGCCGTCCGGGGACATGTAGATCGTCGGGTCCGTCTCGGCCGATACGCGCGTCGTGCCCTCGGGGAGGACCGGGGTGTCGGTCGGGGCCTTGAAGGTGCCGTCCGGCAACTCCCGCACGCCTGCCGGGATCGTGGCACCCTCCGGGAGGTGGATCGTGCCGTCGGGCAGCATCGCCGCGCCGTCGGGGAGGATCACCGCCGTCTCCGGCAGCTTCGGGATGTCGATCTTTCCTACGCCCTTCAGGGCGGCGGTGATGTCACCGACCTTCGACAGGCCCATGCCGGCCGCCTTGCCGATGTACGTCATCGGGTCGATGATCTTCCCGGCCTTGCCCGCCAGGGACAGCGCCCGAGCGACGGCGCCCGCCTTGCCGGCGCCCGAGACCCCGGCGCCCGCGCCACCCGTGAAGACCGTGGTCAGGACGTTGAAGGTCACCGCGCCCGCCGCCCGGCCCGGATTCTTCCCCCACTCGTCCCACGCCAGCAGCGCCTTGCCCGTCTCCTTCATCGCCGTCCGCGAATCACGCAGCCACGACGGCAACTTGTCGTCCGGCGCCGTCAGGAACATCGGTCCGACGATCGGCACGGACGACAACGCCAGCCCCGTCGCCAGCTGGGCGAGGCCCTTCCATGCCTGGCCCATCGCGTCCCAGCCACCGAAACCCACCAGTGTCCCGAGGCCCTTGATAGTGCCCCAGATGCCGTCCACGACAATGCCGTCCCAGACGAACGACTTGACCCAGTGGCCCACCTCGTACCAGTGGTGCCGCTCCTCCACCGGGTCGCCCCACGGCAGTTGGGCGTTCTTCAGGTCCGACGCGCTGAAGCCGTACTGATCCTTACGGTCCGAGCCGTCGCCCGCGACCATCTGCGTGCCGCCCCAGATCGCCGTGATCTTGTTGTGGCACGTCCGCTCCGCCGCCCAGAACGCCGCCACCGTCTCCGTGATCTGATCGCGCAGCTTGTTGTGCTCGTCGACCTTGTCGCCGTCGTACTCCCAATCGCCGTCGTCCTTCACGGACGCCACGAACGTCTGCGCCTGGCTCTTCAGATCCGCGAGCTTGGTCACCAGCGGGCGGATCTCCGTCGCGTACGACGACAGGGCGCCGGAGACGGTTTCCAGGTGGGTGCCGAACGTGTCCGCGCGGTCCTTCACCGGCTTCGTCGTCGCGAAGAGCTGCTCCGCCTCGGGAGCCTTGTAGAACGCCGACAGGCCCTGGAACTGGGAGTCGACGTCGGCGCCGGTGGTGCGGACGTCGCCCGCGTCCTTCTTCAACGCCGCGTAGTCGAGGTCCAGTTGGGCCAAGTCACCGGTGAACTGGGGGATCTGGTCGGGCTTGATCATGCGCTCGCCTGTCCGGGCAGGTCGGGCTTGGGGACGGCGATGAACTCCAGGTCCTTGGCGGCCTGTTCGGCGTACTGGGACAACGCCAGCGCGACCAGGCCGCCCGGTGCCCGCCCCCCTGACGCCCTCTCACCGGTCGTCCTCAGCACACCCGAGATCCCCTGCGGCCGCAGATCCCAGCCCGTCATCGGTCGCACCTCCCCGTAACCCTCAAGCGAAAGACGGCCGTTCAGCCGATGTTGTCGACGGCGGCCTTCGCGCGCGACAGCGTCGACGAGGCCGTGCCGTCGTTCTTCTCCAGCGTGGTCTTCAGCAGCGCGATGATGTTGCGGACCTCGTTGGAGGCGCTGTTCCAGCGCTGCTCCTTGCCGTGGTACTCGTCCGCGACACCGTCCGCCGTGAAGTCGGCCATCGCCGCCTTCACCTGCCGGTCCCGCTGCCCGATCAACGTCTCCAACTGCGCGATCACCGTCTGGATGTTGCCCTGCGCGTCCGCGGACGCCCCAGAGTCGTACGACCGACGGTCCGAACCCGCACCAGCCATGACCAACTCCCCGTGCTCCGGAAGAAAGTTAAAAGCACCACGCCGCTACAGAACTTCAGCGCGAACCGAACCTCGCCGCATCGAAGTTCGCCGCCGACATCTGCTGCCGAGCGTTGTCCCCCTGCTCCTGATCCCCGGAGCCGAACGCCGAGTCCATCCCCGACTGACCCCCCAGGATCGCCGACAGCGACCCGTTCAGCTCGCTCGCGATCTCGTCCGCGCGCGCCTTGAACTGGTCGAACATGACCCGGCCCGCGCCGTTGAACTTGCCCTCCAGCGGCTGCGCCGCCTGCACCAACTGCCGGACCAGCGCGCCGAGATCGTCACTCGAACCGCGCGAGTCCTTCATCAGCGTCGAGAGGGTCTGCGCCCCCATGTCGAACTTCATACCGCTCGCCGCCTCCCCGTAGGCACCACTACGACACCATCTGTAGCAACACCTGCTCCGCCTCCGCAATCGGGAACGAAGTTCGGTTACGGAACCAACACGTCGGAACCCCGCCGCCACCGGCACGTCAGAACCTCGTCGCCGTCGGCCCCTCCCGGCACACCAGCAGCAGCGCCCGATCGTCGTTCACATCCTTCGCGACCGCCTCGATCAAGTGCCAGGCGGCGCCCTGGAATCCGCCGGCGACGTAACGGTCCGCCTCGCCGGTGAGCCGGTCGATGCCCTCGACGATGTCCCGGTCGGACGTCTCCACCAGCCCGTCCGTGAACAGCATCAGCACGTCCCCGGGCCGCAACGCCCCCTTCACGGGGTCGAACTGGGCGCCCTCGTACACCCCGAGGAGCGGGCCCTCGGCGGCCTTCTCCTCCCAGCGGCCGCTGCCGGCGCTGAGCTGGAGGCCCGGGGGATGGCCGGCGGAGTACAGCTCGTAGTCGCCGGAGTCGAGGTCGAGGACCAGGTGGATCGACGTCGCGAAGCCCTCGTCCCAGTCCTGGCGCAGGAGGTAGCCGTTGGCGGCGGGGAGGAACGCGTGGGGCGGGAGGGAGCCGAGCAGTCCGCCGAAGGCGCCGGACAGAAGCAGGGCGCGCGACCCGGCGTCCATGCCTTTTCCGGAGACGTCGGTGAGGACGACCTCCATCGTCCGGCCGCCGTTGGTGCGCGCGGCGACGACGAAGTCGCCGGAGAAGGACTGCCCGCCGGCCGGGCGCAGCGCCATCTCGCGGTGCCAGCCGGGCGGCAGTTTCGGCAGCTTGCTCTGGACGCGGATGCGCTCGCGCAGGTCGAAGAGCATCGTTCCGCCCCGCCGCCAGGGCACCCCGACGCGGCTGCGGAACTGCGCGATGAGCAGGCCGAAGAACCCGCAGGCCGCTACGACCAGGACGATGCCCGGGGTGACCCGCGACGGACCTTCCGTGTACGGGCCCAGCTGGACCGACTCGACGATCAGCGCCGTCGCCGCCGCCGCGTACAGGGCGAGGAGGCTGGAGGGGCGCAGCAGGAGCCCGCCGGCCACGATCGGCAGGACCAGGGCGGCCGGGGAGCACCACACCGAGTTGGCCAGGGTCATGGCCGCGATGAGCGGGATGGTGAGGAGGAGTCCGGCGAGCGCGATCCAGTCGGAGCCGTCGCCGCGGAAGTAGTCCACGGCGCTTCTGCGCACGCCGGTGCGGACCCGGTGCATCAAATGCCTCAACCGGGCCGTGAGCGTCTCGGCTTCCGCGCGCCGCTGTCGTCCTGCTGCCATCAGTTCGGGACCCTATCCATCCGACCCGGCGCTTGGCACGGGAGGTCCCACTTGTCCCCCGTCCGAGGCCCGACTTCACAGTGAACTTCACGGAAAGCCGTCCCCGTGCGGGTAGGGCGAAATTCGCTCATTCGTCCCTCGGGGCTACGACGGTGTCTGGCAGGTCGGGCACCAGAACAGGTTCCTGTTCGACAGGTCGGCCGTCCTGATCCCGGTCGCGCAGATCAGGCAGGGCTGCGTCGCCCTGCGGTAGACGTACACCTCGCCGCCGTGGTCGTCCTTGCGCGGGGGGCGGCCCATCGCCTCCGGGGTGTGTTCGGGGCGGACGGTGTCGATGCGGTTGTTGCGGACGCCCTCGCGCATCAGGTCCACGAGGTCGCTCCAGATCGCCGTCCACTCGCGTTCGGTGATGTCCTTGCCGGGGCGGTAGGGGTCGATGCGGTGGCGGAAGAGGACTTCCGCGCGGTAGACGTTGCCGACGCCCGCGATGATCTTCTGGTCCATGAGGAGGGCGGCGATGGTGGTGCGGCTGCGGGAGACGCGGGCGTACGCCTGCCGGGGGTCGGCGTCGGCGCGCAGCGGGTCGGGGCCGAGGCGGGTGTGTATCGCCGTCTTCTCCTCGCCGGTGAGGAGGGCGCAGGTCGTGGGGCCGCGGAGGTCGACGTACGCCGTCGCGTTCGCGAGGCGCAGGCGGACCGTGTCGGTGGGCGGCGGGGCGGGGGTCGTACCGAAGGTGACCTTGCCGAAGAGGCCCAGGTGGATGTGGATCCAGTCGCTGTCGCGGAAGCCCAGGAAGAGGTGTTTGCCGTGGGCCTCGGTGCGGGTGAGCTCGGCGCGGTCCAGGAGGGCGGCGGAGTCGGAGAACTTGCCCTGCGGGCTGGTGACGCGGGGGGTGGTGCCGAGGAAACGCTCCGCGTAGTCCGCCGCCAGCCGGTGAATGGTGTGCCCCTCCGGCACGGTGACCTCCCTGAGTCGGATCACACCATTCTCCCGCCCCCCGGCGCCCGGGAGCGCCGCCCCTACTGCTGCGGGTGGTGCGCCGGGATCTCCGGCAGCTCGCCGGTCGTCTCGTAGCGTGTCAGCATCTCGATGCGGCGGATGTGCCGCTCGCCCTCGGAGAAGGGGGTGCCCAGGAAGGTCTCGACGAATTTCGTCGCCTCCTCCTGGGTGTGCATACGGGCGCCGACGGCGATCACGTTCGCGTTGTTGTGCTCCCGGCCCAGCGCGGCGGTCTCCGCGCTCCACGCCAGGGCCGCCCGCACCCCCTTGACCTTGTTCGCGGCGATCTGCTCGCCGTTGCCGGAGCCGCCGATCACGATGCCGAGGGCGTCCGGGTCGGCCGCGGTGCGCTCGGCCGCGCGCAGGCAGAAGGGGGGGTAGTCGTCCTGGGCGTCGTAGAGGTGGGGGCCGCAGTCGACCGGGTCGTGGCCCGCCTCCTTCAGCCAGGTCACCAGGTGGTTCTTGAGGTCGTAGCCGGCATGGTCCGAGCCTAGGTACACGCGCATGGGACGAGTGTGACACGGGCCGCGCGAGACGTGCACAGCCCCTGTATTTCTACGAAACGTCCAGAAAACCCGCGTCGACGATCCTTAATGGCGGGTACACGAAATCCGCAGCCTCAGTTTCACTAACCGCCAGCACCCGCACCCCCCGTCCGCTCCCCTCCCCACCCCCACGCCGCGCAAAGGACCGCTCATGACCTCGCCCCCGACCCTCTCGAAGCCCCCCACGAGCCCGGAGGAACCCGGGCCCGGCCTCCAGGCGGGCCTGAAGAACCGGCATCTGTCGATGATCGCCATCGGCGGTGTCATCGGGGCCGGTCTCTTCGTCGGCTCCAGCACCGGCATCGCCACCGCGGGCCCCGGCATCCTGCTGTCCTACGCCCTCGTCGGCACGCTCGTGGTGCTGGTGATGCGGATGCTGGGCGAGATGTCGGTGGCCAACCCGACGACCGGCTCCTTCTCCGCGCACGCCGACCGGGCGCTCGGGCCGTGGGCCGGGTTCACCATCGGCTGGCTGTACTGGTTCTTCTGGGTCGTCGTGCTGGCGGTCGAGGCCACGGCCGGCGCGAAGATCCTGGAGGGCTGGATCCCGGCCGTGCCGCAGTGGGGCTGGGCGCTGATCGTGATGGTCGTGCTGACCGCCACGAACCTGGTCTCGGTCGGCTCCTACGGCGAGTTCGAGTTCTGGTTCGCCGGCATCAAGGTCGTCGCGATCGGCGCGTTCGTCGTGGTCGGGCTGCTGGCCGTGTTCGGGGTGCTGCCGGGGGTGGACAGCGACAAGGCCGGGCTCGGGAATCTCACCGATCACGGCGGGTTCCTGCCGCACGGCGCCGGGGCGATCCTGACGGGTGTCCTGCTGGTCGTCTTCTCCTTCATGGGCAGTGAGATCGCGACGCTGGCGGCCGGTGAGTCGGAGGACCCGCAGCGGGCGGTCACGAAGTCGACGAACAGCATCATCTGGCGGATCGCGGTCTTCTACCTGGGCTCGATCTTCGTCGTCGTCACCCTGCTGCCCTGGAACGACCCCTCCATCAAGGAGAAGGGTTCGTACGTCGCGGCGCTGGACTCGCTCGGCATCGCGCACGCCGGTCAGATCATGAACTTCATCGTGCTGACGTCGGTGCTGTCCTGTCTCAACTCCGGTCTGTACACGGCGTCCCGGATGGCGTTCTCGCTCGGTGAGCGCGGGGACGCGCCGAAGGCGTTCGCGCGGACGACCTCGCGCGGGGTGCCGATGGCGGCGATCGTCGCGTCGGTGCTGTTCGGCTTCGTCGCCGTCTTCTTCAACTACAAGTACCCCGACTCGGTCTTCCTCTTCCTCGTCAACTCCTCCGGCGCGGTCGCCCTGTTCGTGTGGCTCGTCATCTGCTTCTCGCAGCTGCGGATGCGCCGCATCATCCAGGCGGAGGCCCCGGAGAAGCTCGTCGTCAAGATGTGGCTGTACCCGTATCTGACGTGGGCGACGGCCGCTCTGATCGTCTTCGTCCTCGGCTACATGCTGACCGACACCGAGCACGACGGCCGCGAGACGGTCCTGCTGTCCCTGGCGGTCGCGGCGGGCGTCCTGATCATCGCGTTCGTGAAGGACAAGGTACGGAAGCACGAGGTCACGGCGCCTTAAAACTCGCCGCGCAGATCTTGAGGGCACTCCCTTTCGCTCCGGGGAGTGCCCTTCGGCGTGAAGGCGTACCGAATCCACCGGCATAGTGCGGAGAATTCCTGGGGTACCTCTTCAAGTACCGCGAATTCAGCAGCGGTCGAGGGGGAGCGAGGGGGCGGGCATGATTTCTCGACGTACGGCCGTCGTCACCGGTTCGGTGTTCGCGGCGGCGGTACTGATCCTGGCGCCGCGCGCCGGCGCCGATGACCAGCCCGGCAGTCCGAAGGGGGGCAAGGCGATCGACGCGGCCCCGGTGGGCGTCCGGCTGACGACCTTCCTGCCGGTGAAGATCTCGGTGGACAACAAGACGCGTCAGACGGCACTGAAGGCGACCGTGAAGAATGAGGGGACGAAAGGGAGTGGTGAGATCAGGCTGTTGGTCGTGGGATACGACGGGCTCACGGTGAACGCGGTACAGGGGTGCTCGGTCATTCCCAAGGGAAATCTTCCGGCGGGCGCGAACAGCGGTTTCTCCTGCTCCCTTTCCGGTCTCGCGGCCGGGGCCTCGAAGTCGTATGCGGTATCGGCTACTTACGACCTGGGCAAGAAGGGGGAGATCTCCCTTCCCGTGCGGTCGCCGGACGGCAAGAAGACCTATTGGCAGCAGGGCCCGGTCCCCTTCGGCACCGGGAGTCCCACGCCGAACGCGCCGGCCACCGCGCTGGTGCTGGGCACCGACAACAAGCCGGCGGCGCCCGGCGGCGGGGCGGAGCTGCCGAACACCGGGGCCTCGGAGGACCTCTTCTCCCTCGGGACGGCGGGGCTCGCGCTGATGACGGCGGGGGCGGCGGGGGTGTGGTGGACGCGGCGGCGGCCTGAGGCGGCGTAAAAACCCAGGGGGCTCAGGAGACAGAGAAGGGGGGCGTGTCACACGCGGTGACACGCCCCCTGTCGCACAGCGCGGCTCAGCGCTTGTCGAGCAGCTTCCACACCCCGGGCACCAGCCCCATCGCCAGCGCCGCCTTGAGCGCGTCGCCGATCAGGTACGGGGTGAGGCCGGCCGCGATCGCCTGGGACGCGGACATGTCGGCCGCGTAGGCGAGGTAAGGGACGCCGACGGCGTAGATGACCGCCTCGCCCAGCAGCATCGTCCCCGCCATCCGCAGCACCCCGCGGTCCGCGCCCTTGCGGGCGAGGGCGCCCACGGCGGCGGAGGCGAGGAGGAGGCCGAGGATGTAGCCGAAGGACACCATGCCGGCGCCGGAGCCGCCCTCGGCGAACCACGGGACGCCCGCGACACCGGCGACGGCGTACAGGGCGAGGGCGAGGAAGCCGCGGCGGGCGCCGAGGGAGGTGCCGACGAGGAGCGCGGCGAAGGTCTGGCCGGTCACCGGGACCGGGGAGCCGGGCACCGGCACGGCGAGCTGGGCGGCGAGGCCGGTGAGGGCGGCGCCGCCCACGACCAGGGCGGCGTCCCGGACGCGGG
The DNA here is from genome assembly GCF_055597585.1 of Streptomyces sp. AMJ-169. Taxonomy (NCBI): domain Bacteria; kingdom Bacillati; phylum Actinomycetota; class Actinomycetes; order Kitasatosporales; family Streptomycetaceae; genus Streptomyces; species Streptomyces sp. AMJ-169. The sequence continues at coordinate 33,508 of NZ_JBVLTJ010000028.1, forward strand.
TGGACGGAAGCAGATCGGCGAGGACCTGCCCAGGGCGGGCGGACGAGGCGGCGACGGCGCTCATGGTGGACTCCGCGGGCTCGGGGACGGGCGGGGGACGAACGCGACGCTATCCCAGGCGGGCCCGCGCGCTCACCGTCACTCATCGACAAACGGCTGGTCAGCGGGTTGGTGGGCTACTGACAAAGAGCGCGTCTCACACGTCGCGGGGCGTGACTCCGGTCACGGGGGCGCGGTGAGGGACCGCACCCGCCCGGGGCGTGACGTCCGTCACTGGGCATGCTCACGCCCCGTCGGTACCCTGAACCCCTTTGCCCTTCTCTTGCATTGGACGAGCCGCGCCCATGCCCAGCAATGTCGAGACGCGCGCCGAGGCGCCCGGTCTCACCCACAGTCTCAAGCAGCGCCATCTGTCGATGATCGCCCTCGGCGGGGTCATCGGCGCCGGTCTGTTCGTCGGTTCCGGGTCGGGGATCGCCGCCGCCGGTCCGTCGATCGTGCTCGCCTACGCCCTCTCCGGTCTCCTCGTGATGCTGGTGATGCGGATGCTGGGCGAGATGTCGGCGGCGTATCCGTCGTCGGGCTCGTTCTCCGCGCACGCCGAGCGGGCGATCGGTCCGTGGGCGGGGTTCACCGCGGGCTGGGCGTTCTGGGTGCTGATCTGCACGGCGGTCGGCCTGGAGGGGCTCGGCGCCGCGAAGATAGTCACCGGGTGGCTGCCGGGGACACCGGAGTGGGCCTGGGTGGCCCTCTTCATGCTGGTGTTCTGTGGGACGAACCTGGCGGCCGTCCGTAACTTCGGTGAGTTCGAGTTCTGGTTCGCGGCCCTGAAGGTGACCGCGATCGGCCTGTTCCTGGTCCTCGGCGTGCTCGCCATCATGGGCGTCCTGCCGGACACCACCGCCCCGGGCACCTCGCACCTCTCCGACTTCTTCCCCAACGGCGGCGAGGGCTTCGTCGTCGGCCTGCTCGCGACGGTCTTCGCGTACGGCGGCCTGGAGACGGTGACGATCGCGGCGGCCGAGTCCGAGGACCCGGTGCGGGGTGTGGCGAGCGCGGTGCGGACGGCAATGTGGCGGATCGCGCTGTTCTACGTCGGCTCGATGGCCGTCATCGTGACGCTGGTCCCCTGGGACGCGCAGGCGGTCGCCAAGCGGGGCCCGTACGTCGCCACGCTGGACGAGCTGGGCATCCCCGGCGCCGGTCAGCTGATGAACGTCGTCGTGCTGGTGGCGCTGCTGTCGGCGATGAACGCGAACATCTACGGGGGTTCGCGGATGATGTACTCGCTGGTCGAGCGGGGGCTGGCGGCGAAGGCGCTGGGGCGGGTGTCGGGCGGGGTGCCGCGGCTGGCGGTGCTGGCGTCGTCGCTGTTCGGGTTCGTGTGCGTGCTGCTGAGCTACTGGCGGCCGCAGGACGTCTTCCCCTGGCTGCTGAACATGATCGGGGCGGTGATCCTCGTCGTCTGGATCTTCATCGCCGTCTCGCAGCTGCGCACCCGGCGGCGCACCGAGCGGGAGGCTCCGGAGAAGCTGGTGGTGCGGATGTGGGGGTTCCCGTGGCTGACGTGGGTGGCGCTGGCGGGGATGGTGGCGGTGTTCGTGCTGATGGCGCGGGAGCCGGGGACCCGGGTGCAGTTGTACTCGACGGGGGCGATGACCTTGGCGCTGGCGGGAGTCGGGTACATGTGGCAGCGGGCCCGCCGCTGAGCGGTTCCCGGCGCAGCCCCTCGCGGATGATCCGCGAGGGGCTTTTTCTTGCTAGCCTGCACCTGCAAGCTCTTTGCAATAAGAACCAATGAGCAGTAAGAGGTTCGGAGGGGAACCCCGCATGCCCGTCTACACGCTGCCTGAACTCCCGTACGACTACTCCGCGCTGGCCCCCGTCATCAGCCCGGAGATCATCGAGCTGCACCACGACAAGCACCACGCGGCGTACGTCAAGGGCGCCAACGACACCCTGGAGCAGCTCGCCGAGGCGCGGGACAAGGAGCAGTGGGGTTCGGTCAACGGCCTGGAGAAGAACCTGGCGTTCCACCTCTCCGGCCACATCCTGCACAGCGTCTACTGGCACAACATGACGGGCGCGGGCGGCGGTGAGCCCCTGGCGGCCGACGGCGTGGGCGACCTCGCGGACGCGATCACCGAGTCCTTCGGCTCCTTCGCGGGCTTCAAGTCCCAGCTGACGAAGGCCGCCGCGACGACCCAGGGCTCCGGCTGGGGCGTCCTCGCGTACGAGCCGCTGAGCGGGCGGCTGATCGTCGAGCAGGTCTACGACCACCAGGGCAACGTCGGCCAGGGCGCGACCCCGATCCTCGTCTTCGACGCCTGGGAGCACGCCTTCTATCTCCAGTACAAGAACCAGAAGGTGGACTTCATCGACGCGATGTGGGCGGTGGTGAACTGGCAGGACGTGGCGAGGCGTTACGAGGCCGCCAGGTCCCGTACGGACGTGCTGTTGCTGAACCCCTGAGGTTCCTGGTGAACGTCCTGCCTCGTGATCGTCTTCTCAACCTTCGCGTGCGGCAGGCGGATTGAGGAAAGCCCCCTGTGAGTACCTGAGCTCACAGGGGGCTTTCTCGTGGTGCGGGGGGTTACGGCCGGCCCAGGGGGTTACGGCTTGCGGCCGAGGCCGCCGTGCTGTCCGATCGGCGTGGTGTCGGCGCCGGCCTCGGGGCGCCACAGCGGGACGGAGACGACGCCGGGTCCGACGAGCTCCAGCCCGTCGAAGTACCCCTCGATCTCGGCGACGGGCCGCAGGAAGTACGGCACCGCGCCGGTCTCGTTGTAGCCGTCCTGGGCGTGCTCGTACGCCGGATCGGTGCCCCGGGAGCCGTCGTTGAGGGAGAGGTAGCTGCCCGAGGGGAGGCCCGCCATGAAGGCCTGGGCGAGGTCGCGGGCGCGGTCGTAGCCGTCGACGTGGCCCAGGATGCCGCTGAGGATGAGGGCGACGGGCTGGTCGAGGTCCAGGGTGTTGCCGGCGGCCTCGATGATGCACTCGGGCTCGTAGAGGTCCAGGTGCTCGTACGCCGTCCTGCCCTCCGGGGAGGAGTAGAGCAGCGTACGCGCGTGCGCGAGGATCAGCGGGTCGTTGTCGACGTACACGATCTTCGCCTCGGGGGCGTACCGCTGGGCGACCTCGTGGGTGTTGTCGACGGTGGGCAGACCCGTGCCGACGTCGAGGAACTGGCGTACGCCCGCCTCCTGGACGAGGTGGCGGATGGAGCGGCCCAGGAAGGCGCGGCTGCTGCGGGCGATGGTGACGATGCCGGGGAAGACGGCGGTGTAGGCGTCGCCGGCCTCCTCGTCCACGGGGTAGTTGTCCTTGCCGCCGAGCCAGTAGTTCCAGATGCGGGCCGAGTGGGGGACCGTGCTGTCGATCTTCGTCATGGGGTCCATGGTGCATGGTGGGTGAACTGGGGGGCGAGGGTGGGGTGTTGGGGGGTTCGGGGTGGGGCGGATTCCGCGTTCACGGTGGCGGGCGGCGCCTTATGCTCCCCTTGACTCCGGTCCGAGGAGGTATGCGTGTCCGATGTCTGGTGCCCGAACTGCGAAGGGCGGCGGCTGCGGGGTTTCCGGGATCTGGAAGGACCCGAGGCCGCGGCGACCAGAGAGGCGGTCAGCGGGTATCCCAGCGAGCGGGACGAGAAGTTCCGCCCACTGGCCTACCACCGCTGCACGGCCACCGGATGCCGCCGGGTCCAGCGCAAGGACAACTGGCGGGTGGGGGCCGACCTGCCGGAGGAGATGCGGAGTCCAGGAGGCTCCCCCTCTTCCTAGCGGCTCACAGGTTGCTGAAGTCGGGGCCCTGGGTGCGGGTGCGCTTGATCTCGTAGAAGCCGGGGACGGAGGCGACGGCGAGGGTGCCGTCCCAGAGCCTCAGGGCGTCCTCGCCCTTGGGGGCGGGGGTGACGACGGGTCCGAAGAAGGCGACCTGCTTGCCGTCGGGGCCGGGGACGGAGATGACGGGGGTGCCCACCTCCTGGCCGACCTGGTCGATGCCCTCCTTGTGGGAGGCGCGCAGTTCGGCGTCGAACTCGAAGTCCTCCTGGTCGGCGTAGTCGATGAGGTCGGCGGGGAGGCCGACTTCGTCGAGGGCGGCGGCGACGGCCTCCAGGGTGGGGCCCTCGCCGTTGTTGTGGAAGCGGGTGCCGAGGGCGGTGTAGAGCGGGCCGAGGATGCCGTCGCCGTGCTTCTGCCAGGCGGCGGTGACGACACGGATCGGCTTCCACGCCTTGGTCGCCAGCAGCTCCCGGTACTCCTCGGGCAGCTGGTCCAGCTTGTCCTCGTTGAGGACGGCGAGGCTGAAGACGTGCCAGCGGACCTCGATGTCGCGCTGCTTCTCGACCTCCAGCACCCAGCGGGAGGTCATCCAGGCCCAGGGGCACAGGGGGTCGAACCAGAAGTCGACGGGGGTCTTGGCGGGGGTGTCCGACATGTCTCTCCTCAGAGTTCTTCCAGCGGCTTCGGGATAACGGCGCAGTTCACTCACCCATTCCCGGTATGCCCGGTCAGGGTCGCTCGGGGTGGCTCACCCGTTCGGCCCCGGGGTGGGGTGGGGGTCGGATACAGGGTGTTCCCCGATGTGTGCGGTCCGGAGCACGTGGCAGGATCGGTCGTGTCCAGCCGTACCGCACGGTACAGCCGGAGTGAGTGTCCTGACCGTAGCGACCGTATCGACCGTCCTGGCCGAACGTACCGAGGGAGTACCGCCTGTGCCCGGTGAGAATCTGTCCCGTGACGAGGCCCGCGAGCGAGCCGCGCTGCTGTCCGTCGACGGATACGAGGTCTCGCTCGATCTGCGGTCGGCGGTGGGTGAGGCGGCGTCCGGCGAGGAGGGCCCGCGGACGTTCCGTTCGGTGACGACGATCAGGTTCCGCTGCGCCGAGCCCGGCGCGTCGAGCTTCGCGGACCTGATCGCGCCCGGGGTGACGGCGGTGTCGCTGAACGGGCGGGATCTGGACCCGGGCGAGGTGTTCGACGGCTCGCGGATCGCGCTGGAGGACCTGGCGGCGGAGAACGAGCTGGTGGTGGACGCGCGGTGCGCGTACTCCCGTACGGGCGAGGGTCTGCACAGGTTCGTGGACCCGGAGGACGGCGAGGTCTACCTGTACACGCAGTACGAACCGGCGGACGCGCGCCGGGTGTTCGCCAACTTCGAGCAGCCGGACCTGAAGGCCCCGTTCCGCTTCGAGGTGCGCGCGCCCGAGGGGTGGACGGTGTGGAGCAACGGCGCGGGCACGCCGGCGGACGGGGTGTGGCGGTTCGCGGAGACGAAGCCGATCTCGACGTACATCACATGCGTGGTGGCGGGCCCGTACCACTATGTGACGGACTCCTACTCCCGGGTCCTGGCCGACGGCAGCCGGCTGGAGATCCCGCTGGGCGCGATGTGCCGCAAGGGCCTGGCGCCGCACTTCGACGCGGACGACGTCTTCCTGATCACCAAGCAGGGCCTGGACTTCTTCCACGAGCACTTCGACTTCCCCTACCCCTTCGGGAAGTACGACCAGGCGTTCGTCCCCGAGTACAACCTGGGGGCGATGGAGAACCCGGGGCTGGTGACGTTCCGCGAGGAGTACATCTTCCGGGGCAAGGTGACGCGCGCGTCGTACGAGGCGCGGGCGAACGTGATCCTGCACGAGATGGCCCATATGTGGTTCGGCGACCTCGTCACCATGGAGTGGTGGGACGACCTGTGGCTGAAGGAGTCCTTCGCGGACTTCATGGGCTCGTTCGCGAACGTGGGGGCGACCCGCTTCAAGAACGCCTGGATCACGTTCGCCAACCGCCGCAAGGCCTGGGCCTACCGCGCGGACCAGCTCCCCTCGACCCACCCGATCACGGCCGACATCCGTGACCTGGAGGACGCGAAGCTGAACTTCGACGGCATCACGTACTCCAAGGGCGCGTCGGTCCTGAAGCAGCTGGTCGCGTACGTCGGCCAGGACGCCTTCCTGGAGGGCGCCCGCCGCTACTTCAAGCGCCACGCGTACGGCAACACGCGCCTGGGCGACCTGCTGTCGGTCCTGGAGGAGACCAGCGGCCGGGACATGACGGCGTGGGCGCGGTCCTGGCTCCAGACGGCGGGGGTGAACTCGCTGACGCCGCAGGTGCGGCTGGACGACGCGGGCCGGGTCGCCGAGCTGTCGGTGCTCCAGGAGGGCGAGCCGGCGCGTCCGCACCGGGTGGCGGTGGGTCTGTACCGCCGCTCGGCGGAGGGCCTGGTCCGCTACGCGCGGGCCGAGGTGGACGTCGAGGGCGCGCGGACGGCCGTCGCGGAGCTGGCCGGCGCCGAGGCGCCCGACCTGGTCCTGGTGAACGACGACGACCTGACGTACTGCAAGATCCGTTTCGACGAGCGGTCGTTGGAGACCCTGCGGGAGTCGCTGGGCGAGATCCGGGATCCGCTGGCGCGGGCGCTGTGCTGGTCGGCGCTGTGGAATCTGACCCGGGACGCGTTGTTCGCGGCGCCGGACTTCATCGGTCTGGTGACGCGGTTCGGGGGTGTGGAGTCGGAGATCGGTGTGCTCCAGACGCTGCACGGCTGGGCCGGGGCGGCGCTGTCCCACTACGCGCCGCGCGCCTGGCGTCCCGCCGGTGAGGAGCTGCTGGCGCGGGAGTCCCTGCGGGAGCTGCGGGCGGCCGAGCCCGGGGGTGAGCATCAGCTGGCGTGGGCGAGGTTCTTCGCGTCGGTGGCGTCCGCCGCGGAGGATCTGGCGCTGCTGGGTGGCCTGTTGGAGGGCACGGAGGAGATCCCCGGTCTGGCGGTGGACCAGGAGCTGCGCTGGGCGTTCCTGGACACGCTGGCCACGTACGGGGTGGTGGCGGAGAAGGAGCTGGCCGCCGAACTCGCCCGCGACGACACCGCGTCCGGCAAGCGGCATCAGGTGCGCTGCCTGGCGGCCCGCCCCTCGGCCGCCGTGAAGGCCCAGGCATGGGCGCAGCTAGTGGAGTCCGACGCCCTCTCCAACGCCCTGGCGGGCGCCACCATCGCCGGCTTCGCCCGGGCGTCCCAGCGGGAGCTGCTGGAGCCGTATTCCGCCAAGTACTTCGCCGCGATCGAGGGGGTGTGGCGGGAGCGGTCGATCCAGATCGGGATGGATGTGGTGTCCGGGTTGTTCCCGTCGCTGCTGGACACTCCGGAGACTTTGGGGGCGACGGACGCGTGGCTGGAGGGGCATGCGGGGGCGGCGCCGGCGTTGCGGAGGTTGGTGCTGGAGGCGCGGGACGATCTGGCGCGGGGGTTGCGGGCGCAGGGGGTGGTGGAGGGGTAGGGGGTTGATGGGGGCCTTTCCTGGAGGAGGGCTGGGGCTTGTTGGGAGGGGGGCCTTCTCCGGGAAGGGCGGCTTGGCGGGGGGGGCTCGGCAGGGGGGAAGCGGCTTGGTAGGGGACCTTCCCCTGGGGGCGGCTTGGCAACTCCCTGTAGGGGCCTTGGCTGGTGGCGGGGCTTGCCCAAGAGGTGGCGCCCGGCTGGAAAGTGGGGGCCTTGGCCGGAGCAGGGGCCTCGCCGGGGACGCGGCGGGGACGCGGCGGGGTTTCGTCGAGAGGCGGGCTTGGTCGAGAGGCTGAGCCTTGTGGAAGGGGAGCGCTGGCCAAGGGTTGGGGCTGCGGTGAACGTTACAGAATTTGCGGGGGCGCACCCGTAACCTCCGGGGCCCTCCCCCGGTACCAGGCAGGACGCCCCCTACTCGGCACTCACCAGGGATTCCTTTAGCCCCCGCTTGTCCGACTTTGTCGACAGCCACGTAACAGTGGTTACAGAACAAACCAGACATGGGAATCCCCTCAGCATGAACTCCTCCGACACCCCCCTCTCCCTCCACCGCCTCCCGACGGCCGGCGTCATGACAGCGGCTCAACTCCGGGCCCATGGCATCTCATCGGCAGAGATGAACGAACGGTGCCGCGCGGCCGACGGCTGGCAGCAGCTGCTGCCGGGCGTGTACGTCCTGCACTCCGGCCGGCCGACGGGGGAGGAACGGGTACGGGGGGCGCTGCTGTACGCGACGGCGAAGGGTGGGGTACCGGCGCAGAGTTCGGGGGTGAGCTGGGAGGGGGGCGCCGGCGCGAACTCCGGGGACTCGGGGGTGCCAGTGCGGAACTCCGGGGGCTCGGGGGTGCGGGCGCAGAACTGGGAGGGCGGTTCCGGAACGGGCTCCGGGGACTCGGGGGTGCGGGCGCAGAACTCCGGGAACTTGGGGGTGCCGATGCGGAACTCCGAGAACTTGGGCTTGCAGAGTTACGGGGCCCCAGGGGTGCCTTCGCAGAACTCCGGGGATTCGGGGGCGTCTTCGCGGAACTTCGGGGATTCGGGAGCGTCTTCGCGGAACTCCGGGGACTCGGAGATGACCTCCGGGAGGAGCTGCGGGACGAACCCGAGGGTGGACTCCGGGGCGAACTTGGAGGGGGGGTCCGGGGCGAACTTGGAGGGGGGTTCCGGGGCGAACCTCGGGGTTTACTCCGGGGCGAACCCGGGGGTGAACTCGGAGGCGGACCCTGGGGCTTGCTCCGGGACTCGCTCAGAGGCGGACCCAGGGACTTACTCCGAGACTTGCTCCGGGACTTGCTCAGGAGCGGCCCCCGGGGCTCGCTTCGGGGCGAACTCGGAGGCGGGCTGCGGGAGTTACTCCGGGGCGAGCTCTGAGGGTTACTTCGGAGCGAACCCGGATGCGGGCTCCGGGACTTACTCCGGAGCGAGTCCTGAGGGTTACTTCGGGGCGAACCCGGAGGCTCACTCCGGGACAGGCGCCGGCGCTTACCCCGGAGCGATGATCACCGGCGAGGCGGCGCTGACGTTGCACGGTTTTGTCGGCACCGCGCCGCTCTCCTCCCTGTCCCACATCGACGTCCTCGTCCCCCGCCTGCGCCGGCTCCGTTCGACGGGCTGTGTGCGGATCGTTCGTACGACAGCCTTGCCGGCGCCGGAGTTGTCGACGGGGGTCCCGTTGGCCCCGGTCGCCCGTGCCCTGGCCGACGCGATCGCCGGGCTCCGCGACGCCGACGCCGTGCAGCGGCTACTGACCGAGGCCGTGCGGGACGGGCATTGTGAACCTGCGGCAGTCGTACGGGAGTTGCAGTTCGCGCAGTTGCTGGCGCGGGCTCATGTGGTGGATGCCGTGGATTCCTTGCTGGCGGAGGGGCGGGCGGTTGCCGAGGGGCGGTTGTATCGGATGGTGCGGGAGTTCGGGTTGCCGGATCCGGTGTGGAACGTGGATCTGCGGTTGGCGGGTGGGCCGTACTTGGGGGGTGTCGATGCGTACTGGCCCGATCATGCGGTGGCGGTGGAGTTGGACACGCGGACGCCGAGGGATGTGTGGGAGGCCGGGGATCCGTTGTGGTCCGAGTACGCGCGGCGCCGGGAAACTTTGGAGCGCCTGGGCATCACGGTCGTTCACCTGACTCCCCGCAAGCTGCGGGAGTCGCTTGAGCAGCAGGCGGTGGTGGTACGGACAGCCCTGATGACTTCAGCGGACCGACCACCGGCGGCTTGCGTGGTGGTCCTGCCTCGGTAGGAGGGGACTGGGCAGGCCGACGGGAAGGGGTCGCCTGGGGCGGTTGCACTTGGCGGTCCCCTTTCCTGGAGGGGCGGAGAGGGTGGGTTGGGGTGCTGAGGGGGGTGGTTTCACTTTGGGTGTGGGGTTGGGTGCGGGCGAGGGCGGGGGCTTCTGTGGCGGGGGGTTCTTTCGGGGGGTGCTTGGAGTGGGGGGTGCTTGTCGGGGCGGGATTAGCGGGTGGGGCGTTGTGGGCAGGGTGGCGGGTAGGAGCTTCGGGTGGGGCGGGGTTGGATTGTCTGAGGGGAGGGGAATGTCCGATTGCTGGGAAGTGATGGGGAACTGGGGTCTGCCGAGATAAAGAGCCAGGTCACGACCTGTGGTCCCCGCGCACGCGGGGCTGTTCCCATCCTGACGACCTCGCTCCGCCCACGGAAGAGGTGGTCCCCGCGCACGCGGGGCTGTTCCGCTTCGTGAGCGAGGGTGCTGTCTTCGAAGATGTGGTCCCCGCGCACGCGGGGCTGTTCCCGGCCCATGGGGCGATCTCTTCGCGTATGGCATGTGGTCCCCGCGCACGCGGGGCTGTTCCCAGGAAAGGTATCTGGTCGACGACCTGCGCAAGGTGGTCCCCGCGCACGCGGGGCTGTTCCCAGGCTGGCCAAGCAGGGACACCCGGATTGGTTGTGGTCCCCGCGCACGCGGGGCTGTTCCCGCGGCCTGGACCTGATCGTCGTGGACTACCTCGTGGTCCCCGCACACGCGGGGCTGTTCCCCTCGCCAGCGGAGTCGAGACGAACACCAACAAGTGGTCCCCGCGCACGCGGGGCTGTTCCCGCCGTACCGCCGTACCGCGCTGGCCTTGACCAGTGGTCCCCGCACACGCGGGGCTGTTCCCGGGATTCCCGCCCCGCTCCCCCGCCGGACTGGGTGGTCCCCGCACACGCGGGGCTATTCCCGACGCCCAGCAGGTCATCGACCTGTTCCGGCCGTGGCCCCCGCACACGCAAGGCCCCCTACCCCTCCCCCACCAACGACGCCCTAACCGCCTTCCCCACCCCCTTCCGCGTGCTCCAAGTCAGCGTCGACGTAAGGGATTCCACCAGCGGCAACCCCCTCCCCTCCTCCTCCGGCAGAGCCCCGTGGAGCCTGGGCATCTCCGTTGTCGCTGGGTCTGCCACCTCGATTTCCAAGACCTCCGTGCCCTTCAGGACCCTCAGGGTCAGCCAGAGTTCGTGGCCCGGCTTCCTTGCGTGTTTTACGGCGTTCGTGACCAGCTCCGAGATCACCAGTACCGCGTCGTCCACCCTTCCCGGCCAGCCCCACAGCTCCAGGCGGCCCCTCGCATGGCGCCTCGCCAAGCGGACGCTGGCCGGGATCATCGGGTAGCTGAACATCCATTCCTCCGACACGAGGGGGGTGTCGGCCATGCGGTCCATGCCGTCCATGCGTGGGGGTCCTTTCGTCGTGCCTGTCCAGACACGGTGACCGGCCCCCGCGTTCGACTGCAATCGAAACCACGCTGATTAATCAGCGCGTTGGAAAGTGGACTATGCCTAGATCTGCGCATTCGCCTGCGGCGGCCGCGCACCCGGTGCCACACTCTGCGCACGGTCACTTGCCGTACACGTCACAGCACAGAGAGGTGCACATGGCAGCCAAGCGCGGGCGCACCGCCCAACGGCTCGAACTCGGCCTTCAGCTCCGGCATCTGCGGGAGAACTGCGGTCTCGGGGAGCGTGGTGGCGGCTACACCCGGAAGCAGGCCGTCGTCGGGCTGAAGATCTCCGAGGCATCCCTCCAGCGCATCGAGGGCGGCGGTCTCAACTTCCGCAACATCGGGGATCTGCGCAAGCTGCTGGACCGGTACGGCGTCAGCGATCCCGACATCATTGACGGCCTCGTCAGCCTCAACAAGGAGTCCAACAACCAGGATTGGCTGACGAGGTACCGGGCGGAAATGCCTCCGGGGATGCCCTCCTTCGTCGGCATCGAGCCAGAGGCCCGGTCCATGAAGGCTTACCACCCGACTTTGGTGTACGGCCTCCTACAGACCGAGGACTACGCGCTCGCCAAGAACGAGGTGGACAAGCCAGTCGAGGAGTACACGACCGAACGCATCCGCAGCAGCGTGGAGTTGCGGATGAAGCGGCAGGAAGTGCTCACCCGGGAGGGCCCTGTCAAGCTGCACGTCATCCTCGGCGAGGCCGCACTACGGTATGTGGTCGGAGGGGCAGACGTGATGCGTGAGCAATACCGGCGGATCGAGGAGCTCGCCGGCTGGGGCCATGTCACCGTTCAGGTACTGCCGTTCCGCCGAAGCTACCGGTCGACCAACGACTTCGTGATCCTCGACTTCGGCAACGCCTTCCCGCCTAGGATCCAGACCGACACCACATGGGGCTCTGTCTCCACCTCCGACAAGCCTCGCGAAGTCGACCGGTTCACAAGGCGGTTCGACACCATGGCAGCATCGGCGCTACCCCCTGAGGACACGCCGGATTTTCTCCACCGATTGGAACGAGAGCTCTAACTCATGCATGCCCGTTTCACAGCGCCTGAACTCGCTCCCGAGCACGCCTGGTTCAAGTCGTCCTACAGCGACTCCGGCGGCAACAACTGCCTCGAAGTCGCCCTCCTCCCCCCCAGCATCGGCATCCGCGACTCCAAGTACCCAGCCGGCGCAGCCCTACTGCTCCCCACCTCCGCCTGGTCCCCCTTCCTCACGCACCTGCGCGAGACCTCCGCATAGCCCTCCCGCTCACCCGCTCCAACAACGCCGCATACGACGCGATCATCCGCGTCCTGCTGAACCGCTCCCGGCTCGCGGCGAGGGCACCGCCGAACTCCGCCCTCGCCGCCACCGCCTCGGACCACGCCCCCGCGATCACCCCCGCATCCGGCGGCGTCACAATCCCATGCCCCGCGACGATCGCCGCGCTGTCCCCCACATCCGTGGACACCGGCACCGCCCCGCACATCATCCCCTCGATGAGGCACAGCGGCGCCGCCTCCCCCCACGCCGACGTCAGCGCCACCACATCGGACGCCGCGTACAGGCACTCCATGTCCCGCCGCACCCCGAGCAGCCGCACCCCGTCCCGCCGGACCCCGGCCGCCTCCAGCTCAGCCACCAGCGCGGCGTTCCCCTCACTCATCCCCGCCCCGCACATCAGCACCCGCCCCTCCGGCTCCCGCCGCAGCCACTCCGCAGCCGCCGCCAGGAACAGCGGTACGTTCTTCATCCCGTCGTAGCGGGCGGCGAAGATCACCACCGGGGCCGTCTCCGAGATGCCCAGCTCGTCCCGTACCGCCACTCTGCGCGCCGCGTCCGGGCGGAAGCGGATCAGGTCGACGCCGTTGGGGATGGTCACCAACAGCTCCCGGGGCACCCCGGCCGCCTCGTACGCCGCGCGGGTCGACTCCGCGCAGCAGACGGCCGCCGCGACCGTCCCCTCGGCGATCGCGGTGCGCAGCGCCTCCAAGGACTGGTTCTCGGGGTCGGAGCGGTGCAGGCAGACCACGACCGGCCGGCTCGGCAGGCCCGCCTGGTTCAGCAGCGCCAGCGGCTGCTCCTTGAGCGAGAGGATGACGTCCGCCTCGGCCATCGCCCGGGCGGTGTCCGCCAGCTCCGCACCGGTGAACAGCCCGCCACCGGAAATCCCGAGAGCACCGGCGGGGAGCCCCCCGTGCACCCGCCCCAGGCTCGACACCCCCACCCCCGCCGCCGTCAGCGCCCGATAGCACGCGTCGTCCTCCATCCGCTGCCGCGTCGCCTCCCGGTGCACCTCCCCGTACAGACTCAGCACCTTGTGGTGCTGGCCCCCCTCCCGGAGACCCAGCACCACATCGCTATGAACGATCCGGGCGCCCCCGGAGAAGAACCCCTCGTAGACCGACAGCACACGCAGCACAGCGCTCACCCGCCTTGCACACCTGAATCAAGCCATCCCCGTGAAAGTGCGGGTTAGCCGATATCAGGCGGCACGGATATTTCATGCGGATGAACTGGGCGTCTCGTTTCGTCGGATGATGGATTACAGACCGGCGCCGGTCATGCGCCCGACCCCCGGGGCGGCCCCGGTGCCCCCTGCGGGCGCCTTGCCGCAGAATTCCGCCTCCACGACGGCCGAGGCGTCAACGGCCCAGTCCCCGTTGAGGTTCATCGCCAGCGAGTGCTTTCCGTCCGCCGTCGTCAGCGCCATCGAGAGCGAGCCGTGAATTCCGCCGTCATGGCCCCAGAGCGTCACCCCGCAGGAAAGTTTCCCGGAGTACAGACCGAGCCCATAGTTGACCGGCCCCGTCTCCTCCTTCATTTCCTTCAGCTGAGCCGGCTTCAGCAGCTTCCCCTGCATCAGCGCGCTGTAGAAACGCGTCAGATCCGCCGACGTCGAGATCATTTCTCCGGCGGAGGACGCGAGCGACGGATTGATCTCCGTCACGTCGTACGACGGCCCGTCCACCGTCTCCGCCAGCTTGGAGTACGCCCTACTGGCCGGGCGGGGCAGCCAGACCCGGGTTCCCGGCACCGACGTGTCCGTCAGGTGCAGCGGCTTGAGGATGCGCGCGCGGATCGCCTCCCCGTACGGCTTTCCGGTGACCTTTTCGATCACCATGCCGGCGAGTACGTAATTGGTGTTGGAGTACGACCACGAGGTACCCGGCGCAAAGGTGGGCGCGTGCCGCATCGCTATTCCCACCAGTTCCGCCGGGGTCAGCGTGTCGTAACGGTGTTCGTCGAAACCCTTCTTCAGGAAGTAGTCCCGCACGAACTGGTCGTCCGACGTGTAATTGAATATCCCGCTCGTGTGGTTCAGCAGCTGGCGCAAAGTCACCTTGCCGCCGTCATGGCCGTTCCCGCGCACCACGCCGGGCAGCCAGCGCTCGACGGTGTCGTCCAGCGACAGCCTGCCCTCGGCCTCCAGCTGGAGGAGGACGGTCGCCACGAACGTCTTGGTGATGCTGCCCACGCGGTAGTGGTCGCCGGCCGAACGGGGCTCGCCCGTCCGTATGTCGCCGACTCCGGCCGTCGTCGACCAGGTGCCCCCGCCGTCGCGGACCGTCAGCGTCGCGCCGGGGACGCCCTGGCGTACGACCCCTTCCACCGCCTCCTTCGTCGCCTGGTGTCCCGTCGCGCCGGCCGCCGCGAACGACGGTGCCGCCAGCGCCGCCGTCGCCGTGAGGGCCGTCGCCGCCAGCACCGTCGTACGGAGTGCTGTCCTCATGCTGTTCTCCCCCTGCTTCTGCCGCGCCCTGGTCAGGTGCGGTGGTCACGGGGGGAAACGCCTTGCGGGGCAGGGCGGTTGAGCCGGATGCGGGGGTTGAGCCGCTTCCGGCCCAAATCTGACCGAGAAAGGCGGGTCTCTTCGAGCCCGAGAGGGGGTCAGCTCTCTTCGAGATGGCCCGCCGCCGGGCGCTCCCGCCACATCCTCAGCGCCTTCGGCACCATGCTGCCCAGCTCCACCGCACCCGCCCCCGGAGCCGACAGCCCCTCCAGTTCGTGCCACGCCGCCAGGTCCGTCGAGCCGTTCACCTCCGGCCTCAACCCCCCGCCCCGCACCCGCGCTTCATAAAGCACCGCCATCCCGTGATGGTCCACCGGCCGCCGCCACCACGCCCGGCGCGGAAACTCCACCCGCCGCGACGTCACCCCCAACAGGCCCACCACCTCGACCTCGTAGCCGGTCTCCTCCCGCAACTCCCGGATCACCGCGTCGTACGGATCCTCCCCGTGCTCGACCCCGCCCCCGGGCATCACCCACACATGCCCGCCGTCCTCCGTCGGGAAGCGCGCCAGCAGGATGCGGCCCTCGTCGACCACCACCGCGTACGCAGCCGTCCGCCGAGTCTTTCTCAACGTCCACCCCTCTCGAAAAGTTCACCTCACGCTAGAAGCGGTTCGCCCCGACTTGCCATTCATTTCCGTAAAGTCCATCGCGGGTTTTCCCCATACATCCCTCCGCTTGTGGTCAACACTCCCCAAAAACCCGGCCCTTGAGTAAAGCTGGGCGATCACTCGACCAAGGGATGCCCATGACCCTCACCCCCCACAGACGAACGGCCCGAATAGCCGTGGCCGCGGGGCTCGTGGCCGCGCTGGCCGGCGTCGGGCCCGTGCCGCTCGCCCTCGCCGGTGAGCAGCCCGTCGTCAAAGCCGAGACGGACAGCGGCAAGCTCGGCGCCGACGACACGCAGGCGCTCGCCGAGGCCAAGGCCGACGGCGCGAAGACCGTCACGCTGATGGTCGCCACCACTCCCGGCCAGACCAGCCAGGTCGCGGGCCAACTCGACGCTGTCGACGGCGGGTTCGTCGGGCGCAAGGACGACGCCCTCGGCTACGTCCGCGCCACCCTCCCGACCGCCGAGGCCGACGCCGCCATCGCCGCCGCGTCGAAGCTGAAGTCCGTCCAGGCCATCGACCTCCGCCAGGAGATCGCCCTCGACGACCCGACGCCGCAGAGCGACAACGAGGCCAAAAACACCGGCACTTACCCCGCGCCCGACAAGAACACCCCCGCCGCCAACCCCTACAACCCCTCCTTCGAGACCGGCGCCGTCTCCTTCGTCGAGGACCACCCGACGTACGACGGCCGCGGTGTCACCATCGGCATCCTCGACTCCGGCGTCGACCTGGGCCACCCCGCGCTCCAGAAGACCACCACGGGCGAGCGGAAGATCGTCGACTGGGTCACCTCGACCGACCCGGTGGTCGACGGCGACGGCACCTGGCTGCGGATGACCACCTCGGTCAGCGGGCCCAACTTCACCGTCGCCGGGCGCACTTGGACCGCCCCCGCGGGCGACTACAAGTTCCAGCTGTTCGCCGAGTCCGTCACGCGCGGCGGCGACATGGCCGGCGACCTGAACCGCGACGGCGACACCACCGACGTGTGGGGCGTGCTGTACGACGCCGCGAACGGCACGGTCCGCGTCGACCTGAACAACGACGGCGACTTCACGAACGACGAGGCCCTGAAGCCGTACAAGGACGGCTTCCAGATCGGGTACTTCGGGACCGACGACCCGGCCACCGAGGTCGTCGAGCGCATCCCGTTCGTCGTCGAGATCCGCAAGGACGTCGTCTACAACGCGGCCGGCGCGAAGTCCGACTACGTCAACATCGGCGTCGTCGAGAGCCGGCACGGCACCCACGTCGCCGGTATCACCGCCGCCAACTCGCTGTTCGGCGGCCGGATGAACGGCGCCGCGCCGGGCGCCAAGCTGGTCTCCTCGCGGGCCTGCACCTGGACCGGCGGCTGCACCAACGTCGCGCTCACCGAAGGCATGATCGACCTCGTCACCAAGCGCGGCGTCGACATCGTCAACATGTCGATCGGCGGACTGCCCCCGCTGAACGACGGCAACAACGCGCGCGCCCGCCTGTACACGCGGCTCATCGACACCTACGGCGTGCAGCTGGTCATCTCGGCCGGCAACTCCGGGCCCGGCCTCAACACCATCGGCGACCCCGGGCTCGCCGACAAGGTGATCAACGTCGGCGCGTCCATCTCCAAGGAGACGTGGGCCGCCAACTACGGCTCGCAGGTGGCCAAGAAGTACGCCATGCTGCCGTTCTCCTCCAACGGCCCGCGCGAGGACGGCGGTTTCGCGCCGACGCTCGTCGCGCCGGGCGCCGCGATCAACACCATCCAGACCTGGGCACCGGGCGCCCCGACCGCCGAGTCCGGCTACCGGCTGCCCGCCGGCTACGCGATGCTCCAGGGCACGTCGATGGCGTCGCCGCAGGCCGCGGGCGCGAGCGCGCTGCTGATCTCCGCCGCCAAGCAGCGCGGCATCAAGCTGTCGCCGCTCACCCTGCGCACGGCGCTCACCAGCACCGCCCGCGAGATCAAGGACGTCCCCGCGCACACCCAGGGCGCCGGCCTGATCCGCATCGTCCAGGCCTGGGACGCCATCAAGAAGAACGCGACCGCCCACGACTACACCGTCAAGGCCCCGGTCAGCACGGCCCTTTCGGGCTCCCTGCAAGAGCCCGGCTTCGGCACCGGCATCTACGACCGCGAGGGCGGCCTGAAGACCGGCGAGAAGCGGTCCTACGACGTCGTCGTCACCCGCACCTCCGGGCCCGCCGGGTCCGTCAAGCACAAGGTCGGGCTGAAGACGAACGACGGGACGTTCAAGCTGGGCGTCCGTGAGGTGAGCCTGCCGCTGAACACCCCGGTGACCCTCAAGGTGCAGGCCCAGGCCAAGTCGGCCGGCGTGCACAGCGCGATCGTCACCCTGGACGACCCGAAGACCGCCGGCATCGACCGGCAGATCCTCTCCACGGTCGTCGTCGCCCAGCCGCTCGCCGCCCCCTCCTTCTCCTTCTCGAAGTCCGCGAGCACGCAGCGCAACAGCAGCACCTCGTACTTCGTGACCGTGCCGAAGGGCGCGAAGACGCTGGAGGTCGCGCTCGGCGGGCTGAAGGACAAGAGCCAGACCCGGTTCATCGCGCTGCACCCGTACGGGGTGCCGGTCGACGACGCGTCCTCGGTGTACTGCTACAGCGACTACTCCAGCCCGACGCTGCCCAACAACTGCCGCCCCGACCTGCGCACTTACTCCGAGCCCGCGCCGGGCGTCTGGGAGATCGAGGTCGAGTCGCGGCGGACGTCGCCGCACCTGGACAACCCCTACACGCTCGACGTGTCGGTGCTGGGCACCAGCTTCGCGCCGGCCGTGCGGACGGTTCCCGAGGCGGCCGTCGGCACGCCCGTGACCGCCGACTGGACGGTCAAGAACGATTTCGCGCCGCTCGCCTCGACCCTCTCCGGCGGTTCGCTGGGCTCCGCGAAGCTGGCCGCCCCGGTCATCGCCAACGGCGCCTCGCAGACGACGACCGTCGAGGTGCCGGCCGGCGTCGAGCGGTTCGACGTCGCCATCGGCCAGGTCTCCGACCTCGCCGCCGACCTCGACCTGACCGTGTTCCGCGACGGCGTCCAGGTCGCGCAGTCCGCCGACGCCGACTCCGAGGAGTCGGTGAGCATCGTCAAGCCGGCCGCCGGTACGTACACGGTCGTCGTGGCCGGCTACAGCGTTCCGGCCGGGACGACGACGTACCAGTACAAGGACGTCTGGTTCTCCTCCGCGCTCGGCACCGTCTCCGTCGGCTCCGGTGCCGTGTCCATCGCGAGCGGCGCCTCCGCGACCGTCTCCGGGCAGGTGCTGGCCAAGTCCGCCGGGCCCGCCGGGCGGGAGCTGTTCGGTGAGGTGCGGCTGGTCAACTCGCGCGGCACCGCCGCCGGGATGGGGACGGTCGTGATCGAGAAGGTCACTCCGTAACTCCGGGACTCCGTGGCTTCGGGTTGTGACAGGGCGGGCGCTTTTCCGAGCGCCCGCCCTTTTCGCTGCCCGGCGGCGATCCGGCTCCGGGCGAGGCGTACGTCACACCGGCGGGCGGTGAACGTACGGATTGCGGCAAGACGGTGTCGTACGGGGAATTTCTCCAGCTCAGCGGGGGTGTGGCCGGAGGTACGGCGGGGGGTTTCCGGGAGCGCGGGGGAATCAATTGGACACGTGGGGTCAGGTGGGACGCATGATGGGGAGGTCTGCCTGGCAGGCACACAGGGACGTAGATCGAGAGGGAGTCGCCGTGAGGGTCGGAATCGTCGGAGCCACCGGTCAGGTCGGTACGGTCATGCGCCGCATCCTCAAGGAGCGCGCGTTCCCGGTGACCGAGCTGCGGCTGTTCGCGTCCGCCCGGTCGGCGGGTTCCGAGCTGGACGGGGTGACCGTCGAGGACGCGGCGAGCGCCGACTACTCCGGGCTCGACATCGTGCTGTTCTCCGCCGGCGGCTCGACCTCCAAGGCGCTCGCGGAGAAGGTCGCCTCGCAGGGGGCCGTCGTCATCGACAACTCCTCCGCCTGGCGGCGCGACCCCGAGGTGCCGCTGGTCGTCTCCGAGGTCAATCCGCACGCGATCGCCCAGCGGCCCAAGGGGATCATCGCCAACCCCAACTGCACGACCATGGCCGCCATGCCGGTCCTGAAGGTGCTGGACCGGGAGGCGGGGCTCGAAGCGCTCGTCGCCACCACCTACCAGGCCGTCTCCGGGTCCGGGCTCGCCGGGGTGGCCGAGCTTCAGGGGCAGGTCGAGAAGGTCGTGGGGGACGCCGAGAAGCTCACCCACGACGGGGGTGCCGTGGAGTTCCCCGCGCCTCAGGTCTACAAGCGGCCCATCGCCTTCAACGTGCTGCCCTTCGCCGGGAATCTCGTCGACGACGGGCTGGGTGAGACCGACGAGGAGCAGAAGCTCCGCAACGAGTCGCGGAAGATCCTCGAGCTGCCTGAGCTGAAGGTGTCCGGGACGTGTGTGCGGGTTCCTGTTTTCACGGGGCACTCGCTTCAGATCAACGCGCGGTTCTCCCGGCCGCTGTCTCCCGAGCGGGCCGCCGAACTGCTCTCCGTCGCGCCGGGGGTGGTGGTGACCGATATTCCTACGCCGCTTCAGGCCGCCGGGCAGGATCCGTCGTTCGTGGGGCGGATTCGGCGGGATGAGACGGTGGAGAACGGGATCGCGTTGTTCGTCTCCAATGACAATCTGCGGAAGGGGGCTGCTTTGAACGCGGTGCAGATTGCTGAGTTGGTGGCGGAGGAGTTGACGAAGGGCTAGGAGCTGTCCGGCGGATCATGTGACTGTCGGCTTGGCTGCTCGTTGGTCTTGGCATGGGGCGGGGT
>NZ_JBVLTJ010000029.1:0-46065 GCF_055597585.1 Streptomyces sp. AMJ-169
GCCATACCCGGTGTCTCTGGGCCTCTGGACCTTACGACGGCCCGTCTAACCCACGAACAAGGTAGGACCCGCATGATCCTGGAGGCAGCGGGCTGGAGCGCCGTCGACGACAACCTCCTGGTCCTGGCCCGCATCGACTACGAAGAACCCCACTGGGCCAAGGACACGGCCGAGCGCCTGTCCGCCAGGGGCATCACCGTCGAGGTCACTCCCCGGCTCCAGAAGGCCATGGACGAGGAATGAACCTGGGCCAGCCACCCGATGCCCTGGTGCACCCGCGACGACATCCGCGACGGCCGGCTCCTCATCCACGCCCACGCACACGACGGCCACACCACCGTCGCGGCCGGCACCTATCTCCACCGCGACGGCGCGTCCGTCCACCTCCACGGCGAGGACCACCTGCGCCAGATCGCCGACACCTTTCAGCTCCCCCGCCGCAGCCATGCTCGCCTTCGAGCGGACCCACGGCGCCGGGATGCGCCCCGGCCCGGCGCCCCTGACCGAAACCGAACGCGCCACCGCCCAAGCCCGCACCCCCTACACCGCCGAGGCCCCGCAGCAGGAGACCGTCCCGGTCCACCTCGCCGACGCCGGCGACCACGACGCCGTGCTCGACACCTTCTTCGACGCACACCCCGAGTGGTCGAGGTGGCGGACCTGGTCCGACGACACGACCCACGCCGTCCACGAGTCCCAGACCCTGCGCATCGAGTACGTCCACGACACACCCGCGCACGAGACGGCCTGGACCGTCGCCGCCTACGAGACACCCGTCTCCGACCGCACGTGGGTCCTCACCGCGACCCGCACCACCCCCGCCCCGCTGCTGGAGGAACTGCTCCACCACCTCGCCGACGGCGACGGCTGGAACACCACCCTGGACACACCGGTGGGCGAGAAGGAGATCTCCGCAGCCACCCGGCCTCTCACCGACGCAGGATGGAAGCACTCCGTGGACGGACGACGGATCAGCTGGACCTCCCCCGCCCAGGACACCGGCGTCCGCTTCGACGCCTTCTCCGCCCAGCACCCCGTCCACAACCTCGCCACCTGGACCATCTGGGCCGGACCCGACCCCGACCGGCCCACCTGGGCCGTCACCGCCTCCCCGCACACCCCGAGCTCCCTGCTGGCCGGCCTCTCCCTGACCCTCGCCCACGAAACCAGCACACGCCAGCCCACCACCCCGCACACCACACACAGGACAAACCCCACCAGCCTCCCTCCGGCCGCCCCGACGACCACGGGCAGCCCCACCGCCGGCCGTTCACGCTGACCACCAGCACATGAAAAGGCGGGGCAACCTAGCGGTGGTTTGTTGACGGCGGATCGGGGCGGTAGAGGTCAAGAGGTCTGCCGGTGGCGACGGCGTCGATCAGGGCCTGGAGTTCGCTGGGTGGAGGCTGGGCTGTCCAGGCTCGCCAGCAACGTTGCAGCATGTTCCAGGGCACCAGCCAGCCACGGACGGCCCGGATCGCGCGGGGCCAGCAGGGCAGTTGGGGCGGATGATGTTCTGTCCCACCCCCTCTCTGCCGCTCTTGACGGCGTGTCAGGTTCAGGTGTCGGGTCGACCGACGCCGGTGGCGGTGGGGCGAACCAGGTGTTCCAGCAGAAGCTGAATGCGCAGTTGACCAGGGTCTGATGGCGGCGGATGGCGGTGTCGGAGCGGACCTGGAAGTCGGCCCAGCCGAGTTCGTCCTTGACCTGCTTGTAGCTCTGCTCGACCCAGTGCCGCAGCCCGTAGATCCGCACGATCTCGGCGAGGTCGGCGGGCAGGTAGGGCGAGTCGGCGACGCGCGGGGAGCCGGGTCGGGGCAGGTCCGTGGCCAGATACCAGGTCGCCTTCGCCGGCAGGGTGGCTGGGTCGGTGGTGGCCACAACCAGGCGGACGTTCCCGTCCGGGCCCCACCAGCCAAGCCGGGCTTCAGCGGCCCACCAGGTGGCAGTGTGTCCGTCGCGGAAGGTGCGCTCGATGCGTGTCCAGTCACCTGGGCGGTCGGCATCGGTCCAGGTCAGAGCGTGAGCGACGTCGACGGGGGTGTAGGCGTCGGTGCCGTAGGACCAGGTGCCGTGCCGGGGTTTGAGGGCCATCACGAACGCCAGGCCGGCTGCGTGCAGGCCGGCACGGAAGCTGTCGTGGTCGCCGTAGGCGCAGTCGGCGGCCACCGCCCTGAAGACGAGACCGGCGGCCTTGGCCTGGGCGGCCAGGGCCACCGCGATCTGCAGCTTGGACTGGAAGCCCGGGTCCTTCTTCCCCTGCGGGAAGTGATGGGCAGGGGTGTAGGGGCGGGCGTGCACGGGGTAGTAGACGCGCTCGTCCGCCCAGCAGGTGGTCACGGTGACCACACCCCGGTCGATCTTCCCGACCGAGCCCAGGTACCGCTTGCCCACGTGCGCGGTCGCCGTCCCCGACTTGCGGTCCCCGGAATCATCGATCACCAGCACCCCGCTCCCGTGTGGCGCGGTGGCCGGATCGGCCAGCAGCAGCTCCAGGCGGCGCCCGTTGACCTGGTGGTTGTCCCAGGTCGACTCCGAGAGGAAGAACTGCAGCCGCTGCACCGCCGCATGCTGGGCACCGACCACCGGCTCGGTGCCGACGAGGCAGGTCAGCGTCTTGTTCCGGTCCCGTGGAAGCAGCAGCCCGGCCAGATATTCGCGAAACCCACGCCGCTGCGCCAGGGTCTCGAAGAGATCATCGAAGCGGGCGGCTTAGGCTTCCAGCGGACCGGGGGCGGGCGGGCATGGCAGCCGCTTCGTCATCTGAGGCTCCACGAAGGCGAGTTGGAACTCTCACTTCCGACTACTACCGCCCCGATCCGCCGTCAACAAACCACCGCTAGCGGGGGATCGCCGGTTGGCCAAACCGGCGATCCCCCGCATCATTGGCAGTCCACCGCCGCACCCGGCCCACACGTCGAAAGGCAGCATCCCACGACCGGAAAGACGCCCGGAGACCATCCCCGGATCACGCCGCCGCATAGCCGGCCCGGAACAGATCCCGCGCCCGCTCCACATCACGCGCCGTACGCAACTGCACCTCCAGATCACCCGTCCCGTGATGACCGAGACCGGACACGTCACGCGTGAACCCCGTGACGAGATCGACCTCCGCAGGGTCGACCCTCAGGTAGACCAGCAGCTTGCTGCGCTGCGGCGGACACAGGCAGGCGAAGTTCCGCAGCCTCCGATAGGCCCGGTACTGCTTCCGCTCGACGCGGTTCACCCCGCCCCCGAGCCCGAGCAGAACCTCGTCGACCGCACCCGCCAGCTCCACCATCGACGCGCCTCGGACATCGGCCACCGCCACCCGCCCAGGAGCCCAACGCGCCAGCCGGACGCCGCCGCTCACCGACGCCACGGTCTCCAGTCCCAGGAGGTCATCGCCGAAGAGCCGGTAGCGGACCAGGTCGATCGACCGCCGGTGCTCACGTACGGCATGCACGTCGTAGCGCGTGAAGTCCCCGGCGACGCAGATCAACCGAGGGCCGCTCCACAAGACCTGGGACGCTGCCGTCGCCCCGAGCCGGTCGCGGACCAGGCGCTCGAACTCGGACCGATGGTCCATCAACCACGAGAGATAGAAAAGGCCCTGGTTGATGACCCCGGCGTCGACACCACGCTTGTACTCGACAATCACGGGCGACCCGTTCTCATCCAGCCCCAGCGAATCGATCCGGCCCCCATGAACCGGCCCGGTACCGTACTCACTCGCCAGGAACCGAACACCCAACAAGGTCTCCATGTCCGCCTCGACAAGACCTTGCACATCTGCCTCGACATCAGCAAGACGCGGCACGACCTCGGTCATGCCGCCTTTCACCATGCTCGTACGGAACAACTTCAGACCAACCACCCCCGCTATGGCATCGGAGACCAACAACGCCATGCGGGCAAGAAGTTATTTCCGCAACAGCCGTCAATCACGTGAAAACGCGTACTGGCTGAGCGTTTGGTCCGGTGGTTCGCGTTTTGTCCCGGGTCAGGTTCCGCGCCAGTTCAGGGTGGCTTCGCCGGTGAGTCTGCGGGTCATGAGGCCGGTCATCACGAGGTGGATCACGGCTTCAGAGCGGTGTGGGTGTGTCTCGTGGTCGCGAGCGAGGCAGCGGCGGTGCATGAGCCGGCCGATGCTGCGTTCGATGGTCCATCGTCTCGGGGTGATCGTGAACCCGTGGGTGCCGGACGGGCGTTGGACGGGTGGACGTCAATGCCAGGGCGGGCGCCGTGGTCGATGGCGGTGGTGCGGTAGCCCGCGTCCGCCCAGGCCTTCGTGATGTGCGGGTGCGCGGCAGCGATGCGGGACGGCAAGGTCACGTCGGCGGCGGTGACCAGCACGGTCAGCAGCAGGCCGAGGGGGTCGCAGCCGGGGTGGCGCTTGCGCCCGATGATCCGTTCGCGGACCAGGCGCCGCGGCAGGCCGGTGAGTTGCTCATACTGCCACTTGGCGAAGTACCCGTACACCGTGGCCCATGGGGCGGAGCCATGCGAGAAGCAGCGCCAGGGGATACCGGTGCGGTCCACTTACAGGATGGCGTTCGTGATCTGACGCAGGTCGCGCTCGGGAGGTCGGCCGATGTCCAGCGCGCGGGCGCGGTGCTGATCTCGCCAGGCCGCCAGGACGGGCTCGATCAGCTCCCACCGCGCGTCCGACAGGTCGCCGACACAGGGCGCGTGTGGGGAGCAGACAGAAGCAGCCGAAACGAAACGATTCGCAGGCGTCGCCTGGCGCCGCAGCACGCTCGCACTCTTTCGCCCTGCATGGGCTGAATCACCTACGGAGAACCACCGAAAGAGGCTGACCTGAGGCGGACTACCCAGGAATCACCCGTTTCCCGGAACCCGTAATTTCACGGTGGCGCGGAGATGGCCTCTCGGCAGAAACTGCACCCAGATCACCCCGAGGTGCACGGTCTGGTGCCGTAACAGGGAACTCCTCACACCTTGGGAGTGGCCCGTGCGCAGTCAGCAACCGGACACTGCTCGGCAGTTTCCGCTTTGACGCGCATGCCGTCCGGAAGCTTCGGACGGACTCCGGTCAGCACGATACGACACCGTTTCCGCGCTGACCGAAGGCTCAACAGGGTGAAGCCTTACACCACCCTTCCCCAGTACGGAGAAATTCGTGAAACAAAAATCAGTATCCGCGCGTCCTCTTGCCCGTCTGCGTCGAACGACGTTCGCCGGTATGTCGGTGTTGGCGGCCGGTGCTCTGCTCGGCATGGCCGCCACCAGCGCGAGCGCGGACACAGGGCCCACCGAGGAGCAGTTGCTCTCCCAGTGCGGCAAGGCGGACGTGTGCAAGTTCACCGCCAAGTCCCTCGACCAAGGCGCCGGTCCGGAGCACAACGTCGGCCCCACGATCATCAACTGCGGTGGCACCGTCAGCCGCACGTGGAGCTGGTCGGAGACCACGACGCAGAAGACGAACGCCGAGATCTCCGCCACCCTGGCCTCCGCGCTGTGGGAGCCGATCAACCTGTCGGCGACTGCCGCGTTCGGCAAGAGCTTCGAGAAGTCCCACACCGCGTCCGAGAGCATCACCCAGTCCATGACGCCCTTCACCATGGCATGGACGACACGGGCCACCGGGTTGCAGGTCATCGAGGGAGACTGGGAACTCCACTTCGGGAGCCGCTTCTTCGGCCACTTCATCTGGTACGACAAGGGCTACCAGAGCAAGGTCGAGGACCCGAACGGCGGGTTCGTCGCGCTGCACTACAGAACAATGACCGACGACGAAATCAACCAGCGCTGCCCCGGTGAGAAGCCGTCCGCGAACCGGGCGAGGTTCTCCAGCACCCGCTACCTCAAGGGCTCCGCGCAGGTGAGCACCAACCTCGGCGGCTGGGCCACCGTACGAGACCGAGGCGTCAGCTCCGGCGACACGGGCAGTTCCAGCGGCTGATCAAGCAGCTTCCGGACCCACCGCTCATACGGGACCGGCCCGAGAGGGAAAGAAACCGATCGGGCTGGTCCTGGACGGCAGCGACGCAGCTTCGAGGGAAGCCTGTGCGTCACGGGATTCGCCGGCCGCCGACACCACGCCCAAGCTCTTCCGAAGGGTCCGGCAGATGCTCATACAACAGCTGGGGTCCTATGCCGTCACGGATCCCGTTTGCCGGAGCACTGGACGAGGAGCATTCACCGGCTGGTTCGCCGTCCACCAGGAGGCGATCTGGGCACGGCTACAGAAACCCAGCTTGGCCAGGATGTTCTCGACGTGACCGTCGACCGTACGCGGTG
Source organism: Streptomyces sp. AMJ-169 (assembly GCF_055597585.1). Lineage (NCBI taxonomy): Bacteria > Bacillati > Actinomycetota > Actinomycetes > Kitasatosporales > Streptomycetaceae > Streptomyces > Streptomyces sp. AMJ-169. Next base: position 6,244 of record NZ_JBVLTJ010000029.1, read on the forward strand.
ACCGCGCGAGTTCGGACGCGATCTGCCGGTTGCGCAGACCCATGGCGACGAGTTCCGCCACCTCGCGCTCCCGGCGTGTGAGAAGGGCTTCGGAGGTGGCCGACGCAACCGGGTCCTGGGCAGGGTCCAGGGCGTACTGGATGGCCCGGCCGGGGCTGTCGTGCCGGTGGCCTTCTGCGAGTGCCTGAGCATAGGCCGGTCGACCCAGGGCATCGGCAGCCGTTCTCTCGCAGTGCGCATGCTGTTCGGCGATCCACGGGCCGAACACGGAGATGGAGGTGCCCGCGTTCCGCCACAGGACACCGGCTGCTCCAAGCAACCGGGCCGCTCGTGTGTATTCGCCGCCCGAGCCGGTTGCCCAGGCCAACAGCTCCAGCATCCGTGCGACCATCGCGTAATCGTTGAAGCCTCTCATGCTCTCCAGCGCGGAGCACGCGAACGTCTTGGCCGCCCCCCGGTCACCGTCAGCCCAGGCCTTATGGCCCAGCGCCATCAAGACCTGCGCGGTGCCCCACCGCTCCCCGCTCGCTGCGAAGACGGTGGTCACCTGTCTGCAAGACTCCGCCGCACGAGGATCTCCGGCATATGCCTGGACACAGGCCAGCGCAAGCAGCCAGGAGGTCGCCTCGCGCTCGTCCCCCAGCGCCGACAGAGCGGACCATGTCTCCTCGTACCGGGAGATACTCTCCTCCGGTCGCCCCCGGTAATGCGCTGACACGCCGCGGAAACCGCTCACTCGGGCGCGCTGGACCGGGTCACCCAGTTGCTCGGTCAGCTTGTCCGCCTCGTCCAGCCACTGGTCTGCCGCCACCAGATCACCTTGTGTCTGTGCCACCCAGACCGCGGCGAAGAGAGCCCGTACCCGCTCCGGCGTCGGCTCGGGCGGCCCCACCAGCGCGCGATCCAGCTGACGGCGTCCTTCGGTGAGGAAACCACCGACGCACCAGTGAAAGAGCAGCGCCCCGGCCAGCGCGAGCCTAGCCCTGGGATCGGCGTCGCAGTCCAGGGCCGCCAGCAGATCGGTATGGTCGGCGCGCAGCCGTGCCAGCGCCTCTACCTGGCCGGATCCGTGCCAGCACACGTCGATGCGCTGGGCCACGGTGAGGAAGAAATCACGGTGACGCCCCAGCAGCCGCCCCTCTTCTCCGGAGGCGGCGAGCGCTTCCCGCCCGTACCGCCGGACGCTTTCCAGCAGGCGGTAGCGCACCGTACCGTCAACGTCGCTGGTCAGGACCACGGACTGGCCGACCAGTCGATCCAGCAGATCCAGTACCTCGTGCTCCGCGATCCCGTCTCCTGCGCAGACGCCCTCGACCGCATCCAGCATGAATCCGCCGGCAAAGACCGACAGCCGGTTCCACAGCAGCTGCTCTACCGGGGTGCAGAGCCCGTAGCTCCATTCGATCGTCGCGCGAAGCGTGCGCTGGTGGGGCGGAACGGTCGGGCTGCCGCCGGTGAGCAGCCCGAAGCGGTTCTCCAGCCGTTGCGTGATCTGTTCCACAGTGAGTATGCGCAGGCGGGACGCCGCCAGCTCGATCGCCAGCGGCAACCCGTCCAGGTCGGCGCACAGCTGGGTGATCTCGGCCCGGTTCCGCTCGTCGACCTCGAAGCCGGAGCGGACAGCTGCCGCCCGGTCCTCCAGCAAGCCGGCCGCGTTCTCGGGAGACAGCGGGGAGACTGCGAAAAGGTGCTCGCCCGTGATGCCGAGTTTGTGGCGGCTGGTGGCCAGAACGTGCAGCCCTGGGGCGGCGCAGAGCAGAGTCTTTGCCAGTTCGGCGCAAGCGTCCACCAGGTGCTCGCAGTTGTCCAGCACGATCAGCGCCCGCCGCCCTGCCATGTACCCCGCGAGCTGTTCCAGGACGGGCCGGGCGCCCAGGTCCGGAGCGCCCAGTGCGGCTGCGGCCACACCGGCCACCGCCGCCGGCTCCCGCACCGGAGTCAGGTCCACCAGCCGCACCCCGTCCGGAAAGTGATGTGCCAAGACGGCCGTTGCCTCCAGCGCAAGCCGGGTCTTGCCGACCCCGCCCGGGCCAGTGAGTGTCACCAGCCGTGCCGTCCGCAGCAGACCGCAGATCTCGGCGACCTCGGGCTGGCGGCCGACGAAGCTGGTGAACAACGCGGGAAGGCTCCCCGCCTGTGGCGCCACGGCATCCATCACTTCTCACTCCCAACCGGTTTCCGGGCCGACGGACGGACCGGGACTGCCGGCGCGCTCTGGACCACGAGCCAGCCTGTCCAGACAGCACACAGGCACCGCGCGGTAGCGGCCCGATGGCCTCTGCCTGCTGCTTGAGCCGGCGATGCACCGTCCGCAGCCCCCTTCGCCCCTGTCGAAGACCGTCGACGGACGGGACCGGACTTGGGGCCCGTCCGTGCTCGGCAGATCCGGGGAACTGGATCGAGTGGCTCGGCTGCGGCTGCCGGACCATGCTCGCACCAGGGGCTGCGGGGCACAGGGTGCGAAGGTGGCACAGTTTTTCCCAGGTTCTACCGGTGAAGGAAAAATGACTGGACGGTCCAGCAGTTCCCACGGAGGCTGCCGTGCCGACTCGCAGAGAAACATCCGCACGGCCCTCGGGCGACGGCCGACCTGCGTGGGGAAGTCGGTCCTGCGGCAAGGCTTCGTCGACCAGACGCCCTGTCGAGCGAGTACGCCCGCTGGGGTCCCGGAAGATCCGACGAGCGTGGGGAACAACGGGGCAGGAAGAAATGCGCTTCCCGCCCCTGACGCGTCGTTGCCGACGACGGCGGTCAGTCCAACCGCAACTCGGCCGGCGTCAAGGAACCAGCGCCCATCGAGTTCCATCTGGACTCGTGCCGTGGTCGATCCCCTGGGGCCGTGAGGCCGACAGGTGGTACCCGTCGGCCTCACGGCCGACCATGCGTTCGTCTTCGGCTGCTACCGCCTGGCCAGGAACGGCACCACGTCGGCGGTACGGTCCATCCATGAGCAGACCGTCCGCGACGACAAGCCCGCCGGGATGCACCGGGTCGCCCACAAGGCGTGGAGCGGCTGAGGGAACATGCCGTGAGCCAAGGAAAGACACGTTGTAGCCCCTGCCGCAGCCGTGTATGAGCACCACCACTGCCGCGTCCTGGATACCGGCGGCCCCCTTAGACCCGGTGGCGGCCACTCCGTGTTCCGCTCGGAAACCTTGCCTTCACCGCGCCCTCCCCTTTGCGGGCCAAGTACCTCGGTCCTCAGGCCCTCCCTGAGCCCAGCTCCCAGCGCCAGCGGCTCAGCCGTTTCCGCTCCTGCAACGGTCGGCCGCGTTGCAACCTCGGCTGGGAGGGTTCACCGCGATGGGCGGAATGTGCAGCGGCGTGTTGAAGAGGGAGAAGTGAGCGGCTGAATCGGATGCGGCGTTGTAGTGGAAGTCCCGGTTGTAGTTCGGATTGGCCACCCAGCGGTCGTAGCGGAAGGTGACACTCTGCGGCTCAAGCAGCTGGCCGGCCGCCCTCCCTTCATTCTCGTAGATGTGGACGCCAGTGATCGCCTGGGGCGGAATCCTGTAGAAGAAGGCCCATTCATCCTGGACTGCGTACGTGCTGTGCAGGCTTTCGTCCCCTCGGATCTGGTCGGGAACATGCAGGATGAATTGCGCGAACTGCGGGTTGATCGTGTAGACGAAGGTCCTGGCGGTGACAACCGCGTGCTGGCAGCTCGACGTCAGGAACCATCCGACCCCCGGGAGGGACTGGCCGATCGACCACCCTGCTCCCTGGCAGCGCGGCTGGGCGGCGGCGTCCATGAGGAGGTGCTGTCCCCCTCCCCGTGCGAAGACCTCCGCCATGTCGCGCGAACCCGAGGTGGACACGTAGCCACTGTCCATCGCCGCACGGCCTCCGCGGACGTGGGTCACGAGGTTGTAGTCCGTTCCCCGGGCCGTGAAGCCGTTCGCGAAGATGTCGTTCGGGGTCCGCGTGTCTCCCCGGTACACGATGCCGGGCAACGACCCCTGGGACAGTGCGGCAGGGGGTTCATCCTGCGCGCTGGCGGTACCGGTGTTCGTCACGAGCGCCCCTGCGGCGATCATCGTCACCACAAGCAGCTGGAAAACGAAGAGTACCGGCTTCCAGCGAGGCATCCGTGATCCGGCCATGCGGCGCCGGGATGGGCCAGGCATGTATCCGGGCTGCGATACCGATGGCCGGGGTGCCCCCTGCTGGGGGCCCGCCGCTGTGTACGAGTGGAACATAGATGGTTCTCCAGTGCTCGGTCTGCCGGATTCCGGCTGGATATGACCGAGACTCGTGGCCTGGAAGTTGATCGGCAACCCTCTCTCATCAAAAAAATCAATTCTGTGAAGGGTCACCGGAACCTCCATCGCCGGATTCTCCTCGGACAGCGGGATCTTCCGCTGCCAACGAATGTGAGACAAGGCCGTTCGTGAGCAGCCAATTGAGTACAGGTGTCTGGCGGCAGTAGCCTGTACATGCGCCGGAGGGTCGGCCAGCGAATACGCTGGCCGACCCTCCGGCCTCACTGCATCGTGAGCTGGCTTTCCCGAAGACTCAGACGATGTTCCAGGGATTGGTGTTCGGGGCAACATACGAGTTCGTGCTCAGCGTCGACTGGGGACCGCAGCTGTTGTTGTGCCATTCGAAGCGGACGGTCTCACCAGTGTTCACGGCGAAGCTGCTGATCTGGAAGCTGCCGCCGGTGCTGAAGGAGTAGGGGCCACCGATCCGGCCCGAGCCGGACGAGGGCTCCGCCGTGATGTAGACGCAGTTCGCCCCGCGAGGAATGGCTGATGTGCTGACATTGATCTGGTTGATAGTCACGGCGGATGCCGGCGAAGTCGCCAGCATCACGGTGGAGACTCCCGCCAAGAAGGCGGCCGGAACAGTGCGGCGTGCGCAAGTGAACAAACTCATGGGAGTTTTCTCAAATCGTTTCTAAGAGATGTGGATTCTGCCGGACGGGACCGTCGTACAGCCGGTACGCGAGGCCGATGTCGATCCGGAGGTGCCAGGATTCCTTGTCCATGAACGCCCCCGGCAGAGATGGCAGACCGCCTCCGGGACATGGCAGCGCCTGTTGTGGTGGCCTCACGGATCGCGCAGGACGCCGCTGGCTCGGTCAACGGACCTGGCGGCGCCGAGACTCATTCGCCGACGGACATCGGGCGCAGAACACAGTGCAATGCGGCCGAGGTGAATCAGCAGGAGGCAGCGGGGGTGCCTAATACAGGAGTACCGATGACCAGCAGTAAAAAGGAGTTTCCAGGCAGCGCCTCAGGGGACTGCCAGCAGTGACATGACAAACGGGCCGTCGCCCGCCGAGAGCTGCTCGGCAGAGATCCGGCGATGCGGAGAAATCAGACGTGGCAATTGATCCAGGCGAACCTCTGGGTGTTGACCCAGAGCCGGACAGCGTCGCAGTTCAAGTTCCCCATATCGGCACGGTCACGATTCGCCTGGAACACGTAAGTGATGGATGCGGTGCGCGATCCCTGGCACTTCGAGTCGCTGAAGCCTGTCAGCGTGGTGCGTGACTCGGCGTCCATACGTCCGCTCGGCCGGGTTATTTCGCCGCTGACGGTGTAGCAGGCGGTGGGAAACTTCCCGTCCGGCGAGGAGACCTGCACACTGCCACCGCCGACGGAGCTGTTGGTTATCTCAACAGCCCAGCTGCTTGCGGCGGCGGCTGTGCCGGTACCTGCAATTGTGGCGCCGATGGCCGCCACTCCCGCCACGCCGACACAGAGGCCGACGCGGAATGCACGTTTGTGGGGGAAACGCGGGATGAATGACATGAAGGCGTCAGCCTTTCTGAGGTGTGGGGGATCTCAATGGGCGACATGGCCCGGGAACCTCTAACCGTTGTCGTCGTATCCGGCGCTTACCCGGATACGTCAGACCTCGGCCGCCCCTCAGGATTTTGATACCGGTCCTGCCGGGTACCGCTGGGTTCCTGGTGCCGACTCTACAACTTATTGCCACTTGCGGGCAACAAGTCCGTTGATGGCAAAAACCTTTGATCCGGCCTCGCGCTTCCACAAGCGTGCTCGTCCGCACCTTGATCAAGGCAAAAGCAGCAACGGGCGCTGTCGGCCCGTATCAGGTGGCATCCCGGAGGAGTTTCCGGGATGCCACCGAGCCGAGCTGTTCGGCTCCCGTCGTCCGTACCTGTAGCTGTACCTGCCACGATCCGGATGCACGGTGGGACGGGGCAGGCGCGACAGTCGTGTCAGGGGCGCAGCAGGGTCTTGATGGCGCGGCGTTCGTCCATGGCCTGGTAGCCCTTGGCCGCCTGTTCCAGGGGCAGGGTCAAGTCGAAGACCTTGCCCGGGTTGATCCGGCCGGTCAGCACTCGGTCGATCAGGTCGGGCAGGTAGGCGCGTACGGGCGCCGGGCCTCCGCGCAGGGCGACGTGGGAGTAGAACAGCTCCTCGCCGTCGACCGCCACGTCGTGCGGGACGCCGACGAAGCCGACATTGCCGCCGGGACGGGTGGAGTGCAGGGCCTGCCGCATCGACTGCGCCGTGCCGACGCACTCCAGGACGGCGTCCGCGCCGATGCCGCCGGTCATCTCCTTGATGCGGGCCACGCCCTCGTCACCGCGCTCGGCGACGATGTCGGTGGCGCCGAACTCGGTCGCCAGTTTCTGCCGGGGCTCGTGGCGCGACATGGCGATGATCCGCTCCGCGCCGAGTTCCCTGGCGGCGATGACCGCGGACAGGCCGACCGCGCCGTCGCCGACCACGGCGACGGTGTCACCGGGCTTGACTTCGGCGGCCTTGGCGGCGTACCAGCCTGTGCCCATGACGTCGGAGCAGGCTAGCAGGCTGGCGATGTGCTGCTCGTCGGGCTGGTCGGGGGTAGCGACCAGGGTGCCGTCGGCCAGTTGGATGCGGACGTACTCGGCCTGGCAGCCACCGGCGCCGACGAACTCGCGGTGCAGGCAGTTGCTCTGGTAGCCGTTGCGGCAATTCAGGCAGGTGTTGTCGGAGGCGAAAAAGGAGCCGACGACGAACTGGCCGGGCTTGATCCGCGAGACGTCGCTGCCGATCTCCTCGACGATGCCGACGTACTCGTGCCCGATCGGGGTGGGCCCGTTGACCGGGTTGATGCCCCGGTAGTCCCACAGGTCCGAGCCGCAGACGCAGGTGGCGACGGTGCGGATGACCGCATCGGTCGGGTCGATGATCTTCGGGATGTCGCGGTCTTCGACCCGCACGTCCCCGGGTGCGTGGAGAACAGCTCCTCGCATGGTGTTTCCTCACTGTCGTGCCGCCCGTGCGGGCGGCAGGGTGTCCGGGTCGGGCCGGTCAGGCGCGGGTACTGCGGCGGAGGCCGTCGTACTCGCTGTCGGTGACGTGGTCCAGCCAGGCGGTCTCGTCGGTCTCCCACAGGGCGAGGTGGGTCATGAACCGGTCCGGGGCGGCACCGTGCCAGTGCTCCTCGCCCGGCGGGGTCCAGATCACGTCACCGGGGTGGGCTTCGATGATCTCGCCGCCCCGGGACTGGATCAGGGCGATGCCCTCGACGATGTAGAGGGTCTGGCCAAGACTGTGGGCGTGCCAGGCGGTGCGTGCGCCGGGGGCAAAGTGAACCGCGTTCATGCGGGCCCGCGAGGGGTCCTCACCGCGGTAGATGACGTCGGCCCAGGCGTCGCCGGTGAACCACTCGGCCGGCAGCTTCATCGTCGGCTGCTTCTTCAGCAGTTCCATCGTGGCATCTCTCTTTCTGTTGTGCGTGTCTGGTGTTCCCGAAGGCCATGTATGCCGGGTTTCCCTGGAGGCTTCGCCGGTGGAAACGTCCAGCTCATCCTTCGCGATGGAAGCGTCCATACCCGCTAGGCCCGGGCGTGAGGGGATGAGCCGGACCTGGGTGAAGACCTGCCGGTGGTCCATTGCGGCCACCGCGACGGACTGTGCGCCGAACAGGCCAGCCTCCGGGTGCCCGACCGGGTCGTCCTCGACACTGCCGGATCCCCCGCCCGATAACCGGACGGTCACGTTCCTTCTGCCGCTACGGCTGACGCTGACGAGGCAACGGTGACGGTGATCGAGCTGCCCAGCGCGCGGACGGTCTCAAGGTGGCCGTCGTCGATACGGCCGATGACCATCACCCCGGTGTGCGTCCGGGAATGCTCCTCGCCGTCGAAGAGAACGGTGAACCAGCCGCCGAAGTAACCGATGTCGCCGTTCTTCCATCCGGCCTGCTGCTGGGTCTCGTCGGCTTCCAGCGGTGCGGCGGTACCGCAGTAGTCGTCGGCGTATCGCTGGAGGGTGATGGTGAAGGGCAACCCGTCTTTGAAGCGCCGGGCGGTGAGGGTGTTGTTCAGGGTGGCGGGGATCATCGTGGTGCCGACGGTCAGCGTGATCGGGACGCCGCCCTGTGCTGTGTGTTCTGGCATGTCATCCGGTTTCCCTCGGTGAGCGTCGTGGCGGCGAATGTGGACGGCCTGCAAGGCGAGCAGGCCGTCCGCACTGGGAGTTCACCCGCCAGGTTTCACAGCCCCAGGTGCTTGCCGAAGAACTCCGACAGCTTGGCCACCGCGGGGGTCACGTACGCGTCCTTGTCGTACAGGTCGATGTGGGACGCGCCCTCGATCCAGAACAGTTCCTTCGGCTCGCCGGCCCGCTCGATGGCCTCCTCGGTGAAGTAGCGGGTGTCGGCCTCGGTGCCGGCGATCATCAGAAGAGGGCGCGGGGAGATCCAGTCCTGGTGGGCGAAGGCGCTGTACTGGGCCACCACGTCCGCCCGGATCAAGGACCAGTTGGCGGAACGCGGGTGGTTGCCACGCGGCGTGCGGTAGTACTCGGAGCCCTCCCGGTACATGCTGCGCTCTGGGAACCCGGCGGCCTCGGCCTCGGTGGGCGGCACCAGGGTGAGGGTGAGGGCGCCTTCGCCGCGGGCCTCGGCGTTGCGCAGCACGCCGGCCTGGTTCAGCAGGAAGTCGCGGATCTCGGGGCCGTGTACCCGGCCCACGCCCTCGAACAGGCCGCTGCCGGTGTCGAAGGCGCTGACCGTGGCCACGGCCTTCATGCGGCGGTCGGTCTGCGCGGCGAAGGACAGGTAGCCGCCGGAGGCGCAGATACCGAGGCCGCCGATGCGTTCGGAGTCGACGTCGCTGCGGGAGGCGAGGTAGGAGACGGCTGCGCGGAAGTCCTCGGCACGCTGGAAGGGGTCCTCCAGGTTGCGCGGCTGGCCCTCGCTCTCACCCTGGTGGGCGGCGTCGAAGACGAGGGCGGCGAAGCCCTCGCGGGCCAGGCGCTCGGCGTAGACGGAGGCGGTCTGTTCCTTCACGCCGCCCCAGGGGTGGCCCACGACCACTGCGGGCAGCGGCTGCCCGGAGTAGGTGTCCGGTGCGAACAGTATGCCTGCGAGGTTCAGGCCCCTGCTGGGGAAGTTCACCTGGGTCTTCATGGGAGATCTCCGATTCGGTACGGTCTTGCGGGTTGTGTGCTGGTCGCGTCCAACGGCAGCGCCGGTCAGGTCACGGCTGCTCACCAGTTGACGGATTCGGGGTCATGGTGGTCGGAGACGGGGCTGGCGTCCGTGTACAGCGTCGCGATGTGAGCTATTCACGGAGGGCGTTGCAGGCCGGTCGGGCCGTGTCGGGAATCCCGGGTTATGACGACCGTCGGCCGTTGTACTCCTCGTCCGTGACGGGCTCGGCGAGCTCGATCTCCGGGCCTTCCTGACCATCGAGCAGGCCGTCCCAGATGGCCAGGTAGGTCAGGAAGCGGTCGGGGGCGGCGCCGTGCCAGTGCCATACCCCGGCGGGGCACCACACCGTGTCGCCGGGGCGCATGACGACGATCTCGCCGCCGCGGACCTGTGTCAGTCCGACGCCATCGGTCACGTGCATCAACTGGCCGTTGATGTGCCGGTGCCAGGTGGTGCGGGCCCCTGGCGAGAAGCGCACCGAATTGCAGCGGGCCTGCTGCGGTCCGTCGTACGGAGCGATGACGTCGAGCCAGACATCTCCGGTGAACCACTCGGCCGGGCCCTTGGCGGTCTCGGGCCTTTTCAGGATCTCTGACATGGGTGCCTTCTGGGGATGTGCGGTGCGAGCAAGGGGAGCCTCGACGCAGTCGCCGCCGACGGCGGACCGCGGTGAGGACTGCTCCAGCTCGGCGGTTCTCAAAGGGGTGAGCTGGTGAGTCTGGGGTGATCAGTTCCCGGACGGCGCCTCGGCGGCGGTCTCGGCGAGGATGCTCTTGAGGAGGGTGGCAGCGCTCATGGCGTTGGGCCAGCCGGCGTAGAAGGCCAGGTGTGTGACGGCCTCCACCAGCTCCTCCTTCGTGAGCCCGTTCTTCAGCGCGTTCTGCAAGTGGAAACCGAGCTGGTCGGTGCGGTACAGCGCCATCAGCGCGGTCACGGTGACCAGACTGCGGTCACGCTTGGACAGACCCGGGCGCTCCCAGACGTCACCGAAGAGGACGTCGTCGGTCAGGTCCGCCAGCTTCGGGGCGATATCGCCGATGAGCTGCTGCGCTGCGGACTGTGATGCTGCCATGGTGGGGCTCCTGCCGTGCAAGTAGCTGAGTGCGGTTGCGTTCCGGTGCTGGTCACAGACCGTCCGCCCCGCTCCGTCTACGTTCACACGCTTCCAGGCGTTCGCAAATGGGAAAGATTCATCCTGGGAGCCGATAACCGTAGGAGAAACTCTCCCACCCACCTCGCCGGACGCCGGTGCACACTGTCCTCATGACCAGCCACTCGCCGCTCAAGGAGCTGGGCGAGTTCCTCAAAGCCCGCCGTGGCGAACTCAGCCCCCGCACCGTCGGTCTGCCCGACACCCCGCGCCGCGTGCCGGGGCTGCGCCGAGAGGAAGTCGCCCAGCTGGCGTCCATCAGCATCGACTATTATGTCCGCCTCGAACAGGGCCGTATGCAGCCTTCCGGCCCTGTCCTGCAAGCGCTCGTGCGGGTCCTGCACCTCAGCGACGACCAGCGGGACTACGCCTTCGAACTGGCCGGAAGGGACGCCGCCCGACCCCGCAGACATGGCGTTCAGAGAGTGCAGCCCCAGCTGCAGCGGGTGCTCGCCGACCTCACGTCCACCCCGGCGGTCGTGCTGGGCCGCCGCTTGGATCTCCTCGCCTGGAACGCCCTCAGCGCCGCCCTGGTCACCGACTTCTCCCGGATTCCGGACAAGCACCGCAACTACGTACGAATCCTGTTCACCGACCAGGCGATGCGCACCCTGTACGCCGACTGGGAGAGCGTCGCCCGGCTCTGTGTGGCCATGCTGCGCATGGAAGCCGCCAAGTACCCTCGGGACGCGCGGCTGGCGGCCCTGGTCGGCGAGTTGTCCGTGCAGGATGAGGACTTCCGTACCTGGTGGAGCAGCCACCAGGTGACCGCCGGGAGCGTCGGTACGAAAACCCTGCACCATCCCGTCGTCGGAGAGCTGACCCTCGACTGGGACAGTCTCAGCCCCGGTACCGACCGTGACCAGCACCTCATTGTGTGGACCGCCGAGGTTGGGTCTCCGAGCCATGACGGACTGCGTCTACTCGCGTCCTGGGCTGCCAGCATTCAGCTCAGCGCCTCGGCCACCTGACCTGCCGCCCGGCACACATCGTCCGACGTGCCGTCTCCAGGACGCGGCCACATCCTGTTCCTCAAGGAAGCAGCACAGCGGTGGGCGGCCCGGTCATGCGGCCGGGCTGCCGCAGTGTCCTGGCCGACCTCTCCTTCTGACCTGTCTGGGAGAACCACCATGCTCGGACTCGAACTTGTCGTCGTCCTGGGTCTGGCGGTCCTGGCAGGCGAGGGCATCGGACACCGACTGGGCGTGGCACCGCCGGTGCTGCTGCTCGTCCTCGGCGCACTCCTCGGCTTCGTCCCCGCGCTGCGTGAGGTCCATCTGCCGCCCGAGGTGGTCCTGCTGCTCTTCCTGCCCGTCCTGCTGTACTGGGAGAGCCTGACCACCTCGCTGCGGGAGATCCGCCGGGACCTGCGCGGCATCCTGCTGCTCAGCACCGCCCTGGTCATCGCCACCGCCGCAGCCGTCGCAGCTGCGGCGCACGCCCTGGGCCTGCCCTGGGGACCGGCCTGGGTGCTCGGCGCGGCCGTCGCTCCCACCGACGCCACCGCTGTGGGTGTGCTCGCCCGGGCCCTGCCACGTCGTAACGTCACCATGCTGCGCGCGGAGAGTCTGGTCAACGACGGCACTGCGCTGGTTGTCTACGGGCTGGCCGTCGGCATCACGGTCGGTGGGGAGCACCTCACCGTCCCGCACGTCACCTGGCTCTTCCTTCTCTCCTACGCCGGCGGCGCGGCGGCCGGAGCAGTCGCCGCATGGCTGGGAGTCCGGGCACGCCGTCTCCTCGACGAACCGCTGCTGAGCAACGTGGCCATGATCCTGACCCCGCTCACGGCATTCCTGCTGGCGGAGGTGATCCACGCCTCGGGCGTGCTCGCGGTCGTCACGGCCGGTCTGATCATGAGTCAGGCCGGCCCGCGCACGGGAACGGCCGATGCTCGCCGCCAGGCGGAGAACGTCTGGTCGCTGGCGACCTTCCTGCTCAACAGCACCCTGTTCGTGCTCGTCGGCGTGGAGGCACAGTCGGCCGCACGCGGCCTGGACGGTGCCGACCTCACCCAGGCTCTGGCCGCCGTGGGGGTGGTCTCCGCGGTGGTGATCGCCGCACGCTTCGCCTTCCTGTTCACCGTGCCCTACCTGATCCGCCTGCTCGACCGCCGGCCCCAGCAGCGGCTCCGCCGCACGGGCTACCGGCCCCGGGTCGTCAGCGCCATGGCCGGATTCCGCGGCGCCGTCTCGCTGGCCCTGGCGCTGTCGGTACCCACCGCTCTCGACTCGGGCGCCCCCTTCCCCGACCGCGACACCATCGTCTTCGTCACCTCCGGAGTCATCGTCACCACTCTGGTGGTACAGGGCCTGCTCCTACCCGGTGTCGTGCGCTGGGCCCGCCTGCCGCACGACACGGCGGTGGAAGAGGAACAGCTCCTCGCCCAGACCACCGCGACCGAGGAGGCTCTCAAGGCACTCCCGATCGTGGCGGCCGACCTGGGCACCGACCTGGAAGTCGCAGAACGCATGCGGGAGGAGTACGAGGCTCACCTCCAGGTGCTGCGCGCGAACGGCGGGGAAGCCGATGCCGCGCAGGTGCTGCGTCATCACCAGCACTACACCGCCCTGCGCCTTGCCCTCCTCGACCGCAAACGCGCCACCGTGCTGCGCCTGCGCGACGAGCGTGCCATCGACGACACCGTGCTGCGCCAGGTACAGCGCCAGCTCGACTTCGAAGAAGTACGGCTGTCCCGGCTCCAGGCCGAGTGACGCGCCGGGCCCGTTCTCTCTCAGGAAGAGGATTCGGGAGTGCCGTAGAAGGCCAGGACGGTCGCTGCGATGAACTCCCCCCTGTCCCACGTCGTCCAGAGGGCACCCGCCTCGCTGCCGAGTCGCTGTACGGCCTCCTCGAAGGGCACACCGTCGGCCTTCAGCTCCGCGACGCGGTCGCGGACGAAAGCGAGGAAGGCCCGGTCCTCGTGAAGGACACTCACGTCGGTGACCTCACCGTGTCCGGGCACGACAGTCCGGGGAGCGAGAGTGAGCAGCTGGTCGAGGACCTCGATCCAGTGCTTGCCGTCCGCGTCGGTGTCGTGAGGGCCGTGCATCATGTACGGCACGATCGGGAACATCCGTGTCACCGCCAAGTCGCCGCTGAAGAGCACGTTCCCGTCGACCAGCACTGTCTGGTCTCCGTGGGTGTGCGCCGGGCCCCATTCGCGCAGTACCGCGGTGCGGCCTCCGAGGTCGAGGTGCAGCTCACCGTCGTAGGCGATGTCGGGGTCAACGAACTCGACGTCCGCGAGTTCGGCGGCGATGCTCTCGGCGAAGCCCTTGAACATGGCCAGGTCGTCGGCGCCCTTGCGCAGGAGTTCCCTGTGCTGTGTGCGGTTGTAGACGATCGTCGCCGAACCGCGGAACGCCTGTGCGCCGAACCCGTGCTCGGGGTGGTAGTGCGTGACGGTCAGATACAGCTGCCGGTCGCCGGCCAGGCGCCTGGCCTGGTCGAGGACGTAGGCGCCGTTGCGGGGGCCCATGCCCGTGTCGATCACGAGGGCGGCACGGTCGCCGACGACGATGCCGATGTTGGGGACAGCCGGGTTGCGCTGGTCGGGGATCACGAAGACGCCGTCGGTGACTTCACGGGGCTCTCCCTGCACGAGGGGTGCCGGGATCGCGCTGACGTCAGGAGTGGTCATGGAAGTTGCTCCGATCTGAGGAACTGCGTTTGCGTTGGCGGGTTGTGGTCTCGTCTCGGCCCGGGGCCCGGCGGCGTCCGAGGAAGGCTCATGCGTCGGCGGCGGGAAGGGGCTACAGGCCCGTCAGCTGGGCGGAACGGTCCCAAAGGCGCCGCGCCAGATCCAAGTCGCGGGCTTGCCCGGGGGCGGGGTCCTCACGTTTGAGGCGGTTGAAGTAGGCGCCGTTGACCGCCTGCGGGTCGGGCAGGGTGGCCAGCTGGAGCAGAGGTTCTGCGCCCTGCTCGGGGGTGTACAGCACGGCCCTGCCGAGGGGTGAACCCATGATCAGCCGGAAGAGGGCGCTGTCGCGGCCGATGTCGGTGGCGATCGCTCCGGGATGGAAGGACGAGGTGGTGACGCCCGTGCCCCGGGTGCGCCGCGCGAGTTCCTGCGTGAACAGGACCGTGGCGAGTTTGGAGGCCGCGTACTCCCGCTGGCTGCGGTAGCGGCGGCGGGTCCCGTCGAGGTCGTCCAGGTCCAGGCGCCCGCGCCGGTAGGTACTGCTGCCGGTGTTGATCACCCTGGCTCCGTCCGGAGCGGTGGCAAGCCTCGGCAGCAGCAGGTTGGTCAGCAGGAACGGTGCCAGGTGGTTGACCTGGAACGTCATCTCGTGACCGTCCGGGCTGAGCGTGTGTCTGGTGAGCATGCCGGCGGCGTTGTTGGCCAGGACGTCGATGTGCTCATAGGCGGTCAGCAGGTCGGCCGCGAGCCGCCGTACATCGTCCAGCCGGCCGTAGTCCACCAGGTGGGCCCGGGCCCCGATCTGCTTCGCGACGGCCTCGGTCTTCTCCGGTGACCGACCGACGACCGCGACGGTCGCCCCCAGCTCACCGAACCGGCGCGCCGCCGCTGCCCCGATCCCAGAACTGGCACCGGTGATCACGACCGTCTTGCCACGCAGGTGCTGAGCGTCGTTGTCCGGCATCGCTTTCGCTCTCATATCTGAGGTTCGGTTACACGGGACGGCTCAGGCCGGGCGGCGGCAAAGCGCCGGCGCCCTTTCCGTATCCCGCGCGGTGTGGGACGGACAGCGCCGCCAGAACACCTGTCACGGCGACCGCGGTGCGACCCAAACCCCCGTAGTGAAGGCAGGCGCTGCGGGAGACGCAGCGAGTGGTCCGGAATCGACCTTACAACTTTTTGCCTGAAATGGACAACAGGTCAGGCAATGGCGAAAACTGAAGTCTCTACCGTCGCGTCAGCAGTGAATGAAGCTGCACGACGGGAGCGCGCACGACGGCGAACGGGCCGGCCACCCCGTCGATCGAGACGAAAGGCGGATCCCGCACAAAGGGGTGTTGCGCCGCGAGGCGGTGGCCGTTTCGCGGCACCGGCCACTCCCTGCGGAGGAGAGGAGGGGAAATGCCTCGCGCTCGGGAAACGGACCGGGGGCACACCATGGGGCGACCGGCACGAGGTACTTCTGCCGCAGCCGACGAGGCACGCCCGCGGCACAGTCACGGGCTCATGGCAACGGCCGTCGCCATCACCTGCACGGCGGCCGGGAAGAGCGGGGTGGATGGTCAGCCGAGGCTGACTCCCTCGGCCGCGATCTGGAGCGCTGTGCTTGTGGCAGTCCACAGCACGTCGGTGCCGGGGCGCCCGGGAAGGCCGTCGGCCGGGTGCTGGGCCGCGTGCTCGGCAGCCACACACAGGGCTGCGATGATCATCGAGGCCCTGACCTTGATCTGAAAGTCGTCCACCGACGTGCCCGCACAGGCGGCGAGGACCTCAGCGATGGCCGGTTCGTGGTCGTGCTGGAATTGCAGCCAGACGGCACGCAGGCTCGGCTCCGTGCGGGTAAGGCGGACAAGGGTCAGCGTCATCCCCAGGTCCGCCGAGTATGCGCCGGACACGGAGTCCAGGGCTGCGAGTCTTTCGACGACCTGATCGATGGTGTCACCCGGCTGCCAGTCGCCCAGAACTCGCGTGACCTTGGCCAGGCCGGTAGTCAGCAGCGGCTGGACGCAGGATTCCTTGGTGGGGAAGTAGCGACGCAGAGTACGCGTCGAGATGCCCACTCCGTCGGCGATCTCATCGACGGACGTGGCCGCCACGCCCTTGTCGGTGAACAGCCGCACCGCCTCGTGCGCGATCTCCATACGGGTAGCGGACTTGCGCCGCTCGGTCAGCGGCGGGCGGCCCATTCTCCGATCCCCGACCCGCGCGATCCCGTCAGCAGTTCGCCCCTGCCCGTCACCCACTCGCGTTCCTTCCGTCGAACCACCTGCCCGTCGTTCCATGGTAGGGCTCTCCAAGATTTTTTGCCGTGAAGAGACTTACTGTCCATTCAAGGCAAAAAGTTGTAGGGTCGGCACCGGGTCGCCAGCTCCGCTCCTGGTTCCTCTTTGCCGAAGCGCGACAGACCGAGAGCGGAGACCCGGCACGGCAAGTGCCTGCGGCACGCGGCGGACGCGGCTACGCCGGCGAGCGAGCCCCGGCTGCGCGGACCACGACCCGGTGTCCAGGAGGCACCGATCGGGCGACGAGGGTCGCCCCGTCCGGCCCTGCCGGTCCCGCGAAATGCGGTCCCGGCCGCCGACGGATCGAGTCCCTAACGAATGGAGTCACCACCCCATGAGCAAGACTCTCGCACTGATCGGCAGCGGCATGATCGGGGCGACGGTCGCCCGCCTCGCTCTCGCAGCCGGCCTGAACGTCGTCCTGAGCAATTCCCGCGCTCCCGAGACGCTCGCCGGTCTTGTCACGGAGCTCGGCGAGCGGGCCCTGGCAGCCACCCCTACCGAAGCCGCCCAAGCGGGCGACCTGATCGTGGTCTCGATTCCACTCCTCACCTACGAGCAACTGCCCGCTGCGGCCCTCGCCGGCAAGACCGTCATCGACACCACCAACTACAACCTCGAACGCGACGGTGAGATCCCGGAACTGACCTCCGGCGAACTGGCCTCCGGCGCGCTCCTCCAGCGCCACCTGCCCGGCTCCCGGGTAGTGAAGGCATTCAACACCATCGTCTTCACCCACCTGCTCACCCTCGCCAGGCCCCCCGGAGCCGAAGACCGCAGCGCCCTGCCCATCGCAGGCGACGACACCGCCGCCAAAGCGGAGGTGCGCCAACTGCTGGACCTCCTCGGCTACGACGCGGTGGACATCGGCGGCCTCGCGGAGAGCTGGCGCTGCGACCCCGGAACCCCTGTCCACGTGCGTCCGTACCTACAGGACATCCCCCAGGGGATGAGCCCGGAAGCGGCCCGGCAATGGATCTTCCAGGCCCCTGGCGTGCCGGCATCTGCCGACCGCATCAAGGGCCTTGTCGACGCCGCCGTCCATGTACGGCCGAGCGACGTCTTCGAGAACCTCTTCGCCGCCCGTACCCGGCCAGCGGTTTCCTAATTTTCTGACCAAATACGGAGGAACACAAAATGCCGATGCAGCCTGCCGCTTCATCTGCGGAGTCGATTGCGCCGCGCATAGCACCGCTTCCCTATGATCAGTGGCCCCCCGAGATGAAAGAGAAGTTGGGGGCCGCTTACGAGACCGCCCGGAAAGAGGGCGGATTTCTCGGGACCACCGAAAATATGCCGCTGACTTTCTCCCGGCATCCGGATCTGTTCGCCTCTTGGCTTCCCCTGATGGGCTATCTCGCCTACCAAGGCTCGCTCCCGGCCCGTGCGCGGGAACTGGTCATCTCCCGTACGGGCTGGCTCGGACGGGCTCCGCTGGTCTGGCAGACCCATATCTATCCTGCCAGGCACACCGAGGGCGGTAAGGCGGGCGGGGTCCATTTCACCCGGGACGAGGTCGACCAGATCATCGTCGGTCCGAGCGACGAGCGGTGGCCGCCGCAGGAGGCGTCCCTGCTCGCGGGTGTCGACCAGTTCCACAGGCTCGGCGACATGGACGACGACACCTGGACGGAGTTGCGTCTGCACTACGACGAAAAGCAGATCTTTGAACTGATGTATCTCGTCACCAATTATCGAATGGTCGGCGATATCGTCCGGACCCTGCGTATCGACATCGGCTCCGACTTTCCCGGCCTCCGCCAGCGCTGAGGCACCCGCAGGGAATCAGCAGGGGGCTCGTCAGCAAGAAATGTGTGCGGGCATCGCGGGTGGATGATGTGCTATCAGTTCTACGGAAGGGGCACCCGCTGGTTCACCGAACTGGACAGTGCCCAGATCCATTTCACCTCTGAGAGCACGACAGGCCCCGTACTCTTCTGGCGTGGCACACCGACGCATCCGGGTCACAGTCGGTGTGCGACCCTGGGAAGAGGAAAATCCGTGGGAGGGTGGGAGGGATTCTCCCTCCCACGGACGTTGCCGGTGATGTAAAACTGCCGGTATGACGGCCGCAGTGGTCAACGTGAGGAGGCACGGCTTTCCGGGGCCGGCGGCGATCGCGTCTCCTGGTGCACTCCCCGTACTGAGTCGGCAGAAATCGTCGTGGGCTCAAATATCAGGCCCAGCTGTCCATATGGCGATGTGCTGGTCGGGGACCGCAGGGCGGAGTAGGATACCCCGATTCACCTCCAGGCCGCCGGCGCAGAACTGATTCAGGTCGATGCTGCCAAAAGCGGCGGACCACGCGGCGTGAACGTCCCGCCAACGCTGGAGGCAGGCGAGGTCGGCTGCTTGCTGTCCGGTCAGGCGGGGGCCGTCGGAATACCGGGGGGAATCTGCCGCCTGTCGTAGTCGGCGGTAATCGCGGCGAGCTGCGCGATCTGTTTCTGGCTCAGGTATGACATACGACGCTGGAAGGGAACCTGCGCCTCGGTGTTCTTGGCAGCCCGTGGTCCACGGCGCTGGCGCCGGCTGACCCATTCGCCTGGCCTCCTTCCACCCTCCGCTCGGCAGGAAAGCTTCATGCCTCCCTCTGGCAAGTCTCCGACCAGGCCGCCCGCAGCATCTGTCACGCCAGTGGCACAAGGCGTGATGAATCGTGGGCTGACTCTGCTGTTCTCCATCGCCGGCGGTGCGGCGGTCGCCAACCTCTACTGGGCACAGCCGCTCCTCGACTTCATCAGCCATGACCTGCACGCCTCTGCCACGGCCGCGGGCTGGCTGGTCACCGCCACGCAGATCGGCTATGCCGCCGGCGCGCTGCTGGTCGTACCGCTCGGCGACGTCCTGGACCGGCGCCGATTGTTCCGGCGATGCTGCTGTGCTCGACCGTCGCACTGGTGGCCTGCGGGCTCTCGCCATCGATCGGCGTCCTCATAGTCGCCATCGCGCTGCTCGGCGTTACGACCGTGTCCGGCCAGATCCTCACCCCGCTCGCCGGAGACCTCGCCGACGACGCAGAGCGCGGCCGCGTGGTCGGGACAGTCGTCTCCGGCCTCCTCATCGGCATCCTCACCTCCCGGACGATCAGCGGTCTCGTCGCCGACGCGGCCGGGTGGAGGGCGATCTACTTCGCCGCCGCCGCCATGGCCGTCCTCCTGCACCGCGCGATCCCGCCGCTGACACCCAAGGCGCACCTGTCCTATCCGCAACTGCTCGGCTCGGTCTGGCAGGTGATCCGGAAAGAACGGACGGTGCGCTGGACCCTGGTCCTCGGTGGCACCGCGTTCGCCGTGTTCACCATGTTCTGGACCGCCCTGACCTTCCTACTCAGCAGCCCGCCCTTCTCCTACCCGGTCTCCGCCATCGGCCTGTTCGGCCTCGTCGGGCTCGCCGGCGCCCTCGCCGCGCAGCGGGCTGGCCGCCTCCACGACCGGGGCTGGTCCCCGCACGCCACCGGATGGGGCTGGACCGGGTCCTGGTCGCGTTCATCGTGGCGGCGCTCGGCGGCCACTCCGTAGTCCTGATACTGGTTGCTGTCCTGCTGCTGGACATCGCTGTCCAAGGCGTGAACATCCTCAACCAGACCAGACTGTTCGCTGTCTCTCCACAGGCCCGCAGCAGGCTCAACACGGCCTTTGTGACCTGCAACTTCGTCGGTGGAGCTGTCGGCTCCACCGCCGCATCGTTGTTGTGGTCCGCCGGCGGCTGGACGGCCGTCACCCTCACCAGCGCCGGCCTCGGTTGCTTCGGCCTCGCCGTATAGGCCCTCGGCCGCCGAGGGCCGCTCGGGCCGAACACCGCCGGGTGAGCAAGCGTCTGCCGGTCACGCTGTCGCGCCGCGTCTGATGCATGAGAACTGCACCGAAAACCTTTCTGGGCAGCGGGCACGGCCCTTACCCGTCTGAAGTGACTCTTCTGTCCCCAGCCCGAGCAGCGCGACTAGGAACTCCCGGCCTGGCCGGCTACCTCGCTTCAGAAGAGTCACGCCCTACGAGGCTGGGGCACCCGAGTGATCGGACGCCCCAACCCCGTGTCCGCGTGCCTGAGCCGCGCGGTGCGTGGTCAGCAGCGGTCGCCGGCGTTGGTGTCGCGGTCGCGGCCGACGTAGTCGCCGGTCGGTTTTCCGTCGCTGCCAAGCACGTTGCCCACCGCGTCGTAGTAGGCGCCGTAGGACGTGATGTCGGTGTAGGCGCTGCCGCGTCCGCGCCAGTTGCTGACCGTGGTCTGATTCTTGCCGTCCCCGTTGCCCCACGTGTACGAGTCGATGTGGAAGACCGGGTTGCTGCGCACCGTGCGCATGGTCGGGCGCAGCGCGATCCAGCCCACCTTCTTCGTCGGCACGCTGATGCCTATGGTCTTGGACCAGCTGGAGGCCTTCGCGTACGACCAGGAGTGGCTGTAGCTCGCACCGGCCTGGAGGCTGAGGACATCCTTGATGACCGTCCAGTCGATGCCGCCAGAGATTTCCACGCTGTTGGTGGTCGTCGTGGTGGTGGAACCGCCCGTCTGGAGGTTCTGGTTCATCGTGGAGGCGGAGCTGCAGTTGGTCAGGGTGTCGCTGACTCTCCTCTCCGATCCCTTCCAGGTCCAGGAGGAGGACTGCGGGTAGAAGCAGGTGCCCTGGAAGCGCTCGACGGGGTAGGGCAGCTTGTCGGCGGGGATGCCGTGCGTGGAGTCCGCCGAGACCGCGCCCGTCTGCACGTTGATGAAGAAGTACTGCCTTGCCGTCGAGCCATGGCAGAGGGCGAGCAGCAGCTTGTCCGTGTTGAACGGCTCCTGGCCGCGGATGTTCGTCTCAGCTCCGGCCGGCGACACGAGGGCGGCGCCGGCGGCGAGGCTCAGCGCCCCGACGACCACTGCACGCCTGACGGTAGTGCGCTTTATCACGTAAGTACCTTTGCCTTCCCAGGACCGGCGTGGCGTCCGGAGTTTTCCGGGAGTCCCGCCGGCTTTCTCATCAGCGGACGACGCGCACCGGAGGAACTCACCGCCGGTACACAGCCGGTGGCGGTTCACCCAACCTCCGGCTGCGGCCCAATCTCAGCCCCCCGGAGTTGAACTGCAAGCCCAAATCATCGCGCCGATCAATTCGAAGGCGCAGGTCACGGGGTTCTTCTTCGCCGGGGTGTTCTTGCCGGGGCAGGGGCACGCCGCCGCAGCGCCTTCCCCGGACCGGAACGGGCATGGGGATTTGGTGCAGGTCACGGCAGTTACGGACCGGGGGCAACGATGATCGCGCCGCCCTCCGTATCTGTCTTGCCGGGCGGTCAGGGGAATCCCGCCCGTCGACTCACGGGCTCTTGCCGCCGCAGACCCGGCGGTACGGCGCGTCCGGCGCGTAGACATTCCACTGGGTCTGTGTCAGATCTGCGCCAGCACGGGCACAGACCTGTGTGACGGCTTTGCCGGGAGCGATGGTGTAGTGCTGAAGCGGGACGTGGGCGCTGCCCGCGTACAGGGTGCTGTTGTCGTCGCTGAAGGCGAGTGTGTCGATACGCTCGCCGGGTGTGGTGACGGGGCCGCCCAGCGGCTGCTGCGTGGCGGTGTCCCAGAGCTGGAGCGTGCCGGTATCCCCGCCGACGGCCAGCGTGCGTCCATCGCGGCTGACGGCGAGCGCGCTGACCCCTTCCGGGGTGTCGCCGAGGGGGGCGGGAAAGACGTTCCGCAGGACACCCGTGCGGTGGCGGAGCGTGCCGTCCCACAGCGCGACTCGACCGGTCTGGTCGCCTGCTGCGAGGCGGGAGCCGTCGCGGGTGAAGGCGAGCGCGCTGACCTGTTCTCCCTGGACGAGGCCCTGTCCGGTGACCGTCCCGGAGGGAAGGGAGGCGATGCTGCTGTCGCCGACGAGGAGGCGACCGTCGGGGCGGACGGCCAGGTGGATGCTGGTGAGACCAGTGAAGAGGGCTGTCCTGCGGCCGGAGGCGGTGTCCCAGGATTCGTCGGTCACCTCGCCTATGGCCGGAGTGCGACCGGAATACAAGGTGCGCCCGCCGGGGCCAGTCGCCAAGGAGATCACCTGTCCCGCGGACTGAGGCCCCGCCAGGTCCGGTACGGCGCGGCTGCGGTCGCGAGCCAGGTCCCAGACGACGAACCGCTGAGGCGAGGCGCCGTAGCCGGATGCCGTGACGCCGTACGTGAGCGTGCTGTCGTCCGGGCTGAAGGCGAGAAGGGCCAGAGTGTCCTGCGCGGCGACCGGATCGCTGGAGACGGGCGGGGGAGGGGACGGCAGCACACGGATCAGATGTCCGTCATCGGTGGCGCGAAGCTCGAAGCGGTAGCGGGCCCCGGTGCGTTCGGCCGTGGCGAAGGTACGGCCGTCCGGGCTGATCTGTACGGCATCCAGCGGGTGGCTGTGCCACGCAGGAGTGACAGCCGCCCCGAGGTCCAGACAGTGGACGGTGCCGCCTTCCAGGTAGCGCAGGACGGTGCGATGCCCGGGGTCCCAGGCAAGTCTGTACAGGTTCTGGTTGTTGAGGGGGTGGCGGAACACCGGAGCCGCGGGGTCCGACAGCCGCCACACTCTGATCTCTTCGGCGCCGGCAGTGGCGAGGAAGGTGCCGTCCGGGCTGAAGGCAGCGTCCTGTGCGCCGGATTCGTCGAACTCGGCGACCTGGCGGCCGGAGCCAGTGTCCCAGACGTGTACGCCCGAGGCCGAGACGACAGCGAGCCGTGTAGGGCCGAACACGAGGACCGTTCCCTCCTTGCACAGGCCGCGGGCCTGTTCCCAGGCACCGGACACGGTCCTGCTGTGGTCGGCGTCCCAGAGCTGCGGTGCCCCGCCTTCCGGGCAGACCGCCAGCAGCCGTCCGTCGGCGCTCAGGGCGGGGTGTACCGGACCGGGCGCGCGGCTCTCGAACAGCACCCTGCCGTTCTCGACAGACCGCAGCCGCACCCGGTCGTCGGTGAGGCCGTCCACGACGTAACGTCCGGCACCAATGCCGGTGTCGGAGGTGTTGGGGAGAGGATGCGGGTCGCCGGTCCACTGTCCGGTACTCCTGTCCCACAGCCGGACACCGGCGTTCCCGTCGATGGCCAGGAGCCGGGCGTCCGGGCCTGCCGCGATCACCTCTCCGGCCGGCAGCTGTCCAGAACCGGTGCGGCGGCCTCTGACCACGTCCCAGGTGCGCCAGGTACGGCCGTCGATGCTGAGCAGCGTGCGGCCGGAGTCGGCGAGGAAATGTGTCGGCTCGTCGCCCGGCACCGGGTCGGTGAAGACCGTCTGCTCCGGCTGGTCGAGGGAGCCGAGCAGGGCCCGGCGGGCCTCCGGCAGCGGCGAGACACTCCAGGCGGCGACGCCCAGCAGCAGCGCGGTGCGCGGGTCGGTCGTCCGCAGCGCGTCGGCGACCTCCGCGATCCGCCGGGCAGCGGCGTCGGTACGCTGACGCTGGTTGTCCCGGTGCTGCTGCCACGCTGCCAGCCCCGCCACCAGCGACACCGCCACTACAGCGGAGAGCGCGGCGACGAGCACCCGTGCCCTGCGGGTGATCCGCGAGGCCGCCCGGCGCTCCGTTTCGCGCGCGCGGAGCGCGGCACCGAGGAACTCCTGTTCCAGCCCTGTCAGTGCGGAACTCCCGCCACGCTTCGGACCACTGTCCTCGCCGTCGTGGATGTCGTCAGCGAAGAGCTCCTCCGCGTGGGCCAGGCGGGCGCCTCGGTACAGCGAGCCGGGGTCCCGTTCGTGCTCCGTCCAGGCAGATGCCGCCTCGGTCAGCCGCCGGTGCTGGCGCAGTTGCTCGCGGTCCTCCTCGATCCACCAGCGCAATCGCGGCCAGCAGGTGATCAGCGCCTCGTGTGCGAGCTGTACACCGTCTTCGTCGATAGTGAGAAGCCGGGCGTCGGCCAGTTGTTCCGCCACCAGGAACACGCCGGGATCCGTGTACGCGTCCAGTTCGGCCCGGGCGAGCGGGCGCCGGGTATCGGCGGTTCCCTGGCCCGGTTCGATGAGCCGGAGCAGCAGACGCCGGGCGGTGACCGCCTGTTCCGGGGACAACTGCCCGTACACCTCCTCGGCGGTCGCCGCGATGGCGCCCCGGACCCCTCCCGCCGCCTCGTACGCCGCCAGGGTCAGCAGCCGGCCGCGGCGGCGCTTCCACGTCTCCAACAGAGCGTGCGAAAGCATCGGCAATGCTCCGGGCTGGTCCCTGACCTCCTCCACGATCCGCGCGGTCAGGTCCCGCTCTACCAGAAGGCCGACGGCCTGGGCCGGGCCCACGACAGCTTCCCGCAACTCGTCCGCCGACATCGGACCGGCCAGAAGCGACGCGCCGGCCAGCGCATCCGCCAGACCCTGGTGTTCGGCACACCGGGCATAGAAGTCCGCCCGTACGGCGACGACCACCCGCAGTCGGCTGTCCGGGTTCCGGGCAGCCAGCAGCATGTCGATGAACCGGACGCGTTCCTCCCGGTCCCTGCACAGAGTGAAGACCTCCTCGAACTGGTCAACGAACATCCAGCTCTCCGGCCCGTCCTGCGCCGCGGCCAGCAGATGCCCGAACCTGGTCGCGGGCCGGGCGCCCGGGGTCAGAACCCGAACCACCGCCGGACGCCCCTGCCGCTCGATGTACTCCCGCAGGCGGGGGACCAGCCCGGCCCGCAGCAACGACGACTTACCGCTGCCCGAGGAGCCGAACATCACCGCGAAGCGGTGCCCACAGACCAGTTCCCGCAACGCCTCCACCAGCCGGTCACGCCCGAAGAACAGTTCACGGTCGTCCGGCTCGAACCGCGCAAGGCCCCGATACGGCGGCGCCGAATCATCCTCCGGCTCCTCCCGTACAGTGCCCGCGGCCTCCGCTTCGGCTTCTCTCCACCGAAGCTCCCACCCCGCCCACTCACCCCCGCACGCCCGAACATACCCCTGGACGACGGCGAGCGAAGGCGGCCATTTCCCCGCCGCCGCGCTGGACAACGTCGTAGCCGAGAAACCCGCCGATTCGGCCATCGCCCGGTACGAGGGGCTGCCCGCCGACTTTCGCAGCTCACGAAGTTCATGAGCCAGACGTTGTATGGGACCGGCCTCAGGGTCCACGGGCTTCTCGGGGCGCCCCACAGAACCACCACTCTCATCCACGCGGGGAATAAAAACGACGTTCGGGGCGTCAATATATGTTCCTCATAGATGCGGCGTAAACAGTTTCCGCCCAGAGTGTGGCGCTGATGACAGTGAAGACATGAATCCATGCCCAACAGCCCGGTGAGATCCAAACGAAGATTCACACCTGATCCGAAGATCTGGAGTTCTGGGTCCTCCCAGTCCGGACCCAGAGGTGCACGGCACTTCCGGGCCCGATGCGGACTTGGCCAAAGCTCTCCTCCAGCTTCCGAAACTCAGACCGGCCCCATATAGGAATCCCACCTCAATCGCAACCCATCCGGGGGGGGCGAGTTTCTTACCTGTTCACCCGCTCCCTGGATTCAGCGCGCCTCTTTGCGCCAGCGCACTGGCACGGAAAAGATACAGGGGCTCAAGAACGCAGAAATGCATGCCCGAGATCCCTAGGAGTAACTTTCCTATGAAGGCTGTAGGAGTGACTGAGTTCGGCGGCCCCGAAGTACTGCGGGTCCTGGAGCTGCCAGAGCCCGAAGCCGGTCCCGGCGAGATCCGCATCCGCGTATATGCGGCGGCCGTCAACCCGATTGACACACTGGTACGTCAGGGGCTGGTCTTCGTGTCCGATGCCGAGCCGCCGTACGTCCCCGGCATGGACGCGGCCGGCGTCATCGAGCAGATCGGCGATGGAGTCGAGACCGAACTCAGCGTCGGCGACCGTGTCATGGCCATCGCAGTCGTTTCCGGTACGCACGGTGCCTACGCGGAGCAACTCGTGATCCCCGCCGACTCGGTGGTCCGCGTCCCAGTCGGCCTCACCGACATCCAGGCGGCCACACTGCCCATGAACGGTTTGACCGCCCGTATGACATTGGACCTGCTTGAGCTTCCCGCCGGCGCCACGGTGGCCGTCACCGGAGCAGCCGGTGCCGTAGGGGGCTACGCCATCCAGTTGGCCAAGGCCGACGGGTACCGAGTGATCGCCGACGCGGCACCGAAGGACCAGCAACTCGTGAAAGACTTCGGCGCCGATGTCGTACTGCCCCGTGGAACCGACTTCCCGGAACTGGTCCGCAAGGAGGTACCCACCGGTGTCGACGGTCTCGTTGACACCGCAGGCATCGCCGCACTCGCCTCCCACGCAGTGCGTGACAACGGCCGAGTGGCGTCGACGGTCAGCGGCGTCCAAGTGCCGGATGACCGCGGCATCATGACCCGCATCACCTTCGTGCCGCAGTACGCACGTGAACACACCAAACTCGACCGGCTCCGGGAACTGGCCGAGGAAGGCCGTCTCATCCCGCGCGGGGTCGCACAGACGCTGCCGGCCGATCAGGCCTCCGAGGCGCACCGACTGCTGGAGGCGGGTAGCCTTCGCGGACGTGTGGTGCTCACCTTCTGAATCACAGTCGGCCAGCCCTCGAAGGCAGCGGAAGCGCCGCAAGAGTCCACGATGCCGTACCTTAGCCGTTCGCTCCGCAGATGGTCGGCAACCCGGTGACGCTCGGGGTGATCGGGTTGCCGGAATCTTGCGGGGACTCTTGCTCGCATCCTGTTCCTGAAGACGCTGCGCACCTACCGCAGAGCCGCCGCACCTGCCCGCATGCACCAGGACATCACCCGCAAGTAGCCGGTCGCGAACTGGCCGCCTCCGCCAGCAGGTCGCGCTTCAGCTCCACGGAAAAGTTCACGCCCCTCGTCGGGGTGGCACCGGTCGACCATTTGCTGCGGCGACGGATACAGAGAGCCAGGAAGACGCCACGCGACAGCGACCGGACAATGTCCGCGATCCCCGCAGAATGTGGTCATCGATCGGAAAGCGCCTTCAAGCGAGCCATAGTGCACGCGCCCAACCACTGCCGGAAGGCCGCAGTCGGCTGCCTGCCGACGACCAGACAGACAGGCCGGTCACGGTCCGGCGCCCGCACCGGCGGTGATCCGCTTCCAGCCGATGACGGCAGCGATGACGAGGGGGGTCGTCGGGGTCGGTGCTGTCGAAACCGCAGGCCGTCCCACGCCCTGCGGGGCCTGGGGTAGGGGTCGCTTTTGACTTTGGTGGTGCGGTCGAAGATGAGCGTGGAGCACCGGGTGGTGTCGTAGCGCGGCCAGGCCACGCCGGTGGAGGTGCCGGTGGCGGCGAAGGAGGTCCACAGCTGCTGGGCAGTGTCCGACAAGCGGGCGTTGGTGGATCGGTGCCGATGAAGTGCCGGGCCCGGTCGGTGGTGAGGGTGGTGGAGATGCCGCTGGCAACTATTTGGACGCGCCGCTGATGAAGGCCATCACGGATGGCAGCATCCCGCAGCGCGACGTCGACGCCTCCGTTACCCGCATCCTCACGCAGATGCACCACTTCGGGCTGCTGCGCTGTGCCGATATTAACGGGGCGCAGGACGGATACTCGCTGCGCAAGTGGCCCGAGCCGGCCGGACCCACGGGTGACCGGATCGCTCAGCAGGTCGCTGAGCAGGGTGCCGTGCTACTGAAGAACGAGCACGACACACCGCCGCTGAACCGCCGCTCGGTCAGCCTCGCTGTGATCAGTCAGCCGGCCGAGAAGCCGGCGATCGGCGGTGGGGGCAGCTCCGAGGTCAACCCGAACACCGTCACTGTCCCGCTCGGCGAGATTCGCAAGCGGGCCACCGGGCCGGTCGCCTACCGACCCGGCCTCGACCTGACCGGCTCTCGCATCGCTGCGGATGCCCTCGACCCGGCGTTCCCCCGGTCGCCAGCGACACCTCCGCTTACCCAGGGCGCGACGACGTGGTCACCTACCGCGAGAGGAACGATGTCGGCTACCGCTGGTACGACAAGACCGGCACGCGGCCCCTGTTCCCGTTCGGATACAGCCTGTCGTACACGTCGTTCGCCTACAGCCAGCTGAAGGCCCAGCCCACGAGAAACGGGCTGACCGTGACGCTGCGCGTGCGCAAAACCGGCGAGCGCACCGGGTCGGACACTCCGCGCAGGTCTACCTCGGCCCGGACGCCTCCTGGCACGGCAAGCAGCCCACCAAGGCACTGGCGGGCTGCACCAAGGTGACGCCGAAGCCAGGGCATCAGCGTACCGTCCGCATACACGTCGGTCAGGACAGCCTGTGGCACTGGAACACTGCCACACGCTGGTGGGATGCGGACAGCGGTACGCGCACCGTGCGGGCCGGTCCCTCGGCCATGCAGCTCCCGCTGCACACGCACGTCAAACTGCACCGACCTGACAGGGACGTGGTGCCGGTGGCGGTCGGCCGCCCCCGGCACCCACATATTTCGGCGCACCGGGGCAAGCAGTTGAAGTCCCCATCGTGCCGCACGTCGGCGCTGCGCGCAGCAGTGTGCCCTGGATCGTGGAGAAGGTGTCTCCTTCTCCACGATCCAGGGCCGCGCGCCAATCTGTCAGCGGGACTTCAGCACGTCGCTGATGACGGGCATGGCGGTGAACACCTTCGGCCAGCCGGTGAAGTACACCGCGTGGTGCAGCATGGCGTCGACCTGGTCGTCCGTGAGCCCGGCGTCCATCGCCTTGTTGAGGTGCACAACAATCTGGCCGCTCTGGCCGATCGCGATGAGCGCGACGACGGTGGCCAGGCTCCGGTCGCGCAGCTTGAGGTCCGGGCGCAGCCACAGGTCGTCGAAGAGCACCTTGTCGGTATCGTCCACGACGCCCTGGGACACGCTGCCGTACTGCTCCTGGACACGCTTCTCACGGGCCCGCTCGGCTTGCTGGTCCTGCGGGAGCAGTTCTGGATCGCGCTCGGGCAGTTGGTCGGCGTCGATCCGGTGCGCGGCGAACACCTTGGCGATCACTGGCACGGCGGTCTTGGCGTTCTGCCAGCCCGAGTAGAACGCGAGCTGGGTGACCGTCTCCGAAATTTCTGCCGCGGTCAGGCCGTCCTCCAGAGCGCGGTCGGTGTAGCGGCCGAGTTCCTGGGTCTGCCCGCTGGAGATGAGCACCGCGAGGGTAATGAGACCTCGGTCGCGGCGCGAGAGGCTGTCGTCGTTCCAGAGTTTCTGGACCTGCTCCTCGTCGTACTTGGCCAGGGCCGGGGAGACCGATTCGACCTGGTGCGAGCGGGGAGCGAGCTCCGAGGTGGTCTGTGCCTGGGCGGTGTAGCCGACCAGAAGGGTACCCGCAGCGAGTGTGCCGATGAGGGCGGGTGTCCTGGGCTTCCTCATGCCTGCCGCCCTCGCTTGTGGCCGTGGTACTGGTCGTCGCTGACGTGCTCCATCCATTCCTGCGTGACACCGTCCACCGCGTAGGTGACGACGAGGTGCGCCATCGCGCTGGTGCTGGTCGCCCCGTGCCAGTGCTTGACACCCGGCGCGAACCAGACGATGTCCCCCTCGTGGACGGTGATGCGCTTCTTGCCCCACTCCTGCACCCACCCGGTGCCCTTGGTGATGATCAGGCGCTGTCCTTCGGGATGGGTGTGCCAGGCAGTGCGGGCTCCGACAGCAAACCGTACGTCGGAGATGCGTTCGGCGTCCCCGTCACTGATGTACTGCGACTGGATCGACACCTTCCCGGTGAAGTTCTCCGGGGCACCCGGCACCGTCTCGCGGTCCGCGTCGCGGGAGACGACGATGCCCGGGCTCGGGGCCACGTTGACGGGCGCGGCCTTCGCGGATCCTGCGGCGGCACTGGTGGAGGCCGGTGCCGAGCCGGTGGAGCAGCCTATGAGAAGCAATGCGGAGCCCGCGACGCCGGCGAGCGCGGCCGCTCCGGTTCGTCGATACGCCTTGGCCATCGATACGTCCATTCTCTGCTGGGTTTCCGGGGTCAGGCGGCATGCTCGGAAAGTCGGCTCAGTCTGGGGATGGAACTCGGGACGAGCCGCCGCCTACGCCCACCGGGGCCATGCACGCGCCGAGCGGACGGTGCCTTGCACGCTGTCAGTGATCACTCAGACCCGTAAGGGACAGGCTCTCTCAGGGAGAAACCCTCCCTGTCTCCCCCGGGAAGGTTTCGGGCACAGTCGCCACAGCAGCGGGCATGCTGCACGGGACCGCACCGACACGGCAGCTCGCCTGTGAGCGTGCCCGGCGGTCACTTCCGCCTCGCTCTGCGGCCGTAATGAGAAATCCCGACGCTCTTGTCCAGGGGAGATTCCAATGAGCTCCGAGCCCGCCACCCCGCCCGGCACCGGCCGGCGACGCCCGACACGGCGCACGGTGCTGGCCACCGGCGCCGCCGCCGGGAGCGCGCTGACCGTGGCTGGCCTGCCCCAGCTGACCGCCGGCACCGCGCGGGCCGGGGAGCAGGCCCCCAGCAGCGAAGTGACGGTCACCGTCAACGGCACCCGGCACACGCTCACGGTGGACAACCGCACGTCCCTGCTGGACTTGCTGCGTGAGCACCTGCAGCTGACCGGTACCAAGAAGGGTTGCGATGCGGGAGCGTGCGGCGCGTGCACCGTCCTGGTTGACGAACGGCGCGTCAACAGCTGCCTCACCCTGGCCGTGCGCCTGGACGGGCGCGAGATCACGACCATCGAGGGCGTCGCCGAGGCAGACCAGCTGCACCCGCTCCAGCAGGCGTTCATCGACCAGGACGCCTTCCAGTGCGGCTACTGCACCCCCGGGCAGATCATGTCCGGCCTGGGCTGCCTACGAGAGGGCCGGGCCACGTCCGCCGACGACATCCGCGAGGCGATGAGCGGCAACATCTGCCGCTGCGGCTGCTACCCGAAGATCGTCCGCGCGGTCGAGCAGGCCGCCCGCCACACCTGAGCGAGGCCCACGCCATGTATCCCTTCACCTACCGCTCCGCCAGCACCGTTCCGGAGGCCGTGCACGCCGCAGAGCGCGGCGCACGATACATCGCCGGCGGTACCACGCTGGTCGACCTGATGCGCGAGAGCGTGGAACGGCCCGACACCCTCGTCGACATCAGTACTCTGCCCCTGGACAAGATCCATGCCGCCGACACCGGCGGGCTGCACATCGGCTCACTGGTCACCATGGCTGAGGCTGCCGCGCATCGCGCGGTGCGCGACCGCTATCCGGTGATCAGTCAGGCGCTGGAGGCCAGTGCCTCCGCGCAGCTGCGCAATATGGCCACGGTCGGCGGCAACCTGCTGCAGCGCACCCGCTGCTCCTACTTCCGGGACGTCAGCGCCGACTGCAACAAGCGCCGTCCCGGTTCGGGCTGCGCTGCTCGGGGCGGCGCCAACCGCGTGCACGCCGTCTTGGGCACATCCGACTCCTGTGTGGCCACCCACCCCTCCGACCTCGCGGTCGCCCTCGTGGCGCTCGACGCCGCCGTCCAGGTGCGCGGCCCCAGCGGTGAACGGCACTTCCCCTTCGCCGAGTTGCTGCTCAAACCCGGCAACACCCCGCACCGTGAGCACGCGCTGAAGCCGGCAGAGCTGATCACGGAAGTGGACGTGCCCGAGCATCCCAAGGGGCTGGTCTCCGGCTACCTCAAGGTCCGTGACCGGCAGAGCTACGAGTTCGCCCTGACCTCGGCCGCGGTCGCCCTGCACGTCACCGGCGGACGCATCACCACCGCCCGCGTAGCGGTCGGCGGCGTCGCCACCGTGCCCTGGCGGCTGGATGCCGTTGAAAACGCCCTCATCGGGCAGCGGCCCCGCCCCGGACTGTGGTCCGAAGCCGCCCGGCACTCCATCCAAGGCGCCCGCCCGCTTGCGCACAACCGCTTCAAACTCCCGCTGCTGACCCGCACTGTGGAACGGCAGCTGGCGGAGATCGGAGGCACGCTGTGAGCCAGCCGTCCGGCGCTGTCGGCGCCCGCGTCCCCCGCGTGGAGGGCCGCGCGAAAGTCACCGGCACTGCCACTTACAGCGCCGAACACGATGTCCCCGGCACCGTGCACGCCGTCATCGTGGACGCGGCCGTCGGCCGCGGGCTCATCACCGGCATCAACACCGGAGCCGCGCTCGCCCTGGACGGCGTCCTCACCGTCATCAGCCACCTCAACGCACCCCGCCTGCCCTACCGGGACAACGAGAGCAGCAACAATCCGCCCGGCGGCCGGCGTCTGCGGGCCTTCCAGGACGACACCGTCCACTTCCGCGGCCAGCCCGTCGCCGTCGCCGTGGCCACCACCCTGGAGCAAGCCCAGCACGCTGCCCGCCTGGTGCGGGTCTCCTACGACAGCCAACCCACCGAAACCGATCTGGAGCGGGGCACGCCCGGAAAGGCCACGACGTACCAGCGGGGCAACGCTGCCGACGCACTCGCCGACGCACCCGTACGGATCAAGGCCACCTATCAGCTGGCCCGCAACCACCACCATCCGATGGAACCGCACGCCACGATCGCGTCCTGGAAGAACGACGAGCTGACCGTACGGGACAAAACGCAATGGGTGGTCGGCGTCCAGACCGAACTCGCCGCCGTCTTCGGCCTCGAACTCGACCAGGTTCATGTCATCTCCCCGTACGTCGGGGGCGGTTTCGGCAGTGCGCTGCGCGCCTGGCCACATGTAGTGATCGCGGCGATCGCCGCCCGCGCCGTGAAACGTCCGGTCAAGGTCGTCCTCACCCGCAAGCAAATGGCCTTCGACACCGGCTACCGGCCTGCCTACCGCTACCGCCTGCACCTGGGCGCCACCCGACGGGGCCGCCTGCTCGCCGCCGATCACGACATCCTCGCCGAGACCTCCCGCTACGAGGACTTCACCGAGGCCGTACTCAGCAGCGGCCAGATGCTCTACACGACCCCGCACGTGCGCCAGAGCTACCGCAAGGTGCCGCTCGATGTGAGCACCCCGCTGTACATGCGCGGCCCCGGCTACGCCACCGCGGCGTTCGCCCTCGAATCCGCCGTCGACGAACTCGCCCACAAGCTCGGCATCGACCCCCTCGAACTGCGCCGGCGCAACGAACCGGACGCCGACCAGTCCAACGACCTGCTGTTCTCCACCCGGCGACTGGCCGACTGCTACACCACCGGCGCGAAGGAGTTCGGCTGGCACCGGCGCCCCACGAAGCCGGGCACCCGCCGTGAGGGCCACTGGCTGATCGGCATGGGCATGGCCGCCGGCGTCTACGACACGCTGCGCAATCGGGCCCAGGCCCTCATCCGGCTCGACGCCGACGGCAGCGCCCTCGTTGAGGCCGCCGCCAGCGACATGGGACCGGGCACCTACACCTCACTGTCCCAGGTCGCCGCTGATGCGCTCGGGCTGCCCCTGAAGCGCATCACCACCCGGCTCGGCGACTCCACCATGCCGCCCACCCCGCCGCACGGCGGCTCCCAGACCATGGCCAGCGTCGGATCCGCCGTCCAGGCCGGCTGCGACACCGTCCGCCGCACCGCCATCGATCTCGCCGTGAGCGACCCCGACTCCCCGCTTCACGGAGCCGACCCCGAGAAGGTCGTCGTACGCTCCGGCCGCCTCCATCTGCCCGGTCAGCCCGCCCGCAGCGAGACCTACCGACAGCTGCTGGAGCGCAACCGGCGCACCCACCTGGAGACCACGGGCACCTTCGCCCCACCCACCGGCGCCAAACGACACTCCATGTACGCCTACGCCGCCACCTTCGCCGAAGTCGCCGTCGACGCCCGCCTCGGGCGGGTACGGGTACGACGTCTGTTCGGTGTCTACGACGCGGGCCGCATCATCAGCCCCACCCTCGCCGACAGCCAAGCCATCGGCGGCATGATCGGCGGCATCGGCACCGCCCTGCTGGAACACTCCGTCACCGACCACCGCGACGGCCGCATCACCAACGCCAACCTCGCCGACTATCTCGTCCCGGTCAACGCCGACATCGAAGACCTGCAAGCGATCTTCCTCGACGGCAGCGACACCGTCGCCGACCCGATCGGCGTCAAGGGCCTGGGCGAAGTCGTGCACGTGGGTGTCGCCCCGGCCATAGCCAATGCCGTCTTCAACGCCACCGGACGCCGCATCCGGCAACTGCCCCTCACCCTCGACGCCCTCCTATAACCCCTGAACCCCTCCTGCCGACCGCGCCCGAAGCAGGGTCGGCAGAAGGCCCCGCGCACAAGAAGAGCCCAACATGCTGAACATCGCCGACACCCTCACCCACTGGTGCCGCACCTGCCGCACCTGCGCCGTTGCGACCATCACCACCGCCACCCCGGCAGCACCCCGCTGCCCGTGGGTACCTCCATGGCCGTCGACACCGACAGCAACGTGGCGGGCAGCATCTCCAGCGGCTGCGTGGACGGCACCGTCCACGACCTCTGCCCGCGCATGCTGGCGGAGAACGGTGCACCCGAGCGGACTCGCTTCGGCTCCTCCGATGCTGATGCCT
Organism: Streptomyces sp. AMJ-169; assembly: GCF_055597585.1. NCBI lineage: Bacteria > Bacillati > Actinomycetota > Actinomycetes > Kitasatosporales > Streptomycetaceae > Streptomyces > Streptomyces sp. AMJ-169. Next base: position 41,014 of record NZ_JBVLTJ010000029.1, read on the forward strand.
GGGCCGCGGGACTGATGTGCGGTGGCAGCATCACCTTGTACGCACAGCACATCCACCCGGCCGACCACGATCATCTGGCCTTCGCCCTGGCCGCCGCTGCCGCCGAGCAGCCCGTTGTGCTCATACAGATCACCGAAGCCGACGCCCCAGTCCTGACGGGTCGGATTCCGCTGCTGCCCCAAGACGGAACTCCCGCCCAAAGCCCACCCGTTCCTGCATCACTGACGGCGCTCGCCGCAGCCGCCCACCGCATCGGCGCCAGCATCCTCGTCCAGAGAACCCCACGGGAGACGGCTGCGTGTCCGCCAGCGCTCTGGTGCGCACCTGCCGCCCGCACCGGACATGCTGATCTTCGGAGCGCTGGAATTCGCCGACGCACTCAGCCAGGCCGGCCACTTCCTGGGCTACTGCGTCACCGTGTGTGACGCCCACCATGTCGTCACCGACAGGCCGCACCGCCCGCTCGGCTACATCGGCGCCATGGGCTCACACCGCGCCCACGCACGCCGGCTCGAACTGCTACGCGCCCACGGCGTCAGCGACGGCGCCCTGACACGCCTGAACGCGCCAATCGCCCAGACGTCGGCGCCGCTATCCCGCAGGAGACTGCAGTCTCGATCACCGCCGAAATCCTGGCTCACACCCGCAAACAGCCGGGCACACCGCTCACGGACACCAGCGACCCCATCCGCCCGCGCGCCATCCAGGCAACGACCGTGCCCTGAGCCCACGGGCACAACCTGCGCGATGGACTACTGCGGGATCAACTTCAGCGTGGCCTGACGCGCAGCGTCGGCAACCATCGGATCCACATAGCGGGCCCCGTACCGGCCGTACTTGCTGCGGTAGGCGGTATCGATCTCGTCGTTAAGCGCCCGGTCGGGCTCATCAGCAAAGGCCACGTCCCTGTTCACTCCGCCCGAGGAAATGTGCCCCTGGTGCCGTTCCTGCGCGGCACGGAACCAGACCCCGCGCCGGCCTCGATGGGCACGGACATAGAGGTGGTCCCCAATCCTGACGACCCAGATCGGCGTCGGCGAGCGGTACCTGCCGTCCGCACGCAGCGGCGCAATCTCCAGTTCCTCGGCATCCCCGATCCGTGACAGCTCCGGGGCGCTCCAGTACGTCATACTCCTCGTCCCTTCATGATCACGGAGCGCACATCGCCCCTGCTTTGGTTCAGTGAGCCGGCACACCGCAGCCGTGGCGTGCGCAGACGGGCCAGACGGGTTCACGCGCGGCAGAGTGCCGCGGTCAGGCAGCGACGGGAGCAGCCTGAGCGGCCTCAGCCGACAGCTGCGACAGTTCTTGCAGTCGTCGGCCGGCGCTGCTGCCGGGCCGGGCGGTCCAGCTGACCAGCCGCTGGTCGGGATCGACGGTGCTGGCCAGGGTGCTGCTCTCCAGCTTCAGCGTGCCCACGATCGGATGCTCGATGGTGGTGCCGCGCACTTCGATAGCCACCTGGTACGACGACCACCACTCCCGGAAGGCGGCGTCGCGTTCGGTGAGTTCGCCTACCAGCGCCTGAAGGCGCGGACTACCCATGTGCACCGACACTTCCATGCGCAGCTGGGCGACCGCCTGTTGTGCCACGTCTTCCCAGTCGGCGTGCACCTTCCGCATCCGCGGGTCCAGGAAGATGAGCCGTACCCAGTTGCGTTCCCACCGCGGAACCCTCGCGAAGTCGGCGACCAGGACTGACGCCAGGTGATTCCAGGCCAGCACGTCCATATAACGGCCCAGCACGAGCGCCGGGATGGCAGTCAGACCGTCCAGCAGCTGCCGCAGCTGGGGCTGCACGGACTGAGCCCGAGGCCGTCGTTCCTCGGTACCTTGCTGGCTGAGCAGGCAGAAGACATAGTGGCGCTGCGCGTCGTCGAGCCGTAGCGCGGAGGCCACTGCGGCTAGGACGCTGGGGGTGACCGCGATACGTGCCTGCTCGATGCGGGTGTAGTAGTCCGTGCTGATGGAGGCCAACTCCGCGACCTCCTCGCGCCTCAGCCCTGACACGCGGCGCGGCTCGTCCCAGGCCGTAAGACCAACGGCTTCGGGGCGCAATGCGTTGCGGCGGGCCCGGAGGAAGGCTCCGAGTTCTCTGGCGCGTCCCCTAAGCATCAGCAGCCTCCCAGGAAGGAATACGTGCACGGCCGGCCCATTGCGGGATCGAGCGGGGGAAGAGTGCCATCTGTCCGACTGCCTTTCGTTCACAGGGCGAGCGATTCCATCGCGACCCCGCCGCATACTCACGATGTGCTCATAGCTATGCAACAGGGATCGGCACACGCTGGGGAGAGACTGTCGGGCGAGGTACTCGCAGGGGCTCCCCGAGCCTCTGCGCCACCCATAGGCTGGCAATTTTGCCGAGGTTAGAGATATTATTGATCATTTAATGACTATCGAGTCGTCAGCAGCGCAGCCGGGGCTACACCTCGCCGCTCTCGCGCCTGGAGGGCCCTTCCACCCCGGGCGCTCTATATCTTCAGTCGCTATGTGCGCCCTGGGCCAGCTCGGTGATCACACGTCGTGGCCTCCGGCGGCGCCGAGGCGTCCGGTGGCCAGGGCTGCCATGAGCGCGATGGCGGCGACCAGAGTGAGGCTGATGCGCAGCCCGTGCTGAAAGCCCGCCGAACTGGAGATCAGGGCGCCGAAGACGGCGACGGCCAGGGCGCCGCCGATCTGGCGGCTGGTGTTGAAAACGCCGCTGGCGGTGCCGGTCTGCTCGGCGGGCACGTGCTCCAGCAACAGGGCGGTGGTCGTGGGCATCACCAGCGGGCCGGCCATGCCCACGGGGATCAGCAGCAGCGCGCTCGCCCATATCGGGACCGAGGCAGGTACGAGCGCCAAGGCGATCGAGCCGACCGCGATCAGGACCAGTCCGGCGATCATCGGGACGCGAGGCCCGGTGCGCTCGGCGATGCGCGCGGAGAACGGCGTCAGCAGCGCGCTGAGCAGCATCATCGGCAGGAAGGCGACCCCGGCTTCGAGCGGGGACAGGCCGTGCTGCTGCTGGAAGTATAGGGAGAACAGGAACGGCAGTCCGTAGAAGCCGACCATGAACGCGAATCCGATACCGGTGGCGACGACCACGGTCGGCGAGCGGAACAGCGTGAGCGGCACCATCGGGTGGGTCACCTTGGCCTGCGCCGTCACAAAGGCGACCAGCGAGACGACAGCGATACCGAGCGAGGTCACTACCTGGGGGGCGGTGAATCCCGCGCCCCCGGCATCGATCACCCCGAACGTCAGACCGCCCATCGCCAGGATCGCAGTGACCTGTCCGATCCAGTCGAACGGAGCAGGGCGGGTCGGCGACGGCTGAGTGCGAGACAGCAGGAGCAAGGTGAGAATGCCGACTGGCACATTGATCCAGAAGATCATCCGCCACGACACCAGGCTCAGCACGCCGCCGAGCACGGGGCCCGCGGCAGCAGCCACTGCGCCGCCCATCGCCCACACCCCGACCGCACGCGCCCGGCGCGCCGGATCAGGAAACGCCTGACGCACCAGCGCCATCGACGTCGGCATGGTGACGGCCGCGCCGATCCCCTGCACCATGCGCGCCGCAATCAGCACCGGCAGGGACGGTGCCAGCCCGCACACCACCGAGGCGACGATGAACAGCCCCAGACCACCGGCGAACGCGCGGCGCGCCCCGATCCGGTCCGAGAGGGACCCGGCGGACAGCAACAGAGCCGCGAACATCAACGTGTAGGCGTCGACCACCCACTCCAGACCAGCGATCCCGCCGCCCAGCGCATCCCGGATCGAGGGAAGGGCAACATTCACGATCGTCGCGTCCAGCGTGATCACGAAGAAGCCCAGGACAGCAGCGGCCAGCGTCGCGGTGGCGTGCCGGTTGGTCTCAGGCGCGTCCGCCTTCGACGACCGATGCGGCGAAGCGGTGAGAGGCATGACGGTACGTGGTCCTTCCGGGGGACGGAGATGCCGACCCAGATGGCCCGGGCACCCATCCACAGAACCACGCACCCCATCTGACCTGGGAGTCCTTTTCCGGAGAGGTCCTGCCAGTGCCCCTCCCGACTGCAGCGTGTCCTAGGCTGAACACGTGCCAGCCGACACCGTCCGCGAAGACATCCGCCACTTCCTCACCAGCCGGCGGGCCCGCCTCACCCCGCAGCAGGCCGGCCTGCCCGACTTCGGCGGGCGCCGCCAGGTCAGCGGCCTGCGCCGCTCGGAGGTCGCCCAGCTCGCCGCGATCAGCGTCGAGTACTACATCCGCCTGGAACGCGGCAACGTCGGCGGCGTCTCCGAAGAAATCCTCGACAGCGTCGCCACCGCCCTCCAGCTCGACGACGTCGAACGCGCCCACCTGGCCGCCCTCATCCGCGCCGCGAACGCACCGCACCGCACCGCCGACCACGACGGCGGCACCTCACACGTACGCGACAGCGTCCAGCAGATCCTCGACGCCATGACCGGCGCCGCCGCCTTCGCACGCAACGCCCACCTCGACGTCCTTGCCACCAACCAGCTCGCCCGGGCGCTGTACCAAGAAGCACTCGACACCGACGACCAGCCGCCGAACCTAGCCCGCTTCGTCTTCCTCGACCACCGGGCCCGCCGCTTCTACCGCGACTGGCATCGCATCGCCCACGACGCCGTCGGCAGCCTGCGCACCCAAGCCGCCCGCGCGCCCGGCAACACCGACCTTGCCGACCTCATCGACGAACTCAGCACCGGCAGCACCGAGTTCGCCCTGCGCTGGGACGCACACGATGTCGAGTACTACCGCAGCGGACAGCAACGCTTCCACCACCCCGTCGTCGGGGACCTCGACCTCGACTACGACGCCCTCGAAATCCCCGCCGATCCGGGCCTGACCATCGTCACCTACACCCATGGCGCCACATCTCCCTACGCCACCGTGTTCTCCCAACTACGCGCATGCCTTCCGCAACGTGACACATAAGTGGTACCGATAAACCCACGCTGGAATGTGAGTAAACGTCAGAAGCGCGTCACTGAGCTTCTTCGAGTTGGCTACCGATCGGGTGACGGTCGGCGAAGCGCAACGAGCGAGGCCCCCGGGCT
>NZ_JBVLTJ010000030.1:0-36598 GCF_055597585.1 Streptomyces sp. AMJ-169
CGGGGGCCTCGCTCGTTGCGCTTCGCCGACCGTCACCCGATCGGTAGCCAACTCGAAGAAGCTCACTGACGTAAACATCACCGACATCGTGACCGCCTACCACTCGGGCTCCGACAGCGACGGAGCGGCTGGCTTCTCGGCACGGTTTGTCCCCTCCACGGAGATCGTGGCGAACGGGTACGACCTCAACATCGGCCGCTACATCAAGCAGGCCGCTGCCGAGCAGGAAGACCTCGGCACCCTCATCGACGCCTACAACATCGCCCGGGCCGAGCGGCAAAAGACCGAGCAGCGCATGCTCGCGGTCCTCTCTGCCGCAGGGATCGAGGGCTTCGATGAGTGACTGGCAGCAGATCACCCTCGGTGACCTTGAGAGTCCTGTGCGGGGCAAGGCAGCCGTTCCGCCGCAGGGATCGAGGGCTTCGATGAGTGACGGTTATCCGCTTCGTCCACTCGGGGAGGTAATGCGCCTCGACATCCAGCGCACACCGATGAAGCCTGCAACTACCTACCGCCTAGCCGGGGTCCTGAATGCAGGAAAGGGGGTTGTCGCTAAAGGCGAACTCGACGGAGGAGATACAGAGTACGCGGCAATGAATGTACTGCGCGTTGACCAGGTCGTGATGCGAAAACTGACCGCGTGGGAAGGTCCGATCACCGTAGTACCTGTCGAGTTCGATGGATTCGTCGTCAGCAACGAGTTCCCGACGTTCACGCTTGGCCCAGAAGTGATGCCCGACTGGATGAGGCACGTCTGTCGCTCGCCGCGACTGTGGGCAGAAATGAAGAACCGAGTGAGCGGGACAGTTCAACGGCGCAAGCGTCTCAACCCAGAGCAACTCTTGCAGATCCAACTACCGATCCCACCCTGTGCGGTACAAGCACGGATCGTCGAGATGCTCGATGCGGTCGACGACCAGATCACCGCGCTCGACACCGAGGCCGACGCCTTGTGCAAGGTCGAGTCGGGCCTCCGGCGCGACCTCTTCAGCAAGCTCGAAGTGCCCACGGTCCCAGCGGGCGAAAAGTTCGAGATGCGGCTCGGGCGGCAGAAGTCAGCCCGGCAGTCTGTCGGTGACCACGTACACCCGTACCTACGTGCGGCCAACATCGGTGTTGGAACGCTCGACCTGAGCGATCTGAAGACTATGAACTTCGAGCCTCGGGAGCAGGAGAAGTACGCGGTGCTCCCTGACGACGTTCTCTTGGTCGAAGGCGGGTCGGTCGGCCAGGCGGCACTCTGGGCGGGCGAGGTGGACGGGTTCCTCGGCTTCGACAAGCACGTCATCCGCATCCGGGCACGAGAGGGCGTCTCGACACCGGAGTACGCACTCCAGTGGTGTCACTGGGCGCGCGAAACTGGTCAGTTTGCAGGGCAGGCCACCGGTATCACTATCAAGGCGCTCGGCTTTTCCCGCGCTAGCAGCATGGGCGTTCCTGACCTCCCCACCGCGCAGCAAGCAAAGTTGACTGGCTCCCTGGCCGCAGCCGCCGAGCAGGTAGCCGCGACACGCGCGGAGACCGACCGCCTTCGTCAGGTCCGTGCGGGACTGCTGTCAGGGTTGTTGGATCGGACCATCGACATCGAGTCTGCCGAGTTGGGGGTCTGAGCCGTGGCAAAGGGCATACGGGAGCGCGAGTTCCAGAACTCCATGATCCAGTGGTCCCTCCCGATGGGATGGGGCTACACAGCGGGCAGGTCGCTGCCGCGTGAGACGACGCAAACGGTGCTCGCGGGCGAGCTGCGGGATGCCATCGTCCGGCTCAACCCTGAGGTGATCGACGGGTTCGACGTGGACACCGTGGTCGAGGAGATCATCGCCACGGTCAACGCCGTCGAAGGCGGGCTGGTGCGAGCCAACGAACAGGTACTGGAACTGCTGCGCGGGCACAAGGAGTTCCGGGGCGCCGACGGCGTGTGGCACGCCTTGAAGGTCATCGACTTCGAGGACCCGACCACCAACACCCTGGTCGTGTCGGACGAGGTGACCATAGCCATCCCCGGCAAGACCCCCCGCCGGTTCGATCTCGTGTACTGGGCCAATGGCCTGCCCCTCGTTGTCGTAGAGGTGAAGTCACCGACCGCTAAGTCCGGGTGGGCCGACGCCGCACGCGAGATCAACGACGTGTACGCCACCGAATACCCGTGGTTCTTCACCCCCAATGTCTTCGCTGTCGCCTCCGACGGGCTGAAGCTGCGGTTCGGTGCCGCTGGTGCACCCCTGAACCTGTGGCAGCCGTTCCGGTCCACTGACGATGACGAGAACCTGTCCGGGCGGGCCGACGTACAGCGCTCCGTCGAGCTTCTGCTCAACCCGGCCACGGTCCTGGACATGCTCGCCAACTTCATCCTGTTCGACACCTCTGGAGGCGGAGCGGATAAAAAGTACCTGCCCCGCTACCCACAGATGGAGGCCGCCCATCTGATCCACAGGCGGGTCCTGGCCGACGGCAAGAAGGGTCTGGTCTGGCACCACCAAGGCAGCGGGAAGACTCTGCTGATGGTGTTCGCCGCCTCGCTGCTACTGGCTGACACCCGCACCGAGTCGCCCACGATCATCCTGCTCTCGGACCGGACCCAGCTCGTGCGGCAAACCTCCGGGGTATTCACCTCCGCGATGGGCGACGCCTACTTCCACCAGCCCTCCACCAGCAAGGAGTTGCGTTCCCTGCTGGCTGACGATGTGCGCGGCGTCATCTCCACGACCGTCCACAAGTTCGCCGACGCCGGCAAGAACCTGTCGACCCGCCGCAACATCATCGTGCTGGTCGATGAGGCACACCGCACCCAGTCATCGGAAGAAGAGTCCCTGGCCGGGCAGATGCGCGCAGCACTGCCGCACGCGAAGTTCTTCGGCATGACCGGCACACCCATCAGGAACCTCACCACCAACACCTTCGCCCTCTTCGGCGAGGAGACCGACCCGGACAGGGTGCTGCACCGGTATTCGGTGTCGCGGTCCCTTCAGGACGAGGCAACCGTTCCAGTCATGCTGGACCCGCACCCGGTCACCTTCGAGATGAACGACCGGGCCCTACAAGCCGAGTTCGACCAGTTCGCCGACGAATTCGATCTCGACGACCCCGACCGTGAAACCTTGTCCCGCAAGTTCGGGCGCCTCACCTCGGTGTTCGCCAACCCCGAACGCATCCACACGGTCTGCCAGGACATCGTGGACCACTACCTGGCCGGCACCTATCGCAACGGCCTCAAGGCGCAGGTCGTCGCCTACAACCGTGAGCTGGCCGTCGCATACACGGACAAGATCAACGAGCTGCTGGCCGGCTACGAGGCGTCGCAGGTACTCGCCGAGGTCGGCAAGCACGATCGGATCACCGCAGAGGTGAACATCCACGTCTCGGACGCCAAGGCCGAGGAAGCGGCCATGCGGCAGTACCGGCTCTCCGAGGTCGACGAGGAGGACCAGAAGCGGCGATTCCTCACCCCGGATGACCCGCTGTGCTTCCTCGTCGTGACGGCCAAGCTGATGACTGGGTTCGATGCCCCCAACGAGGGCGTCCTCTACCTGGACAAGCCGCTGAAGGCGCACAACCTGTTCCAGACAATCACCCGCCCGAACCGCACCTGGGTGTCCCCGGCCGGATTCGTGAAGACCACCGGCGTGGTCGTGGACTACATCAGCCTGGCCGAAGAGGTCCAGCGCGCCGTCGTCAACCCCACCTCGGAGGGGTCCGCCGGCAAGGGCGGCGGGTTCGTCACCGACCTGACCGACCTGGTCGCCGAGTTCCGCACCACCTTCGCCCACACCGAAGACCTCCTCGCAGATGTGGACGGCCTTGACCTCACGGCCCACGGATACGAGTCCGTACGTGTCATCAACGGCTTCCTGGACGCCAACCCTGACGCCGCCGAGGTCTTCAGCAAGAACTACCGTCTTCTGGCCCGCCTGTACCCGCTCATCAACACGGACAAGCGGGTCGCCAAGTACCAGGACGGGTTCGGGCTCTTCGGGTCTGCGTACACGACCCTGTTCAAAAAGTCCTCCGACGAGGAAAGGAAGGAACGACTGGGCGAGCTGGGACCGATGGTCCTGGAGATAATCAACGCCCACGTCCACTCCTTCTCGGTGGCCGCCTCCCAGGAAGAAGCCCTCGTCCTCGACGCCCAGGGCATCACGATCCTCAAGGAGCTGCTGGCCCTTGTTCGTCCCAAGCCCGACAAGAATGACGGCGAGGACAAGAGGCCGCCGTCTGCGGCGGAGATCCTGGACCACATCAAGGCAGCCCTTGAGAAGGGCGTCGAACCGGGGTCCGCGAAGTACACCGCCCTGGCAGAGCGGATCAGGCAGCTACGGGACCGGATCATCCAGAACGCCCAGGACGCCTTGGAGTTCCTGGCCGAAGCACTCCGGGTCGCCCGTGCCATCGTGAACGCCGAGAAGCACCCCGACGAAGCCGTCGTGCTGGACGACGACCACGTGGGTGTCCTGTCGCGGATCATCCACGACCACGCGCCGCCCGGCCTCACCGTCACGGAGCAGAACCTGGCCGAGGAGATCGACCAAGTGGTCAAGCGCACCCTCGCCCAGTCATGGGACAACGCCGAGGCCCGCAACCGCGGCGTCCGCCGCGCCACCGCCGCAGTCTTCCGCCGGTACATGTTGAAGCCGGTGGGAGAGCCCTACGGCTCCACCGTCGCCTACGTCGAAGCTCACTATCTCGTCGACTGATGTGTGCTCTGAAGCCCGGCAACTTGTGGCAGTTGCCGGGCTCCATCGCGCAACTCGATCCCTGAACGAGTCATCAGACCGCACCTGAAGGTGAGTCAGTAGCTGCCGATGTCTCCGTACCTTTCCGGGCTCCTCGCGCGGTCCACGGCCTGTGCACAAGCCTCGCCAAACGCAGCGACGACGGCGTCCTGGTCCGTGCCGCGGACTTGGGTCTCGACCTCTTGGCCGGGGCGCCGCGTGGTGTGCCACCGGACCGGAAGGTCGGTGTAGAGATCGGTCTCGAACTCCCAGGCCAGTAGGGACCATTGCTCAGGGCGGCCGATGTTGAGCCGCTCGCCGCCGGGCAGGAACACGGCGTGGGCGTGATGAATGGGCCGGCGGTCGGGAATCCGATCGCGGATAGCCCGGATACCGCCAGGTCCCTCGTGCTCCCACCGGGGCCGGTCCCACTTCTCCACGTGCGCAGGCTTGCCAGGGTGATCGGCACCCCACTGGGAGGCCACGGCCTGGGCGTGCTTGTTGTGAAGGAACGGAACGTACCGCCCGCCGAGACAGGCCACGTAGACATCCGGACCCGCTGGTACGGGGCTCTGACTCAAGCCGGGCACGGGACCTCCAGGTGCAGACGGGAATTGGTGCGGGGTCGAACCCCAGATCAGGGCGCCGACCTTCGCAGCGGTCTGCTGGAGCACGGGACTGGTGAGGTGCTGGTACCGGCGGCGCATCCGGGCGGACTTGCCGGGCTCCCAGCCCATGATCCGATCGACGACCGTGTCGGGGACACCGAGGAGGAGCAGCACAGTGGCCGCGGTGTGACGCGCATCGTGGAGTCGGCCGTCGCGGACGCCAGCCGCCTTCAGCAGGTCCTTCCACCGGTGGAAGTCGGTGTTGGGGTTGAGGGGTTCGCCGATCGGCGACGAGAAGACGTAGCCCTTCTCCTCCCACAGGTCGCGAGCAAGCGCGCGCTCACGGTCCTGCTCCTCCTTGTGCTGGCGAAGCAGCTTCAGCAGTTCCTCGGGCACACCGATCGGGCGCTTACCAGCACGGGTCTTGGTGTCCTTCGTCTCACGCCGGGTGTTGATCTTCTGTGGGCAGTATCCGGGCTTACGGCCGCACTTTCCGCCGCAGCCGTGCTGGTAACGGGGCCGCAGTCGGCCTCGGCGCACAAGGATGACACCCACCTCGAAGTCGACGTCCTCCCACTTGAGGCCGAGGACCTCGCCCTGGCGCAAACCAAGCGCGAGCGCGATGACCCAGCGGGCGGTGTTGCGCTGCTTTTCCGCTTCGGCGAGGAGGCTCTGGACCTCCTCCAGGGTGTACGGCTCGACCTCTTCCTCTTCGAGCTTGGGCGCCTTGGCTACCGAGGCCGGGTTGGTGACGATGTGGCGGCGGCGGACGGCCTGGTTCAGCGCCGTCTTGAGCGTGCGGTGTACCTGATGGGCGGTGCCAGCCGCGCTGCCGTTCACCTGCATCTTCTGGTAGAGGCGCTCCAGGTGCTCGGGTTCCAGCTTCTCCAGGCGGTGGGCGCCGATGCCTGGTACGAGGTGGTGGTAGACCGCGACGCGGTAGCCGTCGATGGTGTTCTCGCCGACGCTGGGTGCAGCGATGTTCTCCACCCAGTGGGTCAGCCACGTCTCGACGGTCCAGGTCTGGCCGGCCTTGCGGACACCGGTGGTGTCGCGCTGCCGTTCCAATTCACGTACGACCTTGGTGGCTTCGGCGCGCGTCTTGCGGCTGACGTGGCGGCGATCCGGGGTGCCGTCGTCTTTGACGCCGACGGTGACGCGGCCGTGCCAGCGGCCGTCCTTGCCGAGGTAGATGGTCGAAGCACCATTGGGCTGACGGGAGTTCTTAGGGTTGGTCATGTACGCCCTCCTCAAGCCGCGCTAGCGAAGCCGTCGCGGCTGAGGCGACGTTGGAGGAAGTCGTTCACCGCCTCGACCGGGACTCGGCGCAGCCGTCCGACCTTCGCGGAGGGGATCTCGCCGGAGGAGATGTACTTGTACAGCGTGGTGCGGCCGACACCCATGCGGCGAGCGGCCTCGGCGACCGTGAGGCCGACGAGGGTGGTGTCGCCCTGGTCACCTCCGCGCGCGACTATGAACGCGCGGAGGGAGTCCTCGGGAACGTCGAGGAGCTGGGCGATCTGGGCGAGATACGGGGAGACGTTCTGGGGCAAGGGGGCTCCTTGACCGGCAGGCTAGGGCGGCAACCCAGGCAGCAGTGCCGGATGTTTCGTTAGGTATGGCGGTTGTGGGACTGCGGGAGCGCAGAAGGGGCGTCGGTGATCCAAGCGCCGAAGTGACCGTGGCGGAGCGGCTACTGAGTCGGCGGCTGTTCGGTCTCGTCGGCCGGATACATCCGGTCGGGGCCGAGCCAGCTCTGGAGCTTTGAGCGCGAGCCGCGATAGTGGCGGAAGTCGTCACCGGAGGCGACCTCAAGTTCGTGCATGAGCATGACCTTGACCAGGTCCGCCTGGTCGGGGTGTGCCTTCGCGTAGTCGTCGAGTTCGGCCATGATCCGGTCCTGGGCCTTTCCCAGGGCGCGCCACTCTTTCCACTTCTCGACGTACTCGCCGACAAGCCGTCTGACCTGTGCGTTCATCAGCTGGCCGGGCGGACTGGTCAGCTCGTCGAGGGGCAGGTCGAAGACCTTGCAGAAGCCTAGCGCCTCGTCGAGGTTGACCCTGCGGCGCGGTTTTCCGCTCTCGATCCGCCAGATCGCGGACTGGTTGATCGGGTGGCCGGCCTTGGTCATCTCCTCGGCGAGTTTCGCCGTGCTCCAGGCACGGACCTCGCGCTCCGTCCGGATGCGCTCGGCCACATGGTTCTCAGGCTCCGGCCGGTCGGTTCCGGCGCGGGCCGCGCCGTCTTCGTCGCCCATCGTTCCCACCTCCTCTCGCTCGGGGCCCCACGGGACAGCCGTGGGCGATGACGAATAGCTAACACTAATCCTATCTGCATCGCAAGTCATTCCCATTTGAATCGTTGCTGGTACTGTTGGGGCTACCCCTGAACGAGGGTGGACACGAAGAAGCCCCCGGCGCGTGCAGCACCGGGGGCGAAGCAGAAACCCCACAACCGCCATACCTAACGATTCGACCGGCTGGACCGGGGTTGCCGCCCCATATGGCCTGCCGGGTGAGGAGTTCTATGCCCCAGAGTACGGCCCACCCGCCCCAGGCGCCATCCCGCTACGAGGACAGCCCCGCGTCAGATCAGGACGGGCAGCTGGAACCCCCGTTCAACGTGGATGCCGAGCAGGCGGTGCTCGGTGCCTGCATGCACAAGGCGGAGATCATCGACTTGGTCCGCCCGGTCCTGGGGGACGACGCCTTCTACCGGCCCGCGCACGAGACCATCTGGCGCGCACTCCGCGCCCAGCACGGCGAGGGCAGGCCGACCGATCCGATCGTCCTCACGGAGCGGCTCCAGGAGCAGGGAGACCTGCGGCGTGTCGGCGGTCCCACCTACCTGCATCAGCTCGCGAACGCGCTCTACGGCACCGGCAACGCGGAGTACCACGCGGAGATCATCCGCAGGAAGGCCGACCTGCGCCGACTGCTGGCCTCCGCCGTGCGGACCGTCCAGCGTGCCCAGGAGCCGGGCGCCGACCCGGACGAGATACGCGGTGAGATCGAAGCGACGGTCCGCGCCGAACGCGAGCGCGCGCTCGCCTCGGGGCAGGGGCGCCTGTCCCGCTTCGCCGTCGACGGGTGGGTCTTCGTCAGGGAGACCGGCGCCAACGCCGAGCCTCTCTGGGGAACGCGCGAGAAGACCGTCTGGGCGCCGGGCGAGAGCCTGATGATCGTCGGCGCTCCGGGGGTCGGCAAGACCACCCTGGCCCATCAGGTGGTCTTCGCCCGCCTCGGCCTCCAGGAGACGGTCTTGGAGATGCCGGTCGCCCCCAGCAGGCGGGTGCTCTACCTGGCCATGGACCGGCCCAAGCAGATCGCCAAGGCCATGGGCCGCCGGGTCTTCGACACCGACGAGAAGATCCTGCGCGACCGGCTCGTCGTCTGGCAGGGCCCGCTGCCCGCCACCCTCGACAAGGAGCCCGACCTCCTCGCCGACCTCGCCGCCGCCCACCAGGCCGACACCATCGTGATCGACAGCCTCAAGGACGCGGTCGGCACGATGGTCGACGACAGCCTCGCCGTCGCCTTCCACAACGCCCGCATGCGCGCCCTGCGAGACGGCGTGGAGATCATGGAGCTGCACCACCAGCGCAAGGCCACCGCGGACGCGCCACGCGGCCAGCGCCCCAGCCTGGACCAGGTCTACGGCTCGACCTGGATCACCGCAGGCGCGGGCAGCGTCCTGTTCATCACCGGCCGGGCAGGCGACCCCGCCGTCACCCTCCACCACCTCAAGACCCCCACCGGGGAGCTCGGCCCGCTCGACGTCACCCACGACCACGTGCGCGGCACCAGCACGGTCGACCCCACCAAGGACCCCGCCATCCTGCTCCGCAACGCCCCGAACGGGCTGACCGCCCGAGAGCTGGCAGCCGTCCTGACCGGCGGGGGCGACCCGGAACGCGCCGACGTGGAGAAGGCACGACGCCACCTGGCCCGCCTCGTCGACAGCGGCCTGGCCACCAAGGCCGACGGAATCGCCGGAGGAGCCGGAGGCGGACAGCAGACCCGCTACTACGCCTCCGCACGCCACCTCACCGCCGTCGGCTGAGCCCCCTCCGCGCCCTCGCGAAGCGATCACGCGACCGTACACGCGGCCCTCACGCGAGCATCCCGCAGTGAACCGCTCACAGCGTGCACGCCCACCACGAAATCGCAGGTCAGACGATCACGCGGGCGTCCACGCCGTACACGCGCCCGAGCGTTCACGCGCGGGGCCCCCTTTAGAAGGGGGCCCGCGTGTACGCCCCCGCCGTGAACGCCCCTCACCGCCTATCCCCACCGCACCATCCCTGGAGCGCCCGCCTTGCCCTCCCCCACCCCGACAGCCCCGATAGCCCCGGCTGCCCTGCGCGGTAGCCGCAGCGTCCGCGTCGGTATCGTCCTGCTCGCCGCCGTCGCCTTCGCCCTCTCCTACGACGCCCTGCGCCAGATGGCCGTCGCCGGCCACGTGCGCGGCCTGCTCACCTACCTCTTCCCTCTCGTGATCGACGGCTTCATCGCCATCGGCATCGTCGCCCTGCTCCTCCTGCGCACCGCCCCGGTGCGCTCCCGCCTGTACGTGTGGACGCTCGTCGGCGCGGCCACCGGCACCAGCATCTCCGCCAACGTCGTCCACGCCGTCGGCCTCAACGAGGGAACCCGCCTCCATCTCGGCAACGCCACCGTCGGCGCGCTCTCCGCCATCGCCCCGCTCGCCCTCGCCGGCGCCGTCCACCTCTACCTCGTCATCAACCGCCACCTCGGCACCAGCGGCACACCAGCCTCCCCCGCCACGCCACTCCCCGAGGCCGCCACGCCATCGGAAAACCGCCCGATCCGCCACGAGCAGGCGCACGACGCCACCACGACGCCCTCCGCCAAGGCGGGCAACGCGCCCACGCCCGAGGCGAAACCCGCCACCGCCATGGCGCCAGCCGCCAAGAAGCCGCCCGGGACGAGCCCGCGCAACCGCACCGTCCCCGACGGAGAACTGCTGGCCACGGCCCGCGCCATAGCCGCCAAAACCGGCGAAGTCCCCCGCCCCGCCTTGGAGAAGGCGGTCAGGGCCAAGGGTTACACGATCAGCAAGGACGACGCCCAGAAGGCCGCCGCCACCGTCCGGGCGGAACTGAACGCCGCCAAGAGCGCCATCACCCTCTGAACGCCCAGCAGAACACCGGTACTCCGCCGGTACCTGGCACAGCCACTCCTGCCGAGGCCGCTCCCCACAACCGCCCGTGGCCCCACGCCCGACCCCATGGAGACAGGTCCCATGCACCACGAACACCACGATCCACGCAGTACCGCATCCGAAACCCCAGCCCCGAACAGCCGAGCAAGTTGGAGGTTCGGACACTCCCCCGCAGGGGGAGCGCCCTCACCCGGCCCCGCCCCGGGGGCGGCGGGGCTCGTCCAGCACCAGGGGGCGCCGGACGGGAAAGCCGCGACCGAGGGCGGACCGCAGCCAGGAAAGGCCGGCCGCAAGCGCCGGACCAAGGTCAAGGGGAGGGCGCGTCCGCGTGAGAAGAAGCAGCGTCCCGCCCAGAGTGTCCGCCTCAGCGATCACGAACACGCCATCATCCAGGACGGCGCCGACGCCGTCGGCATGAGCCTGGCCGGGTTCCTCGCCCACTCCGCACTGGCCGCCGCCCGCGACCAGTCCCGCACCGCCGCCACCATCGCTACCGAACGCGACGTCCTCACCGAGCTGTTCGCCATGCGCCGTCAGCTCGGCTGGGCCGGCAGCAACCTCAACCAGGCAGCCAAGGCCCTCAACTCCGGCGGCGATGTGCCCCACTTCAAAGAGGTGGTCGCCGACATCCACCGCGCGGCCGACGCCGTGAAGAAAGCCGTCGACCGGGTCGCCCACCGACAGGAACAGGAGGGTGAGGCGGCGTGATCCCCAGCATCCACAAACAAGGCAGCAGCACCCTCGGACTGCTCCGCTACCTCTACGGCAAAGGCACCCGCGAGGAACACGTCGACCCCCACCTGGTCGCCTCCTTCGACCACATGACCCCCGACCCCGGCCGCGACCCCCACGCCGCCAAGAAAGACCTCGCCCACCTCCTCGACCAGCCCCTCCACCTGCTCGACGCAGACCAGCGGCCCTCGAAGCACGTGTGGCACTGCTCGGTACGCGCCGCCCCCGACGACCCGGTCCTCAGCGACGAGCAGTGGGCCGACATCGCCCGCCGCACCATCGCGGCCACCGGCATCGACCCCGGCGACGGCGCGGGCTGCCGCTGGGCCGCCGTCCGCCACGCCGACGACCACATCCACATCATCGCCACCCTCGTCCGCGAGGACGGCCGCCGCCCCGACCACCACCGCTCCGGCCAACGCGCCCAGGCCGAAGCCCGCCGCATCGAAGCCGACTACAACCTCCACCGCGTCGCCCCCGGCGACGCCACCGCCGCCAAGCGCACCACCAGCGCCGAGCGGCACAAGGCCCAACGCCAGGGCCGCGAGCGCGCCGCGCGCGAGGAACTGCGCGAGACCGTCCGCCGCGCCGTCGCCGGCGCCGCCTCCACGGAGGAGTTCCTCGGCCGCCTCAAGGACGCCGGACTCCTCGTACGAACCAAAGTGCTGCCCTCCGGCGACCTCAAGGGCTACACAGTCGCCCTGCCCGACGACCGCAACAGGCAGAAAGAGCCGGTCCACTACGCCGGATCAACCCTCGCCCCCGACCTGTCCCTGCCCCGCATCCAGGAACGCTTCACCATCAGTTCCCCACCCGCGGAACGGTCCACCCCGCCCTCTCTGCCCGCCACCGCACGGCGCACCACCGCCCACGCGGCCTGGACGGCACTGCTCGTCCTCGACCACACCGACGACGACGGCGCGGCAGCCGCGCAGATCGCCGCCACCGGCGAAGTCCTCGACGCCCTCGCCAAGACCTCCGCCGCCCACACCCGCAGCGAACTGCGCCAGGCGGCCTGGGAGTTCGAGCGGGCCGCCCGCTCCCACACCCGAGCCGAGTTCCGCCACGCACAGGACCTGCGCCGGGCAGCCCGCGACCTCGTCCACAGCGGACCCGCCCTCGGCCGCGGCGAAGACGGAGCCGGCACCGCCATGCTCCTGGACACGCTGGTCTTCCTCGCCCTCGCCGCCGCCCACTGGCACGCCCAGCGTCGGCACGCCCAGCAGGCCGAGGCCGCCCGCCGGACCGCCGCCCACCTCCGGGCCGCCTACCGGCAGGCAGCCGCCGAACCCCTCACCGCGCTCCGCGAACGTGGCCGCCGAATCGCCCCGTCCCTGCGCCGCCACCACACCACCACCATGCGCGCCGCCCTGCCCGAACTCGCCAAGACCATCCTGGCCGAACCCGGCTGGAACGCCCTGGCCGCCACCCTCGCCGACATCGAACGCGCCGGCCACAACCCCCACACCCTGCTCACCGAGGCCGCCACCCGCCGGGAACTGGACACCGCCGACTCCATCAGCGACGTCCTCGTCTGGCGCCTACGCCGCACAGCCGACCTCCCCGCCTACACCCAGGCCACCCGCATCACGGACCACCAAGCCATGACACCGCGCCTCGCCACGCCTGCGACACCACGCGCACCACGCCGCTGATGCCACCACATGCACGATGCACGACGGGCCCCGACGGTTCTCCCAGCAGGGCCCGACACGTACCTGTGTCGACAGCCAGCAGCTACCCCACGTTCAGAGGTCGTCAACCTCTTTCAGTCGTAAGCGTTCAGCGGTCAACTCCGTTCACCTGAAGCGGAGATGAGCACAGCCAGACCTACGGTTCTCTCTATGCCGGAGGTCGAGTACAAGAGCAGCGGCGTTCCCCTGGAGAACTACCAGCTCACCCGGAGGGACCACCGAAACCAGGAGAGGCGCGAAGAATCCTGCAAGCAGGCTGAGGAACGGGCCAAAGAGGCTCGGGCAAGGGAGAGGGCCGATCCCGAGATCACCAGGCGCAAGCACGAGGCATTCAGGCAGGTATGGGAGTTGATGCAGAAGTTCAAGAAGCAAGAGCACGAGATCATGCGGTGGCGGGTGCGCCTCTACTGCGGGCACATCACTGAAACCCGCCGGCACTGGGAGGTCGCCACGCTCACGACGTACGACTCGATGCAGTGCCCCGAATGCGGGAAGGACGCCTCGATGATCGTGGCCTACGAGCCCATCGGCCTTGCCGCCGAGCCACCTCCACCCGTTCCTCCAGCCCAGGCGCCCCCTCCCTCACCACAACCAGTGAAGAAGCCCACCCACGCCCAACTCGAACGCCGCATAGCCGCCCTAGAAGAAGAGAACTTGCGCCTTCGGTCTCAAGGAAGCACGGATGATCAAGATTTCTGACTGTCTGGCCGCAAGCGCTTCGCCACCAGGAGCAAGTCCCCACCGGCGTTCAGGAAGCGTCAGGAGCCTCGTCGACAGCCTTCGCCAGATGAGCGTCGATCAGGGCTGATCGTAGGAGCGAGAGCTGGCCCCCTTCTCCCGGCCCTTGGCGGAGGGCAGGATCTTGGTCATGAGGATTCTGGTCATGGGCGGTACGTGGTTCCTGGGCAAGGGCGTCGTGGAGGAGGCTCTGCGTCGCGGTTGGGACGTGACAGCGTTCAACCGTGGTCGGTCCGGGCAGGACGTGCCGGGGGTGCGCTCGGTCCGGGGTGACCGCACCGAGGTGGCGGATCTCAACCGGCTTGTCGGCGAAGGACCTTGGGACGCCGTCATCGACACGTCCAGTTCCGAGTTCGCGCCGCGCGACGTGCGTCTGGCCGCGCAAGCCCTGCGGGACGCGACCTCCCGGTGGGTACACGTCTCCACCGTGTCGGTGTACGCGGGGTGGCCGCACCAGGCCCTGACCGAGTCGTCCGAGGTGTTGGAGTGCCCGGCGGACGCGGACGCGTCGTTCGGGTACACCGGCGCCGATGGTTCGCCGACCAAGTACGGGTTCCAGAAGGCCGGTGGGGAGCGGGCGATCAGTGAGGCGTTCGGGGAGCGGGCGGTGTTTCTGCGGCCGGGGATCATTCTCGGGCCGGGTGAGTACGTGGGGCGGTTGCCGTGGTGGCTGAACCGGGCTGCCCGTGGTGGGCCAGTGCTCGCTCCGGCCCCGGCCGCGCGGGTCATCCAGCCGGTCGACGTGCGTGATGTCGCCGCGTTCGCCGTGGATCAGGCGGCTGCCGCGACCGGCGGCGCCTACAACGTGGCCCACCCCCAGGGGCTGAGCTTCGAGGACTTCCTGCTCGCCTGCCTCGACGTCACCAAATCGAACGGCCAACTGGTGTGGGTCGAGCCGGAGACGCTCGTCGAGCACGCGGTTCGGCAGTGGACCGAACTGCCTCTGTGGCGTACGCATGCGGGGGCGTGGTCGGTGGACGCCGGCCGGGCTGCGGCGGCCGGGCTGCGGTGCCGTCCGCTCACCGAGACGATCGCGGACACCTGGGCGTGGCTGCGGGCCGACGGCCGACCCGTGGAGCATCCCCGCTGGGCGGAGCACGGGCTCGCGCCCGAGAAGGAGGCCGAGATCCTCGCCACCTTGGCCTCCGCACCGTGAGACTGATCCGCCCTGAGACGGCTCCGCCGTAACGCGGCTCAGCTCTCCAGCACGGCCACCGCTCCCGCGCCGAGCTGGTGCTGGGCGGCCAGGCGGCTGAAGTGCTCCAGACGTTCGCCCATCTCATTGGCGAGCGGTGTTCGGCGGAAGCGTTCATCGGCCAGTTGGCGGCGGACGCGCGCGGTGCGGGTCAGGAGGCCGGTGGCGCGCTGCTCGCCGGGCACGATCCAGACGCGGTCAAGGGCGTCGGCGGCTCCGTCGAGGTCTCCGCTGAGAAGGCGAGCCGCGGCGAGGTCCGCTGCCGCTCCGCCCACCACGCGCGCGGAGCGGAGTGCCTCGGGTTTGCCGGCCACCAGGTCGAGGGCGGTGCGGGCCGCGACCTCGGCCTGTGTGCCGTCGCCGAGCAGCAGGCAGGTGGAGCTGTTGGACATGGCCAGTCGTTCGTCGGGGAAGCCGAACTCCCCTCCTACGCCGTCGTGGAGGTCGTCGAACTCCCCGCGTCCCTCCCGGCGGGAGGCGTCGAGCGCTCGCTGGGCCGAGGCCGCGTCGCCTCGGTGGCCGTGGGCGCGTGCCTCGATGGCCGCCAGTCTGCGGCGCGCGACGTCACCGATCCCGGTGAACATCTGCGCGCGCTGGGCGAGCTGCGCCGCCTCGGCGGGGCGCCCGGAGAAGTAGGCGATGTAGGCGAGGGCGCCTCCGGCGAAGGCTCGTAGAGGGGTGAAGCGGGCGGTCTCGCCGTACAGGGCGGCGGCGCGCGCGAGGCGGGTGGAGCCGTCGAGGGAGCCGAGGTCGAAGGCCGCCGCGGACAGCAGCGCGCAGGCTTGACCGGCGATGATCAGCAGGTCCTCCTGCTGGGCAGGGACCTGGGTGCGGTCGCGGTGCTGTTCGGCCTCCTCTCTCAACTTCCTTGCGGTCTGAAGGACTTCGAACGCCGAGAAGGAGTGGTAGCGGCGGGCGAGTTCGGCGACGTCGTCGCGCAGTTGGTCGAGGGTGGTGTCGGAGATGGACGCGGAGGCGGCGGCGCCGGCCTCGCTTGATGCGTCGCGTGCGGTCATGTCGATCTCGTCCTTCAGGCTGAACGCGAGTGCGGGTGCGGGTGCGGGTGACTCGGGCGAGGGAGGCGACTGGAACAGGGCGGCGGCGCTGACGCCGAACATCTCCTCCAGCACCCGGCAGGCGTCCGGTCCGGGCAGTGTCCGGATGGTTCCCGCGGTCCAACGGCGGAACTGCGCCTCGGAGATCGTCGGGTTCGCGGTGCCCTTCTTGACGACCTTCTCGGCGGTACGGCCGAAGTGGGCCACGAAGTCGCTGTAGCGCCAACGGCGTTGGGCCACCAGGGCCTTGAGCAGCGTCCTGGGACGTTCACCCATCGTCGACCCCTCTCGTCCGAAGAAGAACACTGACCGCTGCCGCCGACCCCTCGGGCCCGCAGATCCCTCGCATGACAAGAGATCCCGCCACCCACCGAGCACGCAACACTCTTGGCGCAGACGACACTTCGACGCTACCTGCACGCGACGTCTCTCACCCGGAAGAGCGCCGGACGCTACCCGCTGGGTCATGGCGACGACATCCGCACCGGCCCCACTCTGTTCGCCATCACCGAGCGCGAAGACGTCAACGCCAGCGAGGTACGCGGTGCTTGAGGCTCCTGCCCGGTCATGTCCGTCTCTTCCCCCGGGAGTCTCGCCGTGATGCAGGAAAGCCCCCCACCTGCCCTCCGAGCGATCGCCGTCCCCCTGGAGCCCGACCCGCAGGCGACGGCGAGAGCGCGCAGGACGACGCGCGACACCCTGACGTCATGGGGCCTGCACGACCTGGTCGACGACCTGACCCTGGTCGTGTCCGAACTCGTGGCCAACGCCGCGCAGCACGGCAAGGGAACCATCGTGATGGTCTTGCAGCAGCGGAACGACGTACTCCTCGTCGAGGTCGCCGATGCCTCTCCCCGTCTGCCGGTCACGCGTGCGCGGTCCGCCGAGGACGAGTCGGGCCGTGGGTTAGCCCTGGTCGAGGCGCTCTCGGACGACTGGGGATGCCGGGCGCGGGCGCACCGTCGCGGTAAATGGGTGTGGTGCAGCCGATCGCTGAGTTCCCACGCTGTCAGGCACGTCGACCAGCCCGCACCTCTGGAGGCTGTGCCTTGACCGCCTCCGCACAAGACCGGCCCGCCGCCGAGTTCGCCGAACGCCTCGCCGCCGCCCCGGAGCCCAGACCCAGCCGAGAAAGAGAGAGCCCGTGAACAACGTCCCCGCCACGACCACCCACCCCGAGGAACCCCCCGCGTCGGACCAGCAGTCGCGCGACGCGATGGTCCGGGAGCTGATCGAGGTCGGTGCCGCCCGCAGCCCGCACGTCGTGGCCGCGTTCCGTAAAGTCCCCCGGCATCTCGCCACCCCGGAACTGGACCTGGCCACGGCCTACCAGACGGAGTTCGCCGCGATCACGAAGAAGGACGCCGACGGCGTGGCGATCAGCTCGGTGTCCGCCGCCCGCATCCAGGCCATGCAGATCGAACAGGCCGACCTCCGTCCCGGCATGCGGGTGCTGGAAATCGGTTCGGGCGGCGTTAACGCGGCCTACCTCGCCGAGATCGTCGGTCCCGAGGGCCTGGTCGTCACCCTGGACATCGACCGCGACGTCACCGAGGGCGCCGAGCGGTTCCTGACCGAGACCGGCTACGACCGGCAGGTCCGCGTCGTCACCGCCGACGGCGAATACGGCTGGGCCGAGGGCGCTCCGTACGACCGGATCGTCGTCACCGTCCAGGCCGCCGACATCCCGCCGGCCTGGGCCGAACAACTCGTCGAGGGCGGGCGGCTCGTCGTACCGCTGCGGATGCGCGGCATGACCCGTGCCGTCGCGCTCGTGCGTCACGGCGACCGGCTCGTCAGCGACAGCGTCGAGCTGTGCGGCTTCGTGCCCATGCGGGGAGCCGGCGAGAACCGCGTCAGCCTGGTCCTGCTCCACGACACCGAGGGCGAGGAGGTCGGGCTGCGCCTGGACGGCCACCCCGCACCCGACGCCGCCGGACTGCGCGCCGCCCTGCGCAGCCCTCGCATCGACGTCTGGTCCGGGGTGACGCTCGCCGGCGACGAGTCCAACGAGCACTTGGACCTGTGGCTGACGACCGTGCTGGACAACCTGCCGCTCCTGGCCGCGACACCGGCCGCCCGCGAGCGCGGCCTCGTCGCCTCGGCGTCACCGCTCGGCGTGCCCACGCTCGTCGACGCCGACAGCTTCGCCTACCGCACGGTGCGTCGTACCGAGGACCCGGACCGGTTCGAGCTTGGTGCCGTCGGCCACGGGCCGCAGGGCCGGAAGGTCGCCGACCGCCTGGTCGAGGAGATCCAGAACTGGGACCGCGAGCACCGCGCGGAGCGAGCACGGGTCGAGGTCTACCCGGCGGGCACGCCGGACGCACAGCTTCCCGCCGGCCGGGTCGTCGACCGGCCGCACACGCGGGTCCTCATCACCTGGCCGTAGCGCCGCGAGCGTTCGCCGACCAGGGGCACCAGACACACCCCACCCACCTGTAGGAGGAAACCGACATGGCACAGCAAGCCAGCTTCACGCTCAAGGCCGCCACGGACTTCACAGCCGCCACCGACGCGGACTTCGACCTCAGCATCGAGACCATCGCGTCCGCCCCGGTCATACCCGGTCTCCTGAACGACACCGGCGACGGCTGCGGCACGACCTGTCAGTCCGCCTGCTCCAACAGCACCTGCATCAGCGGCTGACCAGCGGGTGCGGGGGGGGGGGGAAAAAACCCCACCCCCCCCCCCCCCCCCCACCACCAAGACCATGAAGGAGGCACCGCGATGTACCGAGCCGTTGACGCGGTTCTGATCAGGGCGGCCGCACACTCCCTCGAGACCCCGGTGCCTCCCTGGCCGAGCCTGGACGGCGGCACCCCCGCCGACGTGGAGCGCTGGCGGGAGTGGATCGGCGAGATCTGGGCGGACGGCACCACGGCGGCGGCCGTCGAGGTCGCCAGTCCCCTGCTCGCCGAGACCGTGCGGGGTGTACTCGACGACCGCCGTGCCCAACGGCCCCGGACCGTCCGGCGTACCGTCATCTCGCTGGTGCGCTACCTGCTGCGGATGCGGCACCGTGCCACCCCCTTCGGCCTGTTCGCCGGCCCCGCGCCCGTCCGCCTCGGCGAGCGGGCCCGAGCCCGCTGGGGCACCCGCCATCAGGTTTTCGCCCGTGCGGACGCCGAGTGGCTCGCCGAGGTCGTCACCGCGCTGGAGGGGGACCTTGACGTGCTGCGACGCCTGTCCGTCGTGGCCGATCCGACCTGCTTCGTCCGGGGCACCAAGATCAGCGTGCCTCATCAGCCGGGCAATGACGGGCCCGCCGAGGTGGTCCTCCGGCGCACACCGGCTGCCGAGGAGGTGCTCCGCCTCGCCCGTACCCCGATCACGGTCGAGGACATCGTCGCCAAGCTGCGCGCCGGGTACCCCGATGCCGGCGCCTCCGCGATCGAGGACATGGTGCGCGGTCTCGTCGTCCACCGAATCCTCCTCACCGGCCTGCGGGCGCCCATGACCTGTGACGACGCGCTCGGCCACCTCGTTGCCCAGCTCGACGCCGTGGAAGCGCGTGAGACCGCTGACCGGCTCCGGCGCGTTCACCGGCTCCTGGCCCGGCACGACACCGCCCCGGCCGACCAGCAGCGGACGCTGCGCGCGGAGGCCACCCGGCGGATGACGGCGACGACCGGCGTGACCGAGCGGACGCTGGTCGTGAACCTGCGCCCCGACTGCGACGTCGTCCTGCCCACCACGGTCGCCCGGGAAGCGGAACGAGCGCTTGAGGTCATGGCCCGCGTCTCGCCGTACCCGACGGGACCGCCGGCCTGGCAGGACTACCGCGCCCGTTTCCTGGAGCGCTACAGCATGGGCGCCCTCGTACCCGTCCGCGACCTCACCGACCCCGACATCGGCCTCGGTTTCCCGGCCGGCTATCGCGGTTCGGTCCTCAGCCGCCCCGTCCAGGCCACCACCGGCCGGGACGAACATCTGCTTGCCCTCGCCCAGGACGCCGCCGTCAACCATGTGCGTGAGGTCGTGCTGACGGACGAGGACCTCGTCACACTCTCCGTCGGGGACGTCCGGCAGGTCCCCGCGCACGTAGAGCTGTGCTTCACCGTGCTCGCCCCGTCCCTCGACGCCCTGCGACAAGGCCGGTTCAGGCTGAGCGTCGCGGGCCTGTCCCAGTCAGCCGGCACCACGACCGGCCGTTTCCTGACCATGCTGGAGCCCGCCGACCGCGACCGTATGACCGCCACGTACGCGGCCCTGCCCACGCTCACCGCCGGTGCGGAGCGCGCCCAGGTGTCCAGCCCGCCGCTGCGGCTACGCACGCGGAACGTCAGCCGGGCGCCCGTGGTCGTCCCCCGACTGCTCTCGCTGGGCGAGCACGACCCGGCCGCCACGCTCGACCTGGACGACCTCGCCGTGACGGCGGACTCCCAGCGGCTCTACCTCGTGTCGCTGTCCACCGGCCTCCTCGTCGAGCCGTCGGTCATGAACGCGGTCGAACTCACCAACGCCACCCACCCGTTGGCCCGCTTCCTCACCGAGGTACACCGTTCCCACACCGCCGTGCTGGCCCCCTTCGTCTGGGGAGCCGCCGCCCGACTGCCGTTCCTGCCCGAGGTCCGCTCCGGCCGCACGGTCCTCTCACCCGCCCGCTGGCGGCTCCGCCCACTGGACGACAGACCTGGCTGGCTTCGCCGTTTCACCGACTGGCGCTGCCGCTACGGCGTGCCCCGTTCGGTCTTCCTCGGCTCCGACGACCAACGCCTCCGGCTCGACCTGGACCACCTCGCCCACCGGCAGTTGCTGCGCATGGAGCTGGCCCGCACCGGCACGGTGACCTTGCACGAGGCACCCGAGGAGGAGGCGTACGGCTGGCTGGGCCGCGCCCACGAGATCACCATGCCGTTCGCCTCCGGCCTGCCGCCCACTGATCGCCCCACGCAGACATCGACGATCGTCCGAAGGAACGCCGGGCGGCTGCCCGGTACCTCGCCGTGGGCGTACCTGAAGGTCTACTGCCACCCCGAGCGCGCCCCGGAGATCCTGACCACGGGGCTGCCCGCCCTGTTCCAGGACTGGGAGGGCGACGAGCCGCTGTGGTGGTTCACGCGGTACGACGACACCGGCACCCACTTGCGGCTGCGGCTCCGCCTGCCGGGGGCGCACAACTTCGGCGACATCGCGCGTCACGTCGGCGGCTGGGCGGCGACACTCCGCGACACCGGGCTGGTCAGCCGTGTCCAGTGGGACACCGACGAGCCCGAGACCGGCCGTTACGGCACCGGGCGGGTTCTGGAAGCCGCCGAGCTCGCCTTCGCCGCCGACTCCGCTGCCGCCGTCGCCCAGTTGCCCCTCGGGCTCCCGCCGGAGCTGCGTCCCGCCGTGACCGCGGCCAGCTTCATGGACATCGCTGCCGCCTTCACCGGCGGCTCGGTGGCCGGACGCCGCTGGCTGATCAAGCGGTTGGCGAAGTCCGAGGGCGTCGGCCCGCCGCGCCCCGTCCAGGACCAGGCGGTCCACCTGTCGGCTCCGGACGGCGACTTCGCGGCGCTGCGTGCGCTGCCGGGAGGACAGCGGGTCGCCGCTGCCTGGGCGCACCGCCGCGACGCCTTGGAGACCTACCGGACCGCGCTCGACGACAGCGGCACCGACCCCACCATGGTCCTGCCGTCCCTGCTGCACATGCACCACAACCGGGCCGCCGGCATCGACCCCGGCGGCGAGGCCACCTGCCGTCGCCTGGCCCGCACCGCCGCCCTGTCCTGGACCGCACGCACCGAGGAAGGGCGGTAGCGACCGTGGACACCGCCCTTAGGCAGTCCCTCGCCCACGGCCCCCTCGGCACCGCCCTGCTCCACATCGAACGCGCCCACCGGGGCACCGGCTCCTGGCAGTCCGTCCACCGCCAACTCGCCTCCACCGGCCCCCTCATCGACGGCGCCGAGGCGAACCTCTTCCTCGGCGCTCCCGCGATGGCGTACACCCTGCACCTGGCCGCCGCCGACAGCGACCGCTACGCGGGCGCTCTGTGCGCACTCGACCGGATCGTCGCCGAGCACACCCGGCGCCGACTGGCAGCGGCTCACGCTCGCATCGACCGCGGCGAGCCGACGAGTTTCGCCGAGTACGACCTTCTCCGCGGCCTGACGGGCGTAGGCGCTCTCCTGCTGCGCCGCCGCGACCGTCAAGTCGGCGAGCTGGAGAAGGTGTTGGAGTACCTGGTGCGCCTGACCGAGCCGCTCTCCGGCAGCCGCCTCGGCTGGTGGGTGGCCCACAGCCCCGTCAATCTCGGCTCACCCACCCCCGGCGGCCACGCCAACGCCGGGCTCACCCACGGCATCACCGGCCCGCTGGCCCTTCTTGCGCTCGCCGAGCTGCGCGGCGTCACCGTGCCCGGCCAGGGGGAGGCCATGCGGCGGATCTGCCGATGGCTGGACCGGATACGGGTGAGCAACCGTCAGGGAGTTCACTGGCCACGATGGACAAACGCGACCACGGCGGTCCACCAGCACTTGGACACGCCGTCCTGGTGCTACGGCACCCCCGGTATCGCCCGTGCGCAGCAACTCGCGGCTCTCGCCCTGGGTGACGCGGACCGCAAACGCATGGCCGAACGGGCACTTCTGTCCTGCCTGGCCGACACCCACCAGCTCGACAGGCTCACCGGCCAGGGGCTGTGCCACGGCGTCGGCGGTCTTCTGCGCACCGTCCAGCGCGTCGCCCAGGACGCCGACGAATCCGCCGCCTTCACCCGGTTCCTTCCGCAGCTCAGCGAGCGTTTCCTCGCCGCCGAGACGCCGACGGAAGCGGGGTTCCTCGAAGGCTCGGCCGGAGCTGCGCTCGCCTTCGAGGGCGTCAAAGCGGACGAGACTGTAGGCGGTGACTGGGATGCCTGCCTGCTTCTCGTGTGACAGGAGCTGAGAGGGGAGCGGCAGGTGGACCTGCACGACAGCAGAGTGGCTGAGCAAGCGGTCCTCGCCGTCCTGTCCGGAACGCCGGTCGAGGAAGTCTCCATCCGGCTGGATTCGTCACCGGGCCAGTTGGCCGAGGCCGTCGAGTTGTACCGCGCCGCTGGACGGACGGCGCTCGACGCTCGGTCAGCGTCCTCTGACTGGCAGCAGGTGAACATCGAGTTCACCGACTACCCGAGTGCCCAATCCGCCTTCCTCACCTACTTGTTGGCGCCTCTCGGTGAAGCGAGTGCCGTCGGGGAGATCCGCGCCTGGTGGTTCGTTCGCAAGTTCCCCTGTTGGCGGCTCCGGCTCGCCCATGGGCCACGGTCGCGGGCCGGGTACACGCCAGAGTGCCTCCGGGAAGCTCTCGACAGCGCGGTCTCGTGGGGTGTGGTGAGACGGTGGTGGCCGTCGCCGTACGAGGCCGAGACGGTGGCCTTCGGCGGGGCCGAGGGGATGAGGATCGCCCACAGCTTGTTCCACGCGGACAGCGTGGGAGTGCTCGACTACCTGCGTGACTCGGGGTCGGAGAATGGCGTCCCGCTCGACGCGAAGGCGACCTCGCTGATCATCACCAGCCTGTTCCTGCGCGCCGCCGGGCAGGAGTGGGGCGAACAGGGTGACGTGTGGGCACGTGTCGAAGCCAAGCGGCCTCTCCCTGATGATGTTCCGCCGGAGCGGGTGACGGCCATGACCGAGGCGGTGCGTGAACTCCTGGCCGCCGACACCGAGCCCGCCTTCGCTGTCGGCAACTCGCTTGTTCCTCTCGCCGGTTGGGCCGACGCGATGAAGCGCGGCGGCCAGAGCCTCGGGAACGCCGGTCGCGAAGGACGGCTCGCGCTCGGCACACGGAGCATCCTCGCCCGGCACGTCCTCTTCCACTGGAACCGCATGAGCTTCACGACGCGCCAGCAGGCCATTTGGGCACGGGCTGCGAGGGAGGCGATCCTCGGGGGAGAGGCTGGCTGATACCGACATGTAGCAAGGCACGCAGCAACCAAGACGAACCGGTTCCGGGTGGCCCAGCCCGGATGCCTTCCGAATGGGCGTCTACGAGAAGCAGGTAGCTGACTCGGTACCGTTCGAATCTGGGTGGTGGTTGCTCCGACCCGTCGACTGCGTTTTGCTGGGAGCCATGGCACAGTCCCTCATTCCTCAGGCTTTGGAACAGCAGCGTGGGTTTCGAGGCATGAGCGTGCAGGAGTTGGCCAAGGCCACTGGTGTCTCCCCTGAGTCCGTGCGGCGCTGGGAGGCGGGAACTCAAGCGGTAGGCGACCGAACTTTCGGGCGTCTCCTGAAGGTGCTGCGCTGTGACGCGCAAGACCTGACAGCAGGCGAACGGGGGACCGAAACACTGCAGGATCTACGTCGCCGGGCAGGTATGAGCGCCCCCGAGGTCGCTTCGCTCCTTCGACGCAAGCGGGCCTCGCAAGGTCTCCACATCAGCGCCAAGAAGGTTCGTGACCTTGAGCGTGGCCGCCCAGTGAGCGGGCGGGATTGGCTGTCCCCTGAAACTCAGGGCAAGGTGGCTCGGATGCTGGCCCAGGTCTATGGAATTTCCGACCGTGTAGTCATTGACGCCTGGCGCCGTACCCGCCCGAACGACCCCGCCCCCGCACTTCCGGTCCGTCAACGTCGCAACACATCCGAGACGGCAATGACAACCTGGCGCGAGCTCAACGAGCGACAACGCAGCTACCTGACGTGCATCTTCCACCAGGACCAGGAAGCAGAAGAGGAACAGCGCCAGAATCGCTATGCAGGGGAGGCTCAGCGGCCTGCTGCAGCATGGCGTCGGCTGACCTTGGCCCTCAGTGCTCCAGCCGACCTTGTCGGCTTCACCCGCATCCAAGAGCGGCTCCGGGAGGCCGGCATTCACGATCCGGGAACAGGGTCATCCGTGAGCGCGCTGGACAGGCGGGGCCTGATCACCGTTTACCGAGATCGTCTATATGTCGAAGGACTAGGGGATGTTCCTCGTACGCGCGTAGAGATGACTCGGCGCGGCCGAGCGGTCGCACGCGCAGCGCTCGGAGTCACGCCTGTTCCAGCACCACCCGCAACGCTGCTGTCACCGTGGCTGTGGAAAATCGTGGTTCGTGTCGCGGAGGCAGGGGTGCAAGGCGTGGACGGCAGCCTCGCCGGACGGGGACCGCACTACCTTGCCGTCGGCCAGAGTCCCGACGGGCGTACACCCAGCCGAGGCTTCATTGTTCTGCGCCTCCCTGACGGGGCGGACCACGGGGCGTACCGCTGGTTCCTCACCGATTCCGGGCGACGTCATATCGCCGACCACATCGACACCTACCGCTCTTTGTACCCGAACGTCGAAGTCGGCTGCATCGCAGCGGAGTTCTCATGATCGACTGAGTGATTTCCAGGCCCATTGTCAGTGCCGTGTCGTAGCCTCCCTGCCAATGATGCGACACGGAGACTCGACCACGGTCCAGCAAACCCACGTCCTGCTGGAAATCGTCAAGGCATTCGCGGTGTGCGAGCACGCGATGGCCGTTGGTGACCTGAGCGGACCCCAACGTCTGGACCGCCTCATGGAAGCCCACGGGATCCTGATGGCCGCATGCGGGCCCGGCCACCACATCCCCTTCGACGAACTGATGGGCAGACTCACCGGTGAACGAGCGGGTTCTCTCGAGCGGCTACTGCCAGAATGGATCAACGCCGACGAACTGGCGGGCGTACGGCTGTTGGAGAGCGACGGCGTCGCAACCGAAGAAGGCTTCGACTTCCGGCATGAGGCGCAGCGTGTCATGCGGGCCGCGCAGAAAGTCGGGAAATTCAACGGCCAGGTGACCAAGCCCAAGCTGGATGACGAGTACAGCCAGGAGTCCGTCTTCAGCGCGATCAAGGGCCCGTTCTACGAGAGGCACCGCAGGACGTTGGTCGAGAATCCGACCGTCCCGAGGAAGGACCTCGCCGCCCTCAACCTGCCGTCCCGTGCGAACGATTTTTATGGGCCAATCTCCCAGTACGGGCAGTACAACGGCTGGTGGTGGCCTTGCCCGGCCTGTCAGTGGCCGATGAAGGTGACGACAGACCGATCCAGCGGGCGCATTCGCGGGCAGGTGCGCTGCCTGTACCCCTGGCATGAGGAAACGGGCGCGTCTTACGAGTTCGTCGTGACTACTCGCCGTAAGACAGCTCCCGAGTTGAGCCCGACGTTCGAGTGCCGGGTGCCATCAGGGCGATTTGCTCAGCTGTGGACCGGTGCTGTTCCGCTCGTGCCGGAGGCCAGAGCGGTGCTGGAGACGGTAGCGCTGGTGCGGCCGGTATGGCGATACACCGTTGTGCCCGGGCTTCCCGAACTGGCTCTTCATCGGGCCGTCTCAGCCAGCCTCGACGGCACTCCCTGGACTTCGCATCTGTGGCCCAACGGCGATCAGTGTGACCTGTGGGTAACTCATGAGAACAACGATGAGCCTCGGTTCATGGCCGACTTCAAGGACTACACCTGGCCCAATCACCTGGTCAGCAAACTCGACATGGATGGCGGCGACCGGGGCGGGGCTGAGTATCTGGTGGTGCCCGACCATCGCAAGGAGCAGGTCGATCAGCTCAACGCAGTGTGCCGCAGACACGGGATGAAGGCGGCAATGACTGCGACGGACTACCTGGAGATGGTCGTCAAGCACGTCAAGGGAGGCCAGGCATGAGCGGGGACATGACAGGGGCGGAGGCCGGCCTCGCCGGAGCGCTCGCGCTGGCAGCGCACTACTTCCCGCGCAAGGACGACGAGGGACACGTTCTGGCAGGCTTCGAGGAGGCAACGTTCTTCGCTCACCGCAAGCCGCAAGCCTGGTCAGAATGGCCGAACTTGCCCGTCGCCGAACGAAACCTGATCCGCCAAGTGATGACCTTGATGGCTCAGGAGTGGACGGACACGAAGAAGCTCAGGGCCTCGGTGCTGGCCATGCTCGGAGTTCTGTCGTCCGAGCCGGACATCGAAGACCGCTCGGGAGGCTCGCTGCGTTTGCCGCCCGGAGAACCATACCTGGCAGAAGCAGCGATCCCCCGGATGGGAGGTGACTTCCTCGGGTACGTGCAACGCGTCACCGGCCCCTTCTTTACCTTCGGCAAGCGCCCCAAGGCACAGGCATTCGCCGGCCCTGGAAAACTGAAGACGAGGACTGCCTACCTGGGCCCGGAGCACGGCACAACCAGCCGGGAGATCCACATCCCGGCAACGCCGGGCTTCCTGGAAGCACCCGGACACGAAGTCCTGCCTCAGGTGCACACCCGCCCACAGCGCGACCGGGTCGCACCGACCGTGGATCAGCTGTTGGAGGTCGCCAAGACGCTCAGCGGGCAGGACAAGCGCGTCCGCTACCTGCACAAGGTGCTCAAGCGGTTCTTCAAGAGCATGAAGACGACGACGGGGGCGCTGACCGAACTTGACCTGACTGCTGGCGATCTGCAGCTGCTCAACGCTCCCACAGGAAGCGGCAAAACCGTCCTGGTGAGGGTTCTGGCCTCCTGGGCCGCTCTGAACGACCGCCGCATCGCTCTCGCCGTCACAGACGTCCGGGCCACCCTGGAGATGGCCTGGGACATCAACAACGATCTAGCCTATCTCCACAAGATCAAACGTCTCACCGAGCCCACTCACTGCACGCCCTTGATGTCCCCGTCAAGCATGCACCGGCGCGCCATGGACTACGCAGCCCTGGGCACCTCCACCCAGATCGATGAGTGGGACCGTCACGCCAGGACGGACATCAGCCTTCTGTCGACCGGATGCGCGCAGCGGGCGCTGATGGACCCGCCCACCCTGTACCCCCACGGGGAAGAGAACTGCACCTCGCTGACCTCAGAGGCCACTGGCTCCAACCGGCTGACCTGTCCGTTCGCACCGACGTGCGGCAAATTCCACCAGTTCTACCAGGCCACCAACGCGGCAGTCATCGTCACCAACCACGCAAACCTGCTCGAAGGCCGCACTCGCATCGGTGTCGTGCTGGACGGGCAGGAGTTCCGCGGTCAAGCGCGCGGCACCCGGGGCATGAGCGTCCTGGAGATGACCCTCCGCTCCTGCGATGCACTGGTGATCGACGAGATCGACGCCTTCCAGACAGCAGCGATCAGTCGCTGTACCTCGGAAATCACTCTCGCGTCCCGGAAGAGGACAACCGCACTGCGGGAGATCGACTCCGACGCGAAGAACCTTCCCGTTGTCCACGAGATGGGGCTCGTCTCACCAGTCAGCCATGCCCGCCTCATGGCCGAGATGCTGCTGCTGTGGCTCTGCTCCGGACGTGGGCTGAAGCTGAATCCCGGCAACGAAACGGACGGCCCTGACGGCGCCAGCCGTGACAACACCGGGTGGCGTCTGGCCCACTCACGGGACCGCGAGATTCTCCAGATCCTCTTCCCCGAAGCGACTGCGGCCGAGGACATCCCGCCCGAGCTGTTCGCCTTCCTCAACGAGATCATGCCCGCCCGCTGGTACGGCTCTGAGCCGGAGGAGGAAGAGTTCGACTTCCCCAAAGGCGCGGACTGGGACGCCGTTCAGACCGCCCTGATGACGCTCACAGCGCAGCGCGGCCAGGACCATCTCACGGACACTCGCGACGAGATGCGCAAGCTTCTCCTCGGGCTCGTACCCGACGCACACCAGCAGGCTGCTGTGATCAACCTGCTGGTCACCCGGACAGTGCTGCGCGAACTCGACGGCGCACTCGACGAACTGCGCGCGCAGGCACAGACCCTGCGCTACCTCGACCTGGGCTCGGTCCGCAAAATCCTTGAGACCATGCGCAGCAGCACAGTGGCCACTCTGTATCCCTTGGCGATGCTAGGCCGCTCCATCCACGGCTACCAGGTCAAGGGCATGGACAACAAGGAGAAGGAAGCCGAGCTCCTCTCCCGCTCGTTCGGAGGCGATCCGCATACGTTTGTTTCCGAACTCGGCGGCCTCACGTCGCTGTTGACCGCCGGCGTACAGCGGCCCGTCATGGGGCTGTCGGCCACCGCCTACCTGCCACAGGCCGTGCAGGAGCACATCCACGCCCCGGTGCGATGGTGGCTGCCCGATACACGCCCCGAATCCATCGTCACCCTCGCAACTCCGGTACGCAGTGGCGCGGGCGATGCGATGCGTATCGGTGGTCTGCCACCAGAACTGAAGCCCAACGCCTTGCGAGATCTCGGGCGGGGACTCTACGAGCAGCAGCTCGCCCGCCGCTTGGCCCACCTGGAGAGGCGGGAGCCGGAACGAGCCCGTGTCATTCTCACCGTCAACTCCTACGAGCAGGCCGCCCACCTCGCTTCCGGGGTAGCGCAAGCCGACGGCCTGAACCACCGAGTCTGCCTGCTCGTGAAGAAGGCCGAGAAACAGAACTACGAGGAGAATCTGCCTTCTCACGTAGACAGGATGGTCCGCGAGGAACTGAAGGACTTCCCCGACCGCGGGGAAATCCTGATCGCCCCCCTCGCTGTCATCGGACGAGGTCTGAACATCGTCGTGGGCACACGCTCCGCAGTCCGCGACATCTACCTCTGTGTACGGCCCGTCCTCAGCATCGAGGACACCGACTGGCTGCACGCGAGCGTCAACGCCGCCGGCGTCAACACCCTCCCCGTCGGCGGCAGTGACACCCCGCTGGCCGAGTTGCGCAGCGCCCAGGAAGCCTCCTGGAAACAACTTTCGAAGATCCTCCGTTCCCCGGCCCGGTTCTCCAACATGGACCACGACCTGCGCAAGGAACTTGTCGCAGGAATGCTCGTCCTGCTCATCCAACTCGCCGGACGAGCCCGCCGAGGCGAGACCGACATGACCCTGCACATCGTGGACCACGCCATCCACGACCAGAAGTTCAGCTCCGACCTGGCCACGATCATCAAGCAGATCTATGCCGACTGGAACCCGGAGCAGCGCGCGATCATGAATGAGCTCTACGGTCAAGCACTTCAGGCGTTTCTCACCTACGCAGGACTCGATCGCGAGATGCTCTGAACGACCTACGTCTGCCCCCGTCCTTCCCCGGCGCAGGCGGGGGCTGCTTTCCTGTCCGGGAGAAGAGTCGAGAGAAGAGGTAAGACCGTCCATGGGGCGTCGCAACACGCAGCGGGATCTCACCGCGCACACCACATCGATCAAGTGCACCCCACAGCTCCTGGACGGCATGACCGCCCTGGTCTGGGAATTCGGTGACTACCACTCGCCAACGCGCAGGGCCTGGCGCGACCTGGGGAGCACGGCCGCCCGCAACAGCAAGCGGATAACGGGCATACAGGACTCCGACCCCTTCCTGATTCCATACTCCATCGCGGTCACCGTTCTCCAGCAGATCACCGACGGGTACGTGTACCTGGACAGAAACCTGGCGTTCATGGTGACGCTCAGCCCCGTGGAACCCGGCGTCCTCAAGAACGTCTTCGTCTACCTGGAAGGGATCGTCCGCAAGATCCCTCTCGATGAAATCCCGTTCATGGAAGAACCCGCCCTGGCGAAACTGGTAGCCGGTGTCACGCCGCAGTCGCTCAGTCTCGCCGAGAACATCCTCGCCCAGCAGAACGGCAGACCAGCCAGCCCTGACAGCTGGGCCTATGAGGCGGTGAAGTGGCATATCGCGAAGAAACTGGCCGCTAAGCCGCTCCTGGACACGGAAGTGGAACCGGTCCGTGAGCCGTACGAGACGAAAGACGGCGTGCCGAAGGAACGCATCGTCAACTGGCAGCCGTCCACCAACACCGCGGCCGTGTACTACCGACCCGACAGTGACGGCGATCTGATCGCATGGGACCACCCCATCGGCCCGCTGTTCGCCTCCCTGGCCCACCCCGTCAACCTCAGCGAAGCCGCCACCGCCCGTCCCAACGACCCCACGAGGGCGCAAGTCCAGTACGCCATGTCCCGCGTCTCGGTGAAGATGGCCACCTACACCGCCGAGCCCAACCCCGTCCTGAACCTGAACGCACACATCCGCCGCGTCAACAACACCGTGGTCCACGCGCGCACTGCCTTGCTCGATCAAGGGACGGAGCGCCCCCTGCTGTCCCTCTCTCTGGACGGATGGGGCCTGCGCCAGGCGAACAAGCACGCGCTGGAGATCCTGGCGAAACTCGACGCCGACCGGACAGCGCTCACGGCGTTGGAGGAACGCGTTGCCGACGAACGCCACCGCCTGAACCTCAGGGACGAAGACGGCAAGAGGATCGACATCCTCACACCCGCGCCCGGCACCATCCGGCCGACCATGCCCAAAACGGACTCCTTCGCCGTCGGTACTGGCGCCGGCATCTACCAGCTCTCTCTTCTCCAGGACCAGATCCGGCGCGCCTTCGGCGACGCCGTCTCTCTGCTCGAGCTGAAGTCGAAGGGGAATGTCTTCGGCAAGCGGCACCACGAACCTGCCACCTCGACGCAGGAGAAGGAGAAGAAGAAGCGAAAGAGCGACGGGGATTACATCGACCTTATCGGCAATCCCTCGCCCGACAGCATCCGGCGCTCTATCGAAACAGCCGGCTACACCAAACTCCGCATCCTGTGTCTCTGGTACCGGGACGAGACCCTCACGCGCATGATCCATGGTCTCGCCCACCCCTACGGCCTTGACCCGGAACACATCGACCCCGACCCCAACGGGAAGGACACCACGCCTCTCGCGGAGGGCATCGAGGCAGTCTTCTGCAACGCCAAGGCTTTGCTGGAGCACGGCCCTGGTAAGGAGAGGGCCTCGGACGTCGAGGCCCTCATCAGCCAGTTCGCAGAGCCAAGCGTGCTCCTCGCAGCCTGGTGCGAGACGGAACTCCCCGTCCGCGGGGAAGAGCACGAAGGCATGAAGCCCGCCGAGGTGAAATCCGCCCTCGCCGAGAATGACGCCAAACACCAGGTGGTACGGGAGCTCGCAAAGGCGGCAGTGCCGTCTCAGTTCTTGGTAGGCCGCACGTACGACGCGTTCACCAAGACGTTCAGCACCATCAAGAAGCCCGCTGCGGCGTTCGAAGACCACCGCGTCTACATGGGACAGCTGGACCTGTACCGCTCGTGCGGCGTGATCGACGACCGGTTCGAACGTGCTCTCTACCCTGAAGACGACCCGTATCCGTTGCCCCGCATGGCCTTCGTGGGCATCCACATCCGCAAGCAGGCCACCGATCGCAAGTACAAGGGACAGCCCAAGAGGATCATCACCGCCACCGCGGTGATCCCGTCCCGCAAGGCCGGCGAGACCTGGCGCATGATCGGTTGGAGCAATATCCACCCGCAGTGGGAGCACTACGCGCGGGCGCAGAGCAATTTCCACGCCTCCAACTACCCTCTGCACACGCAGGACGGCCAAGGCGAAATGCAGCGCTGGGCACAGGCCGGCGACGACGTCCGTACCGCCCTCCAAGACCTCAGCGACGAGCTCGATGGGCTCCCGTACGCCCTGATGATCGACGGCCACGCCAGCCGCCGCGTGTGGCCCGGCCTCCACAACAACAAGCAGGGTCTCACCCCGGACCCGGACGACCCCCGCCTGTGGCTTCCAGGCAGCGGCCTGCCTGCCTCCTGGAACCCCGTCAGCATCATCCGCATGAATTGCGCGCAGGCCGAGATGCCACGACTCGTCTCCGTCACCGAGAAGCTGAAGAACGGCACCACCAAGCCGCTCAAGACCTCCAGCGACCTCTACTACCCGGAAGACCGTCCCGAGGGGCATCCGTGGTTCCTGTTCACCGAGCCCCGCAACTACGGCAAGAAGCGCCACGGACAGTGGAAGACCCGCTGGCGCGCCGACCCGGGCAAGGCGTCAAAGAACGCTGACGAGCGCAAGGAGAACGAGCTGAACTCCCCCTGGTACAGCATGACCACGCGCGAAATCACGCCGATGTACACGCGCGAGGGGTACGAGCGCGAGACCCTCGCCGTCGCCGCAGCTCGACTCAGCCATCAGGCACTCTCGTGGTCCGACCGAACCCGCTACCCTGCGCCACTTCACGCCGCACTGCAAATGGACCTTGGCCATCCCCAGTTCCGGCGCTCCGAGCCCAAGGACCAAGAGAGCATCGAGATCCTCAAGGAAGCCTGCGGTACCGACGTGTAATCCGACGCCATCCCAGCTCCCCTACTGGCTTGGCGAGCCCCGAGAACTCTTAGATGATCATGGAAGCCGGGACTGACTGGTCTCAGTTCCGGTCTCATTCACCCCCGTCCGGGCTCGTCCGCACGAAGTCACCCCGAACGCTCCGCCGCAGCTCAGGACATCTACGACCCCCACCGAACCCCCACACGAACATTTGGAAAGCGTGTTGGGGGCAACCCCTCACGAGTTCGAATCTCGTATCCTCCGCCAGTGCCTCACCGGGCACGATGTCGAAGGGCCTCACCGTTCACGGTGGGGCCCTTCGACGTTGAGGGGCGCAGTTTGGGTTGCAGTTGGCGCGATCAAGCTCGAGTGGTCGGCGCGCACCACGGCACTGAGGTGGACGATCCCAGCGGAAGCACATCGAGACCATCAGACCGTCGCGAGCTGCGGTCTGCCAGGACGCGATTGCCTGTCTGGCTGCCGCCAGATGACGAGAACCCGCCGGCCACATCTGGGTGCGATGAGAGCACTTCGTGTCCACCCCTGTAGGTATGCTCCCGGCACTGGTGGCTGACGTGGCAAAGGACTTACTGCCGCCGCAGTCGTCCCGTCGCCGGACCGCGGGGGAGGACCTTGGTGATCGATCTCAGCAACTACGAGCTGACCTGGCCCGCCGCCTTGTTCGCTTCCGAAGCCAACCGCGTGGCGTCGTCCGGTCGTCGGGACTGGACGTCGAGGGCTGAGTGGCTTCTTACCGAGGCGTTCCACGGAGGTAGTGCCTGCTCCGACTTCGAAAGCCTGCCAGCCTCTGCTCCTCGAGCCGACGACCCGTGGGGCCAGTCCGACGCCTCTCCCTGGGGGAAGCCTCCTGTAGTCACGCAGATGTCGTGGTTCCGCGAACTGATTGATCGAGTCGGCGAGCTACGACCATATGCCGAGCCGCGACCCTATTGGCCACATCGCAAGGGCATAGCCAGTCCTGCGGAGCCTCCGCATCCCGAGGCAATACGCCTTGACTTCGTCCGCATCGTGATGGAACTGCATAAGAGCGGATATCTGGTCGAGTACTTCGGTGAGGAGTGCGTCGATGTCGACGAGGAACTTCCAGATCCAGCCAATGTTCTGGAGCTGCGTCTCGGCATCGGCGGTCTCTGGCCGCTTAGGCCCCAGGAGTGGGACGAGGACACCTTCTTCGGCCTCATAGAGGTGTTCCACGATCTCGTTTCTCGGCCGCGTGATCGCCATTTCCACAACTGGGATCAATGCGGCTGGCACCACCGAGAGTTCCACAGCGGACCCGCACGAGTGCTGTACCGCTGGAGGATAAACCGCCTGCTCGAACGATCTGGCCTGCACTATCGCCTTGCCGACGAGGGGGAAGACCAAGGCAGACTGGTGGCAGTCACAGACGAGGCTCGGGCTGACCTAGTGCACCGGAGCCTCGCCGTCCCCGACCCCGACATCAGGCAGCGCACCGAACACGCCATCGCCCTATACCGCAGCCGGAATGCCTCGACCGAGGAAAAGCGTTCTGCAATCATCGCTCTCGCAGGCATCCTCGAGGAACGTCGCGGCTTGATCCGCACCGAGTTGGGAAAGCCCGACGACGGCGCCCTTTTTATGATTGCCAACAAGTTCGAGATTCGTC
Source organism: Streptomyces sp. AMJ-169 (assembly GCF_055597585.1). Classification (NCBI taxonomy): domain Bacteria; kingdom Bacillati; phylum Actinomycetota; class Actinomycetes; order Kitasatosporales; family Streptomycetaceae; genus Streptomyces; species Streptomyces sp. AMJ-169. The sequence goes on from NZ_JBVLTJ010000030.1 coordinate 34,500, forward strand.
ACCGGGACGCCTCACAGCAGCAGGATTACGACCCTGCCTTTCTCGACTGGATCTTCTGGTGGTATCTAGCGACTGTGGAACTAAGCACGACCCTTGCGCAACGTCAGGAGCGAGTGCCTGCGTCTACGCTATCTATCCCTGCCGGGAGGGCCGTGGCGACCAACGATGCATCAGGTCGATAACAGGACCCATGCCGGGTAGATGCAGGATCCCAGGATCATTCTCCTCGCGCCGACACAGCCATGATCCCACCGAGATAAATTGAGCTGACGCGTGGTGAGTGAATCGCCCCAATCGGCTCTTTCATCAACGAGCAGAGCTCGGTGGGCGGGACGGCAGGAGGGTGAGGACACTCGCCCTCGATATCCTCACCCTCAGCCTGGCCACGATCAGCCGACAGGCGACTCCTCGGGCAGGGGCCACAGCAGGCCACCGATCTTGTCCGCGGTGTCCGTGAGCACCCGGTTGGTGAGGTGCTGGTAGCGGCGGCGCATCCTGGCGGACTTGCCGGGTTCCCAGCCCATGATCGCGTCGACGACCATGTCTGAGATGCCGAGGATCAGCAGCACGGTCGCCGCCGTGTGACGGGCGTCGTGGAGACGGCCCGTGCGCAGGCCCGCCGCCTTGAGGAGATCCTTCCACTCGTGGTGGTCGGTGTTCGGGTTGAGAGGCTCGCCGGTCGGAGAGGTGAAGACGTATCCCTTCTCCGTCCAGAGGTCTCCGGCCAGTCGCCGTTCGCGCTCCTGCTCACGCCGGTGATGGAGGAGGAGCTGCATCAGAGGTTCGGGGATGCCGATAGGCCGATGTCCAGCGCGGGACTTGGTGTCCTTGGTCTCACGTCGGATGTTGACCTTCTGGGGGCAGTAGCCGGGCTTGCGCCCGCAGCGGTTGCCGCAGCCGTGCTCGTACCGGGGCCGTAGCCGGTTGCGGTGGACCGTGATGACCCGCAGCTCGAAGTCGACGTCCGTCCACTTGAGCCCGAGGACCTCGCCCTGACGCAGTCCGAGTGCCAGGGATATGACCCAACGCGCCGGGTGTCGGCTCTTGTTGGCCAGGTCGAGGAGCTTCTGCACCTCCTCGACCGTGTAGGGCTCGACCTCTTCCTCCTCCAGGCGCGGCGTCTTGGCGACGGAGGCGGGGTTGACGGTGAGGTGACCTCGGCGTACCGCCTCGTTGAGGGCTGTGCGCACGGTGCGGTGGACTTGGTGCGCGGTACCGGCGGCGCTGCCGACCTTCCGCATCTTGGCGTAGAAGCGCTCCAGGTGCTCGGGCTCCAGCTTGGGGAGGCGGTGCGCGCCGAGGCCGGGGATGAGGTGGTGGTAGACGGCGACGCGGTAGCCGTCGATGGTGTTCTCGCTCACGTGTGGTGCTGCGATGTTCTCGACCCAGTGGGTCAGCCAGGTCGTGACGGTCCAGGTCTGCCCGGCCTTGCCGACGGTGCCGGAGTCGCGCTTGCGTTCCAGTTCGCGGACCGCCTTGGTGGCGTCGGCTCGGGTCTTGCGCTTGACGTGGCGTCGGTCGGGCTTGCCGTCGTCCTTGACGCCGACGGTCACGTAGCCGTGCCACTTGCCGTCCTTGCCGAGGAAGATCGAGGAGGCGCCGTTGGGCTGGCGGGAGTTGGCCATGTCCGCCCCCTTCAGGCCGCGAGGGCGACGATCGGGGCGGGAGCCTGGGAGCGGCTGACGAGGTAGGCGGCCAGGGCATTGGCAGGCACTCGGCGCAGGCGGCCGATGCGGACGGAGCCGACCTCGCCGGAGGCGATGAGCGCGTACATGGTGGTGCGGCCGACTCCGAGGCGGCGGGCGGCCTCCTCCACGGTGAGCGCGGCGAGGGTCGCGTCAGGGGTGGGTGCCGTGTGTTCCAGCACGAGGGTGCGGAGCCGCTGCTCGGGGACGCCGAGCGCGTCGGCGATGCGGGTGAGCGGGGGCAGGGTGGTGGGCATGCAGGATCGCCTTTCGGCGGTCACGGGGCAACGCGACCGCTGGACTGTCCGGGATGGGCGGTGGGCTTGGATCGGTGTCCGCGCTGGTGGCCCCCGGTGCTCGGCAAGGACGCTGTTGGTTATTTCGGGGGCTCGCGTGACGTCGGCCTTCAAGACC
>NZ_JBVLTJ010000031.1:0-28753 GCF_055597585.1 Streptomyces sp. AMJ-169
GGAGATCGAGGAGGGGGTGGGGGGGTATGAGCTGATGCGGGGGATCGGGAATCTTTGTATCGGGGGGGGTGAGGATGCTCGGTACGATCCTCGGCGGTTGGTGGGGGTGTTGTTGGCGGGGGTGGGGAGGGGGTAGTTGGGGGGCTGGGGGTTCGGGGATTTGCTGGGGGTGGCGCTTGGGGGGCTGGGCTGGGCTACGGTGGGGGGGCTGGGCTTCGGGTGAGGGGTTGGCGAAGCAGGTGAAGGAAGACCGGCGGATCTGATGTGATCACCGCAGGTCGGGAAGTGTTGGCCCCGCAGGCGCGGGGGTGGGGCCCGGCGTCTACCAGATCAATCCGATGCTGGCCGGGTTGGCCCTGCGTACGCAGGGGTGGCCCGGGGGCCGGCTTCGGCAAGGTTTACGGCGGCGGGTCGGCCCTGCATGCGCAGGGGTGGGCCCTCGATCCTCGACGAGATCCGTACCGTCAGCTCGTCGGCCCCGCATCTGCGGGGATGGGCCCTGGTCCATCATGTCGCCGAGGTACTTCGCGCTGTCGGCCCCGCAGACGCGGGGATGGGCCGATCGGCCGGCTGGACAAGGAGACAGGGGAGGCGTCGGCCCCTCAGGCGCGGGGGTGGACCGCGCGAGCGTCTCGCGATCAAAGGCCTCGGCGGGTCGGCCCCGCAGGCGCGGGGATAGGCCCGTGGGACCTCGTCGTGCCGCCTACTACTCCTCCGTCGGCCCCGCCCCCGCAGGGACCCCCAGCCACCCCCTCACCCCTCCAAATGCGTAGCCAACACAGCCGCCTGCACCCTCCGCTGCACCCCCATCTTCGCCAGCAACCGCGAAATATGATTCTTCACCGTCTTCTCCGACAGATAAAGCCGCTTCCCGATCTCCCGATTGGTCAGCCCGTCCCCGATCAGTGCGAGGATCTCCCGCTCCCTGGGCGACAGGTTCGCCAACTCCTCCGGGATCGACGGAGTTTCATCGGCCGGGTCGGCCCGGAGGGACTCCATCAGGCGGGCCGTGGTCGCAGGGTCCAGCATCGACTGCCCCGAAGCCACCGTCCGCACGGCCGAGATCAGATCCGACCCCCTGATCTGCTTGAGAACGTACCCGGCGGCCCCGGCCATGATGGCGTCCAGCAAGGCATCCTCGTCGTCGAACGACGTCAGCATCAGACACGCCAACCCCGGCACGGCGTCCCGGAGTTCACGGCACACACCGATCCCGTCCCCATCGGGCAGCCGCACATCCAGCACAGCCACGTGAGGACGCGCCGCCGGCCCCCGGGTCAGCGCATGCTCAACGCTCCCCGCCTCCCCCACCACCCGGATATCCGCCTCCGCCTCCAGAAGGTCGATGAGGCCACGCCGTACCACCTCGTGGTCGTCGAGAAGGAACACACGGATCGGATCCTCGGCGGTGAATGTACGTGTCTGCGCCATGAACGCCCCCTGGTCGAAGGACAGTTGCCCAATAGATGATCATCACCACCGGTCCGGAACCCCGCTAGGGCCGACCGGCCCCACCGTACGGCGCACAGAGATCCAGCAACCGGGTACGGGCGGAGCGCAGCCGCCGGGCAAGGACGTTGCCGGCCCAGCGGGTCACGGCGCCGGCGAGAGCGGCGTCCTCCTCGCACAGCGCGCGGACGGCGCCGGCGTCGAACTCGTACGCCCGTACGGGAGTCGTCGCCTCGGCGCCGAGATGCCAGGTGTAGGGGGCGAACAGCCAGGACCAGCCCACGAGTTCATCGTGCCCGAGACTCTCGATCACCACCGGACGGCGGTCCTTGGCGACCCGCATGTCCAGCTCGACCCGGCCGGTGCGCACCACCCAGAACCGCTCGGCGGCGCCGCCCTCCTCGAAGAGGCGGGCGCCTTGTGCGAAGGACACCTCGCGGGCGAGCCCCAGCAGCTTCTCCCGCTGCTCGATCGGCAGCGCGCGCGGCAGGCTGAGCGGCGGGGCGGCGGTCATGGCAGGCCTCCTGTAGGCAGAGTGCGTCTCTCGTCAGAGTGCACCCGTCCACCCGCCGCACCCCATAGGCCGCATGGTCCGGCCACCGGGCCGAGCGGTCCCCCCGCGTCCCTCACCCCGACCCCGCCTTGTACCCCCACCGCGGCCCCACCACCTCCCACTCCTTCCCCCACCGCTCGACCCGCCGCCGCTCCAGCCACCCCCGCACACACACCCCGCCCCCCACGACGACCCCACCGACCACGCACGCCGTCACCACCCCCAAGGTCACCGACTCGAACGCCCCCTTCACCGGCCCGACCGGCTCGGAGGTGAGCCGGTCGCCCCCGTCCCGCCAGACCACGATCGTCGTACCGGCCCGCAGCCCGGTGTCGACGAAGGTGCGCCCGGTGTGCGCGGCACCGTCGGCCCCCGTCCAGCGCACCGTCGCCGAGGCCGCGGCCCGCTCGCCGCGGGGGACATCGGCGAGCAGCACCGCGCGCAGCGGCTCCCGTTCGGCCCGCTGCCGAGCGAACTCCGTGCCGAGGACGCCCGCCGTCACGGCCCCGGCTCCGGTCCCCCCGGCCACCGCCAGCAGCCACATCACCAGCACCACCCACGCCTCGGCGACGTCCTCCCCGCGCCGCAGCGGATTGCGCCGCCAGCGCCACAGCCGCACCCGCACCCGCCCGCCCCGTGCCGTCCGCCGCGCCGGCATCAGCGCGCCCCCACCCGTCCGGCGGCCCCCGCCCACCCGGCGGCCTCGGCCTGGCACAGCTGGAAGGTGCCGTTCAGGCCCGTGCGGCGCAGCAGGCGCAGGAAGTCCGTGCCGGGCGGGATGAGGCGCAGCCGGCCGTGGCGGGCGTGGGCGCGGTTGCGGACGCGGCACAGGAAGCCGAGGCCGCAGCAGTCGGTGAAGGTCACGAGGCGCAGGTCCAGGAGGAGGTCGGGGGCGGGGCGGGCGGTGAGGGCGTCGAGGACGGTCGCCAGGGAGGTCACGGCGGGCAGGTCGAGGTCGCCGTAGAGGGTGACGACGATCGTGCCGTCGGCGGTCCGGGCCGTGCGGTAGGCGGTGGGCCTGATGTGGTTGTCGTCCATGGGACAGTAGCCAATCGGGTCAACTCCCTTTACAGAAAGGGCCGTTCGAACCTGATCGGCGTTCCCTCCGGTCCCTCACCCGCCCGCCACCAGGCGCACGCCCGTCACCAACGCCGGTGGGATGCGCACCGCGTGGTCCATCCTGCGGTCCACCCAGGGCAGCAACAGCCGCTCGTACCGGGCGAGTTCGAGCGGATCGGTGACGAGCTGGGCGTAGCCGGTGACGACGACGCTCCAGCCGAGGTGGGTGACGGGGTCGATCTCGTCCGCCTCGTAGGCGACGACGACCCCCGCGTCGCCGCGGCCCCGGGTGTGCGGGACGAGGGCGGCGTTCTCGTGGGTGCGGATGACGAGGCAGCCGTCGATGAGCGCGTGGTTGACGGGGCGTACGGTCGGCAGGGCGTGCCGGGTGAGGACGAGGCGGCCCAGGGAGACGGTGCCCAGCAGCCGCAGTGCCTCGGCGCTGTCGAGTTCGATGCTGCTGCGGGCCCCGCCGGGGGCGTATGTACGGTCGTCGGCCATGTCGGGCTTCCGTGAAGGTGGGGTTCCCCGGGATGCGAACCGGATACGGACCAGGTGCGAACCGGGTGCGGACGGGAGGGGGAGAGGGTGAGGAAAGGAGCGGCACCCGCGGGGAGTCGGTGCCGCTCCTGCCCTTACCCTCTCCCGCGGCTCTCGCGCGCGCAGGGGCCCGTTGGTCCCGGTCAGGGGGCCGTTCGGCCCGCGCGGGGGTGGCCGGATTCGGTGCTGCCCGGCGCCCGGGGCCGCTACCGTGACGGCTCGTACACGTCGGGGGAGGATGGGAGACTGGTGGTGGCGACCCCCGATGGGGCCCGGATACGGCTGCCGCAGCTGCGTCTTGACGAGTTGCTGGAGGAGTTGCAGGCGCGGCTGGACGCGGCGCGCGGGACCCGGGACCGGGTGCACAGTCTGCTGGAGGCGGTGCTGTCGGTCGGCCGGGAGCTGGATCTGGAGCAGGCGCTGCGGTCGATCGTGGAGGCGGCGGCGGTGCTCGTCGACGCCGAGTACGCGGCCCTCGGGGTGATCGGTCCGGACGGCAAGCGGCTGTCGGCGTTCCACACGGTCGGGATGACCGGCGAGCAGATCACCCGGGTCGGCGCGTTCCCCGAAGGGCACGGCATCCTGGGCGAGTTGATCGGCAATCCGGAGCCGCTGCGGCTGGCGAAGATCTGCGCGCACCCGGCGTCGTACGGCTTTCCGCCGCACCATCCGCCGATGAACACCTTCCTCGGGGTGCCGATCCGGGTGCGGGAGCAGGTGTTCGGGAATCTGTATCTGACGGAGAAGCGGGACGGGGCGCAGTTCGACGAGGAGGACGTGTCGGTCACGGCGACGCTCGCGGTGGCGGCCGGGGTCGCGATCGACAACGCCCGGCTGTACGCGGAGTCGCGGCTGCGGGAGCGGTGGCTGCGGGCGACGGCGGAGATCACGCACCGGCTGATGTCGGGGGACGCGCGGGCGGAGGTGCTGCGGCTGATCGCGGAGCGGGCGCGGGAGATCATGGGGGCGGCGCTGGCGGTCGTCGCGATGCCGATGGAGGACACCGGTTCGCTGACCGTGGAGCTGGCGCTGGGGCGGGGCGCGGAGGCGCTGCGGGGGCTGGTGCTGCCGGTCGGGGGGAGCCTGCTCGGGGCGGCGTTCACCGGCGGGAGCGCCGTGACCAGCGACGATCCGCTGCCGGTGGGCGAGGTGCGGTCCGAGGGGTTCGGTCCGGCCGTGGCGATCCCGGTCGGCACCGGCGACGACGGGGTCCGCGGGGTGGTGCTGCTGGTCCGCGAGGCGGGGCAGGTGCCGTTCACGGGGACGGAGATCGAGCCGTTGCAGTCGTTCGCCGACCAGGCGGCCATCGCGATGGAGCTGGCCGAGCGGCGCCGGGACGCGGAGGAGATCGCGGTGCTGAAGGACCGCGACCGGATCGCCCGTGATCTGCACGACCTGGCGATCCAGCGGCTGTTCGCGACCGGGATGACGTTGCAGAGCGCGGGCCGGTTCGTCGAGCATCCGGAGGCCGCCGAGCGGGTCGCGCGGGCCGTGGACGACCTCGACGAGACCATCAAGATAATCCGCTCGACCATCTTCGGCCTGCGGGCCCGCGAGGGCGCCTCCGGTGTGGGGCTGCGGGCCCGCGCGGTGCGTCTGGTCGGGGAGGCCGCGCCCGCGCTGGGTTTCGCGCCGAGTCTGCGGATGGAGGGCCTGATCGACACGGGCGTCCCCAAGGAGGCCGCCGACCACGCGACGGCCGTCCTCTCCGAGGCCCTCACCAACGTCGCCCGCCACGCCCGCGCGACCCGCGCCGACGTCTGCCTCAGCACCGACGGCCGCACGCTCGCCGTCACCGTCCGCGACGACGGCGTCGGCATCCCGCCCGACGGCCGCCGCAGCGGGCTGCGCAACATGCGGGAGCGGGCGGAGGAGTTGGGCGGCCGGGTGGAGTGGGCGTGTCCTGAGGGGGGCGGGACGGAGGTGGTGTGGCGGGTGCCGGTCGGCTGAGCCGTATCTGTGGTTCAGGGCAGGCGCGTTACGGCAGTCCCCACGCCGGCCCCGGCTCGCTGACGGCGACGGGCGCGACGGTCAGGTCCGGGCGGCGGGTCCCGGCGTACACCAACACCTCGCGCCCCTTGGGCAGTTCGACGCCGAGGTCACCGTCCACCGGGTGGGTGCGGGCCGGAGTCCCGTCGTCCAGTACGGCGTCGACGTCCGCGCCGAGTCCGTGCCGGAGCACCAGCGGCTCCCCCGCGAGGCTGCGGACCCGGATGAACCGCGTGCCCCCGCCCCGCCGGACGGCGCTGACGAGAAAGGCGCCCTGGGTAGCGACTGCGACGCGGACAGCGGTGTCTCGATGACCGGACCGGCCTCCGTGTAATGGGTGTTGGCCTGGCAGGGGTAGCGGGTCGTGGGGTCGAAGAACTTCTTCAGATAGGTGAGCGCGGTGTCGCCGTCGCCGGTCGTCGCGTACATCGAGGCAGCCCCGGTGTAGCTGTATCCCCGGTGCGCGCCGGTCAGCGCGTGCCGGTGGGACTGCGCGTACGGGGTCCCGGCGCCGATCATGAAGCCGTCGGCGTCGGCCGGGTACGGGGTGAGCCGGGCCAGGACCTCGCGCCAGCGGGGGATCAACTCGTCGTCCACGCCGAGGAGTTCGGCGGAGTCGAGCAGGGTTTGGCAGCCCCAGCGGATGAGCGCGAGGTCGTAGTTGGTGTCCTGCGGCGGGATCACCGGGTACTCGGGCGAGAGGGTGCTCGGCAGGTGGAGGCGGCGGTCGCCGCCGGGGGCGAGGAAGTGCAGGTAGTAGCTGATCGCGCGGCGCAGTACGGGGTAGACGGTGTCGCGCAGCAGCGACTCGTCCATGGAGTGCCGGTAGGACAGCCACACGTTGTGCAGCGCCCAGGTGAGGTCGCCGGTCTCGGCGCCGGTGCCGGGCAGGCCGACGGCCCGGTCGGCGAACATGTCCGAGCTGCGGCCGACTCCGGAGCTGTCGGCGCGGTAGGCGGCGGGGACGTTGGCGGCGAGCTGTTCCTGGGCGGTGCGCAACGTCGTCGCCAGGGCGTCGAGTTCGGGGTGGTTGGAGCCGTGGATGAGCCAGTGCTCCAGCTGGACGTTGAGGTTCCACCACACGCCGGGCCAGGGGGTGGGCTCCAGCCAGGGGCCGGGGGTGGCCATGACGGGGCCGTCGGCGCGGCTGGCGGAGGCCACTTTGTAGAGCTGGATCCAGTGGAAGCTCTGCAACCGCTGGTCGGGGAACGAGACGAAGCTCTTCTTGTAGAACGCGTGCCACCAACTCCGGTGTCTGCGGCGGAGGCTGTCGTAGGAGGCCGCACGGTGGAGGTTGCGGAGGGAGTCGGCTTCGGCGGTCGTCGCGGGGTGGCTGTGGCCGACGCTCAGGAGCAGGTCGTCTCCGCTGCGGCGGTGAGCGGTCGCGGTCTGGCCGCCGCCGGTCAGGGGTTGCAGCGTCTGCTCGGTGCCGTCGGGCGAAGTCCGCCGCGTCCAGGGCGGGTTGGGGGTGTAGCCGGCGGGCGGGGCTTCGCTGATCTTCCGGGGGCTGACGGCTTCCTCGGGGTGGAACGTCCATACGACGCGTTCGGCGCCGGTGGCCGTCGCGCGGACGGCGAGGACTTCGTCGTGGATGAACGCGGAGAGGGTGAGGGTGCCGGCGGTGGTGGTGAGCGTGCCGGTGAGTTCGGCGTTCCACAGGCTCAGGCGCCAGTCGACGGCGGTGAGGGCGCCGGCCGGTTCGAGGGTGAGGTGGCCCACGGGGAGGCGGCAGGTGCCCCAGCCGCTGCCGAACTCGGAGCGGTGGTCCTGGACCCGGCCGTGCTGGACGGTGAAGCGGATCTGGCCGGCGCCGGGTTCGCGGTAGATCATGCTGCCGAGGAGGCCGTCGCCGAGGAAGGGGGCCTCGTACCAGCGGGTGGGGATTCTGGTCCACAGGAGGTCCTGGGCGTGCAGGAAGTCCGCCCAGGCGGTGTCGGTGGTCATGGTGTCGCGCAGTCGCCAAGGGCGGGCGGGGGCAGGGGTGTTGGTGCCGGCGGTGGGTTGCGCCGCATGGGCTGCCGCCACATGGGCTGCCGCCGCGTGGGCTGTCGGAGCGTGGGTTGTCATGGGCAGGGCGGTGGCCGCCGCGCCGGCGACGACCGTGCTGAGCACGCTTCTGCGGGCGGGGTCCGAGCGGTGTTCCGGCTGTGACGTCATCGTCGTCTCCAGACCTGACGGCTCGTCGATTCATCGGGTGTATCGCGGAACTTAGCAGGGACCGAACCCCTGTCAACCCGCCAGGTAGCCGACCCCTCCGATGTATCGGCCGTGCCGACGGCAGCGGGTTCGGTCCTGGAGTTCGCGCTCACGGAGGCGGTGGGACGGCTGTTCCTGGGCACGTTCTTCCTCGTGACCGTGAGCGCGCTCGTCGGGGGGCGACGCGCTGTGCTGTCTGCCGGCGGGCTCCTTTCTGCTGTCGCCGGCGTCCGACTCATGGAAACCCTGGGAGGGTTGTGAACGACCTCTGTTTTCGCTCCGCGACCGAGCTGGCCGGGCTGCTGCGGCGCCGGGAGGTATCCGCGCGGGAGGTGACGGTCGCCCATCTGGAACAGATCGCGCGGGTCGATCCGGCGGTGAACGCGATCGTCACCCTCGTCGCCGAACGGGCCCTGCGGGAGGCGGCCGAGGCGGACGAGCGGCTGGCCTCGGGCGCCGAGGCGGGCCCGCTGCACGGGCTGCCGGTCGCCCACAAGGACCTGCACGACACGGCGGGCATCCGCACGACGTACGGCTCACCGGTCTTCGCCGACCACGTCCCCACCCGGGACCACCTGGTCGTGGAGCGGCTGCGGGCGGCCGGCGCGATCACCGTCGGCAAGACCAACGTGCCGGAACTGGGCATGGGTTCCCACACCGTGAACCCCGTCTTCGGCGCCACCCGCAACCCGTACGACCTCTCGCGCAGCGCGGGCGGCAGCAGCGGGGGCGCCGGGGCGGCGCTGGCCTGCGGGATGCTGCCGATCGCCGACGGCAGTGACACCGGCGGTTCGCTGCGCAACCCGGCGTCCTTCAACAACGTGGTCGGACTGCGGCCCTCCCCGGGGCGGGTGCCGTCCTGGCCGGACAAGGCGCCCTGGGCCCAGCTGTCGGTGAAGGGGCCGATGGCCCGGACCGTACGGGACGTGGCGCTCGCCCTCTCCGTCCTCGCCGGCCCCGATCCGCGCGCCCCGCTCGCGCTGGAGACGCCGGGGGCCGTCTTCGCGGGCGAACTCACCGGCGACGTAAGGGACTTGCGGGTCGCCTGGTCGCCCGACCTGGGCGGGAGCGTGCCCGTCGACCCCGAGGTCCGGGACGTCGTACGCGGCGCGGCGGAGGTCTTCGCCGGGCTGGGCTGCCGCGTGGACGAGGCGTGTGTCGACTTCTCCGGCGCCGACGAGGCGTTCCTGGTCCAGCGGGCGTGGCAGATGGAGCTGGCGTACGGACCGCTGCTGGACGCGCACCGGGAACACATGGCACCGGACGTCATCTGGAACATCGAGGAGGGCCGCGAACTCTCCGGCCCCGACCTCGGCCGCGCCCAACTGCTCCAGGCCGCGCTGTTCCACCGCGTGCGGGAGTTCTTCACGGCGTACGACGTCCTGCTGCTGCCGGTCAGCCAGGTCGCGCCGTTCGATGTGCGGCTCGCGTATCCGGCGTCGGTCGACGGGGTACGGATGGAGACGTATCTGGACTGGATGCGCTCCGCGTACCTGGTGACGATGACCGGGTGTCCGGCGCTGTCGGTCCCGGGCGGCTTCACGCCGGGCGGACTGCCGGTCGGGGTGCAGCTGGTGGGGCCGCACCGGGGTGATCTGGGGCTGCTGCGAGCCGGGTTCGCCTTCGAGCGGGCGACGGGCCACGGGCGGCGCCGGCCGGGTGCGGTGGAAATGGCGGATGTGCCGGAGGGGGGCCGATGAGCCGTGGAGGGAGCGCGATGAGGGGTGCGGCCGGTGAGGAGCGGAGGGGGTCCGATGAGGAGTAGTCCGCGCAGTGCCGTCGTCGTGGGCGCGGGGATGACCGGGCTGGCCACCGCCTGGTTCCTCCAGGAGGCGGGCGTCGAGGTGACCGTCGTCGACCGGACGGGCGTCGCCGCCGGGGCCTCCTGGGGCAACGCCGGCTGGCTCACCCCCGCTCTCGCCGTCCCGCTCCCCGAGCCCGGCGCCCTGAAACTGGGCCTGCGCACCTTCACTTCCCCCACCTCTCCCGTCTCCGTACCGCTCCGGGCGGACCCCCGGCTCGCCCGCTTCCTCCTCGACTTCACCCGCAACTGCACCCCCCGCCACTGGCACGTGTCCCTCGCCGCCCTCACCCCCCTCGCGCTCGCCGCCCTCACCGCGTACGACGAACTGGCCTCGGGCGGAGTTCCGGAACCCACCCGCACGGGCGACGCGTTCCTCGTCGCGTTGACGTCCCCCGCCGCCCGCGCCCCCTTGGTCGCCGAGCTGGAATCGGTACGAGCCGCAGGTCAGGACGTCTCCTACGACCTCCTCACCGGCACCGAGGCCCGCGCTCTGGAACCGTCCCTGTCGCCGCGCGTCCAAGCGGCCCTGCGCCTCCACGGCCAGCGTCATCTGCGCCCCGGCCCGTACGTCCACGCGCTGGCCGAGTCGGTCCGGCTGCGGGGCGGGAAGATCGTCACCGGCGCCGAGGTCACCCGCGTACGCGACAGCGGCACCGAGGTGGTCGTCTCCGGCCCCGCCGCGACGGAGTTCGAGGCCGACGCCGCCGTCCTCGCCCCCGGCGCCTGGCTCAGCCGGCTGGCCGCGCCCTTCGGTGTGCGCGTGCCGGTGCAGTCCGGGCGGGGGTACAGCTTCACGGTCGCCGGGGCGGGGCTTCCCGCCGGGCCGACGTACTTCGCCGAGCGGCGCGTGGTGTGCACGCCGTTCGGGGAGCGGGTGCGGGTGTCGGGCACCATGGAGTTCACCTCCCCCGACCGCCCGGCGAACCCGCGCCGGTTCAAGGCGATCGCGAGCGCGGCGCAGGAACTGCTCCCCGGCGCGGATCTGGCCGGCCGCGCGGACGAATGGGTCGGGGCCCGCCCCTGCACGGCCGACGGACTGCCCCTGATCGGGCCCACCCGCTCGCCCCGGGTGTTCGTCTGCGGAGGGCACGGCATGTGGGGGATCGCGCTCGGTCCGGTGAGCGGGAAGCTCCTGGCGGAGGGGGTGGTGTCGGGGCGGTGGCGGCCTGAGCTGGCGGCGCTGCATCCGCTGCGGTGAGGGGGTCTCCGGTGATCCGCGCGGACTCGGCTGCCGCGAGCTGCGGGGGGGGCACAAGGTGCTGCGGGGGCCGCGCAGTTGAGGTGTACCCGGGCGGTCCGCCGCTGGCCGGAAAGGCGCTCTGGTCAGGCCCGTCGGGGGCATGATCCACCCGGCGTTGTCAGTGGTCGCTGGTACATATTTCCCTGAAGGCGGTCGTGATCCGCGAGCGCCACGGGGATGGGGGGACGGTCATGCCGAAGGTGCCGGACGGGTTTCACTACGTGCGGGGGCATGTGCGGCGCAATCCGGGGGCGCGGAGGGCCAAGCGGATGAGCGGGTGGATGATCGCGGGGGTGGTCGCCGGGGTGTGGTTATGGGGGCAGGTGTTCGGGTTCGGGGAGCCGTCGGAGGCTCCGGCGCCCGGCGCCCCCGCGCCCACCGCCCCCTCGCCCGGCGTCCCGACGCCGGTCGCCACCGCGCCGGGTGACCGCTGATGGCCAAGTCCGCCAAATCCGCCAAGCCCGCCAGGTACCCCAAGTCCCCGGCGAGGCTGCGGCGCCCCCGGGGCCTCGGGGAATCCGCCTCCGCCGCCGTCGTCGCCATGGCCCTGCTGGTGCTGGTGGTGCGTGTCGTGCAGGCGGCCTGGCCGTTGTTCCTCGCGGTCGGGGTGGTCCTCGGGGGTGTGGGGCTGTGGCGGGTGCGGCGGGCGGTGCTGGTGCGGCGGCAGGACCGGCTCCGGCTGGCCGCGCTGCGGATCACGCTCGCCGAGTTCGACGCCATGGACGACCGTCAATTCGAGTACGCGTTACGGGACTTGCTCATACGTGACGGCTGGAGCGCCCGCCGGGTGGGCGGCGGCGGGGATCAGGGCGCCGACGCGATCGGGGAACACCCCCGGCTGGGGCGGGTCGTGATCCAGGCCAAACACACCCGGGTGGGCGGCAAGGTCAGCGCCTCCGTGATGTACGCCGTCAAGGGCACCGCCGGTCCGGTGCACGGCGCCGACCACGCCGTCGTCATCACCAACGGCGCCTTCACCCGGGACGCCATGACCTGGGGCGACCGGCACGGGATCCACTGGGTGGACCGGGAGAGGCTACGCCGCTGGTCGGAGTCGGGTGCAGCACTCGACGCCCTCCTCCCGCTCCCGGCCCGCTCCCGGAGGGCGGCGTGAGCGGGCCGACGCCCGACACGGGCGCGGGCGGCGCAGACGCAGACGCAGACGCAGACGCAGACGCAGACAACGTGAGCGGGCCGGCAGGCGGCGTGAGCCGCCGACGCCCGACGCGGGCACCCCGCGGAGAAACCCGCCGCCGGCACACCCCCCTCCACCGACGGCGACACCACCCCGAGCACAAGCACCCCCACCGGTCGGCACCGAATGACACCACCTGGCACCACCCCGCACCTGACCCCCCCTCCCCCGCCCACCCCCTCCGAGCTTGCCCATGACACCACCCCGCTGCCACCATGACGTCATGGACCTCACCCCCTACGTCGACACGCTCCGCCGCGAACTCGCGGTGGCCGCCGAGGCGGGCGGCGACGAAGCCCGCGAGCTGGCCGAACGCCTCACCGCCCCCTTGGAGTCGGCGACCCGCCTGACCCTCCTCACGGTGCTGTCCGCCGCGATGGCCGAGGTGACCCGGGAGCTGGCGCCGGGCTCGGTCGACGTGCGGCTGCGCGGGACGGACCCCGACTTCGTGGTGACCCTCCCGCCCGCCGAGTCGGCCCCCGCCCAGCCGGCGCCCGCCGAACCGCTCCCCGTACCGGCCGCGGCGGCGGACGACGAGGGCGGCACCGCCCGGGTCAACCTCCGCCTCCCGGCCCACCTCAAGACGAAGGCCGAGGAGGCGGCGGGCCGCGAAGGGCTCTCCGTCAACGCCTGGCTCGTACGGGCCGTCTCGGCGGCCGTCGAGGGCGGCGCGCACACGCGTCCCCGGGCGGCGCAGCCCGCTCAGAACGTCGGGCAGAGCTTCACGGGCTGGGTGCGCTGATGCCCGCTTTCGACACCCCGGGGCCGATCGCGCTCACCGCCCATGTGGAGGCCGGTTCCCTCCAGTTGACCGCGAGCGACCGCGCCGACACCACCGTCGACGTACAACCCCGCGACGCCAGGAAGGACTTGGACGTACGGGCGGCGGAGCAGACCCAAGTCTCCTTCGCGCACGGCACGTTGACGGTCCGCACCCCCCGCCCCCGCTACCGGGTCATCGGCCGCACCGGCACCGTCGACATCACCGTCGCCCTGCCCACCGGCTCGCGCGTGGACATGGACGGCGCCTGGACGCAGGTCCTCGCCGAAGGCGGACTCGGCGAGACCCGCGTCAAGGTGTCCTCCGGGGACGTCCGCCTCGACAGCACGGGCCCGCTCCAGCTCACCGCCTCCCACGGCTCGGTCACCGTCGGCCGGGTCGCGGGCGCCGCCGAGATCACCACCAGCTCCGGCAGCGTGCGCGCGGGCCTCCTCGACGGCCCGGCCGTCCTGAAGAACTCGCACGGCACCACCACGGTCGGCGCCGCCACCGGCATACTCCGCGTCAGCGGCGCCAACGGCGACATCGACATCACCCGCGCGGAGTCCTCGGTCACCGCGACGACGGCCCACGGCACCCTCCGCGTCGCCGAAGTCGCCTCGGGAACGGTCCAGTTGGAGACCTCCTACGGCGCCATCGAGATCGGCGTCCGCGAGGGCACCGCCGCCTGGCTGGACGTCAGCTCCACCTCGGGCCAGGTCCGCAACTCCCTGACCGCGTCCGGGAGTCCGGGCGCGGCGGAGGACACCGTCGAGATCCGTGCCCGCACCCGCTACGGCAACATCGACATCCGCCGCGCCAAACCGTGAGAAACCCGATCTCACGCCGGAAAACTGATCCCGCACCGCTCCCTGATCCCGTCCATCACCCGCAGCGTCGCCACCGACTCCGCCAGCGGCCGCTGCGGCGTCTCCAGCAGCCCCGCGCTCACGCACCGCGCGACCTCGGCCGCCTCGAAACACAGCCCGTCGTAGGCGACTTGAGGTTCGGTGTACGTCAGCGCGCTCCCCCCGCCCGCCGGTGTGAACACCACGTCACCGGGGTGGTAGAAGAGCCCGGGCAGCGTCAGCGTCCCGCGCGTGCCGGCGATGGCCGCGGTGGTCGGCGTATCGCTGGACACGCTCGTGTGCACGACGGCCTGATTCCCGGAGCCGTCGCTCAGCACCGCCGCCAACTGCCCGTTCACCCCCGCCGGATGGTCCTGCCCTGAAGCGTGGACGACCTCCAGGTCGCCGAGCACCCAGCGGGCCAGGGACACCGGATACGTCCCCAGGTCGAGCAGCGGTCCGCCTGCCTGGTCGGCGCGCAGGATGCGGTGCCCGGCGTCGAAGTGCTCCCCGAAGTCGGCGAGCACGGTGCGGACTTCGCCGAGCGCGCCGGAGTCGAGGAGCTGGCGGACCACGTCGAACTTGGGCAGGAAGAACGTCCACAGCGCCTCGGCGCAGAACAGCCCGCGGGTGGAAGCGAGTTGGGCGATCTCAAGAGCTTGCGCCGCGTCCAGGGCGAGCGGCTTCTCGACCAGGACGTGTTTGCCGGACTCCAACGCGAGCCGGGCGCACGGGAGATGGGCGGTGTGCTCGGTGGCGACGTACACGATGTCGACGTCGGCGGCGGTCAGTTCCTCGTAGGAGCTGTAGGCGGCCGGTATCCCGTGCCGGGCGGCGAACTCCTTCGCGCGGGAGGGGTCGCGGGAGGCGACGGCCGTGAACCGCTGGCGGGTGCGGCGCTGCACGGCGGCGACGAAGCGTTCGGCGATCCAGCCGGTGCCGATGACGCCCCAGCGCAGCGCGGGGGCCTCCAGGGGGTCGGGGGTGCGGGCGGCGGGCAGGGTGAGCACGGGTTGTCATACCTCCGGGACGCGGACGGGTACGGTGGCGCCGCCGTCCTTCATGGACGCGATGACGGCCTCGGCGACGGCGGACGCGGCGAGGCCGTCGTACGCGGTGGCCAGGGGGGTGGGGGTGGCCCGGGTGACGGCGTCGGTCCAGGACTGGAGTTGCAGGCGGTAGGCGTCGGCGAACCTGGGGCGCCAGTCGGCCGCGTACGCGCTCGCGCGGGTGCGGTCGGTGTCGGTGACCAGGCGGGCCGGGGTGTTCAGGGCGAGGGCGCCGCGCTCGGTGACGGCCTCGCAGCGGATGTCGTAGCCGTAACCGGCGTTGAGGAAGGTCTCCACGGTCGTCAGCGCGCCGTCGGCCGTGCGCAGCAGCATCACTTGGGGATCGCGCATGCCGTTCACCTCGGCGGAGGCGCGTCCGGTGTGCCAACTCACCTCCACGACAGGCGAGTCGAGCAGCCAGGGCACGACGTCGAACTCGTGGATCGCGGACCCGGTGACACTCAGCTCGTCGGTGCGGCCGGGCCCGGCCGCGACTCCCCTGCTGACGCAGTGCAGCAGCAGCGTGGCGCCGTAACTCCCGCTCGCGAGCGCCGACTTGAGGTCCGCGTAGGCCGGGTCGAAACGGCGCATGAAGCCGACGGAGACCAGTCCGGCGCGGTCGGCCCGTACGACGTCCAGGCACTCGGCGGTGGTCGGCGCGAGCGGTTTCTCGCACAGGACCGGTTTGCCGGCGCGGACGGCTGCGAGGGTGTACCCGGCGTGGGTGGAGTCGTGGGAGGCGATGACGACGGCGTCGACCCCGGGGTCGGCGATCAGGGCGTGGCCGTCGTCGGCCGGGCGGGCGCCGACCGCCCCGGCGACGGCGGCGGCGCGCTCCGCGTCGGTGTCCGCGACGCTCACGACCTCCGCGCCGGACACCCAGCGGTGCACGGTGTTCACGTGGTCGGCGCCCATGACGCCCGCGCCGATGACACCGATGCGCAGGTCGCTCACGCCAGTTCCACCCAGGTGCCGAGTTCGGCGGAGCGGCTCATGGCGTCCAGGGCGATCGCGCTGGCCACGGCGTCGTCCAGGGTCGCCCCGACGGGCCGGCCCTCGGCGACCGAGGTCAGGAAGCGGTGGGCCTCCACGACCTTCAGGTCGTCGTAGCTCATGCTGGTCGCCGCGCCAGGCTGGAAGGCGCCGTACTCGCCGTGCCCGGGGCCGACGTACAGGGTGCTGACGGGCTGGTCCTGGTAGGTGTCGCCGCGGCTCACCGCGAGTTCGCCCATGCGGCGGAAGTCCCAGAAGACGGCGCCCTTGGTGCCGTGCACCTCGAAGCCGTAGTTGTTCTGCTCGCCGACCGAGACGCGGCAGGCCTCCAGGACGCCCCGGGCGCCGGAGGTGAAGCGCAGCAGGCAGTTGACGTAGTCCTCGTTCTCGACGGGTCCGAGTTCGCCGGTGGCGAGGGTGTGGCCGGCGGTGGCGCCGGTCGGGCGGGCGCGTTCGGGGACGAAGACGGCGGTGTCGGCGGTGACGGCGGCGAGGTCGCCGAGGAGGAAGCGGGAGAGGTCGACGCCGTGCGAGGCGAGGTCGCCCAGGACCCCGCTGCCGCCGCGCTCCCGCTCGTAGCGCCAGGTCAGGGCGCCTTGGGGGTGGGCTGCGTAGTCGCTGAACAGGCGGATGCGGACGTGCGTGACGGTGCCCAGTTCGCCGGAGGCGATCAGTTCGCGGGCGGCCTCGACGGCGGGCGCGTTGCGGTAGTTGAAGCCGACGGCGGAGCGCACACCGGCCTTGTCGGCGGCGGAGGCGACCGCGCGGGCGTCCTGCGCGGTGAGCCCGACCGGCTTCTCGATCCAGATGTGCTTGCCGGCCTCGGCCATCGCGACGCCGATCTCGCGGTGCAGGAAGTTCGGCGCGGTGATGCTGACCGCCTGCACGCGCGGGTCGGCGGCGATTTCGCGCCAGTCCCGGACGGCCCCGGCGAAGCCGTACAGACCGGCCGCCTCCTCGGCTCTGCCGGGGACCTCGTCGGCGACGGTGATCAGTTCCGGCCTTAGTGCCGCTTGCGGGAAGTGGTGCGGGAGACGGGTGTACGCCTGGGTGTGCACCCGCCCCATCCAGCCGAAACCCACGACGGCGACGCCTAGCGTGTTCACCATGACCGCCCTTCTTTGGACCGTTCCAGAGGTTCGGCGCTCACCTTGAGGGTGTTTCCGGCAGGTGTCAAGAGGTCTTTACAGGAGCCGGCCCGGTATGGAACGGTCCATCCATGAGGACCCCGACCATCCGTGACGTCGCCGAACGGGCCGGTGTGTCCAAGTCCCTGGTCTCGCTGGTGCTGCGCGGCTCCGAGGGGGTGCGGCCGGAGAAGCGCGCGGCGGTCATGGCCGCCGTCGAGGCCCTCGGCTACCGCCCGAACGCCGCCGCCCGCAGCCTCAGCGAACGCCGCACCCGCACGGTCGGCGTCCTCCTCGACGACCTGCGCAACCCCTGGTTCGTGGAGCTCCTGGACGGCCTGAACGGGCGGCTGTACGACAGCGGGCTGCACGTCCTGCTGGCCGACGGGCGCCAGGGCCGGCATCTCGGCGCGGACCTGACCCGGACCTTCACCGAGCTGCGCGTGGACGGTCTCGTCGCCGTCGGCACCCTCCAGGACCCGCAGGCGCTGCACGCCGCCGCCGGGCACGTCCCGACGGTCGTGGCGGGCACCCGGGAGCCGGTGCTGCCGGGCGTGGACGTGGTCGCCAACGACGACGAGCACGGCGCCCGGCTCGCCACCGAGCACCTCATCGGCCTCGGCCACCGGCACATCGCGCACATCGCGGGCCGGGGCGCGGTCGGCGAGCTGCGCCGGCGCGCCTTCGAGGAGACCATGCGCGCGCACGGGCTCGCGGACACGGCGGTCGTGGAACAGGGCGACCTCACCGAGGAGGGCGGCTACCGAGCCGCCGTGCGCCTGCTGAACCGGGGCCGGCGGCCGACCGCCGTGTTCGCCGTCAACGACATGACCTGCGTGGGCGCGCTGTCGGCGGCCGAGGAGAGCGGGCTGTCCGTGCCCCGGGACCTGTCGCTGGTCGGGTACGACAACACGTACCTCTCGCGGCTGCGGCACCTGTGGCTGACCAGCGTGGACCCGGCCAGCCATGACGTGGGGCGGCGGGCCGCGCAACGGCTGCTGGACCGGATAGCGCGGCCGGAGCGGACGGCGGAGGTGGAACTGGCGGTGCCGACGCTGGAGGTGCGGGGGACGACGGGGGCGCCTGGCTGAGGGGACGGCATCTTCGAGCGGCGGCGCCCGCGCCGGAAGCCGGCCCCCTTCGGCCGGCGGCGCCCGCACAACGGACCACGTCAGAAGCCGCTGCCCCTCCGACCGGCGGCCCCCGCGCCACGGACCGCACCCTTCAGCCGACGGCCGGCCCCCTCAAAGAGGCTTCGCCGCAAGGGAGTCGAGGACGCTCGCCCCTTCAACGCCCCGGACGCTCACCCCTTCAACGCCCCCCGAGCCGCCCCCAGAATCTCCTCCGACACCGCCGCCCCAGCCGTAGCCCGGGCCAGCACCAGCGCCCCCACCATCATGCACACCCGCGCCAGCCCGTCCTCCTCGTCCGTCGCGAGCCGCCCCGCGAGCCGGGTCACGCCGTCGCTGTACGCGTCCCGCGCCACCGCGCCCCCCTCCCCCCGCGCGATGTCGACCGCGAGCGCCGCGACAGGACACCCCCCGGCGAGGTCGTCACGGTGCTCGACGGACAGATACGTGTCGACCACGTCCTCCGGGGAGGCGTCGGCGGCCAGCCCCGACCTCCCGAGGGCGCCCGCCGCCAGCGCGGCGAACGCGTGCGCGGTGGCCTCGTCGAAGAGCGCCTCCTTGGACGCGAACTGCTTGTAGAACCCCCCGTGCGTCAGCCCGGCCGCGTTCATCAGATCCGCGACGCTGATCTGCGCCCCGCGCTCCCGGAAGAGCCGCGACGCGGTCGCGACCACATGCTTCCGGTTCAGCTCCGCCTGCGCCTGCGACACGCGGCCCATGACCCACCTCCACTTGGATGTCACTCGTCATCTATGGTAGGCGCCCGCTCTGCGGGTGCGAACCCGGGCGAATGCGCGGATGCTGGACGTGCCAGATCCGCAAGGAGGCAGAAATGTCGATGCTCGACAAGCTCAAGGGCCTGCTCAAGGGCCACGAGGACCAAGCGCGGCAGGGAGTGGAGAAGGCCGGCGACGCGTTCGACGCGAAGACCGGCAACAAGTACCAGAGCCAGGTCGACATGGCTCAGCAGAAGATCAACGAGCAGTTGGGCGCCGACAGGCCTCAGGACAACCCTCCGCAGAGCTAGCCCGCACACAGAGGCCCGGGCCGCAGCGAGTGGCGGCCCGGGCCTCTGCCGTCGCCTCAGAGGAAAGACCGCAGCCCCGCCAGCAGCCGCTCCACGTCCTCGGCGGTGTTGTACGGCGCGAGCCCGGCCCGCAGCGCCGGACTCTCCAGCTTCAGCGCGGCGAACGGCTCGTACGCGTAGAAGGACCCGGCGGGCGCCAGCACCCCGGAGGCGGCGAGATGGCGCTGGGCCTCCCCCGCGTCCCGCCCCTCGAACGACATCAGCAGCGTCGGCGTCCGGTCGGCGGCCTTGGAGTGCAGGGTGACGGTGTCGCCGAGGTCGCGCAGCCCCTCCTCCAGCCGGGCCCGCAGGACGCCTTCGTGCGCGTGCAGGGAGTCCATGGTCCGGGTGAGCCGTTCCCTGCGGGTGGTCGCGTCGCCCGGGTCGAGGGCGGCGAGGAAGTCGACGGCGGCGGTGGCGCCGGCCAGTATCTCGTAGGGCAGGGTGCCGAACTCGAAGCGCTCGGGGACCGAGTCGGGGGACGGCAGCAGCTTGTCCGGGCGGACGGTGTCGAGGAGTCCGGGCGCGGCGGCGAGCACTCCGCAGTGCGGGCCGAGGAACTTGTACGGCGAGCACACGAAGAAGTCGGCGCCCAGCGCGGGCACGTCCACCAGGTGATGGGCGGCGTAGTGCACGCCGTCCACGTACACCAGCGCCCCCATCTTGTGCGCCCGGTCGGCGAGTTGCCGTACGGGCGGCTTGGTGCCGAGGACGTTGGAGGCGGCCGTGACGGCGACCAGCCTGGTGCGCGGGGACAGTGCCCGCTCATAGGAGTCGAGGTCCAGTTCCGTCGTCGCGGGGTCGATCTCGATCCAGCGGACGGTCGCTCCGGCGCGCTCGGCGGCCTGGACCCAGGGGCGGACGTTGCAGTCGTGGTCGAGGCGGCTGACGACGATCTCGTCACCGGGCCGCCAGTCCTTGGCGAGGTGGCGGGAGAAGTCGTAGGTCAGCTGGGTGGCGCTGCGGCCGTGGACGACGCCTGTGGCGGGGACGGCGAGGAGGTCGGCGTAGGCGGCGCGGAAGTCGGCCACCGCCTGCTCGGCGTTGAGTTCGGAGGGGCTGATCGTGCCGCGGTTGGAGAGCGGGCCGGTGAGGGTCGCCGTGATGGCCTCGGCGACGGGGCGCGGGGTCTGGGTGCCGCCCGGTCCGTCGAAGTAGGCGAGGCCGGTGTCGAGGGCGGGGAAGTGGGCGCGCAGCGCGGTCAGGTCGATGGCCATTGCCTCGGCTTTCGGGGGAAGTGAATCATCCGGCGGGCTGTCTCGACTCTGACATCGATCTTCCTCTCAGCCAATCCTCCCCTCAGCCATCCCACTTGATCTTCTTCATGGTCAGATGCGACACCACTCTGAGGATGCCGGGCAGCCCGGTGAGCTTCTCGGTCAGGAAGGTGTTGTAGGCGGTGTCGTCGGCGACGGCCACGCGCAGGAAGTAGTCGGGGCGGCCGTACATGCGGCGGAACTCGATGACCTCGTCGTAGGCGGCGAGGGTCCGTTCCAGGTTCTCGATGGTGTGGAGGTCGTTCGCGGAGACCTCGATGTCGATCATGATCTCCAGGCCCCGGCCGAGGGCTTCGGGGTTGACGACCGCGCGGTAGCCGCTGATGACACCGGAGTCCTCGAGGCGCTTGAGGCGGCGCAGGCAGGGGGGCGGGGTGAGGCCGACGCGGCGGGCGAGTTCGACGTTGGTCAGCCGGCCGTCCTGATGCAGGTGGAACAAAATTTCCCGGTCGATGGCATCGAGCTTTATTTCATTGCCCATACAGCGATCATACGAGCACAAGAAGAAACCATATGTGGCGTGAATCTTTCTAAGATTTCCCCATGAGTACGTCTACGGTCGCAGCACCCCCGGAGGCGCCCAGCGCGATATCCGCGGCGCTGCGCGACTCCGCCTCCGTCGGTCTCGCCCTCCTCCCGCTCGGGCTCGCCTTCGGGGTGTTCATCACGCAGGCCGGTCTGCCCTGGTGGTGCGCGACCCTGTTCACGGCCGTCGTCTACGCCGGTTCGCTGGAGTTCCTGCTGGTCGGGCTGACCGTCGCAGTCGCGCCGCTGGCGACCGTCGCGCTGACCGCGTTCCTGGTCAACGTCCGGCACGTGTTCTACGCGCTGTCCTTCCCGCTGGAGCGGGTGCGCGGCCCGCTGGCCAAGGGGTACAGCACCTTCGCGCTGACCGACGAGGCATACGCGCTGAGCACCGCCGAGCGGGCCCGGTCCTGGAGCGGCGGGCACATCCTGTGGCTCCAGGCGCTGATGCAGCTGTACTGGGTCGGCGGCGCGACCGCCGGCGCGCTGCTGGGCTCGGCGGTGCCCGGCAGCGTGCGCGGGCTCGACTTCGCGATGACGGCCCTGTTCGCCGTCCTCGCCCTGGACGCCGTCGCCGAGCGGTGCGGTGACCTCCCCACGCCGCTCCTCGCGCTGGTCAGCGCGCTCGCCGCCAAGCTGTTGTTCCCCGGGCAGCTGCTGCTCGCCGCGTTCGCCATGTTCACCGCCGCGCTGCTGGTCCGCCGCCGCGCCACCCGCAGGGGGCCGTCCCATGCCTGACACCCGTTATCTGCTGCTGGCCGCCGCCGTCTCGGCCGCCGTCACCTGGTCGCTGCGCGCCCTGCCGTTCACCGTGCTCGCGCCGCTGCGCGCGAGCAGGACCGTGCGGTACCTCGGCGTCCGGATGCCGGCCGGGGTCATGGTCATCCTGTTCGTCTACTGCCTGCGCGACCTGCCGCTCCCGCACCCCCGCGCCCTCGCCCCGCTGATCGCCCTGGCCGTCACGGCGGGCCTGCATCTGTGGCGCCGCAACGCCCTGTTGAGCATCGTCGGGGGCACGGCCGTCAGCGTGCTGCTCTCCAGCCTCGTCTTCACCACCTGACCGGTGGCCGGAGTCACGGCAGATACGTGTTCGTGTACGTCTTGCTCACGTCGACCCGCGCCTTCGCGACGTCCTCATTGAAGCGGGCGAGGACCTTGTGCACGGCCTCGGCGCCGTCGGCCTGGATGCTGCCGTCCTTGGCGTAGGCGTCCTTGGCGTTCTGGATGGACCGGACGTACACCTCCGGGTCGTCGCCCGCGTATGAAGCGGGCATCTTGGCGGCGATGTCCTTCGCGGAGTGGCCGTCGATGTACTTCAGCGCCCGGACGATCGCGGCGGCCAGTGCCTTCGTCTCCTTGGTGTGGCCCTCGATCCAGTCGCGGGAGGAGTAGAGGACGGCGGCCGGATAGGTGGAGACGCCGTAGTCCTCCTGGACGGCCGCGCCGGTGCGGGTGTCGGTGAGGAGCTTGACCTTGTCCTCGCCGACGCGCTTTTGCAGCTGGGAGACCGAGGGGTCGACCATGACGGCCGCGTCGACCTCGCCGCGCTCCATGGCGGCGACGGCGGAGGCCCCGCCGCCGACGGTGACCGTGCTCGCGTCGTCCGTCTTGAGGCCGGCGCCGGTGAGGAGGTGCTTGAGGAAGAAGTCCGTCGACGAACCGGGCGCGGTCACCCCGACCTTGGCGCCCTTGAGGTCGGCGACGGCGTCGATCTTCTTGCCGGTCCTGGGGGAGACGGCGAGGACGAGCGACGGGTAGCGCAGCATGTTGACGAAGGCGACGTCGTCCTTCTTCTTGGCCTGCATCTGGATCGTGTGGTCGTAGTACCCGCTGACGACGTCGACGCTGCCGCCCTGGAACGCCTGGAGCGCCTTCGAGCCGCTGCCGAGGTCCTCCAGCTCGACCGAGAGGCCCTCGTCCTCGTAGTAGCCGAGCTGCTGGGCGAGGGTCGTGGGGAGGTAGACCAGCAGGGGCTGGCCGCCGACGCCTATCTTCACGGCCGAGGAGGCGGAGCCGCTGTCGCCGGCGCAGCCGGTGACGAGGAGGGCGAGGGCGGCGGCGGTCGCGCCGAGGAGGCGGTGTGGGGGGCGGGTCATGGTCGCTCTTTCCTGCTCATGTGGGGGGGGTCACTGCCCGGGGCCGTGCCCGGGCGCGGGCCGCCAGCGCAGCAGCCGCCGTTCGGCGCGGCCCACCAGGAAGTCGATGACGAGCACGAACGCCGACAGGACGGCCATGCCCGCGAAGACCCCGGTGGTGTCGAAGGTCCCCTCGGCCTGGGAGATCAGATATCCCATGCCTTCGGAGGAGCCCAGGTACTCGCCCACGACGGCGCCGACGATCGCGAAGCCGACGCTCACCCGGAGGCTGGAGAAGATCCAGGTCATGGCGCTGGGCAGCAGCACATGCCGGATCAGCCGGGCCTCTCCCGCACCGAGCATGCGCGCGTTGTCGACGATCACCCGGTCCACCTCGCGCACCCCCTGGTGCGTGTTGAAGAACACGATGAAGAACACCAGGGACACCCCGAACGCGACCTTCGACCAGATCCCGAGCCCGAACCAGAGCAGGAACACCGGCGCGAGCACCACCCGGGGCAGCGCGTTGAGCGCCTTGATGTACGGGTCGAGCACGGCGGCGAGCACCCGGGTCCGGGCGAGGAGAAAGCCGAGTACGAGGCCCAGGGCGCTGCCGATGACGAGGGCGAGGGCCGCTTCCAGCAGGGTGGTGCGCAGGTGGCGGTAGATGTCGTCGCCGCCGAACCACTCCCCCACCCGGCCCGCTATGTCGCTGGGGGCGCTGAAGAAGAAGGGGTCGATGGCGCCGGAGCGGCTGCCGAACTGCCAGCCGAGGAGGAGGACGAGGGCGAGGGAGAGCTGGGCGGCGAGGATGAGCAGGCGGCCCTTGGGATGCCTCGCGCGCCTGCGTGCGGGGTCAGTGGACACGCTGCTCATAGCTCTTCATCACCTCGCTGCGCAGATCCGCCCAGATCGCGTTGTAGATCTCGGTGAACGCGGAACTCGTCCTGATGTCCAGCAGGTTGCGCGGCCGGGGCAGCCCGACCGGGTACCGGCCGACGATGTGCGCGGCCGGGCCCGCCGACAGCAGCACGATCTCGTCGGAGAGGGAGATCGCCTCGTCGAGGTCGTGGGTGACGAACAGGACGGTCTTGCCGCTGCCGGTCCACAGCGACAGCAGTTCGCCGGCCATGACCTGCCGGGTCTGCGCGTCCAGGGCGCCGAACGGCTCGTCCATCAGCAGCAGTTCGGGCTCGCCGATCCAGATCTGGGCGAGCGCGGTGCGCCGGCGCATACCGCCGGAGAGCTGGTGCGGGTACGCCTTCTCGAAGCCGGCGAGCCCGACGCGGGCCACCCATTCGCGGGCGCGCGCGGTGCGCTCTTTCCTGCTCACGCCCGCCAGTTCGAGCCCGAAAGCGACGTTGTCGACGACCGTCCGCCACGGCAGCAGGCCGTCCTGCTGGAACAGGTAGCCGGCCCGCCGGTTGAGGCCGCTCAGCTGCTCGCCGTCGATGAGCACGTCACCCGAGGTGGGGGCGCGCAGCCCGGCCACGGTGTGCAGGAGGGTGGACTTGCCGCAGCCGGTGGGGCCGACGACCGAGACGAACCGTCCGGGTGCCACGCTCAGGTCGGCCCCGGCCACCGCCGTGTAGTCCCGGTCGTGCCCGGTGTAGGACACGGTCACGGACCTCAGTTCGACAGCCGGTTCCCGCTCAGCGGCCACAGCGCACCCTTCACGTGTTCCCCCCGGCGAATTTCGGTAACATTGTTACGGAAACTCTGTGCGGGGGCAACACCCGGCTTACCGTAAACCGTAAAGTTCAAGCACACCATTGCCGGCCTCTTGAACTACCCTTCCTGTACTGGCATTTCACCTCATGTCAGCTGAAGCGACTCCATGAACGCCACCGCCCGCCGGACGATCTCCGGCCACTCCCCCGCGCCGACCGTTGCAGCCGGAACGACATCGGAGCCGGCGCACACGGCCCGCGCCCCGGCGGCCAGGAAGCCGGCGGCGTTGCCGGGGTTCACCCCGCCGGACGCGACGAGCGCCGCCCCGGGATAGGGCCCGGCGAGATCCTTGAAGTAGCGCGGCCCGAAGGAGTGCGCCGGGAAGATCTTCACGGCGGCGGCCCCCAGGTCGAGCGCCCGGGCGACCTCGGTCGGTGTCAGCGCCCCCATGACGACGGGCGTCCCGGCCGCGGCGGCGACCTCGGCGACCTCCGCCCGGCACCCCGGCGTGACGAGGTACTCGGCCCCCGCCTCGATCGCCGCCTCGGCCTGCGCCGCCGTGAGCACGGTCCCCGCCCCGACCCGGCACCCGGCGACGGAGGCCGCCCGCCGCAGGTGCCCCGGCAGCCCGGGCGTCGTATAGGTGAACTCGACCCACCTGACGCCCCCTTCGAGCAGCGCGGCGCTCAGCGCGGCGGCGTCGGGGATCTCGGGCGCCCGGATCACCGCGATGACACGGTCCTCGGCCAGCTCCGCCAGAAAGCTCTGCATCAGAAGAACGTCCTTACCAGATCGACGACTTGAGGATTCGACGCGCCCGCGTCATCGAGCACCGGGATGAGATTCCATTTGTCGAACGCGGTACAGGGATGCGAGAGCCCCAGCCGTACGACGTCCCCGACCCGGACGTCCGCGTCGCGCAGGAAGGTGTGCTGGTCGTTGAGGGCGGTGACGCGGGCACCGGTCAACAGGCCGCCCCCGCGCACGAGTTGCGGCTCCGGCAGCCCCTCGTCGTACGGGAAGTCGCGCTTTCCCCCGTCGAGCAGGGCGAGTTCGGCGGAGGGGCGGGAGAGGACGCGGGCCCAGCCGTGCATGGCGCTGCGCAGGGTGGCGCGCAGCGGGGAGACCTCGCGGTAGTGGCCGTCGTCGTGGATCAGGTAGGCGCCCGAGCGCAGGAGGATGCGGGCGCCGCAGGCGCGGACAGGGGCCAACTCCCGTACCACCGTGTCGAAATGGGCGCTGCCGCCGGCGGTGACGACCGGTTCCGGGACCTCCAACAGGCCGTCCCTGTACAGCCGTTCGTGGAGGCGGGCCATCTCGCGCAGGTAGCTCTCGATGGCGGGGGCGGAGGGGAGGGCGCCTTCGTAGCCGCTCACCCCGGCCAGCCGCAGAGCCGGGGCCCGGTGGATCGCGCGGGCGACTTCCATTGCCTCGGCGGGAGTTCGGGCGCCGGTCCGGCCGCCGTCCGCGCCGAGTTCGACGCACACGTCCAGCGGGCGGCGGCCGGCGTAGGACGCGCGCAGCAGCTCGACCGTGCGGGGCGAGTCGGCCCAGCAGGTGAACTCGAACTCCGGGTCCCGGTCGAGTTCGGCCGC
Source organism: Streptomyces sp. AMJ-169 (assembly GCF_055597585.1). Classification (NCBI taxonomy): domain Bacteria; kingdom Bacillati; phylum Actinomycetota; class Actinomycetes; order Kitasatosporales; family Streptomycetaceae; genus Streptomyces; species Streptomyces sp. AMJ-169. Next base: position 26,142 of record NZ_JBVLTJ010000031.1, read on the forward strand.
GATCCAGCGCAGGCCCGTCGGGTCGAGGAGGGCGTTGGCCAGGTGGATCCGGGTGACGCCGAAGGCGCGGGCCACGTGGACCTGGGCGAGGGTGGCGAGGGTGATCCCCCGTGCCCCGGCGTCGAGTTGGCGCCGCCAGAGGGCCGGGGCCATGGTCGTCTTGCCGTGCGGGGCGAGGTCCACGCCGGCCGCCGCGCACCATGCGGCCATCGTGCGCAGGTTGTGTTCCAGCGCGCCCGCGTCGAGGGTGAGCAGCGGGGTGCCGAGGTCGTCCGACGTCGGCTTGGTGGCGAGGAATTCGGCGGCCGTGCTGCCCCAGGCGTGCGCGGGGACGGCCTTGAACCGCCAGTCGAGCGGCTCCATCAGCCGACCACGGCCTGTGCGTCGATCTCCACCAGCATGACCTCGTGCGGGAGTTCGACGAAGACCGTCGTACGGCACGGCTTCGGCTGGCCCTCGGGGACGTGTTCGGCGATGAACTCGGCGTAGACCTCGTTCATCGCGGCGAAGTCGGCGCGGGTGGTGAGGTAGACGCGGAACATGACGACGTCGGCGACGCCGGCGCCGCCCGCTTCGAGGATCGCGCGGACGTTCTCCAGGGTGCGCCGGGTCTGTGACCTGACGTCGCCCTCGTGCACGTAGGCGCCGGTGGCCGGGTCTTGGGGGCCCTGGCCCGAGACCTGGAGGATGGGTCCCTTGCGGACGCCCTGGGAGAAGGCCCAGGCGGGGGCGGGGGCGCCTGCGGTGCGGATGGCTTCGTGCATCGTCGTGGCTCCTAGAGAGTGAGTGCGGACCAGGCCGCGTCGTCGAGGGTGAGGTGGGGGTCGAGGGTGGTGCGGGTCAGGGCCGGGGAGACGTCGGCGCGGGTGCCGAGGGTGGCGGCGGCGACCAGGTGGCCGAGGCGGAGGGCTTCGGCGGGGGTGCGGTCCTCCAGGAGGGCGGCGAGGTAGCCGGCGGCGAAGGCATCTCCGGCGCCCACCTGTTCCACGACGCGGGCGGCGGGGGCCGGGACGAACGCCGGGGCGGCGCCGGCGCCGTACGCCGTCGCGCCGTGGGCCGCGTCCTTCACCACCAGGGTGGGGCCGGGGATGAGGGCGCGGATCTCGGCGGGGGTCGTGGTGCCCCAGAGGGTCTCGGCCTCGTCGCGGCCGACGAAGACCAGGTCGGCGGCGCGGGCGAGGGCGAGGAGGGTGGGGGCGGGGTCGGTCTGCCAGAGGGCGGGGCGGTGGTTGACGTCGAAGGAGATGAGGGGGGTGGGGGCGGTGCGGCGGACGACGAGGTCTTCGACCAGGTCGGCGCAGCTCGTGGAGAGGGCGGGGGTGATGCCGGTGAGGTGCAGGACGCGGGCCTGCCGGAGCTCCGGGAGGCTCGCGAGGGAGCGGTTCATGGCGGTCGCGGCCGAGTCGCGGCGGTAGTAGTAGGTGCCGGTTCCCTCGGGGCCGGGGTCCTTGAAATAGACGCCAGTCGGACGGCTGGGGTCGGTCTCGGCGGACGTGACGTCGACGCCCCGGGCGGCGAGGTCGGTCAGGACGCGGTGGCCCAAGGGGTCGTCGCCGACGCGGCCGGGCCAGGCGCAGGGGTGGCCGAGGGCGGTGAGCGCGCAGGCGACGTTGGACTCGGCGCCGCCGACGGTGAGGGCGAGGTGGTTCTGATGGGAGAGGGGGCGGTCGTCCGGGGGGCTGAGCACGGCCATGGTCTCGCCTATGCAGACGACTTCGGGGCGGGGCACGGGGTCTCCTTCTGCGCTGCGGGTGCCGGTGGAGCGGGCCTCGGGCGGTGGTTCGCGGTTGCTCAGGTGTCGAGCACCCGGTGCAGGAACTGCTGCGTGCGCTGCTGCGCCGGGTTCCCGAACACCTCCTCGGGCGGCCCCTGTTCGAGGACGACCCCGCCGTCCATGAAGACGACGCGGTCCGCGGTGTCCTTGGCGAAGCGCATCTCGTGGGTGACGACGACCATGGTCATGCCGTCCTCGGCGAGGGAGCGCATGACGGAGGTGACCTCGCCGACGAGTTCGGGGTCGAGGGCGGAGGTCGGTTCGTCGAAGAACATGACCGCCGGGTCCATGGCGAGGGCGCGGGCGATGGCGACGCGCTGCTGCTGGCCGCCGGAGAGCTGGGCGGGGTAGCTGCCTGCCTTGTCGGCGAGCCCGACCCGGGCGAGCGCGGCCCGCCCCCGCTCCTCGGCCTCCGCCTTGCCGAGCCCCCGGACCTTCAGCAGGGCGAGGGTGACGTTGCCGAGGGCGGTCTTGTGCGGGAAGAGGTTGAACTGCTGGAAGACCATCCCGACGTGCCCGAAGATCTCGGCCGCGCGCCCCCGGTCGTGCAGCGGGACCCCGCCCACCCACACCTCCCCCGCGTCGGCGCGCTCCAGGTCGCACATGATGCGCAGCAGCGTCGACTTGCCGGAGCCGCTGGCGCCGATGAGGACGACGACCTCGCCCGGCGCGACGTCGATGTCGACGCCCTTGAGGACCTCCAGGTCCCCGAACTGCTTGCGGACGCCGGACACGGAGATCCGGGCGGCCGAGTCGGTGACGGTCATGCGGTCCTACCTTGTTCGTGGGTTAGACGGGCCGTCGTAAGGTCCAGAGGCCCAGAGACACCGGGTATGGC
>NZ_JBVLTJ010000032.1:0-26462 GCF_055597585.1 Streptomyces sp. AMJ-169
CCGCCCCATGCCAAGACCAACGAGCAGCCAAGCCGACAGTCACATGATCCGCCGGACAGCTCCTAGGGCCGGTCCCCGACCGGGACGCCCCCTAGGGATACTGGGCCCCATGACCCGCTTGATCCTCGCCACCCGTAACGCCGGCAAAATCACCGAGCTGAGGGCGATCCTCGCCGCCGCCGGGCTGCCGCACGAGCTGGTGGGCGCCGACGCCTACCCCGACGTCCCCGATGTGAAGGAGACCGGCGTCACCTTCGCCGAGAACGCGCTGCTGAAGGCGCACGCCCTGGCGCGGGCGACGGGTCTGCCGGCGGTCGCCGACGACTCCGGCCTCTGCGTCGATGTCCTCAACGGCGCCCCCGGCATCTTCTCCGCCCGCTGGTCCGGCCGTCACGGCGACGACAAGGCCAACCTCGAACTCCTCCTGGCCCAGCTGGCGGACATCGACGACGCCCACCGCTCAGCCCACTTCGCCTGCGCGGCAGCGCTCGCGTTGCCGGACGGCACGGAACGGGTGGTCGAGGGCCGCCTGAGGGGCGTACTCCGCCACACCCCGACCGGCACCGGCGGCTTCGGCTACGACCCGATCCTCCAGCCGGAGGGGGAGAGCAGGACGTGCGCGGAACTGACGGCGGCGGAGAAGAACGCGATCAGTCATCGGGGGGAGGCGTTCAGGGCACTGGTGCCGGTGGTGCGGGAGTTGGTGGGGTGAGACAGGAGGGCGCGGCACCCTGTGCGGGGCCGCGCCCTGAGCGTGGGGCCGACGAGATTCGAACTCGCACTGTCCACTACCTAAAAGTGGTGCCTCCTGCCTAGTTGGGCTACGGCCCCACATGCATCTTACCGGTGCCTGGCAAGTAGTTGCCGCTTGTCGCCTCCTCTGCACCACGTACTCGTGATCGCATGGCAGTTGGGGCACAACAACCGCAGATTCTCCTGCCGGTCGTCGCTCCAGTCCCCGCTGATGTGGTCGACCTCCAGGGTCATGGGCTTGCCGAGCCACTGAGGACTGACGCCGCAGCCGTCGCAGACCTCGGGCACGCCCACTTCGCGAAGTGCGCGGCGCAGTTGTGGGGTTCGGGTGCGGGATTTCCCTTCGTGCCGCACCAAGATCTGCTCCGGCCGCTTGCGCGGGTTGGCGCTGGGCTTCCCGAGCCGATGACCCTGGCCGAGGAAGTGTGCTGTCGACAGGTGCTCCTGGGCGATCCACTCACGCAGCATCGCGCGCTGGCTGCCGTTGCCGGGGCGCCCGAGGCGGGCCAGTACCTCGGCGATCGAGGTAGACGACTCGACCGCCGCACGCAAGGCGTCTCGCCCCGGCTTCGTGCGCCGCTTGGTGAGCCTGCCAAGGTGTCGGAAGTGCGAGACGTCGATACCGAAGTGCTCGAAACGCTTGTACAGATACCGGTGCAGGTTCCCGTAGGGCCTGGCGCCGAGGAAGGCGACGACCTCGTGCATGTCGGAGCAGCGAGTCGCCGCTTCGAGCAAGCGCTCCTTGGTGTATTGAACGCCGCTCACGAGTCGCTCCTGCCCCGACCGCGGTAAGTGTCCGTCGTCGAGTGGCAGTTGGGGCACAGCAGCCGCAGATTCCCGATGCTGTTGTTCCGCCAGTCGCCGTCGATGTGATCGACCTCCAAGGGCAGCGGTTCGCCGAGCCACACCCCCTCGTTGCCGCACTCGGCGCACTGCTCCGCCATGCCCACCTCGCGCAACATGCGCTTCAGGCGGCTGCTGGGGATTCGCCTGGCGCCGGCAGACACATCCTTGACCAGGATTTCCTCAGGAGCCCGGCGGGCTCTGCTCTGTCGGCCCGGAGTCTGGAAGTGCGAGGTGTCAATGCCGTACGCCTTGATGCGGCGGCTGATGTGGCTGTGCTGGCCGCCGACGACTTCCATGCCCAAGCACCTCAGCACCTCGCACATGCTCGTCGAAGCCGCCACAGCCTCTGTCAGGACTTCTCTCGTCCACTTCACGCCGCTCGGCTCGAAGTGGGAGATGTCCACGCCCAGCTTCTTCATCCGCTGCCGGACGTAACTCCGTGCGGAACTCCTCGTATCCACCCCCAACCTCTCACAAGCCTCCACAAGCGTCCGAGCCCCCCTCGCCGCCTCCTCCAACCGCTCCCTGCTGTACGCACTGCTCCCCACAGACACCCCCACAAAAGGCCGAATGTTCGCTTCTCGAACGGAACAACGACCCTCCGCCCCGACAGTCACGCCCGGAACGTAAATCGGCCCGCACCAGGGGAAACCGGTGCGGGCCGATGAAGCCGGTGTACGGAGGACTCAGATGCCGAGGTCCCTGATGATCTTCGCCACGTGCCCCGTCGCCTTCACGTTGTACAGGGCCCGTTCGACCTTGCCCTCCTCGTCCACGACGACCGTGGAGCGGATGACGCCGACGACCGTCTTGCCGTACAGCTTCTTCTCGCCGTACGCGCCGTACGCCTCCAGGACCTGCTTGTCGGGGTCGGCCAGGAGGGTCACGCCCAGGGACTCCTGCTCGCGGAACTTGGCGAGTTTCGCGGGCTGGTCGGGGGAGATGCCCAGGACGTCGTAGCCGGCGCCGGCGAGGAGTTCCAGGTTGTCGGTGAAGTCGCAGGCCTGCTTGGTGCAGCCGGGCGTCAGGGCCGCCGGGTAGAAGTAGACGATGACCTTGCGGCCCTTGTGGTCCGCCAGGGACACCTCGTTGCCGTCGGCGTCGGGGAGGGTGAAGGCGGGGGCCGGGTCACCGGGCTGGAGTCGCTCGCTCATCCGGCCAGCGTATCCGTACCCCCGGACGCGGCGGCCCCGGCCGTGCGCCGCGGCGAGAAGCTGACAGACTGTGCGGAACAAGACCCCCCAACAACGCATCAGCTTCACTTCGGAGGCCGAACGGTGGCGGACACTGCGGACACGCCGGACACGAGAACACCGGCGCAGATCGAGGCGGACATCAGGCGCCGTCGCGAAACGCTGGCCGAGACGCTCGACGAGATCGGGGTGCGCGTGCACCCCAAGACGATCGTCGGCGACGCCAAGGCCAAGGTCGTCGCCAACGTCGATCACACCCTGGGACGCGCGTACGTCCAGGTCAACCGCGTCGTCACCGACGTGACGGCCAAATTCACCGACGACACCGGCGCCCCCCGCGTCGAACGCATCGTCCCCGTCGCCCTCCTGGCCGTCGGCGTCGTGGGCCTGCTGATCGCGAGCACCCGGCGCCGCAAGGACTGACCCGGGGGCACACGGCGCGCGTGAAGGCGGGTAGGTTTACAAGGCGTGAGCGGCAAAAGTAACGAGCAGCACGACAAGCTTCCGATCCGGATGCTGCACGACCGGGTGCTGGTACGGCAGGACACCAGTGAGGGCGAGCGGCGGTCCGGCGGTGGCATCCTCATCCCGGCCACCGCGGCCGTCGGCCGCCGGCTGGCGTGGGCGGAGGTCGTCGCGGTCGGGCAGAACGTCCGTACCGTCGAGCCGGGCGACCGGGTCCTGTACGACCCCGAGGACCGTGCCGAGGTCGAGGTGCGCGGGGTGGCGTACGTGCTGATGCGCGAGCGTGATCTGCACGCCGTCGCCGCCGACCGCTTCGAGGGGTCCGAGGACTCCACCGGCCTGTATCTCTGAATCGACGGCAGAAGAGGGCTGGTGACTACGGTCACCAGCCCTCTTTGTCGTTTCTTTGCTACCTTCGAAGGAGTCCGCCCGACGAGACGCGCCGTACCGGGACCCCGTGACAGCACCAGGCGAAGACGACGCACCCCCGTTTCCGAGTCCTGCTCCGGAGGTGCCCCATGTCCTGGGTCCTGCTCGTCGTCGCCGGTCTGCTCGAAGTCGCCTGGTCGGTCGGTCTCAAGTACACCGACGGCTTCACCCGGCTCGTCCCCAGTCTCCTCACCGGCGCCGGCATCGTCACCAGCATGCTGCTGCTGTCGTACGCCGCCAAGTCCCTTCCCATCGGCACCGCTTACGGCGTGTGGGTCGGGATCGGGGCCGCCGGGGCGGCGGTGGTGGGGATGGCGGTGCTGGGAGAGCCGGTCACCGCCGCCCGCGTCTTCTTCGTCTCACTGCTGCTGATCGCCGTCGTGGGGCTGAAGGCGACCTCGGGTCACTGAGACCCCCTAGGGGACCTAGGGCCCCTACGACCCTTAGGTGCCCGGTGTCCCGCCCCCGGCCGACGTCCCCGCGGAACTCGACGTCCCGGCGGACGTGTCCCCGGCCGACGTCCCGGCCGAGGTGTCCCCCGACGACGTCCCGCTGCTCGTCCCCGCGGAGGTGTCCCCGGCGGACGTCCCGGACGACGTCCCCGACGACGTCGTCCCGGTCGTCCCCGAAGTCGTCGTCCCGCTGGACGTCGTCCCGGTCGTCCCCGAGGTCGTCGTACCGGGCGTGTTCCCGGCCGTCGTGCCCTGCGTCTGGCCCTGGGTCTGGCCCTGGTCGGTGGTGCCGTCCGTGGGGGTGGTGCCCTGGTCGGGGGTGGTGGCGGTGTCGGCGGGCTCCGAGGGCGGGGTCTCGACGGCGTCGGCGCCGTCCTGGAGGGTCAGGTCGAAGTCGCTGGCCGGGGTGCCCTTGAGGGCGGCCTTGGTGTACTGGGCCCAGATCTCGGTGGGCGCGCCGCCGCCGTTGACGCGGGCGAGGCCCATGGCGCCGTACAGGGACTTGTGGGCGGCCGTCTCGGGGTCCTGGCCCATGACGGCGACGACCGTCGCGAGGTCCGGGGTGTAGCCGGCGAACCAGGCGGCCTGGTCCTCCTCGGCGGTGCCGGTCTTGCCGGCGGCGGGGCGGTCGGCGGCCTGGGCGGCGGTGGCGGTGCCGTTCTCGACGACGCTCTGGAGGACGGCGGTGGTGGTGTCGGCGGCCTGGCGGCTGACGGCCTGGACCGTCTTCTGCGCGGGCAGCTCGATGTCCGTCCTGCCGTCCTTCGTGATCTTGTCGATCAGCGTGTATGTGCCGTGCTTGCCGTGGTTGGCGAGGGTCGCGTAGGCCTCCGCCATGTCGAGGACGCTGGCCGTCGCGACGCCGAGGGCGATGGACGGGGACGCGGTCAGCTCGGGGGTGGTGGAGGGCAGGCCGAGGGCGATCGCGGTGCTCTTGACCTTGTCGGAGCCGACGTCGACGGCCATCTGCGCGTACACCGCGTTGACGGACTTGTCGGTGGCCTGGCGGACGGTGATGTTGCCGTACGAGGTCTGGTCCTCGTTCTCCGGCGCGTACGTGCCGCCGTTCCAGCCCTGGACGGGGCGCTTGTTGGTGCCGTCGTAGAGGGTGTTCGGGGTGATCGCGCGGCCGTCCTGGGTCTGCGAGCCGTTGTCGACCGCCGAGGTGAAGACGAACGGCTTGAAGGTCGAGCCGACCTGGAAGTCCTGGCGGGTGGCGTTGTTCGTGTACTGCTTGATGTAGTCGATGCCGCCGTACATGGCGACGACCTTGCCCGTCTTCGGGTCGACGGAGGCGCCGCCCGCGCGGACGTAGTTGTCGACCTTGCGGTTCTTCTTGTCGAGCTTGCTCATCAGGTTGTCGTCCACGGCCTTGACGAACGCGTCCTGCCGCGACTTCACCAGCGTGGTCGTGATGCGGTAGCCGCCCGCGTCCAGCTGGTCGTCGGTGAGGATCTTGTTGTCCTTCAGGTAGTCCTTTATGGCGGTGACGATGTAGCCGCGCTGACCGGACATCCCGGTGGACGCGCCGCTGGACTCCAGCGGGGTCGGGAACGTGATCCCGGCCCGCTTGGACTCCTCCAGCCAGCCCTTCTTGACCATGCCGTCGAGGACGTAGTTCCAGCGCGCCAGGGCGGCCTGCTTGTTCTCGGGGTGCGCGATGACGTCGTACTCGCTCGGCGCGTTCAGCAGGGCGGCGAGGTAGGCGCCCTGGCCGGGGGTGAGGGCGACGGCGTCGACGCCGTAGTAGGCCTGGGCGGCGGCCTGGAGGCCGTAGGCGTTGCGGCCGAAGTAGCTGGTGTTGAGGTAGCCCTCCAGGATCTTGTCCTTGCTCTGCTCCTGGTCGAGCTTGATGGAGATGAAGAACTCCTTCACCTTGCGGGAGACCGTCTGCTCCTGCGCGAGGTAGTAGTTCTTCACGTACTGCTGCGTGATGGTCGAGCCGGACTGCTTGCCCTTGCCCGTCGCGGTGTTCCAGCCGGCGCGGAGCATCGCCTTGGGGTCGACGGCGGACTCGGTGTAGAAGTCGCGGTCCTCGGCGGCCAGCACCGCGTGCTGCGCGTCCTTGGAGACCTGCGCGAGGGTGACGTTCTCCCGGTTGACCTCGCCGTCACGGGCGATCTCGGTGCCGTCGGCGTACAGGTACAGGTTGGACTGCTTCGTGGCCAGCGCGTTGGCCGGGGGGATCTTCACCATCGAGTAGCCGAGGTAGAACAGGCCGGCCAGGGCGAGCACGCCCACGACGAAGAGGCCGAGCGTGATCCGCCACGTGGGGATCAGCCGGCGCCACCCCGTGCGCTTGCGCTTCTTGCCGCCCTCCGGGGCGTCCGGGACCGCCGGGGCGCCCGGGGCGTCGCCCGAGGCCTCTCTCGGTGCCCGTCCCTCGGGGCGCTGCGGCTGAGGCTCGTCGCTCATCTGTTGCTCGGACTCCTGTGCGTGCCTGGTGCTCTTGCCGTGTGACGTGTTTCGGTACGGCGTCACGCCGCTTGTGCGCGGCGGTGCGCGCCGCACCGATTTTCCCGCTTTTACCGCCTGCCCCTGAACTGAAGACTCCCGCGCCGCGCGAATCGTTCCCGGTGTTCGGCCACGCGAAGGTCACGAAAACGCGTGGCAGGCCGCCGGGGCCGCGCACTAGGCTCCTGCGCTTCGGCGCTTTTTGCGGGTTTCGGCGGGAGACGGGGAGCGGTTGCCGTGGGTTCGGCGCGGTTGTACGCGGCTGTCGCGGCCGGGGGTTTCCGAAGGTACGCGACCTACCGGGTGGCCACGGCCGCGGGGGTGTTCACCAACACCGTTTTCGGCCTCATCCTTGTCTATACGTATCTGGCGCTCTGGGACATCAAGCCACATCTCGGCGGATATGACCAGGCCCAGGCGGTCACGTACGTCTGGCTCGGCCAGGCCCTCTACGCCACGCTCGCGCTCCAGGGCGGCGGCATCGAGGGCGAGCTGATGGAGCGCGTCCGCACCGGCGCGGTCGCCGTCGACCTGTACCGCCCGGCCGACCTCCAGCTGTGGTGGCTCGCGAGCGACCTGGGGCGGGCCGGGTTCCAGCTGCTGGGCCGGGGTGTGGTCCCGTTCCTGGCCGGCGGCCTGCTGTTTCCCATGCGGCTGCCGGACGACCCCGTCCGCTGGCTGCTCTTCCTCTGCTCGCTCGTCCTCGCGGCCGTGGTGAGCTTCGGCATCCGCTTCCTCTTCGCGCTCAGCGGCTTCTGGCTGCTGGACGGGACCGGCGCGCTCCAGGTGATGATGATCACGGGGATGTTCTGCTCGGGGATGGCGCTGCCGCTCAACGCGTTCCCGGCGGCGCTGGGGGAGGTCGTACGGGTGCTGCCGTGGGCGGCGCAGCTCCAGATGCCGGCGGATCTGCTGCTGGGGGAGGCGTCGGCGGGGTCGGTGCTGGGGTTCCAGGCGGTGTGGGCGGTGGTGCTGCTCGTGGTGGGGCGGGGGCTGATGGCGGTGGCGGTGCGGAGGGTGGTGGTCCAGGGTGGGTGAGGGGTTGTACGGGAGGCTCCCCGGAGGGCTTTTCAGGCGGCCGGCCGAGGGGCTGCGGGCATATCGGATGATCGCCGGGATGTGGGTGCGCTCGACCCTCGCCTACCGGACGTCCTTCGTGCTGACGCTGGTGAGCGGGCTGCTGCTGACCGGCCTCGACTTCGTCTCGATCCTGCTGATGTTCTCGCAGGTGGACACCCTCGGCGGCTGGAGTCTGCCCGAGGTCGCGCTGCTGTACGGGCTGTCGGCGACCGCGTTCGGCCTCGCGGACCTGGCGCTGGGCTCGGTCAGCAGGATCGGCACCCGCGTGCGCGACGGCTCCCTCGACACCCTGCTGGTGCGCCCGGCGCCGGTGCTCGCCCAGGTCGCCGCCGACCGGTTCGCGCTGCGCCGGCTGGCCCGGATCCTCCAGGGCGGGCTGGTCCTGTCGTACGGGCTGACCGCCGTCGACTGGACGCTCCCGAGAGCCGCGCTGATCGCGGTGACGCTGCTGTCCGGCGGGGTGATCTTCTCGTCCGTGCTGGTCGTGGGCGGGGCGTTCCAGTTCGTCGCGCAGGACGCGGCGGAGGTGGAGAGCGCGTTCACGTACGGCGGCCAGACGATGCTCCAGTTCCCGCCGACGGTGTTCGGCAGGGAGCTGGTGCGGGGGGTGACGTTCGTCTTCCCGATCGCTTTCGTCAACTGGGTGCCCGCCGCTCATGTGTTGGGGCGGCCGTATCCGCTGGGGCTGCCGGGGTGGGCGGCCTGGGCGTCGCCGTTGGTGGCGGGGGTGTGCGCGGTGCTGGCGGGGGTGGCGTGGCGGGCGGGGCTGCGGTCGTATCGGAGCACAGGGAGCTGAGGCATGGGTGCGTTTGTCGATGAGGGTGGCTTCGGTGAAGGGCGTGACGGCGCGTTCATCGAGGTCGAGGGCGTCGAGAAGGTCTTCGACGTGCGCAAGAGGACCGGTTTCCTCAGGCGGGAGCGGTCGCGGGTGCGGGCGGTGGACTCGCTGTCGTTCACCGTCGCGCGCGGCGAGATGGTCGGGTACATCGGCCCGAACGGCGCGGGGAAGTCGACGACGATCAAGATGCTCACGGGAATCCTGATGCCCACCGCCGGCCGCCTGCGGGTAGCGGGCATCGACCCCGCCCGTGAACGCACGCGCCTGGCACACCGGATCGGGGTGGTGTTCGGCCAGCGTACGACCCTGTGGTGGGACCTCCCGCTGATCGACTCCTACCGCCTGATGCACCGCATGTACCGCATCCCGGACGCCCGTTACGCCGAGAACCTGGACCGCCTGGTCCAACTCCTCGGCCTGACCGACCTGTTGGAGCGTCCCGTACGCCAACTCTCCTTGGGTCAGCGGATGCGCGGCGACATCGCGGCGGCGCTGCTGCACGACCCCGAGGTGCTGTACCTCGACGAACCGACGATCGGCCTGGACGTCGTCTCCAAGGCCAAAGTCCGCGAGTTCCTGCGGGAGTTGAACACCGAGAGCGGGACGACGGTCCTGCTCACCACCCATGACCTCCAGGACATCGAGCAGTTGTGCCGCCGGGTGATGGTGATCGACCACGGCCGCATGATGTACGACGGTCCGCTCGCCGGGCTGCACGCGGCGGGCGAGAGCGAGCGCATCCTCGTCGTCGACCTCGAACGGGAGCTGCCCGCACTGGAGTTGGGGTCTGCCGCCCGGGTCGTACGGGTCGAGGGGCCCCGGCAGTGGCTGGCGTTCCCGGCGGGGGAGTCGGCGGCGCCGCTCGTCGCGCGGATCGCGGCGGAGTGTCCGCTGGTGGATCTGTCGGTGCGGGAGCCGGACATCGAGGCGGTGATCGCGCGGATGTATGCGGGGAGGGCGGGGGAGTGAGGGGGTCGTTCGGCGGGTGCGGGAACCATGTCGGTTCCGGGCCCGGGAACCATGCCGGTTGTTAAAGGGGCGGGCGTCGGAGTCGGGGGCGGTGCCGCGTAGTGTCCGGCGGCCGATGCTCGTAGGCTGGCCGTATGACCGACGATGCCCCGGAACTGCGCGCTTCGGACGCCGATCGAGAACGTGTCGCCGAGGTCCTGCGGGACGCCCTCGCGGAGGGCCGGCTCGACATGGAGGAGTTCGAGGAACGGCTGGAGGCGACCTACAAGGCGCGTACGTACGGGGAGTTGGCCCCGATCACGCGGGATCTGCCGACGCCGGGCGGGGTGCCGGTGCCGCCGGTCGCCGCGCGTCCGGCGACTCCGGTGAGTTTCGTCAAGGAGCCGGCCGAGGACGGGAGTTGGACGGGCCAGGTGGTCGGCGGCGGGGACGGTTCGCCGGGGTGGGCCGTCGCCGTGATGTCCGGGTTCCAGCGCAAGGGGCGCTGGCTGGTGCCCCGGCGGATGAACTGCGTCGCGTTCTGGGGCGGCGGCGAGATCGATCTGCGGGAGGCGGACTTCTCGGCCGGCGAGGTCGAGATCAACTGTGTGGCGATCATGGGCGGGCTCGAGGTGATCGTCCCGCCGGGGGTCGAGGTCGTCGTCAAGGGCATCGGGATCATGGGCGGGTTCGAGCACCCCGACGGCGGGACGGTGGCTGCGCCGGGCGCGCCCCGGGTGGTGGTCAGCGGGTTCGCGTTCTGGGGCGGGGTGAGTGTCGAGCGGAAGAAGACCCGGGCGGCGCTGCGGCAGGAGAAGCTGGAGCGGAAGGCGGCGCGGCGGAGGGTCGTCGACGATCTGCTGGGCACCGGCGGGGAGCGGCGGGCGCTGGAGGGGCATCGGGCGCATGACGTGCTGCGGGATCTGCTGGGGGAGCCGGGGGAGCGGCGTGAGCGGGAGCGCAGGGAGCACGGGGACCGCTGGGACCACCGGGATCGCCGGGGGCATCGGGACCGCCGTGAGGACTGAGGATCACCCTCGCGAGTGACCTCCCGGCCGGCCGGGAACCCTCCCGGAACCTCTCCCGTTCCATGAGCAGGGCAAGAAGGGACAATGGGGAGGAGATCACCGACCGGGTGGAGCCGATGGAACGCCGCGAACGGGATGTACGGGAAGTGGATACAGGGGGGACGACCCCGTCGTACCGCACGATGACCGCTTTCACGCCTGCCGATGAGGAGCGTCGGCAAGGTGTGCGGCGGATGAAGCTCACCGCGACCGCGCTGCTGCTCTTCGTGGCCGTCGTCTATGTCCTCGCGAAGTGGGCCGGGCATCAGGGCGCGGGCGCGTGGGCGGAGTACGTCGCGGCGGCGGCCGAGGCCGGGATGGTCGGCGCGCTGGCCGACTGGTTCGCGGTCACCGCCCTTTTCCGCCACCCCTTGGGCCTGCCCATCCCGCACACGGCGATCATCCCCACCAAGAAGGACGCCCTGGGCGTGTCGCTCGGCGAGTTCGTCGGCGAGAACTTCCTCTCCGAGGACGTCGTACGCCAGCGCCTGCGCGCCGTGGGCATCGGCAGCCGGCTCGGCACGTGGCTCGCCGAACCGCAGAACGCCGACCGGGTCACCGCCGAACTCGCCACCGCCCTGCGCGGCGCTCTTGCGGTCCTGCGTGACTCCGACGTCCAGGCGGTCGTAGGGGAGGCGATCACGCGCCGCGCGAACGCCCAGGAGATCGCTCCCGGCATAGGCAAGATGCTGGAGAAGGTCGTCGCCGACGGCGGCCACAAGCGCGCGGTGGACCTGATCGTCGCCCGCGCGTACGACTGGCTGGTGCTGCACGGGGACTCCGTCATGGACGCCGTCGAGGGCGGGGCGCCCGGCTGGACGCCCCGGTTCGTCGACAAGCGCATCGGTGAGCGCGTCTACAAGGAGCTGCTGCGCTTCTGCGCCGAGATGCGGGACATGCCCGCGCATCCCGCGCGCGGGGCCCTCGACCGCTTCCTCGCCGACTTCGCCGCCGACCTCCAGTCCGACACGGACGTCCGCGCGCGGGTGGAGCGGCTCAAGGGCGAGGTGCTCGGCCGGGGCGAGGTCCAGGACCTCATCGCGTCCGCCTGGACCGCCGTCCGCTCCATGATCGTCGCCGCCGCCGAGGACGAGCGCAGTGAGCTGCGGCTGCGGGTGCGGGCGTCGCTGCTGTCGCTCGGGGCACGGATGGCCGTGGAGCCCGGGGTGCAGCAGAAGGTGGACGGGTGGGTCGAGGGGGCGGCCGTGCACGTCGTGACGACGTACCGCGACGAGATCACCTCGCTCATCACGGACACCGTCGCGGGCTGGGACGCGGAGCACACGACGCGGAAGATCGAGGCGCACATCGGGCGGGATCTTCAGTTCATCCGGATCAACGGGACGGTGGTGGGGGCGCTGGCGGGGGTGGTCATCTATTCGGTGTCCCGGGTGCTGGGGGCTTGAGGGGGGTGGGGGGTCGAGGCGTCGGGGGAGTAGGGGGGCCGGTGCTGGGGCTGCGTGGGCTGCGTACGGCGTCGTAGGAGGAGGAAGCCGCCGGCGAGGGTGGCCAGGGCGGTGGCGGTGGCCCAGGGGAGGAGGTTCTCGGAGGAGCCGGTGGCGGCGAGGTCGGGTTTGTCGGAGGGGGTGGTTTCTGTGCCGGTCTGCGGGCCGGCGTCGGCCGAGGGGGAGGCGGACGGGGCGGCGGGGGAGCCCTGGGATTGTGGGGAGCCGGCGGTGACGATGGCCCGGTCTCGGGTGAACGCCAGGGTGCCGAAGCCGAGTTGGTCGTAGCCGCCGCTGTTGGGGCCGTAGTCCCCGCCGCCGCCCTCGGGGGCCGCCTTCGCGGCGATGCGGGTGACGTAGGAGGCGTCGAGGCCGCGCCGCTTGGTGTAGTGGTTGGCGATCATCGCCCAGACCGGGCGGGTCATGTTCGGGTCGACGCCGGCCGCGGCGGTGGCCGTCTCGGAGCCGGACCAGCCGTTGACCGCGCCCTTGCGGCGGGTGTTGGCGGTGTAGGGGACCGCTTCGCCGAGGCACCACTTGGCGACGTACTGGGCGCCCTTGAGGAAGCGGTTGTCGTCGTGGCCGTACAGGTCGATGCCCTGGTTCCAGGCCATCTCGCAGAACGTGCCCATCAGTCCGACACCGAGGAGGCTGTGCCCCTGGTCGCGGCCGGCCTCCAGCCATTCGGCGAGGCCGTCCTCGCGTACGACGGGGATGGCGTTGCGGAGCGCGCCGAGCCCGGCGCCGTTCTTGAAGTAGTCGACGGCGCGGGCGACTTGGGCGGTGTCGTCGCAGAAGATGCCGGTGGCCAGGACGCAGGTCATCGCCGTCAGGTCCCAGTTGGGCCAGTAGTTGGTGACGACGGCGTCGTTGTGCTTGACCAGGAAGCTGTCGCTGAGGGGTGCGAAGACATTCCGGAGCAGGTGCTGGAAGCGTTCCAGCTCGAACTCCGGGTGGTCGCGGACCAGTTCGGCGGCGTTCGCGGCCTGGTAGCCGTAGAGTCCGGCGGCGAGGAAGCGGTCGGCGGAGCCTTGCAGTGAAGTGAGGGTGGCCGACCAGGAGTTGAGGATCGCGACCGCGGTCGCGGCGTGCGCCTCCTCGCCGGTGATGTGGTGGCGCAGGGCGTTCTGGTAGGCCGCGTGGAGGTCGTTGTAGAGGAGCGTGTAGTTCTGCGGGGAGCCGGCGCCTCGGTAGACGGTTTCCTGGGGGCGGGGGGTCCAGTCGGTCTGGGAGTGCCGGTTGGCGGCGAGTCTGTCGTAACCGGCTTTGTAGGGGGCCGAGTTGGCCTTGACCTTGGTGGCCATGCGGGTGAGGTCGGGGTGGGTGTGGAGGAGGCCGGGGTGGGTGTACGTGGTCGCGGCTGTGGCTGGGGTGGGGAGGGTGGGGGTGGTGGCGAGGGTCGCGGTGGTGAGGGTGGTGGCTTTGAGGAGGGTTCTGCGGGTGAGGTGCATGGGGGTGGGGACGGGGTGGGGGTGGGGGGATAACGAAAAGTGGGGGGCTTGGGGGAGGGGCGGGGGCTTTGGAGGGGGTGGTTGGGGAGTTTGGGTGGGGGTGGCGAGGGCTGTGTGGGGTGGGGTTGGGCTGGGCCGTGCGGGGTGGGGGGTGGTTGGGGTGCGTGGGGTGGGGGCCCACGCGGGGCCGTCGTACGGAGTCTCTGCGGGGCCGCCGGAGAGGGGCCCGCACAGGTCCGTCGTGCGGAGCCCCTGCGGGGCTGTCGGAAGGGGCCTGCGCAGGTCCGCCGTGCGAAGTCTCCGCCGTCGGCCCGCCGGAAAGCTCCCGTACAAAGGCCCCGCGCACCCCCCGCCGAAAAGGCCTCCGCAAGCCCCGCCGGGCCAAGCCAGACTGACCCCATGGACGGCGACGGACGATTCCGCACGATGATCACCCCTGAGGGCACCCGGATCGCCTACCGTGACGAGTCCCCTCGTACCGCGCCCGCCGGCCCCCCTTTCCTCCTCCTTCACGGCCTGGCCGGCCACATGGGCGAATGGGACGATCTGACGTCCCGCCTCCTGAAGACGAACCACCGAGTGATCCGCTACGACGCACCTGCCCACGGCCACAGCACCCCCACCCCACCGGACATGACCCGCGAATCGGCAGCGAGAGACGCGTCAACGCTCTTGAACGAGCTGGGAGTTACCCGAGCAATCCTGGTAGGCCAGTCAATGGGAGGAGTGACGGCTCTCCTGACGGCGGCGGCGAACCCGGCGCTGGCGGAGGCCCTGATCCTGATAGAGGCGGGCCCGGCGAAAGCGGCCCCCACCCTCCCGGCATCCATAGCCGACTGGCTGGACCACACCCCGTCCCCATACGCCCCGCACCTCCCGCCGTCCCGCCCCATGATGATCGCCGCAGCCAAATCCCTGACCCTCCGCGACCGCTGGGAGGAGTGGGGGCGGGTGGAGTGTCCGGCGCTGGTGGTGCGGGGCGGTCGCGGGACGATGCCGGCGGGGGAGGCAGCCGAGATGCTGACACGGCGGCCTGCCCGGACTCGGGTGATGGTTGTTTCTGAGGCCGGGCATGACGTGCATCTGGATCGGGCGGGGGAGCTGTATGAGGTGATCGCGGGGTTTGTTGACGGGCTACTTGAGTGAGGGGCTAGCTCTTGATCGTGGCGTAAGTACTGACGTCAGCTGGGAGTTCGTATGAGAGATCCCACGTGATAGCCATAGGTTTGCTGCCGGTGTGCTCGACGTAGCTGGCTGGCCCCAAGAACATCCATGGCTCGGACTTACCGATAGGGTTTTTCTTGTAACGGCGCAGGAAGAGCAGGATGTGGCTGCCTTCCTTGGCATGGTTTTGGTAACGCAGGCCAGTCCGAGAGCTTTCTGGCGTGATGCTCTGCGACTCCCAGTGAAACTCGGTCGGGCTGATGGCGTAGTCCTTATAGCGGACGGTGGGGGAGAATTCTCGTTCGTCTTTCTCCAACGTGATCAGCAAGGCATCACTCTTGAAATCCTCCGCCCAGGTAACCCCTTGCGAAAAGTCCCCGGGCAGCTGACCGCCCAAACGTGCCACATTAAGCGCAGCGAGGATCTCCGAGCGATTGTATGCGCTATGAACCTTTAGTGGAAGACGGCTGAAAGGGCCGCTCGTTGAGATGGGGAAATGGTCCGCGCGATCGAGAACGTACGACAGGACTTGCCGGAGCTCATCTCGGAACAGCCACTGGACGCGCAGTGACGCCAACCCCTCGCGGTAACTAGTGAAGCCACCTGCTTTGTCCCACAAGTTAAAGAAAAGCATGCGGCCGTAGGATTGATCGGCTGGGGACAGTGCGTCGTAATCGGGGGCACTGTCGGAGAGGAAACGAAGGTAAGCGTTGGCGCGCTCCGGGTCATCCACGTGAAGGAAGGCATGGACGCGCTTAAGGAGCGCCTCTTCGCCGGGCAGCGGAGCATCCTTGATGACGCCGGCCTTCCGGAGTGAATTGGTCCAGGAGTTTCTGTTCTTGTACAACTCCTCGATGTCTCGCCCGCTCTCCTGGAGATATGGCACCAGCCGGGGGGTGTTGTAGGCGTTGATCTCTATTGCCAACGTCGTGATGGTGGCGTTGATCTGAGTGCGAATGTTATCGAGGATCAGCTCCTTGGATTTTCCCTCCAGGGTGATCTTGCAGTCGGACGGGTGCGGGAAGTCCCGTTCAATGTTGTCGATGAGGCGCTTACGGGACAGGTTGGTCAGGGCGCGGAACTGATTCTCGAATCGGAACTCTGCCCGATGCTGACCAATAAAGTCCAGGACTTTCAGCACTGACTTGTTTGCGGTGCGACGCAGTCCGCGTCCCAGCTGCTGAAGGAAGATGGTCGCGCTGTTCGTGGGGCGGAGCAGGAGTAGCGTATCGACGTCGGGGATGTCCAGACCTTCATTGAACAGGTCGACGGAGAAGATGACTTGAACTCTTCCGGCCTTCAAGTCCGCTAGCGTTTGCTCTCGTTCAGCGGAGGGCGATTCACTGTCGAGTGCTGCGGCA
This sequence comes from Streptomyces sp. AMJ-169, assembly GCF_055597585.1. Lineage (NCBI taxonomy): Bacteria > Bacillati > Actinomycetota > Actinomycetes > Kitasatosporales > Streptomycetaceae > Streptomyces > Streptomyces sp. AMJ-169. The sequence goes on from NZ_JBVLTJ010000032.1 coordinate 15,947, forward strand.
CGAATCCCTACCGCGTTGAACTGCTGGGCCATGAAGTGCGCATGCTTCTTGGTTACGCAGAAGCCCAGAGCGCGCATGGTCGCAGGGTCGGCGACTTTCTCCCTTACCTGCTTGATGACAAGTGAGGCTCGGTCGGTGTTGGCCGCAAGGATATGGCTGAGCTCATCACGGTAGTAGGCGCCCGACTTCCACTTCACTTGCGAGAGGTTGGTTCCGTCCGGGATGCCGAAGTAGTGGAACGGGCAGAGCAGGTCGGCTTCGAGGGCCTCCCAGAGTCGCATCTCAGCTGCGATCCGGCCATCGAAGAACTCGTCCTGTACGTTGTGCCCGTCCATTCGCTCTGGGGTAGCCGTGAGGCCAAGAAGTTCGGCCGGCTTGAAGTGGTGAAGGACTCGGCGGTAGGTGTTCGCCGTAGCGTGATGGAACTCGTCGATCACAATGATGTCGAAGTTTTCAGGCGCAAGCTGTTCCAGTCGCTGAAGGTTGAGCGACTGGACGCTGGCGAATACGTGATCCCAGTCGCTGGGCTCTTCTCCGCTGTGGAGCAACTCACCGAAAGAAGCGTCGCCGAGGACCTCTTGGTACTTACGGAGTGACTGCTTCAGGATCTCTTTTCGATGGGCTACGAAGAGGAGTCGGGGAAGTTTTCCCCCTTGCCGGTCACATAGGTCGAGGTAGTCCAGTGCGGCCATGACCGTCTTGCCAGTGCCCGTGGCTGCGACTAGGAGGTTTTCGTGGTTGTTCCGAAGCTCCCGCTCGATGCGTAGCCGCTCCAGCATGTCTTTCTGGTGGGGATAAGGGTGAACCTTACGTCCGGAAAGGCTGGCCCCGGGGATGTCTTCCGACACTTTTCCTCCTGCTCGGGCGTCGAGCGTCCCCCTCGAACGCTCGGTGCGGCACGACCAGTTAACCGCAGCGCTCGTCGATGCTGGAGGCGGCTCCGCGGCTGCTCGTGGCGTTCTTCAGGGGGCGTTGTCAGTGGCGTCTGATCTGATAGTCACACAAGCGGTCGAAGGTGGAGGGTGCGATGACGGACAGGCAGGACTTTCTTGAGCGGATCGGACGGCTGCGCCCCGAGGAGGACTCGACGGGCGACGTACCGCTCCGCCTCCCGCTGCTTGCGATCTGGAACGTCACACAGGCGCTACACGGCCGTCAGCGGCAACAACCTTGGTCCGCGGTCAAGCAGCAAGTAATGCCTCTCCTTCAGGAGTTCGCAGGTACCGAGAGCGAGCGGGACCTCATGAAGTCGCTCCGCACTCTTCGCGGGCGGGGGCTGTGGGAGGTTGCTGGGGCCGAGACGGGATCACTGACACTCGTCGAGCTGGAACTGGCGGACTCTCTCGCGGGGTTGCCGCAGCAGGAGTATGACCTGCTGGCCGACGACCGAGAGTTGGCGCTCCAAGCCATCGGTAACCTCATCGTGCGTTTCTTCATCGACGAAGCCGGCCCGCTCCTGGTAGCTCTAGAGCTACCAGAACATTCGGTCGAGCAACTCAGCTCTTTCCTGCGCCCGTTCATTGGCGAGGTGTATGACAGCCGAACCGCCATCAAGGATGTCTATAGCGGAAACGGCGTCGCAGGGATCACCCCGCTCGCCGACGGAATCCTTACGGTCTACTCAGACGAAGATGGCCCTTACGCAGACCATCACATGCTGGATACGGGATTTATTTCCTACGTTGGCGATGGCCTGCGCGGCGATCAGGAAATGAAGAGCGGCAACAAGTCCATGCAGAAGTACCAGAAAGAGGAGAGGGCTCTTCGGTACTGGCATCGGCCGTATAGGGGGAATTGGTCCTTCGAAGCGTGGGTCGTCATCGTTGACTGTCATCGGCGATGGGGGGAGGGCGAAGACAAGAAGTGGCGCCGAGAGTACGTGTGGGTTCTTGCCCCGGTCCCTTCACCCGCGCGCGAGTCGTGGCCTCCTAACGTTCTTGAGGCTCTCGGAGAAGACGACAAGCTTGTCCATGATCTCACTGGCGAGATTGTCCCGCTTGGGGCAGAGCAGGCAGCGGGTAAGAAGAAGGTCAGTCCCAAAGATCGGTACCGGCAATTGACTGAAGCTGCCCGTAAAGCACAAGCCGGCCGCGATAAGCCGTCCAAGAAAGAGATGATCGAGAAGTACTTCCGATCGGCTGCTGCGCGCGCGGCAGTGATCGTACGCAGCGAAGGCCGCTGCGAAAACCCTGGCTGCCTTGGCCACCCCCTTGAGCTCACCACGAATAACTTGCCCATTCTGGACGTGGATCACGTAAACGGGCTGGCTCGTACAGGTCAGGACACTCCGGAGTACATGATCGCTCTCTGCCCCAACTGTCATGCCCTCAAGACGCGCGGAAAGAACCGCCGCGAATTGGAGAAGAAGCTTCGCATCGAAGCTAAGCGGCTGCACAAGCAAATGAAATGAAGCTCGCGCTAAAACCTAGGTCGATCCGGCACCGGACACCGGATCGACCTAGCTAAGCGTCAGTCTCGGTCCGCCCCATGACACTCCCCATACAACCCCCCCGCCCCACACCAACACCCCTCCCCCCACCCCGGCGGCCACCCCACCGCCCGCCCCCGCGCGGCCAACGTCGTCGCATACTGCGGCAACAACGCCCCCTCCGCCGGCGACCCCCCCTCGGACGCGGCGAACGCCTCGTACGACGGAACGGTCCCGGTCACGATGCCGAGATTCGCCGTCCCGGAAGCGGCGAGTTCGCGGAGGGAGGACTCTATGGTCGCCAAGTGGGCGGCGTGGGAGGGGTATTCCTCCGCCAGAGCCGGATACGCCGCCAGCAGCTCCCCCAGCTCCCCCTCCGGCCAGTGCAGCACCGCCACCGGGAACGGCCGGGACAGCGCCTCGCGGTACGCGCCCAGCTCCGCCCGCAGCCGCGAGATCTCCGCCGCCAGCTCCGCCGGATTCTCGGAGCCCAGGGACCAGACCCGCTTGGGATCGTGCAGCTCGTCCAGGGAGACCGGCGCGGAGTTCACGGTGTCGGCCAGCGCGTCCCACTCGTCGTGCCCCGCCCCCAGCATCCGCCGCACCCGGTGACGGCCGAACAGCAGCGGATGCGTGGCGTACGACGGCCGCTCGACGCCCGTCAGCAGCAGCCGCGCGCCCTCGGTGAACGTCTCCTCGGCCTGCTCCAGCTCGTCGTGCGCCTCCAGGGCCTCCGCGACGATCACCCAGGGCGCCGGGTCGCGCGGGGCGGTCGTACGGATGCCGTCGATGATGGCGCGGGCCTCGGCCTCATGGCCGTACTCCCACAGGTTCGCCGCCTTCAGCGCGCGCACCAGCTGCGGGGAGTCCAGCCGCTCGGGAGCGGCCAGCAGGCGGTCGTAGAGGGCGGTCGCGCGCGGGCGGTCGGCCGCCAGCTCCAGATGGGCCGCGGCCTGCAACAGCAACGGCTCCGCGTCCTCCGGATACAGACCGGCGGTCCGTTCCAGGCGGGCGGCTTCGGCGGTGTGGTCGACGTTCTCGGCAGGCGTGTCGGGGCGCATGCACGACACCGTACTGCCCGCCACTGACAAAGGGGGGAAATCCCCAGGCCGGGGGAGGGGGCCAGGGGAGGGAGACCGCCCGGTACGCCTACGACGCCCCGGCCCCGGCCGACTCCGGCGGCCGACCCTCCCCGCAACCTCTACCCCTCTACGCCCTTACGCCACCACCCCATCGATCTGCAACGTCTGCACCGACTTCGCCGCGAACGACACCGCCACCTTCTTCGAGCTCACGAACGTGTCCGAGTAAGCCTTGTACATGTCACCCCCCGTGGTGACCGTGTTCCACCGCGGCACCAGCCCCCCGGAACCCCCCGCCACCGTCGTGAACGCCGACAGATCGAACGTCAGCGTCTGCGCGGAGCTCGCCGTGTTCGCGGCGACGATCACCAGCCGCCGCGCCGACCGGTCGTACGCGGCGACCGCGTTGTCCGCCCCCGTGTCGATGATCGTCATCCCCGGCCGGATGTGCCGGCTGAACTGGGCCATGACGTAGTACTTCGGCTGCACGGCGCCGGCGGCCAGCGTGCTCGCGTCGTACGTGATCATCGCCCAGCCCGCCGACGGGTCCATGACCTGCCAGTACACCCACGCCGTCGGGTGCAGCCAGCGGAAGTCGGTGAGGAGGTTGCTCGCCATGGTGAGGCCGGTGCCGTCGCTGTCGCCGGTCTCGGAGTTCCACAGCTTCTTGCCGGAGGTGGTCACAACGTCCGTGTACAGCAGGTCCCTTCGGCCGCCGGAGCCCTGGTAGCCGTGGACGTTGACCTGGTCGACGTACCCCTTGGTCGTCGACGAGAACGCGGCCCAGGTGCTGCGCGCCGTGTCGTAGGTGTTCTCGTCGCTCGCCGCGATCTTCACGCCGGTCAGCCCGCGGCTGTTCAACTCGCTGCGCAGGTAGGGGAGTACGGCGGTCTGGACGGTGGAGTCCATGCGGCAGCCCTCCTGGGTGCCGTTGGCCTTCCACCAGGACGCCGACGGCTCGTTGAAGGCCTCGACCGTCGAGAAGTTCACGCCCCAGTTGTTCTTGGCGTACAGGGCAACTGCCGCCAGATGCGAGGCGTGTTGGCGGTAGTTCCAGGTCTGGAGGTTGTTGCCGCCGTCGGCCGCGCCGGACGGGTTGTGGTTCGAACACATCCACCACATCGGCGAGTTGGCGAACAGCTCGGTCGTCGCGCCGCGCGCCACCGCCTTCGTCAGCATGGACCGCTGCGTCGCGTCCGCCGTCCACTTCCAGGACGACGACGTCGGGTCCTCGCTCGTCCAGTCCTGCCAGTACCCCTCGATCTGCTTGAACGCGGGGATGTTGGCGGACGCGACCATGCTCTCGCCGCTCACCGAGTTCGAACTGCACGCGCCCAGGTTGTAGCGGGCGATGTTCAGCCCGAGGCCCGGCAGCGAAGTGCTGTTGTACGTCACGGAGTTGGTGGTGAAGAACGCGTCCGCGAAGTCGGTCCGGTTGCCGAAGACGTTCGCCCACCAGGCCAGCGACGTGCCCCAGCCCTCCCAGGTGCCGTACGAGGTGGAGGGGCCGAAGGCGATCGTCGCGTCGGCGTGGGCCGTGCCGGCGGCCAGTGCGGTGCCGAGGAACGCGCCTCCCGTGGCGGCCAGCAGGGTTCTGCGTCGGATCATGGCAACTCCGCTTCGAATGGGCGTCGGCCGGGGGTCGACGTGGGGGTGCGGGCCGGTCGTCCCCGCCGGCCCTGTGTGGGGTGTGACAGGAAGCATCAGGCGTGTCCCGCGGTTTGTCGAGAGTTATGACACCCCTTTCACAAACCTATGGAAAAAGGGTTCGGCCGGACGAACGGCAGTCACCCCGCGTACGGCTCTGGCGGCCTCGCCGCCCGTCCTCTACGGTGCCCACCCCGGCCTTCGGAGGTGCCCGCCCGCGTGCCACGCCGTTTCCTCTGGACCACCGCCGAACTCCTCGTCACCGCAGGCGTATTGGTCCTCCTCCTCGTCATCCACCAGCTCTGGTGGACCAATTGGGACACCCACCGCGCCTCCGAACGCCAAGTCCGGTCCCTGGAAAGGGAATGGGGGCAACCGGGGCAGGGGCAGGGGGAATTGGACGGCCAGGCGGCCGGTCCCGGCAACTCGGCCGGGGGGTACGTCAGTTCGGGCCGGATGGCCGTCCCCGACTCCCATCCGTACGCCGTCCTCGTCGTCCCCCGCCTCTCCCTCCGCGTCCCCGTCGCCGAAGGGGTCGGCAAGCGGGACGTCCTCGACAAGGGGTACGCCGGGCACTACCCCGGCACCCAACAGCCCGGCCAGCAGGGCAACTTCGCGCTCGCCGGGCACCGCAACACCCACGGCGAGCCCTTCCGCCGCCTCGACCGGCTCCGGCCGCGGGACACCGTCCGCGTCGAGACGGCCGACGCGGTCTACACCTACGCCGTCGGCCAGGTCCTCCCGCAGACCTCCGCCCACGACTCCGGCGTCCTGCGCCCGGTGCCCCGCTCCCTCGCCCACCCCGCCTACGGGTACGCCGCCCCCGCCGCCTACCTCACCCTCACGACCTGCACGCCGGAGTACACCTCGCGGTACCGGCTGGTGGTGTGGGGGGTGTTGGTGGCGGTGCGGGGGCGGTGACCGGAGACCCGCCCGGCGGCCTGGAGGGAGCGGCGGGAAAAAAGTTCTCCGGCGGCGGGAACTCCGGCTCGGGCCCGTTCGTCATCGAAGTACGGGCCGCCGACCAGCGGTCCGTCCAAAGCGACAGAGCGACAAGGCGGGCCAGGTCCAGTCGGCATCGGCGACGCCGGACCACGCAAGAGAGGGGGGAGGCCATGAACCGCGGCGACCGATTCCAGTTCACCGTCCGCCGCGCAGCCCTGCTCTCCGTCCTCCTCCTCGGCGCCGTCATGGTCGACTCCGGCCCCCTCTCCGCGGCCCTCGCCCTAGCCGCGGCGGCCGGCAGCGCCTTCGCCCTGTGCCGCCTCGCCGCCGCCCGCTCCGCCCCGGCCGTGCCCCCGACCCGGGTGCGTACGGCGATACGCGACCGGGCCCGACGTACGGCCTTCCTCGCTCAGCGTGACCCCGATGCCTCGGGCCGCCCCCGGCCCCGAGCCCCAGGCCGCGCCCTCCGGACGACGTCCGCGTAAGGCGCGCCCCCGCCCGGGTCACCAGCTCAGGACACGTGTGCCGCACGCGGGTCGTCATGCCGTCAGCGCTGCTCCCAGACAGCGCGGTTGCCGACCACACCGGCACGACGAGACCCCCGGAGGGCTCCTCACCCATGTCCGTCCTCGCAACCTTCGTCGAGCGGTTCGCCGACCTGCTCGCACCGCTGTTCCACGCGTCGGCCGCGGCTGCCGCGATCGTCCTGCTCACCGCTCTCGTACGACTGCTCGTCCACCCGCTGTCCCGGGCGGCGGTGCGCGGGCAGAAGGCGCGGACGGCGTTGCAGCCGAGGATCGCCGAGCTGCGGGAGGAGCACGGCGAGGACCCCGAGCGGTTCCAGCGGGCGGTGCGGGAGCTGCATGCGCGGGAGAAGGTGTCCCCGCTGGCGGGCTGCCTGCCGAGCCTGCTGCAACTGCCCGTGTTCTTCGCGCTGTACCACCTCTTCTCCAGCCCGACGCTGGGCGGCGAGGCCAACGGCCTGCTGGGGCACCGGCTGTTCGCCGCCCCGCTGGGGGCGCGCTGGGCCGACGCCCTCGGGGACGGCGGGCTGTTCGGGGCGGCCGGACTCGTCTACCTCGGCCTGTTCGCCCTGGTCGCGGTGGTGGCGACGGGCGGCTACCGGCTGAGCAGGCGGTCGATGACCCAGAACGCGCCGGCCGGGGGCGCGGGCGGGAGCGGGGGCGGGCAGGAGGTGCCCGGGATCGGGGCCGTGCTGAAGGCGATGCCGTTCATGTCGTACTTCACGCTGGTCAGCGTGGCCGTCGTACCGCTGGCCGCCGCGCTGTACATCGTGACCAGCACCGCCTGGGGGACCGCCGAGCGGGCGCTGCTCCACAGCTGAGGTCCAGTACGTGAACGGGGTCTTGCCGAGTGAATCGTGAGGCTGGAGGATCAGGAGACATCCGATGAATAGCGGGAACATCCGGAGCCGGGAGAAGTCATGAAGCTGTTGCGAGTCGGTACGGCGGGCGCGGAGCGGCCCGCGCTGCTCGACGCGGAGGGGACCCTGCGGGATCTCTCGGGGGTCGTCGGTGACATCGACGGCGCGCTGCTCGCGGACGGCGCGGCGCTCGCGCGGCTGCGGGAGGCCGCCGACGGAGGTCAACTCCCGGAGCTGGACGCCGACTTGAGGGTCGGTCCGCCGCTCGGGCGGATCGGGAAGATCGTATGCATCGGGCTCAACTACCACGACCACGCCCGGGAGACCGGTGCCGAGCCGCCCGCCGAGCCGGTCGTCTTCTTCAAGGCGCCGGACACGGTCGTCGGCCCGCAGGACACCGTGCTCGTGCCGCGCGGGTCGGTGAAGACCGACTGGGAGGTCGAGCTGGCGGTCGTCATCGGCCGTACCGCCCGCTATCTGGAGTCCGCCGCCGACGGGCTCGCCCATGTCGGCGGGTACGCGATCTCGCACGACGTGTCCGAGCGGGAGTTCCAGATCGAGCGGGGCGGGACCTGGGACAAGGGGAAGAACTGCGAGACGTTCAACCCGCTGGGGCCGTGGCTGGTGACCGCCGACGAGGTGCCCGACCCGCAGACGCTCGGGCTGCGGCTGTGGGTCAACGGCGAGCTGCGGCAGGACGGCACGACCGCCGAGCAGATCTTCCCCGTCGGCGAAGTCGTGCGCTACGTAAGCCAGTTCATGACCCTCTACCCCGGGGACGTCATCAACACCGGTACGCCCGCCGGGGTCGCGCTGGGGATGCCCGAGCCCAAGCCCTATCTGCGGGCCGGGGACGTCGTGGAGCTGGAGATCGAGGGCCTCGGGAGCCAGCGGCAGGAGTTCAAGGACGCCTGAGTGCCTTACAGATCAAGGTAGTTCTCCAGCGCCTCGACCACGAACCGGTGGTCCGCCAGCTGCGGCAGCCCCGACACCGTCACCGCCCCGATCACCCCGGCCCCCTCGACGGTGATCGGGAACGACCCGCCGTGGGCGGCGTACCGGTCCGGATCGAGCCGGGACGACTCCTCGAACGTCGTCCCCTTGGCCCGGAACCGCGTCCCCACCAGGTACGACGCACAGCCGTACCGCTCGACGACCCGCCGCTTGCGGGCGATCCAGGCGTCGTTGTCGGGGGCCGAGCCGGGCAGCGCGGCGTGGAAGAGCTGCTGGCCCGCGCGGTGGATGTCGATGGCGACGGGCGCCTGCCGCTCCCGGGCCAGCCCGACCAGCAGCGAACCGAGCGCCCAGGCGTCGTCGTAGGTGAACCGCCGGAAGACCAGGCGGCGTTCCTGCGCCTCCAACTCGGCGATGCTCGGGGTGATTTCGGGGGTGGTCGTCACAGGTTCACCGCCACCGCGTCGCGCGCCGAACGGCGGGCCGCCTCCAGCACGTCCAGAGCGGCGGCGGCCTCGCCGGCCGTCACCGGGTTCGGCCCGTCGCCGGCCAGCGCCCGCGCGATCGCCGCGTAGTACGCCGGGTAGTCCCCGGGCAGCGTCGGTACGGCCGCGCCGCCGCCGCTCACCGGCGACTCCCCGGCGCCGAGCCGCCCCCACAGCTCCTCGGGCTCGACGCCCCAGCCGGGCCCGGGCCGCACTCCCTCGCGCAACGCCGCCTCCTGCGGGTCGAGGCCGTACTTCACATAGCCCGCCTTCGAGCCCAACACCCTGAAACGCGGGCCGAGTTGGGCGGTCGTCGCGGAGGCGTACAGGTGTGAGCGGACGCCGCTCGCGTGGGTGATCGCGATGAACGTGTCGTCGTCCACCTCCGCGCCCGGACGGCGTACGTCGGCCTCGGCGTACACCGACACGGCCGGGCCGAACAGCACCAGCGCCTGGTCGACGACGTGACTGCCGAGGTCGTACAGCAGACCTCCGATCTCTGCCGGATCGCCGGACTCGCGCCAGCCGCCCTTCGGCTCCGGGCGCCAGCGCTCGAAGCGGGACTCGAACCGCCAGACGTCCCCCAACTCGCCCTCGGCCAGCAGCTTCTGGAGGGTGAGGAAGTCGTTGTCCCAGCGCCGGTTCTGGAAGACGGACAGCAGCAGTCCGCGCTCCTCGGCCAGGGCCGCCAGCGCGCGGGCCTCCTCCGCCGTGCCCGCGACCGGCTTGTCGACGACGGCCGGGAGCCCCGCGTCCAGGGCGGCGGTCGCGAGCGCGACATGCGTCCGGTTCGGGGAGGCGATCACCAGCAGATCCAGGTCGGCGGCGCGTGCGAGCAGCTCGTCGGCGCTCGCCACGACCCGCGCGCCCGGGTGCGCGGCGCGCGCCTGCGCCTGCCGCTGCGGGTTCGCCGTGACGACCGTGTCGAGGGTCATCCCCTCGGTGGCGGCGATCAGCGGGGCGTGGAAGACGGAGCCCGCGAGGCCGTAGCCGACCAGGCCCACGCGGAGGGGGTTCGCAGCACCAGTACTCATGCTCTCCACTTTCGCAACGCTGTTGCCAAAGTGCAAGCGGGCGGGAGAATGGTGGCGTGAACAGGACCAGTGGACTCGGCCGTGTGTCTCCTTCCGCGCCGGCGGGCGGGGGTGTTTCCGCCGGCGCGCCTGCGTTGGGCGGCGCCAATCTCCTCGCGTTGCGCGGGCACAATGCCGCGCTCGTGCTCGATCTGCTGCGGGCGGCCGGTCCGGCCGGCATCAGCCGCCTCGAACTCGCCGACCGGACCGGGCTCACTCCGCAGGCGGTCAGCAAGATCACTGCTCGGTTGCGGGAGGAGGGGCTGGCGACGGAGGCCGGCCATCGGGCTTCCACCGGTGGCAAGCCTCGTACCGTCCTGCGGTTGGTGCCTGATGCGGGGCATGCGGTGGGGGTGCATCTCGATCGGGACGAGTTGCGGGTGGTGCTTGTGCGGCTGGATGGGAGGGTTGTGGGGGAGCGGCGGGTTGAGGTGGATTTGGGGGCGGGGGCGGGGGAGGTTGTTGCGGGGGTGGTTCGGGAGGTGGGGGGGATTTGTGGGGTGGGGGGTGTGGGGGGT
>NZ_JBVLTJ010000033.1:0-10431 GCF_055597585.1 Streptomyces sp. AMJ-169
GCGCGCGGGCGAGTTCGGAATCCATCCGGCGTTGTTCGACGCCGCCCTGCACGCCGCCGCGTTCCTGCCCGGCGAAGGCGAAGGTGTACTCCCGTTCGCCTGGCGCGGGGTGTCGCTGCACGCGTCGGGCGCACGGTCGCTGAGGGTACGGCTGTCGGTGACCGGAGAAGGCACCCTCTCCCTGGACGCGGCTGACGACATGGGCGCCCCGGTGCTGTCGGTCAACTCGCTGACGCTGCGACCGGTGCGAGCGGAACTGCTGGAGTCCGGGGACGAACAACGGTCGCTGTTCAGCGTGGACTGGACCCCGAAGCCCGCCGCCCAGGCCGGCACCGAGGGCTCGTCGTGCGTGGTGGCGGGCGTCGGCGGTCAGGACCTGGCGGCGCTCCTGGGGGTCCCCTGGCATCCGGAACTGTCCGAGTGCCCGGACACCGGCCTGGTTCTGGTGCCTGTGGGAGCCGGAGCGGACGCGAACGATGCTGATGTGGCTGCGGCGGCGCGTTCTGAGGTGTGCCGGGTGCTGGACATGGTGCAGCAGTGGCTGGCCGATGACGGGCGTGGTGACGCACGGCTGGTGGTGGTGACGAGGAACGCGGTGTCCGTGGGGACGGCCGACCGGGTGGAGGACCTGGCGGGCGCCGGGGTGCAGGGGCTGGTGCGGTCGGCGAGGTCGGAGCACCCGGGCCGGTTCGGTCTGGTCGACGTGGACGGTACCGCCGAATCATGGCAGTGCCTCCCCACCGCGCTGGGCGGGTCGGCCGATGACGAGGGCGAGTTCGAACTGGCGGTGCGGGCCGGGCAGGCATACAGCCCCCGGTTGACGCCGACGCGCGGGGGCGAGGCGTCGGCCCCGGCACGGCCGGTGGATCCTGAGGGAACGGTGTTGATTACGGGTGGCACCGGGACGTTGGGTGGATTGGTGGCGCGGGATTGGGTGGAGCGTCACGGGGCGCGGCATCTGCTGCTGGTGTCGCGGCAGGGGCTGGCCGCGCCAGGGGCGCAGACACTCGTCGAGGAGTTGACCGAACGGGGCGCCCAGGTGCGGGTGGTGGCGTGTGACGTGTCGGACCGGGCGGCGCTGACGGCTGCGCTTGAGGCGATTCCGGGTGAGCATCCGTTGACTGCGGTGGTGCATACGGCGGGTGTGGTGGACGACGGGGTGGTGACGTCGTTGACGCCGGAGCGGGTCGACGCCGTGATGCGTCCGAAGGCGGACGCGGCGTGGTACCTGCATGAGGCGACCGCCGGGCTGGACCTGGCCGCCTTCGTCCTCTTCTCGTCCATGTCGGGTGTGCTGGGTGCGGCTGGACAGGCGGGGTACGCGGCGGCGAACTCCGTGCTGGACGCGATAGCTCAACAGCGTGCCGCCCGCGGCGAGTCCGCCGTGTCGGTGGCATGGGGCATGTGGGCGCCGGTCAGTGCGCTGACCGGGCAGCTGTCGCAGACCGACCTCCGCCGGATCAGCGCGACGGGGGTTGTGCCGCTGACGGCGGAGGAGGGAATGGCGCTGCTGGACCGTGCTGTACGGTCCGGGCGCTCGTTCGTGGCGGGGATGCGCTGGGATCCGGCCGGTGTGCGTGCTGGTGGTCAGCCGTTGCCGGGGCTGTTGCGCGGTCTGGTGCGTGGCCCGGTCCGTCGTAGGAGTCTCGCCGCTGCGCGGGACGGCGAGGTGGCGGGCGCGGTGTTGCGGCAGCGCCTGGCCGGTCTGTCGGCTGCTGACGCTCAGGCCGTACTGGCACAGGTGGTCACCACTCACACGGCGACAGTTCTGGGGTACGCCACCCCGGAGTCGATACAGGTCACTTCCGCGTTCCGGGAACTGGGCTTCGACTCGATGACCGCCATCGACCTGCGTAACCGGCTCAACACGGCCACTGGTCTGCGGTTGCCGGCCACGCTGGTGTTCGACTACCCCACACCGGAAACAGTGGCCGACCACCTTCGGTCGGAGTTGCGCCCCGACCTCCTGGCGGCGGAGCCGTCCAAGGACGCGGACGCCCGTCTCGGCGAGACCCTGGCGGCCATCCCTGTCAGCCGCCTGCGCAAGGCGGGCCTGCTGGACCTGTTGCTACGACTCGCCGGCGAGGACGGCGAGGTCGCGGAGACCGTCACGTCCGGCGATGAGGTCTCGATCGACGAGTTGGACGGCGAGAGTCTGCTGCGCCTGGCCGCCGAGAACACCACGAACTAGCGACGATCGAAAGGCAATCCGATGAGTGACTCCGTCGAAAAGTATGTCGAAGCGCTGCGGTCGTCGTTGAAGGAGATCGATCTGCTGCGCAAGCAGAACCAGCAGCTCGCCACGGCCAGGGTCGAGCCGGTGGCGATCGTGGGAATCGGGTGCCGGTTCCCAGGCGGGGTGTCTTCGCCGTCGGATCTGTGGGATGTGCTGGTCGGCGGGGTGGACGCCATTTCCGGGTTCCCGGTGGACCGGGGCTGGGACCTGACTGACGGTGATTCGTCCCGCGCGGGTGGCTTTCTCCATGACGCGGCGGAGTTCGACGCGGGGTTCTTCGGGATCTCGCCGCGTGAGGCGTTGGCGATGGATCCGCAGCAGCGGTTGTTGCTGGAGACGGCGTGGGAGGCCCTGGAACGGGCCCGAATTGACCCGCACTCATTGAAGGGCAGCAGGACCGGTGTGTACGCCGGGCTGATGTACCACGACTATGCCGAACCCTTGAGGACGGCGTCGGATGAAGTGGGAGGAATTCTCGGGATCGGCACCGCGGGCAGTGTGCTGTCGGGGCGGATCGCGTACTCGTTGGGGTTGGAAGGGCCCGCGGTGACGGTGGACACGGCGTGTTCGTCGTCGCTGGTCGCGTTGCACTTGGCTGCGCAGGCGCTGCGGTCGGGGGAGTGCGATCTGGCGCTGGCCGGTGGTGTGACGGTGATGGCCACACCGGGGGCCTTTGCCGAGCAGAGCGGGCTGGCGGGGGACGGCCGCTGCAAGTCCTTCGCTGCGGCGGCCGATGGCACCGGGTGGGCTGAGGGTGTCGCGTTGGTCGTGGTGGAGCGGTTGTCGGATGCCCGGCGCAATGGGCATCGGGTGTTGGCGGTGGTGCGGGGTTCGGCGATCAATCAGGACGGTGCGTCGAACGGTTTGACCGCGCCGAATGGTCCGTCGCAGCAGCGGGTGATCCGGCAGGCGTTGGACAGTGCGGGTGTGTCTGCGGCTGAGGTGGACGTCGTGGAGGCGCACGGTACGGGGACTCGGCTGGGTGACCCGATCGAGGCCCAGGCACTGTTGGCGACCTATGGGCAGGACAGGCCTGCGGATCGTCCGCTGTGGCTGGGGTCATTGAAGTCCAACATCGGTCACACGCAAGGCGCGGCAGGGGTGGCCGGTGTGATCAAGATGGTGTTGGCGATGCAGGAGGGTGTGTTGCCGCGCACCTTGCACGTGGATCAGCCGACGCCTGAGGTGGACTGGTCGGCGGGTGCGGTGGAGTTGCTGACGGAGCAGCAACCCTGGCCGGTGGTCGACCGGCCGTGGCGTGCGGGGGTGTCCTCGTTCGGAGTCAGTGGCACCAATGCTCACGTGATTCTGGAGCAGGCTCCTGAGCTTGAACCGGCCTCTGATGTGGATGTTGTTGCTCCGTCGGTGGTGCCGTGGGTGTTGTCGGGGAGGTCGGAGTCGGCGTTGCGGGATCAGGCGCGGCGGCTTGCGGCGTTTGTGGAGGCGGATCCGGGGCTGGATCCGGTGGGTGTGGGTGCGGCGCTGGTGTCCACCAGGGCGAGTCTGGAGCATCGGGCGGTGGTCCTGGGCGCCGGCCGGGACGAGTTGATAGCCGGGCTGGGTGGACTTGCGGCCGGGGAGCCGGGTGCTGGTGTGGTGACCGGGCTGGCGGGTCAGGGTGTGGCTGGTGGGCGTGGTGTGGTGTTTGTGTTCCCCGGTCAGGGGTCGCAGTGGGTGGGTATGGCGCAGGGGCTGCTGGCGGTTTCGCCGGTGTTCGCGGAGCGGATGGGGGAGTGTGCCGAGGCGCTGTCCTCGTTCGTGGAGTGGGATCTGCTGGAGGTGCTGGGGGACCGGGAGGCGTTGGAGCGGGTTGATGTGGTGCAGCCGGTGTTGTGGGCGGTGATGGTGTCGTTGGCGGAGGTGTGGCGGTCGTTGGGGGTGGTGCCGGCCGCCGTGATGGGGCATTCGCAGGGGGAGATTGCGGCGGCGTGTGTGGCGGGTGGGTTGTCGTTGGCGGACGGTGCCAGGGTCAGTGCGGTGCGCAGCCGGCTGATCGCCGGGTCACTGTCCGGCCTGGGTGGCATGGTGTCGGTGGGACTGCCTCAGGCTGAGGTGGAGTTGTTGGTCGCGCGGTGGGCGGGGCGTTTGTCGGTCGCGGCGGTGAACGGGCCGTCGTCGGTGGTGGTGTCCGGGGACGTGCAGGCGGTGGCGGAGCTGGTCGAGGCGGGGGAGGCGGAGGGTTTCCGGGCTCGTCGGGTCGAGGTGGACTATGCGTCGCATTCCCCGCAGGTGGAGTTGATCGAGACGGAGCTGGTCGAGTCCCTGGCCGGGATCGCTCCGGTGGAGGGTGCGGTCGCGTTCTACTCCACGGTGACCGGTGAACTGACCGACACCCGGAAGCTGGACGCCGGCTACTGGTACCGCAACCTGCGGGAGACGGTGCGGCTGGCCGAGACCACCCGGGCACTGGCCGAGGCCGGTCATGGGGTGTTCGTGGAGGTCAGCCCCCATCCGGTGCTGACTCCCAGCCTGGAAGAGACTCTGTACGAGTCTCATCCGGCGGCGGTCGTGACGGGGACCTTGCGCCGGGACGGGAACGAGCCCGGACAACTCCTGACCGCCCTGTCCACCCTGCATACCCGTGGTGTCCGGGTGGACTGGTCCGCGATCGTGGGCCGGGACGCGGTGGTGGATCTGCCGACGTATGCCTTCCAGCGTGAGCGGTACTGGCCGGAGCCGGTGTCCGGGTCTGTGGTGGGTGGTGCGGATGATGAGTTGTGGTCGGTGGTGCGGGATACGGATGCGGGGTCGCTGTCGGCTGAGTTGGGGGTCGACGAGGGGGTTTTGGCTGAGGTGGTGCCGGCGTTGTCGGCGTGGCGTGAGCGTCGGCGGGCTGGGTCGTTGGTGGATGGGTGGCGGTTCGCGGAGAGTTGGAAGCTGCTGCCCGGGACGTCCCAGGCCGTTCTGCCGGATGGTTGGCTGGTGGTGGTGCCTGCGGGGTGGGGTGAGGATGCGTGGGTTGCTTCGGTAGTGGAGGCGTTGGGTTCCGGGGCGGTGCGGCTGGAGGTGGCGGGGGACGTCGACCGTGCTTTGCTCGCCGAGCAGTTGGCGGATCTGCCTGAGCCTGCTGGGGTGGTGTCGCTGTTGGGTGTGGTCGAGGAATCGTGTGAGGGGTTCGAGGCCACACCTGTCGGCTTGGCCGGGACGGTGGGGTTGGTGCAGGCGTTGGGTGATGCGGGGATCGCTGCGCGGGTGTGGTGTGTGACGCGGGGTGCGGTGTCGGTGGGGTCTGCGGATCCGGTCGTCGGCCCGGTGCAGACGGCACTGTGGGGTCTGGGTCGTGCTGCCGCGCTGGATGTGCCGGGTCGGTGGGGCGGGTTGGTGGATCTGCCTGCCGTGTTCGATGGACAGACTGGTGGGTTGTTGAGGCGGGTGCTGGCCGGTGGTGGTGAGGATCAGGTCGCTGTGCGGGAGTCGGGTGTGTACGGGCGTCGCCTGGTCCGGGCCGGTTCCGGGGCCGGTGGTGGGGTGCGGTTGAAGGGTTCGGTGTTGATCACGGGTGGGACCGGGGGTTTGGGCGGTCATGTGGCGCGGTGGGCGGTGGCCCGTGGTGCGGAGCATGTCGTGCTGGTCAGCCGCCGGGGTGAGCAGGCTCCCGGTGTGCCCGCTCTGTGTGAGGAACTCACAGGGCTGGGTGCGCGGGTGACGGTGGAGGCGTGTGACGTCGCCGACCGGGAGGCGTTGTCGGGAGTGCTGGCCCGGATACCGGCGGACTGTCCGCTGACGGCGGTCGTGCACGCGGCCGGTATCGGTGACGACAGCGTGCCGGTGGGTGAGTTGGAGCCGGGGCGGCTGGACGCGGTGCTGCGGGCGAAGACGCTGTCGGCGTGGCATCTGCACGAACTGACGGCGGAGCTGGACCTGACGGCGTTCGTGCTGTTCTCCTCGGGCGCGGCGAGCTGGGGTGCCGGCGGGCAGGCGGCGTATGCCGCGGCGAATGCTTTCCTGGACGGGTTGGCGCAGTACCGGCATGGTGTGGGGCTTGCGGCGACGTCGGTGGCGTGGGGTCTGTGGGCGGGGCCCGGGATGGGCGCGGCGGGTGCGGAGTTCGTTGAGGCGTACCGGCGGCGTGGTGTGCTGCCGATGGCTCCGGAGCTGGCGATGGCGGCTCTGGAACGGGCGGTGGGCGACGGCTCGGTCACTCTCACGGTGACGGACACGGACTGGGAGCGGTTCGCGCCGAGTTTCACCGTCGAGCGCCCGAGCCCTCTCCTCACCGGCATCCCCGAAGCACGCAAGGCGTTGGCTCGGCCACAGCCGGTTGGCGAGTCGGCGTTGCGGAGCAGGCTGGCCGGCATGGGGGAGAAGGAACGTGCGCGGACGTTGCTGGACCTGGTCCGGCGGGAAGCGGCCGTCACCCTCGGTTTCGACAACGCCGATGCCCTCCCGCCAGGCCGGGCCTTCCGGGACATCGGTTTCGATTCGCTGACCGCGGTGGAGTTGCGGAACAAGCTGGGTTCGGCCACCGGTCTCGTACTGCCCGCGAGCCTTGTCTTCGACCACCCGACGCCTGCCGTGCTGGCCGAGCACCTGCGTTCGGAACTGCTGGGCACGGAAGCGCAGATGGTGGCTCCGGTTGTGATGAGGGCCGAGCCGGACGAGCCGATCGCCATCGTCGGGATGGGCTGCCGGTTCCCGGGTGGGGTGTCGTCGCCGGAGCAGTTGTGGGATGTGGTGGTGTCTTCGGCTGACGCGATGGCTGAGTTCCCCGCTGATCGGGGCTGGGATCTGGCCGGTGATTTCGCCCGGGTGGGTGGGTTCGTCGAGGATGTGGCGGGGTTTGATGCGGGGTTCTTCGGGATTTCGCCGCGTGAGGCGTTGGCGATGGACCCGCAGCAGCGGTTGTTGCTGGAGACGGCGTGGGAAGCACTGGAACGGGCCGGGATCGACCCGGACTTGTTGAGGGGCAGCAAGACCGGGGTGTTCGTGGGCGGGGCGGTCTCGGGATACGAGACCGTGGGGGATATCTCGGACGAAGGGGACGGCTACCGGCTGACCGGTGGCGCGAGCAGCGTGCTGTCGGGCCGGATCGCGTATGTGCTGGGGTTGGAGGGGCCCGCGATCACGGTGGACACGGCGTGTTCGTCGTCGCTGGTCGCGTTGCATCTCGCGGCCCAGGCGCTGCGGTCGGGGGAGTGTGATCTGGCGCTGACCGGTGGTGCGGCGGTGATGTCCACACCGGGGGCCTTTGCCGAGTTCGCCATGCAGGGCGTGTTGGCGGGGGACGGTCGCTGCAAGTCCTTTGCCGCAGCGGCCGACGGCACCGGGTGGGGTGAGGGCGCCGGGTTGGTCGTGGTGGAGCGGTTGTCGGACGCCCGGCGCAAGGGTCACCGGGTGTTGGCGGTGGTGCGGGGTTCGGCGATCAATCAGGATGGTGCGTCGAACGGGTTGTCGGCGCCGAATGGTCCGTCGCAGCAGCGGGTGATCCGGCAGGCACTGGCCAGCGCCGGAGTCAGCCCGGCTGAGGTGGACGTCGTGGAGGCGCACGGCACTGGCACCCGGCTGGGAGACCCGATCGAGGCCCAGGCGCTGCTGGCGACGTACGGGCAGGACCGTCCGGCGGATCGCCCGCTGTGGCTCGGATCGCTGAAGTCCAACATCGGTCACACGCAGGCCGCTGCCGGTGTCGCCGGTGTGATGAAAATGGTGCTGGCGATGCAGCAGGGCGTGCTGCCCCGCACTCTCCACGTGGACCAGCCGACTCCGGAAGTGGACTGGTCAGCCGGCGCAGTGGAGTTGCTGACGGAGCAGCAACCGTGGCCGGTGGTCGACCGGCCGTGGCGAGCCGGGGTGTCCTCGTTCGGAGTCAGCGGCACTAACGCCCACGTGATCCTCGAACAGGCCCCGGTGTCCGATGCGGAGCCTGGGCCGGCGACTGCTCCGGTGATGGTGCCGTGGGTGCTGTCGGCCAGGTCGGAGTCGGCGTTGCGGGAGCAGGCGCAGCGGCTCGCAGTACACGTAGAGGCCGATCCGGGACTGGACCCGGTGGGTGTGGGTGCGGCTTTGGTGTCCACGCGGGCGAGTCTGGAGCATCGGGCGGTGGTCCTGGGCGCGGATCGGGACGAGCTGATCTCCAGGCTTGCCGGGCTGGCGGCCGGGGAACCGGGTGCCGGTGTTGTGACCGGCGTGGCCGGCCAGAGCGCTGTGGTGTTCGTGTTCCCGGGTCAGGGTTCGCAGTGGCCCGGCATGGCGCAGGAACTGCTGGAGTCCTCCCCGGTGTTCGCGGAGCGGATGCGTGAGTGCGCCGAGGCGTTGGCGCCGTTCGTGGAGTGGGACCTGGTGGGGGCGTTGGGTGATGAGGAGGCGTTGAAGCGGGTCGATGTGGTGCAGCCGGTGTTGTGGGCGGTGATGGTGTCGCTGGCGGAGGTGTGGCGTTCGCTGGGAGTGACACCGGCCGCCGTGATGGGGCATTCGCAGGGGGAGATCGCGGCGGCGTGCGTGGCGGGCGGACTGTCGCTGGCGGACGGCGCGAGGATCGTCGAGGTGCGCAGCCGGCTGTTCGCGAGGTCGCTGTCCGGCCGGGGCGGGATGGTGTCGGTCGGACTGTCCCGGGCAGGGGCGGAGTCGCTGATCGCGCGGTGGGAGGGGCGGTTGTCGCTCGCGGCGGTCAACGGGCCCTCGTCGGTGGTGGTGTCCGGTGATGCCGAAGCGGTGGCGGAGCTGGTAGAAGCGGGGGAGGCGGAGGGGTTCCGGGCCCGTCGGATGGACACGGACTGTGCGGGGCATTCGGTGCAGGTGGATCAGCTCAGGGCCGAGATGATCGAGGTCCTGGCCGGTGTCACCCCGATGGAGAGCACGGTCGAGTTCTACTCCACCGTGACCGGTGAGCTGATGGACACCCGCGAGCTGGACGCCGGCTACTGGTACCGCAATCTGCGGGAGACGGTGCGGCTGGCCGAGACCACCCCGGTGGTGGCCGCAGCCGGCTACGGGGTGTTCCTGGAAGTCAGCCCCCATCCGGTGCTGATTCCCAGCCTGGAGGACACCCTGTACGAGTCTCATCCCGCGGCGGTCGTGACCGGGACCCTGCGCCGGGACGGCAACGACTCCGAACAGCTCCTGACCGCCCTGTCCACTCTCCACACCCACGGCGTCCCGGTGGACTGGTCCGCGATAGTGGGCCGGAACTCGACGGTAGATCTCCCGACCTATGCCTTCCAGCACCAGCGGTACTGGCCACGCCCCCGGGCCGTGGCCGGAGACGCGCGGGGTATGGGGTTGGCGTCGGCGGGGCACCCGTTGCTGGGAGCGACGGTGGAGTGGGCCGGTGGCGAGGGTGTCGTGTTCACCAGCCGGCTGTCCCTCACCTCACACGCTTGGCTGGCTGATCACACGGCACGGGGTGTGGTGTTGCTGGCCGGCACCGCGTTCGTGGAGATGGCGGTGCGGGCCGGTGACGAGGTGGGGTGTGGTGTTCTGGAGGACTTGGCGTTGGAGCGGCCGTTGGTGCTGCCCGAGCGAGGGGCCGTGCAGGTGCAAGTGGTGCTCGAGGCACCGATGGAACCGGGCCGTCGCGCGGTGAGCGTGTACTCCCGCCTGGAGGAGACGGCCGGGGAGGCGGACTGGACACGGCACGCGAGTGGAACGCTGGTCTCTGAGGCAACGATTCCGGCGGGTGCGGAGCTGACGGTATGGCCGCCGGCGGGAGCGGAGCCGGTGCCGGTGGACGGGTTCTACGAGGACCTGGCCGCGACAGGCTACGGATACGGGCCATCGTTCCAGGGGCTGCGGGCGGCATGGCGGCGGGGCGACGAAATCTTCGCCGAGGTACGGCTCCCCGACGAGCCGGCCGAGCGGGCGGGCGAGTTCGGTATCCATCCGGCGTTGTTCGACGCCGCCCTGCATGCCGCAGCTTTCCTGCCCGGCGAGGGCATAGGCGGGCTCCCGTTCGCGTGGAGCGGGGTGTCGTTGCACGCCTCGGGCGCGAGGTCGTTGCGGGTGCGGCTGTCGGTGACGGGGGACAACACCCTCTGCCTGGACGCGGCCGACGACACGGGCGCCCCGGTGCTGTCGGTGAACTCTCTGACACTGCGACCGTTGCGGGCAGAGCTGCTGGAGTCCGGCGACGAACACCGATCGCTGTTCAGCGTGGACTGGACCCTCAAATCCGTTGCCCAGGACGGGATCGAGGGTTCGTCGTGTGTGGTGGCGGGCGTCGGCGGTCAGGATCTGGCGGCGGTCCTGGGGGTTCCCTG
>NZ_JBVLTJ010000034.1:0-9930 GCF_055597585.1 Streptomyces sp. AMJ-169
TGGTGGCGGGTTCGTTGAGGGGTACCGGCGGCGTGGTGTGCTGCCGATGGCCCCGGAGCTGGCGATGGCGGCTCTGGAGCGGGCGGTGAGCGACGGCTCGGTCACTCTCACCGTGACAGACACGGACTGGGAACGGTTCGCGCCCAGCTTCACCGTCGAGCGCCCGAGCCCCCTCCTCACCGGTATCCCCGAAGCACGCAAGGCACTCACCCGGCCGCAGCCGGCTGGTGAGTCGGTGTTGCGGAGCAGGCTGGCCGGCATGGGGGAGGAGGAACGTGCGCGGGTGTTGCTGGACCTGGTCCGGCGAGAAGCGGCTGTCACCCTCGGTTTCGACAACGCCGATGCCCTCCCGCCCGGACGGGCCTTCCGCGATGCCGGTTTCGATTCGCTGACTGCGGTGGAGTTGCGGAACAAACTCGCCTTGACCACCGGCCTTGTGCTGCCCGCGAGCCTTGTCTTCGACTACCCGACCCCCGCTGTGCTGGCCGACCACCTTCGTTCGGAGCTGCTGGGTGCGGTCGAAGCCGTGTCAGTGACGCCGGTGACCGCGCTGGCGGTGGACGAGCCGATCGCCATCGTAGGGATGGGCTGCCGGTTCCCCGGTGGGGTGGAGAGCCCTGAGCAGTTGTGGTCTCTGCTCGCGGGCGGTGTCGATGCCATCTCGGAGTTCCCGACGCAACGCGGTTGGGATCTGACGGGTGATGGTTTCGCCCGGGTGGGTGGGTTCGTCGAGGATGTGGCGGGGTTCGACGCGGGGTTCTTCGGTATTTCGCCGCGTGAGGCGTTGGCGATGGATCCGCAGCAGCGGTTGTTGTTGGAGACGGCGTGGGAGGCGCTGGAACGGGCGGGGATCGATCCGGACGCGTTGAAGGGCAGCAAGACCGGGGTGTTCGTGGGCGGGACAGGCTCGGGATACGAGACGGTGGGGGGCGCTTCAGGTGACGCCGAAGGCTATCTGCTGACCGGTGGCGCGGGCAGCGTGCTATCGGGCCGGATCGCTTACACGTTGGGGTTGGAAGGGCCTGCGGTCACGGTGGACACGGCGTGTTCGTCGTCGCTGGTCGCGTTGCATTGGGCGGCCCAGGCGTTGCGGTCGGGAGAGTGTGATCTGGCGCTGGCCGGTGGTGTGGCGGTGATGTCCACACCGGGGATCTTTGCCGAGTTCGCGGTTCAGGGCGGGCTGGCGGGGGACGGTCGCTGCAAGTCCTTCGCTGGGGCGGCCGACGGCACTGGGTGGGGTGAGGGTGCCGGGCTGTTGGTGGTGGAGCGGTTGTCGGACGCCCGGCGCAATGGGCATCGGGTGCTGGCGGTGGTGCGGGGTTCGGCGATCAACCAGGATGGTGCGTCGAACGGGTTGTCGGCGCCGAATGGTCCGTCGCAGCAGCGGGTGATCCGGCAGGCACTGGCCAGTGCGGGTGTGTCCGCTGCTGAGGTGGATGTCGTGGAGGCGCACGGCACGGGGACCCGGCTGGGTGACCCGATCGAGGCCCAGGCGCTGTTGGCGACGTACGGGCAGGACCGTCCGGCGGATCGTCCGCTGTGGCTCGGATCGGTCAAGTCCAACATCGGTCACACGCTGGCGGCTGCTGGTGTCGCGGGTGTGATCAAGATGGTGCTGGCGATGCAACGGGGGCAACTGCCGCGGACCTTGCATGTGGATGAGCCGACGCCTGAGGTGGACTGGTCAGCCGGCGCGGTGGAGTTGCTGACGGAGCAGCGGTCGTGGCCGGTGGTCGATCGGCCGTGGCGGGCTGGGGTGTCCTCGTTCGGGATCAGTGGCACCAACGCCCACGTGATCCTCGAACAGGCCCCGGTGTCCGATGCGGAGCCTGGGCCTGTGACTGCTCCGGTGGTGGTGCCGTGGGTGTTGTCGGCGAGGTCGGAGTCGGCGTTGCGGGATCAGGCGCGGCGTCTCGCGGCACACGTAGAGGCCGATCCGGGACTGGACCCGGTGAGTGTGGGCGCGGCTCTCGTATCCACCCGGGCGAGTCTGGAGCACCGGGCGGTGGTCCTAGGCGTGGGCCGGGACGAGTTGATAGCCGGGCTGGCCGGGCTGGCGGACGGAGAGCCGAGCGCTGGAGTGGTGACCGGAGTGGCCGGCCAGAGCGCTGTGGTGTTTGTGTTCCCTGGTCAGGGTTCGCAGTGGGTGGGTATGGCGCGGGGACTGCTGGAGTCCTCCCCGGTGTTCGCGGAGCGGATGCGTGAATGCGCCGAGGCGTTGGCCCCGTTCGTGGAGTGGGACTTGCTGGAGGCATTGGGGGACCAGGCGGCGCTGGAGCGCGTCGATGTGGTGCAGCCGGTGTTGTGGGCGGTGATGGTGTCGCTGGCGGAGGTGTGGCGTTCGCTGGGGGTGACACCGGCCGCTGTGATGGGGCATTCGCAGGGGGAGATCGCGGCGGCGTGCGTGGCGGGCGGGCTGTCGCTGGCGGATGCGGCCAGGATCGTCGCGGTCCGCAGCCAGCTCCTCGCCTGGTCACTGTCCGGGCAGGGCGGGATGGTGTCGGTGGGGCTGCCGCTGGCCGGGGTGGAGTCGTTGATCGCGCGGTGGGTGGGGCGGTTGTCGGTCGCGGCGGTGAATGGGCCGTCGTCGGTGGTGGTGTCCGGTGATGCGGAGGCGGTGGCGGAGCTGGTCGAGGCGGGGAAGACGGAGGACTTCCGGGCTCGTCGGGTCGAGGTGGACTACGCGTCGCATTCCCCGCAGGTCGAGGAGATCGAGACGGAGCTGGTCGAGGCCCTGGCCGGGATCACCCCGGTGGAGGGCACGGTCGCGTTCTACTCCACCGTGACCGGCGAACTGACCGACACCCGGAAGCTGGACGCCGGCTACTGGTACCGCAACCTACGGGAGACGGTACGGCTGGCCGACACCACCCGGGCACTGGCCGAGGCCGGCCACGGGGTGTTCGTAGAGGTCAGTCCGCATCTGGTGCTGACTCCCAGCCTGGAAGACACCCTGTACGAGTCCCACCCCACCGCAGTCGTGACCGGGACCCTGCGCCGTGGCGAGAACGAACCCGAGCAACTCTTGACCGCCCTGTCCACTCTGCATACCCGTGGTGTCCGGGTGGACTGGTCCGCGATCGTGGGCCGGGACGCGGCGGTTGATCTGCCGACGTATGCCTTCCAGCACCAGCAGTACTGGCCGCGCCCCCGGGCCGTGGCCGGGGATGTGCGGGGCGCCGGGTTGATGTCGCTGGGCCACCCCTTGCTGGGGGCGGCGGTGGAACTGGCCGGTGGCGAGGGCGTGGTCTTCACTAGCCGACTGTCCCTGGCCTCGCACGCTTGGCTGGCCGACCACACGGCACGGGGGGTGGTGTTGCTGGCCGGCACTGCGTTCGTGGAGATGGTGGTGCGGGCCGGTGACGAGGTGGGGTGTGGCGTCCTGGAGGACTTGGCGTTGGAGCGGCCGTTGGTGCTGCCCGAGCGCGGGGCCGTGCAGGTCCAGGTGGTGCTCGAGGCACCGGCGGAGGAGGGCCGTCGCGCGGTGAGCGTGTACTCCCGGCCCGAGGAAGCAGCCGGGGAGGCGGGCTGGACACGGCACGCCGGCGGAACGCTGACCGCGTCAGGGGTTCCCGCGCCGGTGTGGCAGGAAGCGGCGTGGCCGCCGGCGGGAGCGGAACCGGTGTTGGTGGACGGGTTCTACGAGGACCTGGCCGCGGCAGGCTACGGATACGGGCCGTCGTTCCAGGGGCTGCGAGGGGTGTGGCGGCGAGGTGAGGAGGTCTTCGCCGAAGTGCGGCTGCCCGGGGAGGTGGCCGAGGGGGCGGGCGAGTTCGGTATCCATCCGGCGTTGTTCGACGCAGCCCTGCAAGCCGCCGCGTTCCTGCCCGCACGCGGCGAGGGCGGGCTCCCGTTCGCCTGGGGCGGGGTGTCGTTGTACGCGTCGGGCGCGAGGTCGTTGCGGGTGCGGCTGTCGGTGACGGGGGACAACACCCTCTGCCTGGACGCGGCTGACGACACGGGCGCCCCGGTGCTGTCGGTGGACTCGTTGGTGGTACGACCGGCGCCGGAAGGCCAGCTGAGTTCACCTGAGTCTGGCCAGGACAACCTGTTCAGCGTGGACTGGCTCCTCAAGCCCGCCGCCCAGGCCAGGACCGAGGGTTCGTCGTGTGTGGTGGCGGGCGTCGGCGGTCAGGATCTGGCGGCGGTCCTGGGGGTTCCCTGGCATCCGGAACTGTCGGAATGCCCGGACAAGGGCCTGGTTCTGGTGCCTGCGGGAGCCGGAGCGGACGCGAGTGACGCTGATGTGGCTGCGGCGGCGCGTTCTGAGGTGTGCCGGGTGCTGGACATGGTGCAGGAGTGGCTGGCCGGTGAGGAGCGTGGTGACGCACGGTTGGTGGTGGTGACCCGGAACGCGGTGTCGGTGGGGACGGCTGACCGGGTGGAGGACGTGGCCGGGGCTGGGGTGCAGGGGTTGGTGCGGTCGGCGAGGTCGGAGCACCCGGGCCGGTTCGGTCTGGTCGACGTGGACGGTGCCGCCGAGTCGTGGCAGTGCCTGCCCACCGTGCTGGGCGGGACGCCCGATGACGAGGGTGAGTTCGAACTGGCGGTGCGGGCCGGGCAGGTCTATCAGCCCCGGTTGATGCCGGCGCGCACCCGCGAGGTTCTGGCTGCGCCGGCGGAGACGTGGCGGCTGGATGTGGTTGGCCGGGGCAGTGTGGACGATCTGGTGCTGGTTCCGTCTCCCGAGGCCGAGGCGCCGTTGGAGGCCGGGCAGGTCCGGATCTCGGTGCGTGCTGCGGGGCTGAACTTCCGGGACGTGCTGAACGTGCTGGGCATGTATCCCGGCGCGGCGCCTGCGCTCGGTGCGGAGGTCGCCGGTGTGGTGCTGGAGACGGGGCCGGGTGTGTCGGGTGTGGCGGTCGGGGACCGTGTGATGGGTATGGCGGTCGGTGGGTTCGGCCCGGTGGTGGTAGCCGATGCCCGCCTGGTGGTGCGGATTCCGGAGGGCTGGTCGTTCGCGCAGGCGGCGGGGACGCCGGTGGTGTTCCTGACGGCGTTGTACGGGTTGCGGGAAACAGGCCGGCTGGAGGCGGGGCAGCGGGTGCTGGTGCACGCGGCGGCCGGTGGGGTGGGGATGGCCGCGGTGCAGCTGGCCAGGCTGTGGGGGGCGGAGGTCTTCGCGACCGCCGGCCCGGGCAAGCAGGACGTGGTGTGCGGGCTGGGGGTGGCGCGGGATCACATCGCGTCGTCGCGGACGCTGGAGTTCGCCGGCCGGTTCGCGGGGATGGATGTGGTGCTGAACAGCCTGGCGGGCGAGTTCGTGGATGCGTCGCTGGGGGTTCTGCGGGACGGCGGCCGGTTCGTCGAGCTGGGGAAGACCGACATCCGTGACGCTGACACGGTCGGAGTCAGTTACCAGGCGATAGACCTGGCCGACTTCGGTCCGGATGCGATGGGGGGCATGCTGGCCGAGCTGGCGGAGTGGTTCGAGGCCGGTGTGCTGTCCCCGCTGCCCACCCGGACATGGGACGTGCGGCAGGCGCGTGACGCCTTCCGATACATGGCGCAGGCCCGGCAGGTGGGCAAGATCGTACTGACCCTGCCGCAGCCGCTGGACCCCGACCGCACGGTGCTGATCACCGGCGGGACCGGCGGACTGGGCGGCCTGCTGGCACGGCACCTGGTCGACCGGCACGGGATGCGGCATCTGACGCTGGTGTCCCGGCAGGGGCCGGCCGCGCCGGGGGCGCAGGAACTGGTCGAGGAACTGGCCGGGTTGGGCGCCGAGGCGCGGGTGGTGGCGTGTGACGTGTCGGACCGGAACGCCGTAGCCGAACTGATCGCCGGAGTGCCGCCGCAGCACCCCCTCACCGCCGTGATCCACGCGGCGGCCGTGCTGGACGACGGGACGGTCACGTCGTTGACACCGGAGCGTGTCGATGCCGTGATGCGGCCGAAGGCGGACGCGGCGTGGTACCTGCACGAGGCGACCGCCGGACTGGACCTCGCCGCCTTCGTCCTCTTCTCGTCTGTGGCGGGTGTGTTCGGTGGGGCTGGAGTGGCGGGGTACGCGGCGGCGAACTCCGTGCTGGACGCGATAGCTCAACAGCGTGCCGCCTACGGCGAGCCCGTCATGTCGCTGGCCTGGGGCTTGTGGGCCGACGCCGACGGCATGCTCGGGCGTCTGGGGCACACCGACCGCGTCCGGTTCGACCGGGCCGGGGTGCGTGCCATGCCGGCGGCGGAAGCGTTGGCGTTGTTCGATCTGGCCTGCCGGCGCCCGGAAGCGCACCTGGCCCCGGTCGGGCTGGAGTTGTCGCGGCGTGGCGGGTCCGGGCCGGTGCCGCCGCTGTTGCGGGGCCTGGTGGCCGGCGGACCGGCCCGGCGGGTCGCCCGCACCGGCGACCAGGACGGCTCCGGCCTGGCCCAGCGGCTGACCGCCCTGACCACCGCCGACCAGCAGCGGCTGCTTCTCGATCTGGTGCGCGGTCACGTGGCCCCGGTTCTCGGGCATGCCTCCGCACAGGACATCGAGCCTGAGAAGGCCTTCCGCGACATGGGCTTCGATTCGCTGACGACGGTGGAGTTGCGCAACCGGCTGGCGACGGCGACAGGGCTGCGGCTGCCCGCGACGCTGGCGTTCGACCACCCGACCTCTTCGCGGCTGGCCACTTACCTCCGGCAGCGGCTGACCGACACGGTCGAGGCCGTGTCGGTGACGCCGGTGACCACGGCGGCGGTGGACGAGCCGATCGCCATCGTCGGGATGGGCTGCCGGTTCCCCGGTGGAGTGTCGTCGCCGGAACAGTTGTGGTCCCTGCTCACGGGCGGCGTCGACGCCATCTCGGAGTTCCCGACCCAACGCGGCTGGGATCTGACCGGTGACGGTTTCACTCAGATGGGCGGGTTCGTCGAGGATGTGGCGGGGTTCGACGCGGGGTTCTTCGGTATCTCGCCGCGTGAGGCGTTGGCGATGGATCCGCAGCAGCGGTTGTTGCTGGAGACGTCGTGGGAGGCGCTGGAACGGGCGGGCATCGACCCTGACGTGTTGCGGGGCAGCAAGACCGGAGTGTTCGTGGGCGGGGCAATTTCCGGCTACGACGCTGTCGGGGGTGCCTCGGGTGACGCCGACGGCTATGTGCTGACCGGTGGCGCGGGCAGCGTGCTGTCGGGCCGGATCGCTTACACGTTGGGGTTGGAAGGGCCTGCGGTGACGGTGGACACGGCGTGTTCGTCGTCGTTGGTGGCGCTGCATCTCGCGGCCCAGGCACTGCGGTCCGGCGAGTGCTCGATAGCACTTGCCGGCGGTGTGACGGTGCTGGCCACATCAGGAGTCTTTGCTGGGTTCGCCGTTCAGGGCGGGCTGGCGGGCGATGGCCGCTGCAAGGCGTTCTCCACGACCGCTGACGGGGTCGGGCTCGCGGAAGGCGTGGGGTTGTTGGTGGTGGAGCGGTTGTCGGACGCCCGGCGCAACGGTCACCGGGTGCTGGCGGTGGTGCGGGGTTCGGCGATCAATCAGGACGGTGCGTCGAACGGGTTGACCGCGCCGAACGGTCCGTCGCAGCAGCGGGTGATCCGGCAGGCGCTGGCCAGTGCTGGTGTGTCCGCTGCTGAGGTGGATGTGGTGGAGGCGCACGGCACAGGCACTCGGCTGGGGGATCCGATCGAGGCCCAGGCGTTGTTGGCGACGTATGGGCAGGATCGGCCGGCGGATCGTCCGCTGTGGCTGGGGTCGCTGAAGTCCAACATCGGTCATACGCAGGCCGCCGCCGGTGTCGCCGGTGTGATGAAGATGGTGCTGGCGATGCAACAGGGTGTGTTGCCGCGCACCTTGCACGTGGACCAGCCGAGCACGGAGGTGGACTGGTCGGCGGGCGCGGTGGAGTTGCTGACGGAGCAGCGGTCATGGCCGGTGGTCGACCGGCCGTGGCGGGCCGGGGTGTCCTCGTTCGGGATCAGCGGCACCAACGCCCACCTCATCCTGGAACAGGTCCCCGAGCTTGAACCGGCCCCTGATGCGGATGCTGTTGCTCCGTCGGTGGTGCCGTGGGTGCTGTCGGCCAGGTCGGAGTCGGCGTTGCGGGAACAGGCACGGCGGCTTGCGGCACACGTGGAAACGGATCCGGGACTGGACCCGGTGAGTGTGGGTGCGGCGCTGGTGTCTACCCGGGCGAGTCTGGGGCATCGGGCGGTGGTTCTGGGCGCGGGCCGGGACGAGCTGATCGCCGGGCTGGCCGGGTTGGCGGCCGGGGAGCCAAATATCGGTGTGGTGTCGGGGGTTGCTGGTCTGAGTGGGCGGACGGCGTTTTTGTTCACGGGTCAGGGTGCGCAGCGGTTGGGGATGGGGCGTGAGCTTGCTGGGGAGTTCCCGGTGTTCGCGGAGGCTTTTGAGGAGGTGTGTGCGGGGTTTGAGGGTCTGCTCCCGGGGTCGCTCCGGGAAGTCGTGTTCGGTGGGGACGAGGGCCGGTTGACGGAGACAGGGTGGGCGCAGCCGGCGTTGTTCGCGTTCGAGGTGGCCCTGTTCCGGCTGCTGTCGTCGTGGGGTGTGGTACCGGACTTCGTGGTGGGGCATTCGATCGGTGAGCTGGCGGCGGCGTATGTGGCGGGGGTTTGGTCGTTGCCGGATGCGTGCCGGGTGGTGGCGGCACGGGCGAGGCTGATGCAGACCCTGCCGGCTGAGGGGGTCATGCTGGCCGTGGAGGCGAGCGAGGACGAGATCGCCTCGGCGGCGGGCGAGGTTGACGGCTGGGGTGAGCGGGCTGCGGTCGGGGCGGTCAACGCGGCCCGTTCCGTGGTGCTTTCCGGCGAGGCCGGGGTGGTCGAGGCGATGGGTGAGCTCTGGCGTGGCCGGGGCCGGAGGGTGCGGCGCCTCCGCGTCAGCCATGCGTTCCACTCACCCCTGATGGACCCCATGCTTGAGCCGTTCGCCGAGGCGCTGGGGCAGGTGGAGTTCAGCTCCCCGTCGGTGGGGATGACGCTGACGGCTGAGCAGGCGTGCAGTGCGGAGTACTGGGTGCGGCAGGTGCGCGAGCCGGTCCGTTTCGCCGACATGCTGACCAAACTGAGCGCTGAGGGCGTGACACATTTCGTGGAGGTCGGTCCCGACGGCGTGCTGACGGGTCTGGGATCAAGCGCGGTGGACGGGCTCTTCCTCGCCACCCAGCGCCGGGACCGCCCCGAGGTCCACACCGCCCTGACCGCCCTGTCCACTCTCCACACCAGCGGCGTCCGGGTGGACTGGCCGGCGATCGTGGGCCAGGGTTCGGTGGTCGATCTGCCGACGTATGCCTTCCAGCGTGAGCGGTACTGGCCCCGCCCCCGGGCCGTGGCCGGAGACGCGCGGGGTATGGGACTGACGTCGCTGAGCCACCCGTTGCTGGGTGCGGCGGTGGAGTGGGCCGGTGGTGAGGGTGTCGTGTTCACCAGCCGCCTGTCCCTCACCTCGCACGACTGGCTGGCCGACCATGCGGTGCGGGGTGTGGTGTTGCTGGCCGGCACCGCGTTGGTGGAGATGCTGGTGCGGGCCGGTGACGAGGTGGGGTGTGGCGTCCTGGAGGATCTGACGCTGGAGCGGTCGTTGGTGCTGCCCGAGCGCGGGGCCGTGCAGGTCCAGGTGGTGCTCGAGGCGCCGACGGAGGAGGGCCGTCGTGCGGTGAGTGTGTACTCCCGGCCCGAGGCAGCAGCGGAGGCGGGCTGGACACGGCACGCCGGTGGAACGCTGACCGTGTCAGGGGTTCCCGCGCCGGTGTGGCAGGAAGCGGCGTGGCCGCCGGCGGGAGCGGAACCGGTGGAGATGGACGGGTTCTACGAGGACTTGGCCGCGACAGGCTACGGATACGGGCCGTCGTTCCAGGGGCTGCGGGCGGCGTGGCGGCGGGGCGAGGAACTCTTCGCCGAGGTGCGGCTGCCCGACGAGGCGGCCGAGCGCGCGGGCGAGTTCGGAATCCATCCGGCGTTGTTCGACGCCGCCCTGCACGCCGCCGCGTT
>NZ_JBVLTJ010000035.1:0-9694 GCF_055597585.1 Streptomyces sp. AMJ-169
CCCGGGGGCCTCGCTCGTTGCGCTTCGCCGACCGTCACCCGATCGGTAGCCAACTCGAAGAAGCTCAGTAATCGTGAACTCACAGACAGAGCACGAGATAAAGGCGGCGTGAAGATCTTCGTCAAGATTTGAAGGACCTGTGTTATCTATGTCACAGCTTAAATTCGGACAAAGAAAGTTAAAAAAGCACCCCATCGATGCCGAGTGCTGTCCTCGCCGCTCTCCGGCCCCGCGAAGGGTGTTGATCTCGGACGGATGAGCTGTTCATACTCCAACGGCCCGAATCCGGCGCGCCGCGCGCCGCTCGCACGGCCCGGCCGCCGACGCCCGGAGCCGCAGGGCACCCCTCGGCCCTGGTCAGAGGGCATCCCGGAGAACCACACCGCT
This sequence comes from Streptomyces sp. AMJ-169, assembly GCF_055597585.1. Taxonomy (NCBI): domain Bacteria; kingdom Bacillati; phylum Actinomycetota; class Actinomycetes; order Kitasatosporales; family Streptomycetaceae; genus Streptomyces; species Streptomyces sp. AMJ-169. The sequence continues at coordinate 388 of NZ_JBVLTJ010000035.1, forward strand.
TGGAGAAGGGTCCCTTGAGCGACGCCGACAGCGCCCCCGAAGCGCGTGAGAACTCACCCCGACGGCGCGTCCGCCGCGCCCTCGCCACCGCGCTCACCCTGTCGCTGCTGACCGGCGGGGCCGCCGTACTCGCCCTGAACAGCGGGAAATCAGCCACGCCGGACGCCAAGTCCCCTACCTCCGCACGGCCGTTGGACGCCGACGGCGCGCAGGAGCGGGCCCGCGCGACCGGCCGGAAGGTCGAAGTCACCGCGCTGACCGACGAGTTCTCCACGACCGTCGCCAACCCCGACGAGACGTTCACCTACACGGCGTCCGTCGCCCCGGTGCGCGCGAAGAACGCGGCGGGACAGTGGGCGGCGGTCGACACCTCGCTGCGTCAGGACGGCGAAGGCTGGCGGACCGTCAACAGCCCTTACCCGGTGACGTTTTCGGCGGGCGAACGCTTGGGGGAGCGTAACTCCGGCGCCCATAAGGCGGGTTCGAGCGCGGAGGGAAGTTCCTCAGGGGCGACCGCCCGCACCGCCGCCTTCCGCACCGCCGGCACCACCCCCGCCTGGCACCCCCTCCTCACCATGACCGCCGAAGGCCACGACATCACCTTCGAGTGGCCCGGCCCCCTCCCCGAACCCCTCGTCGAGGACAACCGCGCGCTGTACGAGTCCGTCCTGCCCGGCGTCGACCTCATGCTGTCCGCCCGGGACACCGGCTTCACCCACGTCCTGGTCGTCCACACCCCCGAAGCCGCCGCCCAACTGGCCGCCGAACCCCCGCGCTACCGGGTCGGCTCCGACACCCTCGCCTTCACCCTCGACCCCGCCACCGACGTCCTGCTGGCCAAGGACACCGACGGCAAGGAGATCGCCGTCTCGCCCACCCCCTTCCTGTGGGACTCCGCCGGCACGCACGACACGGACACCCCGGCCGCCGACCCCGACGCGGCGACCGGCACGAACGAGAACCCGGAGACGGTGGAAGGGGGTTACTCGCCCGCCCCGGCCCCGGACACCGAACAGACCCCGGGCGCGGACGCCCACAACGACGACCCCGGCGAGGAACCGGACGCCGGCTTCACCATCGAGCCGTCCGCCGACCCCTCGGTCGGCCAGGACGCGGGCCCGATCCCCGACGAGACGGCGCCCGCCGCGGGCCAGGACCTCGATCCCGTCGCCTACGCCGTCCCCGCCTCCGACACCCTCGCCCTCCCCGCGGTCAACGGCCCCGGCGAAGGCGCCCACGCCACGACCGCCGCCGCCGACTTCACCGACGGCGTCCTCACCGTCACCCCGCCCGCCGACTACCTCAGGACGGCAGGCCTCACCTACCCGGTCTTCGTCGACCCCTCGACCACCGGGATCAGGGCCAACTGGACGACCGTCTACAAGAAATACCCCGGCTCCAGCTTCTACGACGGCGCCAACTACAACGAGGACACCAAGGAAGCCCGCGTCGGCTTCGAACGCGACACCTGGGGCACCGCCCGCTCCTTCTTCAAGATGAAGCTGAGGAACTCCATCAAGGGCGCGACCGTCTCCGCCGCCACCCTGAAGATCCTGGAGACCCACTCCTGGTCGTGCAGCAAGCGCACGGTCCAGGTCTGGCGCACCGACGCCTTCGGCACCCGCACGACCTGGAACAACCAGCCCGCCTGGAAGCGGAAGATCACCTCCAAGTCCTTCGCGTACGGCTGGAAGTCCAACAGCGCCTGCCCCGACGCGAACGTCAACTTCACCGTCACCTCCCTCCTCCAGGAGGCCGCCGACAACGGCTGGACGGACTTCAACCTGGGCCTGGTCGCCTCCACCGCCTCCTCGGCGCCGACGAGTTCGGCCGGCGCCCTGGAGACGGACACCTACTCCTGGAAGAAGTTCCAGGCGGAGGGCGGCGGTTCTCCCACCATCGCCGTCACCTACAACCGCAAGCCCAACACCCCGGTCAACTACACGATGGCGCCCGGCGGTTGCGACACCAGCGCGGCCCCCTACATCAAGCTCGGCAAGACCGTCCCGACCATCAGCGCCAAGGCCACCGACCCCGACGGCGACCTCGCCAAGCTGGAGTTCGCGGTCACCCGCAGCGACACCGGCGCGACGACGACGTACAACCGCGCGGCCACGAACGGCGTGGTGGCCGGAGTCTCCCTCACCGGCCTGGTGAACAAGGTGACGTACGCCTGGCGAGTGCGCGCCTGGGACGCCGCGACCAGCAGCGGCTGGACGCCCACCTGCCGGTTCACCTACGACACCGACCTGCCCGACTCGCCCGCCCCGGTCGTCTCCGAGGACTTCCCCGGCGACAACAACAACGACGGCGACGGCGAGGTCTGGTCCAAGAACCCCTTCGGCACCGCCGGTTCCTTCACCTTCGAGGTCGGTGACACCACCGAGACGGACATCGTGAAGTTCGTCTGGTCCATCAACTCCACCAACTACGCGGGCTATGTCTGCGCGGGCGGCAAGCAGGGCACCTCCGGCGGCCTCACCGCCTCCTGCACGACGGCCGTCAAGACGGCGACGGTCACCGGCGTCAAACCCCCGGCGGCGGGCCCCAACACCCTGTACGTCAAGGCGGTCGACTCCGCCGGCAACCTCTCCCCGAACGCCCGCGTCCACACCTTCTACGTCAAGCCGAGGTCGACCCCCGACGCCGCGGGCGACCTCAACGGGGACGGCACCGGCGACTTCGCCCACATCAGCGACGTGGGAAATCTCTGGATCGGCGCCCTCTCCCAGGGCGGCACCTGGTTCAACCAGACCTACGCCGCCCACGACAAGGGCCAGATCCTGCGCGACGGCGCCACCGCCCCGCACATCTGGGACGGCAAGGAGACCTTCTCCCTGGTCACCCACAACGGCGACTACGCCCCCGGCGACGGCGTCACCGACTGGGTGATCCGCACCCCCGAGGGCCGCCTCTTCATCTACCCGGGCGACGGCTACGGCGGCATCGACGTCAGCAAGCGCATCCAGGTACGGCTCCCCGCGAACGCCCCCGCCCCCGCGACCTTCTCCGAGATCAAGTCGGCGGGCGACATCACCGGCGACGGCCGGCCCGAACTGTTCGTGGCGGGCGGCACCGGCGGCGCCGAACTGTGGGTCTTCACCGGCTACAGCGGCGGCACCTTCACCGAGGCGATCCAGCTGACCACCGGCGCCTGGGCGGACCGCGACTTCGTCGGGATCGCCGACTACAACGGCGACGGCGCCGCCGACATGACCTACCGCGTCCGCACCGGCACCGCCGCCGGCAACATCTACCTCCGCAAGGGCATCCTCGACAGCAGCGGCACCGGCACGGTCCTGAAGAGCCTCGGCACCTCCGCCGACAGCCTCGACGGCGACGACTACTACGTCACCCCGGGCACCTTCACGACCACCGCCTTCCCCCTGCTGTACGGCAGCCCGGACAGCACCGGCGACGGCATCCCCGACGTCGTCGCCACCAACAGCGCCGGCGCCCTCCTCCTCTACAAGGGCACGGCCACGTCCATCGGCACCGCCACCACCCTGCGCTCCAGCCTCTTCGCGACGACCAAGCAGCTGGGCTGACATGGAGTGAGGAGCCTCACACCATCCCCCCGGGGCGTACCGCACCTGCGGTACGCCCCGCATCCCCGTACGCCTCCAGGAGGGTGGCCGGTTCGCTCTCCGGTCGACAGCCCGTTGTCAGACTCACCCCGTACCGTTGAACGCATGGATCTTCGAGTGACGGGGCCAGTGCCCCGGGGACGCCCATGAGCCGGTGGCGGGACAAGCGGCGGCAGGTGCTCGCGGCCGGCGCCGCCGCGCTGGTGCTGGCCGGCGTCGGGACATGGACGGCGGTGGCGTCGGACGGCGGCCCCGAGGTGCGGCGCAGCGACCGCGTCATGGCCGTCGACGGAGTCAGACTCGACACGTCGTACTTCGTCACCCCGGGGGACACCAAGCGCCCCGCCGTACTGCTCGGGCACGGGTTCGGCGGCAGCAAGGACGACGTCCGCAAGCAGGCCGAGGACCTCGCCAAGGACGGGTACGCGGTGCTGACCTGGTCCGCGCGCGGCTTCGGCAGGTCGACCGGCAAGATCGGGCTGAACGACCCGAAGGCCGAGGTCGCCGACGTCTCCCAGCTCATCGACTGGCTGGCCGCACAGCCCCAGGTCCAGCTCGACAAGAAGGGCGACCCGCGCGTGGGCGTCGCCGGAGGGTCGTACGGCGGAGCCATCGCGCTGCTCGCCGCCGGGTACGACACCCGCGTCGACGCGATCGCCCCCGCGATCACGTACTGGAACCTCGCCGACGCCCTCTTCCCCGACGGCGTCTTCAAGAAGCTGTGGACCGGCGTCTTCTTCAACACGGCGGGCGGCTGCGCCAAGTTCGAGCCCGAGCTGTGCGCGATGTACAACAGGGTCGCCGAGTCGGGCACCCCGGACGCGCAGGCGCGTCAACTCCTCGAAGAGCGTTCACCCTCGGCCGTGGGCAGCCGCATCAAGGTCCCCACCCTCCTCCTCCAGGGGCAGACCGACTCCCTCTTCACCCTCGCCCAGTCCGACGCCGCCGAGAAGGCGATCCGGGCCAACGGCGCCCCCGTGGACGTCGACTGGATCGCGGGCGGTCATGACGGCGGCGACCTGGAGTCCGCCCGCGTCCAGACCCGCGTCAAGAACTGGTTCGACCGCTACCTCAAGGACGACAAGTCCGCCGACACCGGGCCCGCCTTCCGCGTCACCCGTACCGGCGGCCTCGACTCCACGGACGGCGCGGCCCAGCTGAAGGGCGCGAGCGCCGACAGCTACCCGGGCCTGGGCAACGACGAGCGGAGCATCCAGCTCACCGGCGGGAAGCAGACGTTCGCCAACCCGCCCGGCGCCACCCCGCCCGCCATCTCCGCCCTCCCCGGCCTCGGCGCGGGCGGCGGCCTCGCCCAGCTCTCCTCCCTCGGCGTCGGCCTCTCCCTGGACTTCCCCGGCCAGTACGCGGCCTTCACCTCCGCGCCCCTGGCGAACGACCTGCGGATCACAGGCTCCCCGACGGCCACGGTCCACGTCACCGCCACGTCCGAGGACGCCGTCCTCTTCGCGAAGGTCTACGACGTCGGCCCCGACGGCCGCAGCCAGGTCCTGCCCTCCCAGCTGGTCGCCCCGATCCGGGTGACCGGCGCCCAGCAGGGCAAGGACGTCACCCTCACCCTCCCCGCGATCGACCACAAGGTCGACCAGGGCCACCGCCTGCGCCTGGTCCTCGCCTCCACCGACCTGGGCTACGCCTCCCCGGCGCAGGCGGCCTCGTACACGGTGTCCCTCACCAGCACCGACCTCAAGGTCCCCACCGCCCCGGACGTGAAGACCGCCGCCACCACGCTGCCCGCCTGGGTCTGGTGGCTGCCCCTCGCGGGCGCGGCCGTCGCCGCCGGGCTGCTGCTCACCGCCCGCCGCCGGACGGCGACCCCGGCGCCCGACCCGGAGCTGGCCGGGGTCCCGCTCCAGATCACCGGCCTCACCAAGAAGTACAAGGGCGGCGACCGCTACAGCGTCCGCGACCTCACCTTCCGCGTGGAGAAAGGCCAGGTCCTGGGCCTGCTCGGACCCAACGGCGCGGGCAAGACGACGACGCTGCGCATGCTCATGGGCCTCATTAGGCCCGACGGCGGCGAGATCCACGTCTTCGGGCACGCCATCCGCCCCGGCGCCCCCGTGCTCTCGCGCGTCGGCTCCTTCGTCGAGGGCGCCGGATTCCTGCCGCACCTGTCGGGCCGCGAGAACCTGGAGCTGTACTGGCAGGCGACCGGCCGCCCGGCCGGGGACGCGCACATGGACGAGGCCCTGGAGATCGCGGGGCTCGGCGACGCGCTCGCCCGCGCGGTGCGCACGTACTCCCAGGGCATGCGCCAGCGTCTCGCCATCGCCCAGGCCATGCTCGGCCTCCCGGACCTGCTGATCCTCGACGAGCCCACCAACGGCCTCGACCCGCCGCAGATCCGCGAGATGCGCGAGGTGATGATCCGCTACGCCGCCCAGGGCCGCACGGTCATCGTCTCCAGCCACCTCCTGTCCGAGGTCGAGCAGTCCTGCACGCATCTCGTGGTCATGGACCGGGGGCAGCTCGTCCAGGCGGGCCCGGTCGCCGAGATCGTCGGCTCCGGCGACACGCTGCTGGTCGGCACCGCCACGCCGGTCGAGGAGCAGCTCGTCGAGAAGGTCGCCGCCCTCCCGGGGGTCGACTCGGCGATCGGCACCGACGACGGCATCCTCGTCCGCCTCGGCCCCGAAGGCTCCGCCCAGCGGCTCATCGGCGAGCTGGTCAAGCTCGACGTCCCGGTCACCTCGGCCGGTCCGCACCGCCGCCTGGAGGACGCGTTCCTCACCCTGATCGGAGGTTCCGCATGAGCACGCTCACCGAGACGGCCTCCGGCTACCGGCCGTCGAGCACGCTCCCGCTCCGGGTCGAACTGGCCCGCCAGCTCAAACGCCGCCGGACGATGATCATGGGCGGCATCCTCGCCGCCCTCCCCTTCGTCCTCCTGATCGCCTTCATGATCGGCGGCACCCCGGACGGCCGGAACGGCCGCGTCACGCTGATGGACACGGCCACGGCGTCGGGCGCCAACTTCGCCGCCGTCAACCTGTTCGTCTCCGCCGGCTTCCTCCTGGTCATCCCCGTCGCCCTGTTCTGCGGGGACACCGTCGCCTCGGAGGCCGGCTGGTCCTCGCTGCGCTATCTGCTGGCCGCGCCCGTCCCGCGCGCCCGGCTGCTGTGGTCCAAGCTGGTCGTCGGCCTCGGCCTCAGTTTCGCCGCGATGGTCCTGCTGCCGATCATCGCCCTGGCCGTCGGCACCGCCGCCTACGGCTGGGGCTCCCTGGAGCTGCCCACCGGCGGCGCGCTCTCCCCGGGCACGGCGGCCCAGCGGCTGCTGGTCGTCGTCGCGTACATCTTCGTCTCCCAACTCGTCACCGCAGGGCTCGCGTTCTGGCTCTCCACCCGGACCGACGCCCCGCTCGGCGCGGTCGGCGGCGCGGTCGGCCTGACGATCGTCGGCAACGTCCTGGACCAGGTGACCGCCCTCGGCAACTGGCGCGACTTCCTCCCGGCGCACTGGCAGTTCGCCTGGGCCGACGCCGTCCAGCCCACCCCCGAATGGGCGGGCATGGCCCAGGGCGCGTCGGTCTCGGTGACGTACGCGGTGATCCTCTTCGCGCTCGCGTTCCGGGGTTTCGCGCGCAAGGACGTGGTGTCGTGACCGCCTCGCGCTGAGGACTGGTACCAGAACCCTACGCGCGAGTAAGTTTCCCTCACCTTCAGCCAGTTGAAGCAAGGGGAGCCGAAACCATGGGCGTACGCAGGGACTTGCGGAAAGCCAGCCGCCGCACCGACCTCCGGTCCCGTACCCGCACCGAGCTGGTACGGGACCCGGACGGCACGGTCCGCGAGGCCCGCACCGCCCCCCTCGCCAAGCCCCTGGCCACCGGCTCCCTCGCCGACCTCCCCTACACCAACGCCACTGAGGCCCCCACCGCGGCGATCATCAAACGCCGTACGGAACAAGGGACTTGGCGCCCGGTCACAGCCGCCGAGTTCGCGGCCGAGGTCACCGCCGTCGCCAAGGGCCTCATCGCGGCCGGCGTCGAACCCGGCTCCCGCGTCGCCCTGATGTCACGCACCCGGTACGAGTGGACGGTCCTGGACTTCGCGATCTGGACGGCCGGCGGGGTCACCGTCCCCGTCTACCCGACCTCCTCCGCCGAACAGGTCGAGTGGATCGTCCGCGACTGCGGCGCCCGGCACATCGTCACGGAGAACCCGGCGGCCACCGCGACGGCCGTGAAGGCGACGGCCGCCCGCGCCCCCAGACTCTGGGAGCTGGACGGCAGCGCGCTCGCCGACCTGAAGACGCTGGGCCGGAACGTCTCCGACGAGCAAGTCGAGCAGCGCCGACGGGAGTTGACCCCCGACGCGACGGCGACGATCTGCTACACCTCCGGCACGACCGGCCGCCCCAAAGGCTGCGTCCTCACCCACGCCAACCTCCACGACGAGGCCGGCAACGTCCTCGAACTCCTGCACCCCGTCTTCCGGGCAGTCACCGGCCGCGCCGCCTCGACCCTCCTCTTCCTCCCCCTCGCCCACATCATGGGCCGCACCCTCCAGATCGCCTGCCTGACCGCCCGTATCGAGACCGGCCACTTCCCGAGCGTGAGACCGGACGAACTGCGGCCCGTGCTCAGGGAGTTCAGGCCCACGTTCCTCGTCGGCGTCCCCTACCTCTTCGAGCGCATCCACGACACCGGCCGCGCCACCGCCGAGAGACTGGGCCGGGGCGCCTCCTTCGACCGCGCCGAACGCGTCGGCGTCCGCTTCGCCGAGGCCCACCTGAGAAAGTTCCTCGGCGAAGGCGAAGGCGAAGGCAAGGGCAAGGGCCCGGGCCTGCGACTGACCGCCGCCCACGCCCTGTACGACGTCCTCGTCTACCGCCGCATCCGCAAGGAACTCGGCGGCCGGCTGCACTACGCGATCAGCGGCGGCTCCCCCCTCGACCGCACCCTGAACCTCTTCTTCCAGGCCGTCGGGATCGTCGTCTACGAGGGCTACGGCCTCACCGAGACCTCCGCCGCCGCGACCCTCATGCCGCCCCTCGCGCCCCGCCCCGGCACGGTCGGCCGCCCGGTCCCGGGGACGGCGATCCGGCTCGCGGACGACGGGGAGGTCCAGGTCAGCGGACCGGTCGTGTTCCACGCCTACTGGAACGACCCGCGCGCCACCCAAGAGGTCCTGAAAGACGGCTGGTTCAGCACCGGCGACCTCGGATCACTGGACGACGACGGCTACCTGACCATCACCGGCCGCAAGAAGGACCTCCTGGTCACCTCGGGCGGCAAGAACGTCTCCCCGGCCGTCCTGGAGGACCGGCTGCGCAGCCGCAGCCCCGTCGGCCAGTGCCTCGTCGTCGGCGACAACCGGGCCTTCGTCGCCGCCCTCGTCACCCTCGACCCCGACGCGGTCGCCCACTGGCTCGCCTTGCACAAGCTCCCGCCGGGCACCCCGCCCGCGCAGGACCCGCGTATCCAGGAGGCCGTCCAGCGGGCCGTCGACTACGCCAACCAGGCCGTCTCCCGCGCCGAGTCGATCCGCGCCTTCCGGATCGTCGAGGGTCAATTCACCGAGGAGAACGGGCTGTTGACGCCTTCTTTGAAGGTGCGGCGGCAGGCGGCCACGGAGGCGTACGCGGACGAGATCGAAGCGCTGTACCGCAAATGAGAAGACCGCGGCGGGGGGGGGGGGGGGGGGGGGGGGGGGGGGGGGGGGGGGGGGGGGGGGGGGGGGGGGGGGGGGGGGGG
>NZ_JBVLTJ010000036.1:0-3823 GCF_055597585.1 Streptomyces sp. AMJ-169
CTACGCGGCGGCGAATGCTTTCCTGGACGGGCTGGCGCAGTACCGGCACGGTGCGGGGCTTGCCGCGACGTCGGTGGCCTGGGGTCTGTGGGCGGGGCCCGGGATGGGCGCGGCGGGTGCGGAGTTCCTGGAGGCGTACCGGCGTCGTGGTGTGCTGCCGATGGCCCCGGAGCTGGCGATGGCGGCTCTGGAGCGGGCGGTGGGCGACGGCTCGGTCACTTTGACGGTGACGGACACGGACTGGGAACGGTTCGCGCCGAGTTTCACCGTCGAGCGCCCGAGCCCTCTCCTCACCGGCATCCCCGAGGCACGCAAGGCATTGACCCGGCCGCAGTCTGCCGGGGAGTCGGCGTTGCGGCACAGGCTGGCCGGCATGGGGGAGAAGGAGCGGGCGCGGGTGTTGCTGGACCTGGTCCGGCGGGAAGCGGCCGTCACCCTCGGTTTCGACAACGCCGACGCCCTCCCGCCCGGCCGGGCCTTCCGCGATGCCGGTTTCGATTCGCTGACCGCGGTGGAGTTGCGGAACAAGCTGGGTTCGGCCACCGGTCTCGTACTGCCCGCGAGCCTTGTCTTCGACTACCCAACCCCCGCTGCGCTGGCCGACCACCTTCGTTCGGAGCTGCTGGGCGCGGTCGAAGCCGTGTCAGTGACGCCGGTGACCGCGCTGGCGGTGGACGAGCCGATCGCCATCGTAGGGATGGGCTGCCGGTTCCCGGGTGGGGTGTCGTCGCCGGAGCAGTTGTGGGATGTGGTGGTGTCGTCGGTCGATGCGGTGGGTGAGTTCCCTGGTGATCGGGGCTGGGATCTGACCGGTGACAGTTACGCCCAGGTGGGCGGTTTCCTTCACGATGCGGCGGAGTTCGACGCGGGGTTTTTCGGGATTTCGCCGCGTGAGGCGTTGGCGATGGATCCGCAGCAGCGGTTGTTGCTGGAGACGTCGTGGGAGGCGTTGGAACGGGCCGGCATTGATCCGGACGTGTTGCGGGGCAGCAAGACCGGGGTGTTCGTGGGCGGGGCCGGTTCGGGCTATGACGCTGTGGGGGGTGTCTCGGGTGATGCCGAAGGCTATGTGCTGACCGGTGGTGCGGGCAGTGTGCTGTCGGGCCGGATCGCTTACACGTTGGGGTTGGAAGGGCCCGCGGTCACGGTGGACACGGCGTGTTCGTCGTCGCTGGTGGCGTTGCATCTCGCGGCTCAGGCACTGCGGTCCGGCGAGTGCTCGATGGCGCTGGCCGGTGGTGTGACGGTGATGGCCACACCGCGGGGCTTTGCCGAGTTCGCGATTCAGGGCGGGTTGGCGGGCGACGGTCGTTGCAAGGCGTTCTCCTCGGCGGCTGACGGCACTGGGTGGGCCGAGGGTGTGGGGCTATTGGTGGTGGAGCGGTTGTCAGACGCCCGGCGCAATGGGCATCGGGTGTTGGCGGTGGTGCGGGGTTCGGCGGTGAATCAGGACGGTGCGTCGAACGGGTTGTCGGCGCCGAATGGTCCGTCGCAGCAGCGGGTGATCCGGCAGGCACTGGCCAGCGCCGGAGTCAGCCCGGCTGAGGTGGATGTCGTGGAGGCGCATGGCACGGGCACCCGGCTGGGCGACCCCATCGAGGCCCAGGCTCTACTGGCCACCTATGGGCAGGATCGTCCTACGGATCGCCCGCTGTGGCTCGGATCCCTGAAGTCCAACATCGGTCACACGCAGGCCGCCGCCGGTGTCGCCGGTGTGATCAAGATGGTGCTGGCGATGCAGCAGGGTGTGCTGCCTCGCACCCTGCACGTGGATGAGCCGACTCCGGAAGTGGACTGGTCAGCCGGCGCCGTGGAGTTGCTGACCGAACAACGACAGTGGCCGGTGGTCGACCGGCCGTGGCGGGCTGGGGTGTCCTCGTTCGGAGTCAGCGGCACTAACGCCCACGTGATTCTCGAACAGGCCCTGGTGTCCGATGCGGAGCCTGGGCCGGCGACTGCTCCGGTGATGGTGCCGTGGGTGCTGTCGGCCAGGTCGGAGTCGGCGTTGCGGGATCAGGCGCAGCGTCTCGCAGCACACGTAGAGGCCGATCCGGGACTGGACCCGGTGGGTGTGGGCGCGGCCCTGGTGTCCACCCGGGCGAGTCTGGAGCACCGGGCGGTGGTCCTGGGCACCGACCGGGACGAACTGATCTCCAGGCTGGCTGGGTTGGCGGCCGGGGAGCCGGGTGCCGGTGTGGTGTCCGGTGTGGCTGGTCAGGTTGGTCGGACGGCGTTTTTGTTCACGGGTCAGGGTGCGCAGCGGTTGGGGATGGGGCGTGAGCTGGCTGAGGAGTTCCCGGTGTTCGCGGAGGCGTTCGGGGAGGTGTGTGCCGGGTTTGAGGGTCTGCTCCCGGGGTCGCTCCAGGAAGTCGTGTTCGGTGGGGATGAGGGTCTGCTGACGGGGACGGGGTGGGCGCAGCCGGCGTTGTTCGCGTTCGAGGTCGCTTTGTTCCGGCTGCTGTCGTCGTGGGGTGTCACTCCGGATTTTGTGGTGGGGCATTCGATCGGTGAGTTGTCGGCGGCGTATGTGGCGGGTGTGTGGTCGTTGGGGGATGCGTGCCGGGTGGTGGCGGCGCGGGCGGGGTTGATGCAGGCCCTGCCGACTGAGGGCGTCATGCTGGCGGTGGAGGCGAGCGAGGACGAGATCGCCTCGGCGGCGGGCGAGGTCGACGGCTGGGGTGAGCGGGCCACGGTCGCGGCGGTCAATGCCGCCCGTTCCGTGGTGCTCTCGGGTGACGCCGCAGTGGTTGAGGCGATGGGCGAGCTCTGGCGTGACCGGGGTAGGAGGGTGCGGCGTCTGCGCGTCAGCCATGCGTTCCACTCGCCCCTGATGGACCCCATGCTCGACTCGTTCGCCGAGGTACTGGGCGGGGTGGAGTTCAACGCTCCGTCGGTGGGCATGACGGTCACCACTGCGCAGGCGTGCAGTGCGGAGTACTGGGTGCGGCAGGTGCGCGAGCCCGTCCGTTTCGCCGACATGCTGACCGGGCTGAGCGCTGAAGGCGTGACACATTTCGTGGAAATCGGTCCCGACGGCGTGCTGACGGGTCTGGGATCGGGCGCGGTGGACGGAGTCTTCCTCGCCACCCAGCGCCGCGACCGGCCCGAGGTCCACACCGCCCTGACCGCCCTGTCCACTCTCCACACCAGCGGTGTTCCGGTGGACTGGTCCGTGTTGGTGGGCCGGGATACGACGGTGGATCTGCCGACGTATGCCTTCCAGCGTGAGCGGTACTGGCCGGAGCCGGTGTCGGAGTCTGTGGTGGGTGGTGCGGATGATGAGTTGTGGTCGGTGGTGCGGGATATGGATGCGGGGGTGTTGTCGGCGGAGTTGGGTGTTGGTGAGGGGGTTTTGGCTGAGGTGGTGCCGGCGTTGTCGGCGTGGCGTGAGCGTCGGCGGGCCCGGTCCGCAGTGGACGGGTGGAGGTTCGCGGAGAGCTGGAAGCTGCTGCCGGGGACATCCGGGGCTGCTCTGCCGGGCACCTGGCTCGTGGTGGTGCCTGTCGGGTGGGGTGAGGATGCGTGGGTTGCCTCGGTGATCGGGGCATTGGGCGCCGGGGTGGTGCGGTTGGAGGTGGCGGGGGACGTCGGTCGTGCTGTGTTTGCCGCGCGGCTGGCGGACCTTCCCGAGCTGGCTGGGGTGGTGTCGCTGTTGGGTGTGGTCGAGGAGGCGGGTGAGGGGTTCGAGGCCACACCTGCGGGCCTGGCCGGGACGGTGGGGTTGGTCCAGGCGTTGGGTGATGCCGGGATCACCGCGCGGGTGTGGTGTGTGACGCGGGGTGCGGTGTCGGTGGGGTCTGCGGATCCGGTCGTCGGCCCGGTG
>NZ_JBVLTJ010000037.1:0-3359 GCF_055597585.1 Streptomyces sp. AMJ-169
GCACCGAGGAAATCGGATCGGAAAAAGATCTGATAGAGTCGGAAACGCAAGAACGAAGGGAAGCCCGGAGGAAAGCCCGCGAGGGTGAGTACAAAGGAAGCGACCGTTCCTTGAGAACTCAACAGCGTGCCAAAAATCAACGCCAGATTAGTTGATACCCCGTCTCCGGTCATCTGATCGGGACGAGGTTCCTTTGAAATAAACACAGCGAGGACGCTGTGAACGAGGGGATTATTCCTCCTCTCGTTCCGCTCTTAGTGTTGTGCACCCGATTACGGGTAAACATTCACGGAGAGTTTGATCCTGGCTCAGGACGAACGCTGGCGGCGTGCTTAACACATGCAAGTCGAACGATGAAGCCCTTCGGGGTGGATTAGTGGCGAACGGGTGAGTAACACGTGGGCAATCTGCCCTTCACTCTGGGACAAGCCCTGGAAACGGGGTCTAATACCGGATATCACTTCTGCCTGCATGGGCGGGGGTTGAAAGCTCCGGCGGTGAAGGATGAGCCCGCGGCCTATCAGCTTGTTGGTGAGGTAACGGCTCACCAAGGCGACGACGGGTAGCCGGCCTGAGAGGGCGACCGGCCACACTGGGACTGAGACACGGCCCAGACTCCTACGGGAGGCAGCAGTGGGGAATATTGCACAATGGGCGGAAGCCTGATGCAGCGACGCCGCGTGAGGGATGACGGCCTTCGGGTTGTAAACCTCTTTCAGCAGGGAAGAAGCGAAAGTGACGGTACCTGCAGAAGAAGCGCCGGCTAACTACGTGCCAGCAGCCGCGGTAATACGTAGGGCGCGAGCGTTGTCCGGAATTATTGGGCGTAAAGAGCTCGTAGGCGGCTTGTCACGTCGGATGTGAAAGCCCGGGGCTTAACCCCGGGTCTGCATTCGATACGGGCAGGCTAGAGTTCGGTAGGGGAGATCGGAATTCCTGGTGTAGCGGTGAAATGCGCAGATATCAGGAGGAACACCGGTGGCGAAGGCGGATCTCTGGGCCGATACTGACGCTGAGGAGCGAAAGCGTGGGGAGCGAACAGGATTAGATACCCTGGTAGTCCACGCCGTAAACGGTGGGAACTAGGTGTTGGCGACATTCCACGTCGTCGGTGCCGCAGCTAACGCATTAAGTTCCCCGCCTGGGGAGTACGGCCGCAAGGCTAAAACTCAAAGGAATTGACGGGGGCCCGCACAAGCAGCGGAGCATGTGGCTTAATTCGACGCAACGCGAAGAACCTTACCAAGGCTTGACATACACCGGAAACATCCAGAGATGGGTGCCCCCTTGTGGTCGGTGTACAGGTGGTGCATGGCTGTCGTCAGCTCGTGTCGTGAGATGTTGGGTTAAGTCCCGCAACGAGCGCAACCCTTGTCCCGTGTTGCCAGCAACTCTCTTCGGAGGGGTTGGGGACTCACGGGAGACCGCCGGGGTCAACTCGGAGGAAGGTGGGGACGACGTCAAGTCATCATGCCCCTTATGTCTTGGGCTGCACACGTGCTACAATGGCCGGTACAATGAGCTGCGATACCGTGAGGTGGAGCGAATCTCAAAAAGCCGGTCTCAGTTCGGATTGGGGTCTGCAACTCGACCCCATGAAGTCGGAGTTGCTAGTAATCGCAGATCAGCATTGCTGCGGTGAATACGTTCCCGGGCCTTGTACACACCGCCCGTCACGTCACGAAAGTCGGTAACACCCGAAGCCGGTGGCCCAACCCCTTGTGGGAGGGAGCTGTCGAAGGTGGGACTGGCGATTGGGACGAAGTCGTAACAAGGTAGCCGTACCGGAAGGTGCGGCTGGATCACCTCCTTTCTAAGGAGCATATNCGTGAGGGAATGGTGAAAAGTACCGCGGGAGCGGAGTGAAATAGTACCTGAAACCGTGTGCCTACAAGCCGTGGGAGCGTCGGAATGTGCTTGCACATTCTCGTGACTGCGTGCCTTTTGAAGAATGAGCCTGCGAGTTTGCGGTGTGTTGCGAGGTTAACCCGAGTGGGGTAGCCGTAGCGAAAGCGAGTCCGAACAGGGCGGTTGAGTAGCACGCTCAAGACCCGAAGCGGAGTGATCTAGCCATGGGCAGGTTGAAGCGGAGGTAAGACTTCGTGGAGGACCGAACCCACCAGGGTTGAAAACCTGGGGGATGACCTGTGGTTAGGGGTGAAAGGCCAATCAAACTCCGTGATAGCTGGTTCTCCCCGAAATGCATTTAGGTGCAGCGTCGTGTGTTTCTTGCCGGAGGTAGAGCACTGGATAGGCGATGGGCCCTACCGGGTTACTGACCTTAGCCAAACTCCGAATGCCGGTAAGTGAGAGCGCGGCAGTGAGACTGTGGGGGATAAGCTCCATGGTCGAGAGGGAAACAGCCCAGAGCATCGACTAAGGCCCCTAAGCGTACGCTAAGTGGGAAAGGATGTGGAGTCGCAGAGACAACCAGGAGGTTGGCTTAGAAGCAGCCACCCTTGAAAGAGTGCGTAATAGCTCACTGGTCTAGTGATTCCGCGCCGACAATGTAGCGGGGCTCAAGCGTACCGCCGAAGTCGTGTCATTGCAGCGTGTAGCCCCAACGGGTGCTGTGATGGGTAGGGGAGCGTCGTGTGCCGGGTGAAGCCGCGCCGGAAGGCAGTGGTGGACGGTTCACGAGTGAGAATGCAGGCATGAGTAGCGATTCACACGTGGGAAACGTGTGCGCCGATTGACTAAGGGTTCCTGGGTCAAGCTGATCTGCCCAGGGTAAGTCGGGACCTAAGGCGAGGCCGACAGGCGTAGTCGATGGATAACCGGTTGATATTCCGGTACCCGCTGTGAAGCGTCAAACATTGAATCAGGCGATGCTAAGTCCGTGAAGCCGTCCCGGAGCCTTCGGGCAAGGGGAAGTGGTGGAGCCGACGGACCAGACTTGTAGTAGGTGAGTGATGGGGTGACGCAGGAAGGTAGTCCATCCCGGGCGGTGGTTGTCCCGGGGTAAGGGTGTAGGACGAACGGTAGGCAAATCCGCCGTTCACATAGTCTGAGACCTGATGCCGAGCCGATTGTGGTGAAGTGGATGATCCTATGCTGTCGAGAAAAGCCTCTAGCGAGTTTCATGGCGGCCCGTACCCTAAACCGACTCAGGTGGTCTGGTAGAGAATACCGAGGCGTTCGGGTGAACTATGGTTAAGGAACTCGGCAAAATGCCCCCGTAACTTCGGGAGAAGGGGGGCCACGCCTGGTGATGGGATTTACTTCCTGAGCTGGGGGTGGCCGCAGAGACCAGCGAGAAGCGACTGTTTACTAAAAACACAGGTCCGTGCGAAGCCGTAAGGCGATGTATACGGACTGACGCCTGCCCGGTGCTGGAACGTTAAGGGGACCGGTTAGTC
>NZ_JBVLTJ010000038.1:0-2881 GCF_055597585.1 Streptomyces sp. AMJ-169
GGGGGCCTCGCTCGTTGCGCTTCGCCGACCGTCACCCGATCGGTAGCCAACTCGAAGAAGCTCACTGATGCGTGGGGTCGCCGGTTAGCCAAACCGGCGACCCCACGCTAAAGTGCATTCCGCTATCTATCCCGAGGTCGCGAATACCCGTGTAATTGCGATGCCAGTCCGTTCGGCAGGTCCAGGTGAGGCTCGGATCTTGGCAGCGAGTCGTTCTGGATTATTTTGCTGGGATACATCCCTTTACGTGCGCCGTCGTCCCGCGTGCTTCCTGGAACTGCCGAGACTGCTTCGGAGCGGTCGAATCGGCCGATACGTGGTTGTGTCTAGAGATCTTCAATGGCTGGGGTTACGGCGGTTGGAAGTCGAGTCCGGTCTTGGCGATGAGCCCTTCGATGAGATGAGGCCGGTACTGCATCCGTTTCAGCCAGGTCCTGACCGGCGTGGTGAGCTGGTCGAGGCTGTGTTTGGTGAGGTTGGCCAGCGATCTCTTCAGGTGTGACCACACGCCCTCGACCGGGTTGAACTCCGGAGCGTACGGCGGCGGCTGGTAGACGGTCAGCCATGACCGGGCGGCGATCAGCCGTCGCATCGTGCGGCTGACGTGCGTGTTCAAAATGTCCCAGACCAAGACAATGGGGCCGCCGAGCTGCTGGTGTGCGGCATCGAGCAGGCGGGCGTAGTCGGTCTCGGTGAAGCCCTTGCGCCGGCCTTTGGCGGGGCCGCGGTCCAGGTGGATGCGGTGGATGAGCCGTGGCCTGCGGCCGGCCTTCGTGCAGATCAGTGCCGCCATGGAGACCCGTTTGGTGCCCGCGGCGGTGACCTTCACGACCGGGGTGCGGCCCCGGCGGCCCCAGGTGCGGCCCTTGGGCGGCTCAGGCCCTGACCTGCCTCGTCCTCGAAGCAGAGCCAGGCGCCCAGGTCCGCCGCCCTCTTTTTATGACGGGCCACTGCCGGTCCTTCCAGGTGGCGATCTGCGCCTCGTTGCGCTCGCCGGCCTTCCGGGCCGGGACCTGCACGCTCCAGCCGATGCGGTGCAGCGGCAGATCCAGCCCGGCCAGGGTGTACTCGACGCCGGACCGGCGGCGCACGACCTCACCGATGCGGGCCAGCGTCCAGCACTGGCTACTCCATCCGCACGCGGCCGGACCGGCCTCCAATACCGCCTCCAGAGCATGCAGCTGACCTGCGCCGAGCTTGCAGCGAGCGCCACCGGGACCCTTGGAGACCAGCGCCTGCCGGCCGCCCGAAGCCAGAGCCCGGCGCCAGCGGTTCGCCGACATCCGGGTCACCCGGAACCGCCGGGCCACCTCCCGGTCACTGGCCCCCGCCTCAATCAAGTCAGCTGCCGCGAGCCGGACTTGCTCACGCCGATCGCGCTCTTCGGTCGTCAGCCCACCGCCATCGGGATACCTCACCCCTCCGGCATGGCGCAGCCGACGCCAACCGTCACGACCAGACGTAACCCGCACCGTTAAAGATCTCTAGCCGATAGGTGCGAAGTCTGGATCTGAATCCGGCCGCGTATCAAACTTCCCCTCGAAGTCGGTGTGTTCCCGATGACTCATCACGTGGAGTGCGTTGCGGTGCTTGAACCGGCCGCGAAGCGGTTCTGACCTGCGGTTTTGTCGGTGCGTATTATGCGCGATGTGGGCGTTACGGGCGATATCTTGACGCTGAAATGACGCTCGCGACGCTCATTCGACGCTCGTTCTGATAGATCGTCAGATGGTTGGTGGGCAGGTCAGGCCCTGGTTGTATATCGACGGGGCGATGGACAAACCGGCTCGCAAGAAGCGTGAGCTGGTTGTTTCCGCTACGGTCGGGATCCCGCCGAGCCCTCGCCGTAAGGCGGGTAGGCCCCTGAGGAGTCCGGGGCTGGAGACATGGGTCCGTCGAGATTACGCGTCGGCCGTGGCCTCGTTCCTCATACCTCCTCAAACCCGGAAAAACGCCCCCCTCGGGGGGCGTTTTTCCATCTTCATCGTGCACTATGGCAGGAGAAGCCTCGCGTGTGCTGCCGGACGGGTTCAGCGGGTGTCCCCGGTCTCCTGCCGCCCGGGCGCCGGTCAGGTCCGGGCGGTTCCCTCGCCAATCGGACCTGCGCAGATGCCGTTCCGGGTCCTTGAGGCCGGCTATCTCCCCGAGGCCGATGACGTAGGGGCGAAGGCGCTGCTGGAGGTCCTTGAGGTCCGTGCGGAACGCGGCGTTCTCCGGCCATGCCGACTCGTCCGCCTGCCTTTCGTGGGCGGCCTCCCATTCGCTGAGCCGGGGGTGCCACTTCGCGAGGAACGGGCCAGGTCGAAGTTCAGGATGTCCAGCACCAACGTGTGGACCGTCCCCCTTGGCCGGCGGAGGCGGCGCGGCCCCTGACTCCAGCGGCTCCCAGTACAGATCGAACAGGTTCTTGAGGGACGTCAGCGCCGCGCGGAGGTTTCCGCTGTCGTCGTCCAGCGGGCGGGTGGCCACACGTGTCGAGGCCTGGAAGAACATCCGCTGCGCCGCCTGCCGCATGTCGGGGTTCGCGGTGAACGTCATCACGCTTCCGGGCAGCGTGAGCTGGACCTCCGTCAGCTGGGCCGAGCGGCGGTAGAGCTCCGCTCCCAGGACGAGCGCGATGCCCACGAGACCGCCGACCACGACGGACAGCAGCTGACCGCCGGTCTTGCTGATGGAGTACGCGGCGATCCCGACCACCGAGCCGACCAGCCCCGCGAGCGCCGCACGCGCCAAGGTCCGAGCGCCGCGCCCCCATGCCTGTACGCCATCACGTGGTGCCAATCTTAAATGTATAGACCTAATAGGCTGGAAACAGTGAGCTTCTTCAGCGTTGTCGCTCCAGTGCGAGGACGGCTTTGGCGATTGACGTCATGCGGTTTGG
>NZ_JBVLTJ010000039.1:0-1794 GCF_055597585.1 Streptomyces sp. AMJ-169
GGACGCTGTTGGTTATTTCGGGGGCAAGCTCTACTCGGCCCTGCTGGACTTCGGTTTGGTGGGGCCGAGTGCTGCGAGGTGGCTGGTGCGGGTGCTGGCCCGGGGTGTGCCGGTGAGGTGGGCGTCGATGCGGGCGAGGTTGATCGCGGCGCCGGTGAGCTGGTGCTGGAGAGTGGTCTTCGCGAGGCCGCGGTAGCGGGATCTGCGCAGGCCGCAGCGCTAGATGCCCTGAGCGATGGTGCCCTCTACCCCGGCGCGGGTCTTGTAACGCTCCTTCCAGGTGTCGGTGTCCTGCTCGGCGCGGGCCTGGAGGAGGGCCTCGTGTTCCTCGCGGGGCCGCAGCGTCAGGCGACGGCCGGTGCTGGAGGTGGTGCACTGCTCACGGACCGGGCAGGGGCCGCACTGGCCCTGGTTGAAGCGGACCCGGATCACCGGGGTTCCCTCCTGGGACCGGTCGGGGTTCCAGCGGCGGGTGGTCTTCCCGCCGGGACAGGTGACCTGCTCGCCCGCCCAGTCGACGGTGAAGTCACCGGCGGTGAAGCCGTTGTCCGCGGCGGCCTGGCGGCTGACGACGCCGGCGACCGGCCCGGTGAGCGTGACGCCGTACTCGCGCCGGGCCTGCACGAGCAGATGCGCGTCGACGTATCCGGCGTCGACCAGGTGCTCCGCGGGCAGACGGCCGGCCTGGGCGAGCTGGGCATGCACGGTGTCGGTCATCGACAGGTCGGGCACGGTCGCCATGGTGGTGGCCACGTTCGTGATCAGGTTCAGGGTGTCCGGCTCGCAGGTCTCGGTGAGGTGGACCTTGTATCCCGCCCAGGAGGTGTCGCGCTTGACACTGTTGCGCGCCTGGGCGTCATAGGGACTGAC
Source organism: Streptomyces sp. AMJ-169 (assembly GCF_055597585.1). NCBI lineage: Bacteria > Bacillati > Actinomycetota > Actinomycetes > Kitasatosporales > Streptomycetaceae > Streptomyces > Streptomyces sp. AMJ-169. Next base: position 871 of record NZ_JBVLTJ010000039.1, read on the forward strand.
CAGGCACTTCGCGCCCGGCGGCCGGTCTTTTGGGTCCCTGCGCCTCACCTCCCCCTCGGCTCGGTGGAAGTTCTGCACCCACACCTGGCGCAGGTGCTCCACCTGGGCCAGGTTGCGCAGCCCCGGGGGAGCCGGACCGGACCGGACGGCCTCCAGCAGCCGTGTCCCGTCCCGGCCGACGCGCAGCCCCATCTCCTCCCGCTTGGTGCGGGCCTTGGGGAACCGTGAGTCCTCGGCCCTGGTGGCGTAGTGCTTGAACCAGTCCGGCCCGGCCACTTTGGCCAGCCACTCAGGGGCAGCCTGGGCGGGCGCGTTCAACGCCGACCGCAGTGTTTCCGTGACCATCTCCAGCCAGGACACATCCCGGGCCGCCGTCCACACATGAGTGGAGTCGGTCCTGGCCCGCCCGGCCGTCTTGAGCAGTCCCTTCGCCCCGGCCGCGGCCAGGATGCCGTCCAGCACCCGCCGTCCCTCATCGGCCTCGACCAGACGGTCCCTGAACTCCGACAACACCGAGAAGTCGAAGCCGGGATCGCCCAGTTCCAGCCCGAGCGCGTACTTCCAGTCGATACGGGCCCGCACCGCCTCCGCGGCCTGCCGGTCGGTCAGCCCCTCCACGAACTGCAACACCAGCACGAGCGCCAGCCGCCCCGGCGACCAGGCCGGTTTGCCCCGGACCGGGAACAGGTCCGCAAACTCCTCGTCACCGAACAGCGCCCCCAGCTCGTCACGAACCCGGATCGCCAGACTGCCCTTCGAGAACGCGGCACGAGCCACCCGCACCGTCTCTGCCGGAACCTCGCTCGGCCCGCCCGGCTGCATCGACATCCGCACCCACCCCATACGACAACGTCGGCCTTCAAGACCACAACCGGGTCTTGAAGGCCGACGTCACGCGAGCCCCCGAAATAACCAACAGCGTCC
>NZ_JBVLTJ010000040.1:0-1662 GCF_055597585.1 Streptomyces sp. AMJ-169
CCGAGAGACATCTCGCGTGCCTAACAAGTCAAGCCGCTGCGGCCAGAGCCACTGAATGACCGGAGGTGAACGCATGCTGCTCGTCGAAGAGCTGCCTGGCCCGCAGGCAGTGGTAGAGCTGACCGATCATCCGGTTGAACAGGTGCCGCTGAGCTCCCGCGTGCCAGTCTCCGCGCTCGCGTCGCCGCTTGTAGTGGGCATTGGCTCCCGGCGACACCCGCATGGCGGACAACGCCCAGAGGAAGCCGGCGTCGATGAGGCGGTTGTTCTTGATGTAACGCCGCCCGACGTACCACTTCTTGCCGGAGGCGCGGGTGACCGGTGCGGAGCCGGAGTAGGCCTTCAGTGCACGGGCGTCGGCGAAGCGGGCACGGTCGTCCCCGATCTCGGCGAGCACCCGGGCACCGAGCTGGACCCCGAGGCCGGGGAAGCTGAGCAGGATCTCAGCGTCCGGGTGCTGGCGAAAATGGGCTTCCACCGCCTCGGCGAGCTGATCGGCCGCAAGGCATGCGGCGTCCAACTGGCGTACCAGTGCCGAGAGTTGGTGGCCCATCGCGTCCTCGACGGCGGACGGCTGGCGGGCGCGCTCGCCACGGAAGACCTCGCGCAGGCGCTCGGCTTCGGTGTCGATGCCCCGCTGTCGGCCGGCCCGTCTGAGCGCGGCCCGCAGCCGGGGCAGGGACAGCCGAGCGGCCCTGGCCGGGGTCGGGGCGACGGCCAGGACGGCGCGGGCTTCCGCGCGGGCCAGGCCGTGCTGCTTGCCGAGGAAGGCGTCCAGGGCAGCCGGGTAGTACTCACGCAGCAGCGAGCGGACCTGGTTGACCAGCTGCTGGCGGTTCCAGACCGCGTCCTGCTGGGCGCGGGCGAGCACGGCGATGGCGCGAGCCTGGTCGGAGTCGGCGGGCAGGGGCCGGTGGGCGTGCATGTCGGTGCGCAGGATGTTCGCCAGGACCAGCGCGTCGCCGGGGTCGGACTTCTTGCGGCTCACGCCGTGCCGGTCGCGGTAGCGTGCGGCGGCCAGCGGGTTGATCGCGTAGATCAGCCGCCGGCCGGCCCTCAGGACGGCGACCAGCAGGCCGCGCGAGGTCTCGATGGCCACCGGTATCGGGGCCTCGGAGGTGTCGCCGTACTCGGCGAGCAGACCGAGCAGCAGGCGGTAGCCGTCCGGGTCATCGCCGATGCGGCGCTTGGCGAGCAGTGTGCCCGCCTCGTCGACCAGGGCGACATCGTGGTGGTCCTCGGCCCAGTCGATGCCGCAGAACACTGTCACATCCATCTCCGTTCTGTTGCTGTTCGCGCAGGTGAGAAGCCTGTGCGGGCCACGCGGCGACCTAATCCCAGGACTCGTCGGTCCGCCATCTCGCCAGCCGTTCGTGGCACCAGCGGACCGCAGGGGCCTCCGTCTTGCGAAGAGCTCCGGGCTCGGGACGAAGGAAGAGGTCGCCCTGCGGCGGGCTCGCACCAAGACGATCAACGAACACAAGTTCCGGACGGGTTCGTGGCGGCCCGAGGGCGCCGGCTGTCGCCGGTCTCTCGTAAGGCCTCCAGGGCCGGGAACCACAAGGGATTCACCCGGCACCCGCGGGCCACCACGAACCCGTCCATCAGCAAGACCAGCCACCCCGCCGGGGCCCGGCTGGGATTCCTACACACGGATTAGGA
>NZ_JBVLTJ010000041.1:0-1447 GCF_055597585.1 Streptomyces sp. AMJ-169
GGTCCTACCTTGTTCGTGGGTTAGACGGGCCGTCGTAAGGTCCAGAGGCCCAGAGACACCGGGTATGGCTTTCATGCGGTTGCCCTCGATGGCTCCAGTCACCTGGCCGCCCGGTGTCTCACGACGACTCGGCCACTGATTAGGAGCTGCGAGCGCGTTCGTGCGTATCGCTGAGTAGGACCACGTCGGCGAGGTCGTCCGGGAGAACAGCGCAGCATCGAACGACCGGAGGAACTGGTGGCCCAGATCTGGGCGGGTACGGACATCGGCAAGACGCACCACCACTGCGTGGTCCTTGACGCCGAGGGCGGGCGATTGCTGTCGCGACGGGTGCTGAATGACGAGCCGGAGCTGCTGGTCCTGCTCGCCGACGTGCTGGCTATCGATGAGGACGTGGTCTGGGCGGTCGACGTCGCCGACGGCATGGCAGCCCTGTGGATCAACGTGCTGCTCAACCATGGTCAGCACCTCGTCTACATACCGGGGCTCGCGGTCAACCGGGCCTCGGCCGGCTACCGGGGCATGGGCAAGACCGATGCGAAGGACGCGACCGTCATCGCGGACCAGGCCCGGATGCGCCGGGACCTGACGGTCCTGCGGCCGGACAGTGAGCACGCCGTCGAGTTGCAGGTCCTCACCGGCCGCCGGACCGACCTGAACGCCGACCGGACCCGCCGGATCAACCGCCTGCGCGGTCAACTCACCAGCACTTTCCCTGCGTTGGAGCGCGTCCTGGACCTGGGCAACGTCGGTCCGCTGGTCCTGCTCACCGGCTACCAGACTCCGGCTGCCCTGCGCCGCACCGGTGTCAAGCGGCTGGAGACTTGGCTGCGCAACCGCAAGGTCCGCGGCGCCGAGGACCTTGCCGCCACCGCTCAGGAGGCCGCAGAGCGCCAGCACACCGCCGTCACCGGGGAGAAGGTCATCGCGCAGGTGATCCACACCCTGGCCAAGGAGGTGATGAGCCTCAACGAGCAGATCGCGGAGATCGACAAGCTCATCGCGGCCCGGTTTCGCGAACACGATCTCGCCGAAGTGATCTCCAGCATGCCCGGCATCGGCCCTCTGCTGGGTGCCGAATTCCTCGCTGCCACCGCCGGCGACATGAGCCGCTTCGGCACCGCCGACCGCCTGGCCAGCCTCGCCGGTGTCGCCCCGGTGCCCCGGGACTCCGGCAACGTCAGCGGCAACCTGCACCGCCCCCGGCGCTACCACCGCGGCCTGCAACGCGTCTTCTACACCTCCGCGCTCATCAGCATCCGCAACTGCGACGCATCCCGGCGCTTCTACGAACGCAAGCGCGCCGAGGGCAAACGACACACCCAGGCCGTCCTCGCCCTGGCTCGCCGCCGAGTGAACGTTCTGTGGGCTCTGATCCGTGACGGACGGTGCTACCAAAGCAACCTCCCCGTCACAACTGCCGCTTGACAACATCATTAGGAGGTGA
>NZ_JBVLTJ010000042.1:0-1312 GCF_055597585.1 Streptomyces sp. AMJ-169
CTTCCGTTCTAGTGGTCGTCGCAACACCCCAGCTCAGGGGATGCGATGGAGTTCGAAACCCGCAAGGACCGACGGCCACAGGGGCGTAAGAGGCTGCACGCTGAGCGGGAGGAATACTTCCGGCTTGTGCAGCAGGGATACAGCAGTGGAGAGGCGGCCAAGCGTGTAGGCGTCCACCTGCGGACCGCTCGCGGGTGGCGCAACGGCCGCCTGCTCAACAGCGGCAGGGTCGAGCCGCCCGTTCGTTCGCAACGGGCGGCTGTTCCCGTTTCCTGCGGCCGGTACCTCGGTGAACACGAGCGCATCCACATTGCCGATCGGCTGCGGGAGAAGGCATCCATCCGCACGATCGCCGCTGAGCTGGGCCGCAGTCCCTCGACCATCAGCCGCGAGATACGCCGTAACGGCTCGCTCCGGCGGGGCACCGAGTGGACCTACCGGCCCTACGTCGCAGAGTCCCGCGCGGCTGCCCGCCGGCCCCGCCCCAAGCCCGGGAAAATCGGCCGGTGCCCCCAGCTGAGGGACTACGTTCAGGAGCGACTGGAACGGCGCTGGAGCCCTGAGCAGATAGCCCAGCAGCTCCGCCGGGACTTCCCCGACGACCCGGAGATGCGCGTGACGCACGAGACGATCTACCAGGCGCTCTACGTCCAGGGCCGTGGAGAGCTCCGCCGTGAACTCACCAAGGCTCTGCGGACCGGTCGGGCCCGCCGGCGCCCCCACCGCCAGGCATACAAGCGCCAGCCCAGATTCACAGCGCCCATGATGCTGATCAGCGACCGGCCCGCAGAGGCCGCCGACCGCGCCGTTCCCGGCCACTGGGAAGGCGACTGCATCGTCGGAGCGAATCACGGCTCCGCCATCGGCACGCTGGTCGAGCGGACTACCCGCTTCACCATGCTGGTGCACCTGCCCAACGGCCACCGGGCAGAGCACTTCCACCAGGCCCTCACCGCCACCATCAGCGCACTTCCGCCTCACCTGCGGAGGTCGCTGACCTGGGACCAGGGCAACGAGATGGCCGGCCACCAACTGTTCTCCACCGCCACGGACATGCCGGTCTACTTCTGCAACCCCGCCAGCCCCTGGCAGCGCGGTTCCAACGAGAACACGAACGGACTGCTGCGGCAGTACTTCCCCAAGGGAACCGACCTGTCACGGCACACCCGCGAGCGCCTGGACGCCGTCGCGGCCGAACTCAACAGCCGCCCACGCAAGACGCTCGGCTGGGAAACCCCAGCCGAGCGCCTGTCTAGACTGCTCGCCACCACACGTCAGTGATCACGTGTTGCGACGACCTCTGGAATCCGCC
>NZ_JBVLTJ010000043.1:0-1179 GCF_055597585.1 Streptomyces sp. AMJ-169
CGCGCTATTCCCTGCGGGAATAAGACGCAGAGTGACTGCGTCACTCTTGGGGGGGTCCGCGCCCCTGCGGGGCGCCCGGGTGTTGTCCCGGTTGGCAGTCACCTGCGGTGACTGCGGGGTGGTGCCGGCTTGTCCGGGTGTTGCGGGTTCAAGCGGCTTCCTGTGGCGGGAGGCCGGGTGTTTTTCCGGTCTGTCCGCCCCCTTCGCGAAGGGTATTTCCCCTGGTCAGAGAGGTGATCGGGGAGTGTTTCCCGTTCTCCGGCTCTGTCCCCTGGGCCCTTCGGGGACTCGGCCGGCACTCCGCTCTCGCGCTCTCTGCCAACTACAGTATGCACACGTCCACGCCTCCTGTCCACCCCAGACGTGTGACCTGAGTCACGCTACTTTGGGTGACTGTTGGCCAGAGGTGAGGTCGAGTGATGGTCTAAACCACTCAGGAAAGGCAGAAATTGAAGAAAAAGCCGATAATGCCATCCCATTTGAATTGCGAATCGAGAATATAGGCCCCAGGAAAACATGCTGAACCCTTACCGAAAAAGAAAGCATCGACAGGGAAAAGAGAGGGGTGCCGGGAATCCATCCGAATGCGAATCCGTCATACGGGAAACCACCCGATCCCCGCTCCCCTGAATACCAGAACCGAATACACCCAACCACCACCCCGACCAACGACACCCGGCCCAACCGGCCTCAGTCAGGTACTGCACCAACTGAACCCACTGACACCACTGAACAACCCCCACCCACCCCCAACGGCACCAAGCCGGCTCCACCACCCACCGACCCCACCGACCCCTACAACCAAAAACCCGACACCAAGCCGGCTCCACCACCGGGCCCTCAGACGCCCCTGAAGGCCCTCAGACGCCCCGGAAACCCCCCAGACAGGCGAGGGCCCCGGCGGAGCGGCACCAGGAGCCCAGACACCCGCACAGAGACCCCCAGGCACCGAAAGGGCCCGCCACAACCGGCACGGACCCCAACCTCAGTAACCCACTGCACCAACTGCTAATCAGCAGGTTCAGTAAAGATCGGCTCGCGCGACGCACTCGTGCGCGCTGGCGTTGTCGCCCCGGCGACAGTCCCAGCATGGATGTAGTTGCCAGCCTTGAGGCGCTCCAGGACACGTGCCTCCAGGCCCGGCAGGCGCTGCCTCAGATCCGGCTCCGTCAGCTCCGC
>NZ_JBVLTJ010000044.1:0-1023 GCF_055597585.1 Streptomyces sp. AMJ-169
CCCGGCTCCCGGCCCCCGGCCCCCGGCCCCCGGCCCCCGGCCCCCGGCCCCCGGCCCCCGGCCCCCGGCCCCCGGCCCCTCTTGCAGCCTGCTCTTACCACAGATCAGCCCGCCGCTGAGCCGATGCCCGCACCCCCTTCGACCCGCCCCCGGGCGCCCCTCCAACTCCCCCTCCCCGCCCCCATGGTGGTGCTAGCACCACCATCCCCTAGGGGGCAGAGGTCAGGGTTAAGTGGGTGGGATGCCGGATGGGCGGAGGCTTGACGGGTGCGTAGTTTCGAGGTGTGGCCGCGAAGAGGCGGTCACGAAGGACTCGAAGCCCCACGGAGGACGTCATGTCGGCCCGTTCCCAGAACCGCCCTCGCCCGGTGAGCTCGGGCGCAGCCGACACCCGCCTGCCGTGGTGGGCGCTGGCCCTGCCGACGCTCGCGTTCGTCGTCCTGCTCTCACTGATACTCCACCCGTCCAACGCCCAGGCGGCTTCGGCGGACCCGGTCCTCACGCAGCTGGTGGACAGGGCCCAGCAGTTCCTGACTCGCTGACCTGGCTCAGTCCCGCCGACTGGTCCCCGGCCTCGCCGCCCTAGCTTCCGAGCCCCCGGGTCAGCTGGCCCGCGTCCCCGATCTGCCGTCCTAGCCTCCAAGCTCCCGGTCCGCTGACTCATCCCCCTCGTTACGGCTCGCTGCCCGCTTTCCCGCCCCGACTCGTTGCTTTGCCTTCCGGGCCCGATTCGCTGTCCCACTCTCCTCTCCCCAACCCGGCCCTGGCCTCCGGGCCCCGCCTCGCCCCCGGCTGCCGCAGCCTGCGGCCCGGCTGCCAAGCCCCCCGGCTCGCTGACTCCTCTCGGCCCTCGACCTGTTGTCCCGGCCTCTTGGCCCCTCCGACTCGCAGCCCTGCCCCTGGCCCCGGCCTCCGGACCCCGGCTTGCTGGCTCGCCCCCAGCCGTTACAGCCTGCCGCTGAGCCGCTGAGCCGCTGAGCCGCTGAGCCGCTGAGCCGCTGAGCCGCTGAGCCGCTGAGCCGC
>NZ_JBVLTJ010000045.1:0-911 GCF_055597585.1 Streptomyces sp. AMJ-169
GGCGAAGCTGAGAACTTAAGCGCCAGTAAACGGCGGTGGTAACTATAACCATCCTAAGGTAGCGAAATTCCTTGTCGGGTAAGTTCCGACCTGCACGAATGGCGTAACGACTTCTCGACTGTCTCAACCATAGGCCCGGTGAAATTGCACTACGAGTAAAGATGCTCGTTTCGCGCAGCAGGACGGAAAGACCCCGGGACCTTTACTACAGTTTGATATTGGTGTTCGGTTCGGCTTGTGTAGGATAGCTGGGAGACTTTGAAGCTCATACGCCAGTGTGGGTGGAGTCGTCGTTGAAATACCAGTCTGGTCGTGCTGGATGTCTAACCTGGGTCCGTGATCCGGATCAGGGACAGTGTCTGATGGGTAGTTTAACTGGGGCGGTTGCCTCCTAAAGAGTAACGGAGGCGCCCAAAGGTTCCCTCAGCCTGGTTGGTAATCAGGTGTTGAGTGTAAGTGCACAAGGGAGCTTGACTGTGAGACCGACGGGTCGAGCAGGGACGAAAGTCGGGACTAGTGATCCGGCGGTGGCTTGTGGAAGCGCCGTCGCTCAACGGATAAAAGGTACCCCGGGGATAACAGGCTGATCTTCCCCAAGAGTCCATATCGACGGGATGGTTTGGCACCTCGATGTCGGCTCGTCGCATCCTGGGGCTGGAGTCGGTCCCAAGGGTTGGGCTGTTCGCCCATTAAAGCGGTACGCGAGCTGGGTTTAGAACGTCGTGAGACAGTTCGGTCCCTATCCGCTGCGCGCGTAGGAATATTGAGAAGGGCTGTCCCTAGTACGAGAGGACCGGGACGGACGAACCTCTGGTGTGCCAGTTGTTCTGCCAAGGGCATGGCTGGTTGGCTACGTTCGGGAGGGATAACCGCTGAAAGCATCTAAGCGGGAAGCCTGCTTCGAGATGAGT
>NZ_JBVLTJ010000046.1:0-875 GCF_055597585.1 Streptomyces sp. AMJ-169
TGAGCTTCTTCGAGTTGGCTACCGATCGGGTGACGGTCGGCGAAGCGCAACGAGCGAGGCCCCCGGGCTGTTGATCGAGATGTCTGACGTCTCAATCACGTTGCTCGGGGGCCTCGTTGGTCATTTATCCTGCCGCACTCGACCTGCCGCATGCGCTCGTGGAGTGGGTGACCATGCTTCTTGTCACCCGTGAGGGGGACCGCCGCTGCAAGCTCCGCCCGTCCCAGCGAGCGATGGTGGCACTGGTGTACCTGCGCGAACACATCACCCTGGCGAAGATCGCTGCCGGGTTCGGGATCAGCGAGTCCACCGCCCACGCCTACACCAGCACGGTCATCGACCTGCTCGCCGACCGTGCCCCGGGGCTGCTGAAGGTCCTGCGCGAGACCGATGCGGACTTCGTCCTGCTGGACGGCACGCTCGCCGAGTGCGACCGGGTCGGCGACGGACGGGCCGACTACTCCCACAAGCACCGCCGGCACGGGGTGAACGTGCAGGTGATCACCGATCCGGGCGGCCGGCTGCTGTGGCTCTCACCCGCACTGCCGGGCCGGGCCCACGACCTGACCGCTGCCCGCACCCACAGGATCATCCGCATCTGCGAGCGCCAGGGCGTCCCCGTCCTGGCCGACCTCGCCTACCAGGGCGGCGGCCCCTGGGTGACCACCGGCAACAAACGAAGGCCCCTGCAAGAACTCACCCCCACCGAGAAAACCGTCAACCGGGCCCTGGCCGCGGCACGGGCACCGGTCGAACGCGGCATCGCGCGCCTGAAGTCCTGGCGGATCTTCCGCAGATCCCGGTGCAGTCCAAACCGCATGACGTCAATCGCCAAAGCCGTCCTCGCACTGGAGCGACAACGCTGAAGAAGCTCA
>NZ_JBVLTJ010000047.1:0-677 GCF_055597585.1 Streptomyces sp. AMJ-169
GACTGGTCGTTGTTTGAGAACTGCACAGTGGACGCGAGCATCTGTGGCCAAGTTTTTAAGGGCGCACGGTGGATGCCTTGGCACCAGGAACCGATGAAGGACGTGGGAGGCCACGATAGTCCCCGGGGAGTCGTCAACCAGGCTTTGATCCGGGGGTTTCCGAATGGGGAAACCCGGCAGTCGTCATGGGCTGTCACCCGCTGCTGAACACATAGGCAGTGTGGAGGGAACGAGGGGAAGTGAAACATCTCAGTACCCTCAGGAAGAGAAAACAACCGTGATTCCGGGAGTAGTGGCGAGCGAAACCGGATGAGGCCAAACCGTATGCGTGTGAGACCCGGCAGGGGTTGCGTATACGGGGTTGTGGGATCTCTCTTTCACAGTCTGCCGGCTGTGAGGCGAGTCAGAAACCGTTGATGTAGACGAAGGACATGCGAAAGGTCCGGCGTAGAGGGTAAGACCCCCGTAGTCGAAACGTCAGCGGCTCGTTTGAGAGACACCCAAGTAGCACGGGGCCCGAGAAATCCCGTGTGAATCTGGCGGGACCACCCGTTAAGCCTAAATATTCCCTGGTGACCGATAGCGGATAGTACCGTGAGGGAATGGTGAAAAGTACCGCGGGAGCGGAGTGAAATAGTACCTGAAACCGTGTGCCTACAAGCCGTGGGAGCGTCGGA